>NZ_JBDGAV010000004.1:0-49423 GCF_040910325.1 Collinsella aerofaciens | reverse complement strand
CTTCAAAGGGGCAAGCCGCGCACAAGATTGAGCCAGCACAACGAATACCGCCGCCGCAAATGGAATGGCCCATAGCAGCCCGACCGCCGGCGTCCGCTCTCTCAGCAGCGCATCTGCGGCCACGTTGAGCACCAAGGCGCAGCTCACGCACATGCCGACACACAGGGTCATCGTCCATGGCATCAGGGGCCGCGGAGGCATCACATGTTCGCGCTCGGTCGCACTCATACGCAGATGCAATCTTTGATTTTGGCAAGCTTCTTCTCGCCGATTCCCGACACACGCATCAGATCGTCAACCGAGGCAAAAGCACCGTTCTTTGTCCGCTCATCGATGATCGACTGTGCCATGGAGGGACCGATACCCGAGAGCGTCTGCAGCTCTGCCGCGCTTGCCGTATTGATGTTTACCAGTCCTGTTGCGCCACTCACGCCCGATGATGCGGAAGTCCCACCATCAACACCGGCTTCCGCAATGGGCGCCTGCTGCTCCCCTACCGTTGGAACGTGAATCTTCTGCCCATCGACGACCTTAGATGCCCGATTAAGCCCCGTAACGTCTGCCTCGGGCGCCAGCCCGCCGGCGGCATCGATCGCCTGAGCCACCCGGGCGCCGTCCTTGAGGCGATATACACCGGGCGACACAACGGCGCCATCGACATCGACATAGACCTCTGCGGCAGCAGAAGCCTTAGACGAAGAGCCTTCGGATGTCTTTCCGCTCGAGGCATCGCCGGATCCCGGCTCCACCAACGAGCCTGAACCGTCAGTGCGCTCAAACGACACGCCGCCGGCATCGCCGCCAAGGTTCGCCATCGCCAAGCCGCTCGCCATCGCCATGACGACCAGTATCGCCATCACCACTGCCTTATGACCGAGCAGCTTGCCCGCCCAGCGGTCCATCTTTTTGACCCGTTCGTGTTGCTCGCGCTGCGCCATAGCAAACACCTCCCAACACCATCGTGTCAGGAAACGAGCACCGCAGCCTCCGCACGCCCACACCGTTTTTCGCGGTCAAACCAAAATCTGACCAAAACCTTGCGAGAAAATGTCCATTTATTCAGGCACACGTCGACAAATGAACAATTTGGAAACAAACGCGCAGATAAATAAAGGCCGACGATACAAATACATCGTCGGCCTATGCACAAATTTACTCGTGATCTTGGTAAATCTCACGCGGAGCAAGCTCCGAATGTTTGCGTTTTAAGGTCTTAGGGGCCTTATACGTGTTGCTCTCGAAGTCAATGTACTCGGTCTGCTTGAGCAGGCGCTCGATCATCTCCTCGTGATCGAACAACTCCCAGGCCTCATGCACGGCATCGAGTTTAGCGTGCGTCTCGGGACGGCGCGGCATAAACAGCGTGCAGCAGTCGGGAGCGGCCTCAGTCGAGATATCGAACGTACCGATCTCCTCGGCGCGCGCGATGATCTCCTGCTTGTCCGAACCGATGAGAGGACGGAACACGGGGATCTTCACGGCCTCGTTGACGGCCATGATGTTCTCAAGCGTTTGGGAGGCAACCTGCCCAAGTGATTCGCCCGTAACGATAGCCTTGGCACCCTCGATGTGTGCAATGCGCTCGGCAACCGAATACATAATGCGGCGATACATAATCACGCGCAGGTTGCTGGGACAGGTGACCGAAATCTCACGCTGGCAGTCGCCAAACGGCACCACGTACAGGCGGCCGATCTGGACACCTGGCTCAAGCGCACGGATGATGTCCTGCACCAAATACTCGCTCGTATCGGGCGTCTGCGGACGACCGGAGAAATGTACCGGCACGCACACCGCGCCGCGACGCGCGAGCATCCAGGTCGCCACCGGAGAATCGATACCCGACGACAACAGCGTCACGACCTTGCCGGCAGAACCCACCGGCAGACCGCCCACGCCACGCTCGGAGCGCGCATACACGTAGACGCTACCCTGGACCACCAGTACGTGCACCATCGCATCGGGGTCGTGCATTTGAACCTTTTTATCGGGGAAGGCCTCGCACAGTACCTCGCCCACCTGACGATTGATATCAATCGAGGTGAGCTCATAGTCAGTATTGGAGCGCTTGGCGTGCACCTTAAACGAATCGAAAGGACCAAACTCGCGCAGTGCCTTCACGGCGGCGGCGCAGTACTCTTGCGGGTCGCGGTTGGTGTGATACGCCAAAGACACACGAGCAACGCCGGGAACGGTGCGAATGACACGCGCCGCCTCATCGGCCTGATGCTCGTTAAAGGTCACGAGAATATAACCGGAAATTCGAGACACGGCATTCACGGAAAAGGCGGCCAAGGCCGCCTTGATGTTATCCATGAGAATATGCTCAAAATGTGCGCGGTTCTTACCCTTCAGTCCAACCTCGTGATAGTGGACCAGGCAGACGCGAGCCGCCATTTAGGCTTCAGCAACCTTGTGGCCGAGCGCCTTCTCGTAACGGGCCTCGTCGTAAGAGATGTCGCCGTCGACAATCTCGTCCATAGCCATCGAGATGGTATCGGCACCGGAAAGCCCGATGGTGATGTCATCGACATCCTGGACGGCAAGCACGCGGTTGTGCTGGCCACGCAGCATGCTATTGATGTCGCAGGCGCGCTTGGAGGCAAGCGAAGCGAGCAGGAAGCGGTTGTGATCGGTCTTCTCCAGAAGATCGTCAATGCAAGGCTTTACAACGGACACGGACCTCAGATCCTTTCATGCATATCGAGAACGCGAACGAGCTCATCGGTCGCGCGGTCGAGATCGTCATTCACCACGACGTCGTCGTAGCGGTCGGCAAGGGCAAGCTCATCGGCGGCGTTTGCCATACGCAGCTCGATTGTCTCGGGCGTCTCGGTACCGCGACCGACCAGACGCTCGCGGAGTACCTCAAGCGAAGGCGGCTTGATAAAGATCAGCACGGCCTCGGGGAAACGCTCCTTCACCTGCAGGGCACCCTGGACATCGATCTCCAAAATCAGAGATGCGCCAGAGGCGAGCTTGGATGTGACCTCGCTCACCAACGTGCCGTAGCAGTTACCGTGGACCTCGGCCCACTCAACAAACTCACCGTTTGCCACGCGGCGGTCGAACTCCTCGCGCGTCAGAAAAAAGTAGTTGACGCCGTCGACCTCACCTTTGCGTGGTGCTCGCGTGGTAGCCGAAACCGTCAGGCCCAGGTTCGAGCGGCGCTCGCGCACACGAGTGACGAGCGTACCCTTGCCTGCGCCTGACGGTCCAGAAATCACAAAGAGCTTGGAATCCTGAGCGCTCACTTATTTGGTCAGCTGCTCGAGGAGCTGCTCGCGCTGACGGACGCCGAGGCCCTGGACGCGACGGGTAGCGGAGATACCGAGCTCCTCCATGATCTTGGCGGCCTTGGCCTTGCCATAACCAGGGAGAGACTCGATGAGGGTGGAAACCTTCATGCGGGAAGCGATGGGGTCATCGGAGTTGAGCACGGACTCGAGGGACTTCTCGCCCTTCTTAATCTGCTCGCGAAGCTCAGCGCGGGCGTGACGTGCGGCAGCAGCCTTCTCAAGAGCCTGCTTGCGCTGCTCATCGGTAAGCTGAGGGAGTGCCATTCGTACCTCCAAAAAGTTAGGTTATATCTGATTCAATAATTGGCATTTTAGCACGTAGAACGTACAAAATGCCCAATCGCGGCTCCATAGGTTAGACGATACCCGCAAAAAGTGCAATATACTGCGCCCAAAGTTAAGCCCCTGACCTGCGATTCCACACAAAGGATGGGAAAGTTTACGCAGGCACAGGGGCTATTTTGTGCTAATGAGACCCAAAAGTGGTGACTTAGGGGAATCTTTTACGCGACGTTTTCGACCAGCTCGGCGACGATGGCGTCAAAGGCGGCAACCGGATCGTCGGCACCGGTGATGGGACGGCCCACCACAATGTGGCTTGCACCGCGCTCGATAGCCTGGGAAGGCGTCGCCACGCGGGACTGGTCACCAAGGGCGGCACCCACCGGACGCACGCCCGGAGTCACGATCAGGGCATCGGGACCCAGCAGCTCACGCATGTCGTGAGCCTCCATCGGCGAGCACACGATGCCATCGATACCGTTGGCCTGAGCGAGCTTTGCAAGGCGGGCGGCCTCCTCGGACACGGGCGACTCGACGCCGATCTCGCTCAAGGCATCCTGATTCATGCTCGTGAGAACGGTGATGGCGACGAGCTTGGCGCGGTCCTCGCGCGCCTCCTCGGCACCCTCGCGGCAGGCAGCGAGCATGGCGCCCGAACCCAAGCCGTGAACCGAAAGCAGGTCGGCACCGGCAAGCGAGGCCGAACGGGCGGCACCGCGAACCTGATGCGGAATATCATGGAACTTAAGGTCAAGGAAGACCTTAAAGCCCAGGTCCTTAAAGGTCTTGACGATCTCGGGGCCCTCAGCGTAATAGAGCGTCATGCCAACCTTGAGCCAGGCGGCATGGCCCGAAAGCTCGTGGGCGAGCTCGAGCGAACGTTCACGATCGCAGTCGAGGGCGACGATTACGCGGTCGCGGGCATCGGTCTCTAGCATTCGAAAGCACCTACCAGCTCGTTGATGTCCTTTACGCCCTGGGACTCGGCCCAGGCCTCGAGCTCATGCGCGATCTTGAGCGAAGCGCACGGATCGACGAAGTTGGCCATGCCGACCGACACGCAGGTGGCACCGGCCAGGATAAACTCAGCCGCATCCTCACCGGTCATGACACCGCCGACACCGTTGATGGGGATATCGACGGCCTGGGCAACCTCCCAGACCATGCGCACGGCGATGTGGTGGCACAGCGGGCCCGAAAGGCCGCCCTTGGGCTTGGCCACGCGGGACTTGCGGGTATGGACGTCGATGGCCATGCCCTGAATGGAGTTGATGACCGAAAGGCCGTCGGCGCCGGCAGCCTCGAGGGCCTTGGCGATCTCGGCGACGTTGACCGGCGCCATCTTCACGAACAGCGGCTTATCGGTCACCTTGCGGCAGGCAGCCATAACGGAAGAGGCGCCCTCGGGCGTGGAGCCCATGGCGGCACCGCCGGCGGCGATATTGGGGCAGCTCACGTTGATCTCGTAGCCGGCAGCCCAGGGGCACAGCTCGACATACATCTCGAGTGCGCGGACAAACTCGTCAACGGAGTGGCCGGCAACCTGACAGATGACCTGGCAGCCGTCCTTGGAGAGCTGCTCGAGCCACGGACCGGACTCGCGAGCAAAGGCGGCCACGCCGGGGTTCTGAAGGCCCACGGAGTTGATCATACCGCCGGGGATCTCGGCCATGCGGGGCGCGGGGTTACCGGGCCAGGGCTCGGCTGCGCAACCCTTGGTGGTGATGGCGCCCAGTTGGGAAACATCAAAGAAGTTCTGGAACTGCCAGCCGTAGCCAAAGGTACCGGCTGCGGTGTTGATGGGGTTTTGCATCTTGACGCCGCCGAAATCGACGGCCATGTTCACGGTACCCACTAGAAGACCACCACCTTGGAAGCATCGAACACGGGGCCGCACATGCAAGCGCCCTTCATACCGTCGACCGTCTCGACATTGCAGGTGTTGCAGGCGCCAAAGCCACAGCTCATCATGCGCTCAAGCGACACCTCGCAGTACGCACCGGCCTCGGCGGCAGCGGCGGCGACTTTCTTCATCATGACAGCGGGGCCGCAGCTGGCGACGTAGTCGTAGCCGCCCTCGCCGAGCAGCTCGGCTGCCGGGTCGGTGCAAAAACCGTGCGTGCCGAGCGTGCCATCATCGGTGCAAACGTTGACCGTGGCGCCCAGCGCGCGGAACTCATCGACACCCACGGCCTTGGAAGCGGTGCCAAAGCCCAGGCACACGTCAACATCCACGCCCTGCTCGGCAAGCATACCGGCAAGACACAGCACAGGCGGAACGCCGATGCCACCGGCGACGAGCAGGGCCTTCCTGGTGCCCTCGGGTACCATCCAGCCACGGCCACCGGGGCCCAGCAGGTTAGAGGTGGAGTCAGGGCCCATCTGGGACAAACGACGGGTATCGTCGCCCACGACGGCGTACCACAGCTCGACGGTGCCGGCCTCGGCGTCGGCGTGGTAGTAGCTCAGGGGCACGCGAAGCAGCGAGGACGCATCGCCGGGTACGGCGATGTTCAAAAACTGACCGGGCTTGAGCGCACTTGCAAGCTTGGGGGCCGAGATGACGAGCGAGAAGATGCCGTCGGCGATCTCCTGGTTCGAGACGACCTCGAAGTCGTGCATGCGTGCAGTGGAAGGTGTGGGCATAGACGCTCCAATCCCCCATGCGGTTGCATGGTCAAAACGAACAGAAAGCGCGGCACCGCAAGGGCGCCGCGCACAAAAGCGATAAGGCTATGCTAGCAGATGCAGCCGTCGGCAAGCGTCTGCTTACCGCCGACAAACACATCGGTGGCACGACCGGTGAGCGTGCGGCCGGCAAAACCGGAGTTCTCGGCGCGCGACTCGTAACCGTCCTCGCCAACCGTCCAGGTGGCGGACGCGTCGAACACGGTCAGGTCGGCAACGGAGCCCGCCTTGACCTGAACCTGGTCGAGGCCCAGGATCTCACGCGGCTTGATGGCCATGAGCTCGACCATACGGCCCATGCTCATCTTGCCCGTGTTGACCAGCTCGGTGAGTACGAGCGACAGCGAGGTCTCGAGGCCGATCATGCCAAAGGGCGCAAGCTCGAACTCGCGGGCCTTCTCCCACGGGGTGTGGGGAGCGTGATCGGTGACGATAACGTCGACGGTGCCGTCGATGACGCCCTGACGAATGGCCTCGGCATCCTCCTCGGTACGCAGCGGCGGGTTGACCTTGAGCGAAGTGTTGTAGGTCTCGTCCAGGTCGTTCTCGGTCAGGAACATGTGGTGCGGGGTGGCCTCGCAGGTAACCTGAACGCCAGCGGCCTTACCGGCACGCACGATCTCCAGACCATGGGCGGTGGAGATGTGCTGGATGTGCAGCTTGGCACCGGTCAGCTTGGCGATCTCGATGTCGCGGGCAATCTGGAGCTCCTCGCCGGCAGCCGGCCAACCCTCGAGAGCCAGACGGGTCGAGACCTTGCCCTCGTTGATCTGGCCGTGGCCGACCAGATCCTCGTCCTGGCAGTGGCTCATAAAGACCTTGCCGAACATCTTGCCGTAGTCCATGCAACGACGGAGCATGCCCGCGCCCTGCACGCCGCGACCGTCGTCGGTGAAGGCGACGGCGCCGTGGGCGACCATATCGCCCATCTCGGACATGGCCTCGCCCTTAAGACCGCGGGTCATGGCGCCCGACGGATAGACGCGGCAGTGGCCGACCTCGGCAGCGCGGGCCTTGACGAACTCCACGACAGTGCCGTTATCGGTGACGGGATCGGTGTTGGGCATGGCGCACACGCCGGTGAAGCCGCCCTTGGCAGCAGCACGGGTGCCACTCTCGATATCCTCTTTGACCTCGTAGCCGGGCTCGCGCAGGTGCACGTGCATATCCACCAGGCCGGGGACGAGATACTTGCCGGAAAGGTCGCGGACCTCGGCTCCCTCGACGGCGAGGTTCTCGCCGACCTCGGCGATCTTGTCGCCGTCAATCAGGACGTCGACGACACCGTCAAGCTCGACGGACGGATCGACGACGTGGGCGTTCTTAAGAAGCAAGGCCATTATCGGCACCTCCAAGCAGCAGATACAGGATAGCCATACGCACGCAGATGCCGGCGTAGACCTGCTCCAGGATGACGGAGCGTTGCGGGTGGTCGGCCATGTAGGAGTCGAACTCGACGCCGCGGTTGATGGGGCCCGGGTGGCAGATGATCGCATCGGGCTTCATGAGCTTCTCGCGGTCCTTGGTCAGACCGAAGAGCTTGTGGTACTCACGAATCGTGGGGAACGGTGCGCCCTCGAGGCGCTCCTGCTGCACGCGCAGCATATAGACGACGTCCAGCTCGGGCAGGACGGAATCGAGGTCGCTCGTCACGTGGTCGCAGCCCAGGACCTCGGGCGCCGGCGGCAGTAGCGTGCCGGGGGCGACGGCGTAGGTCTCGCAGCCCATGATCTTAAGGGCGGGAATCAGCGAGCCGCACACGCGGGAGTGCGCGATATCGCCGACGACGGCGACCTTCAGACCGTGGAAGTCACCCTTGTGCTCCCAGATGGTATACAGGTCCAGCAGGGCCTGCGTGGGGTGGTTGTGCTTGCCGTCGCCGGCGCAGATAACGCTCGCGGGCGAGTTCTGCGTGACGATGTAGGGCGCGCCGGCGTGCTTGTCGCGCACGACGATGCAGTCGATCTTGTAGGCGTTGAGGGTCTCGACGGTGTCGACAAGGCTCTCGCCCTTGACCGTGGAGGTCGAGGAGCCGCCAAAGTTGAGGCTGTCGGCCGAAAGACGCTTCTCGGCGAGCTCGAAGGAGCTGCGGGTGCGCGTCGAGGGCTCGTTGAACATGTTGACGATGGTCTTGCCCTTGAGCGTGGGGACCTTCTTAATCGCACGCTCGTTGACCTCGGAGAACGCCTTGGCGGTCTCGAGGATGAGCTTGATGTCCTCTTCGGAGTACTCGGTAATGTCGATCAGGTGCTTATGGTTGAACGCCACGGTACTACTCACCTCCCAGCGGCGCAGAACCCACGTGGGAGCCCGGCGCGACGTCGTTGATCTCGACAGCGGTACGGCCGTCGACTTCCTTCATATATAGGTGCACGTTCTCCTCGTGCGACGAGGGAACGTTCTTGCCGACAAAGTCCGGCGAGATGGGGAGCTCGCGGTGACCGCGGTCAACGAGAACTGCCAACTCAATGCGGCTCGGACGGCCCAGATCCATGACGGCGTCCAGAGCGGCGCGAATGGTACGGCCCGTGTACAGGATGTCATCCACCAGCACGACGCGCTTGCCGTCGACGCTAAAGGGAATGTTGGTGGCGTGGATCGCGGGAGCGAAATTGGTCGCATAGTCATCACGGTAGAAGCTGATGTCGAGGCTGCCGAGCGGAACCTCGACGCCCTCGATCTCCTTGATCTCCTCGGCGAGCTTCTTTGCCAGAAGGTCGCCGCGCGTGACGATGCCGACCAGAGCGAGGTCTTCACAGCCCTCGTTGCGCTCGAGAATCTCGTGCGCGATGCGGGTCATCGCTCGGTTGACGGCGGTCTCGTCCATGATGACCGCCTTGGGGGAAGTCGTGCCCATCGATCTCCTTCCTCACATGTCTTGACTGCTGACACAGTCAAAAAAATAGATGCCCGACCGCTCAAAGCGGACCAGACACCCACAAGGAAGGGCTGCTCTATGGCAGCTATGTAATTCCATGTGGGTATCTCGTACCCCTTTAATGGTCAAGGGATAGTGTAGCCAACCTCGAGCTTAATTGCGAGCATAAATACGGAGCAATCCGTAAACGGAGCCCAACGCTCAATAAACCTATATATATTTGTGGGACGAGCTTGAAAACCTTGTTGCGAGCTGGCATAATCCCCTCTGCTGCACGCAAATCGGATCTACGTCCAGGGCCGTGGCGTGGGCACTATCGCCAAAAGAGAAATATCTCTGTGTAGATTACGCACAGGGAGCTGCTTCTGTGCTATAGTTCAGGCTTGTTTGTTAACGCGACATGTTCGTTTGTCGCCCAAGGAGGGTCAGTTATGTCCAAAGTTTGCGAAGTTTGCGGTAAGCACCCCGTTGCCGGTCGCTCCATCAGCCACTCTCACCGCGTCACCAACCGTAAGTTCCGCCCCAACATCCAGCGCGTTTACGTCGTCGTCGACGGTCACCGTCGCAAGATGAACGTTTGCTCCACCTGCCTCAAGTCCGGCAAGGTTGCGCGCTCCTAAATAAGGTCTTACCAACAAGTACCTCGGACTCTCCGGGTCAAAGACCTCGCGTTCACATAGAACTTACCAAAGGCGCCCTCCCCTACGGAGGGCGCCTTTTTGGTTTATTGACTACCAACTGATCGTAAGACGACAACTACTAACATATGAATATGCAAAAGTCGTTCTCGATAACCCGACGCCTTTAAGCCAAAAACCCTCTGGAACCAAATGCTGGCCAATACGGCTTCAGGGCACCTACAAGGCGCAAAGCATCCGATCTTTCCTACGCTAAGTAGCATAATTTAGTTGAAACGATTCATTTGATTGAAGCGTTTTAGTATGCCTTTTACGGGAATCTGACCGTTTACCGAATTATTTCTTGCTATCATGCAAGGCGTAGGGTAAATCTCCGATCGCAAGGAGACACAAATGGTGAAAAAGTCACCGGAAAACACTACTCCCGCCATCGTGGACAACGTGGAGGCGCTTGAGGCCAAACTCAAATCTATGCGTGAGGCCCAGGCTAAATTCGCTGAGTACACTCAGGAGCAGGTAGACAAGATCTTCTACGAGGCTGCTATGGCCGCCAACAAGGCTCGTATTCCTTTGGCCAAGCTCGCCATCGAGGAGACAGGCCGTGGCGTTCTCGAGGACAAGGTCATCAAGAACCACTACGCCGCTGAGTACATCTACAACGCATACAAGAACACCAAGACCTGCGGTGTCATCGAGCGCGACGACGCTTACGGCATCACCAAGGTCGCCGAGCCGATCGGTATCGTTGGCGCTGTCATCCCGACCACCAACCCGACCTCCACGGCCATCTTCAAGACGCTCATCTGCCTGAAGACCCGTAACGCCATCATCATCTCCCCGCACCCGGCAGCCGCCAAGTGCACCATCGCCGCCGCCAAGCTCGTTCTCGACGCAGCTGTCAAGGCCGGTGCTCCTGAGGGCATCATCGGCTGGGTCGACAAGCCGTCCATCGAGCTGACCAACATGGTCATGCGCGACGTCGACATCATTCTCGCAACCGGTGGCCCGGGCATGGTCAAGGCTGCTTACTCCTCCGGTAAGCCCGCACTCGGCGTCGGCGCCGGCAACACCCCGGTCATCATCGACGATACCGCGGACATCAAGCTCGCCGTCAACTCCATCATCCACTCCAAGACGTTCGACAACGGCATGATCTGCGCTTCCGAGCAGTCCGTCACCGTCCTCGACTCCATCTACAAGGATGTCAAGGCTGAGTTCCAGCGTCGCGGCTGCTACTTCGTCAAGCAGGGTGCCGAGATGGACGCCCTGCGTGCCGCCATGTTCAAGAACGGCGCACTCGATCACCGCATCCCCGGCATGGCTGCCGCCAAGATCGCCGAGCTCGCCGGCATCGAGGTTCCCGCCAAGACCAAGATCCTGATCGCCGAGGTCACCTCCACCGATCCCGAGAAGGAAGAGTTCTCCCACGAGAAGCTCTCCCCGGTCCTCGCTATGTATCACGCCAAGGACTTCCAGGAGGCCGTTGACAAGGCAGAGCACCTCGTCCTCGCAGGTGGCCCGGGCCACACCGCCTCTCTCTACGTGCACCCGGCACAGAGCGAGAAGATCGCTAAGTTCCAGCACGTCATGAAGGCCTGCCGCATCGTCATCAACACCCCGTCCTCGCACGGCGGCATCGGTGACCTCTACAACTTCGGCATGAAGCCGTCTCTAACCCTGGGCTGCGGCTCCTGGGGTGGCAACTCCGTCTCCGAGAACGTTGGGGTGAAGCACTTGATCAACGTCAAGACCGTGGCAGAGCGCCGCGAGAACATGCTGTGGTTCCGCGCACCCGAGAAGGTCTACTTCAAGAAGGGCTGCACGCCCGTCGCACTCGACGAGCTCGGCACCGTAATGGGCAAGAAGCGCGCCTTCATCGTTACCGACCAGTTCCTCTTCAAGAATGGCAACACGCGTGCCATCGAGGCCAAGCTCGATGAGATGGGCATCGCTCACGACTGCTTCTACGACGTTGAGCCCGATCCCTCCCTGCAGTGCGCACGTCGCGGCGCCAAGCAGATGACGCTCTTCGAGCCGGATGTCATCATCGCCGTCGGCGGCGGTTCCGCAATGGACGCCGGCAAGATCATGTGGATGATGTACGAGCACCCCGAGGCGAACTTCGAGGACATGGCCATGGACTTCATGGACATCCGCAAGCGTATCTTCACCTTCCCCGAGATGGGCAAGAAGGCTTACTTCGTCGCCGTCCCGACCTCTTCGGGCACTGGCTCCGAGTGCACGCCGTTCGCCATCATCACCGACAAGGAGACCGGCATCAAGTGGCCGCTCGCCGACTACGCGCTGCTCCCCAACATGGCTATCGTCGACGCCGACAACTGCATGACCGCCCCGAAGGGCCTCACCGCAGCTTCCGGTATTGACGTCATGACCCACGCCATCGAGTCCTACGTCTCCATCATGGCTTCCGATTACACCAAGGGCCTCTCCGAGCGCGCCGCAAAGCTCGTCTTCGAGAACCTCCCGAGCTCCTTCACCAACGGTGCCAAGGATCCGCACGCTCGCGAGGAGATGCACAACGCATCCTGCATGGCCGGTATGGCATTCGGTAACGCCTTCCTGGGCCTCAACCACTCCATGGCCCACAAGCTCGGCGCTTTCCACCATCTGCCCCACGGCCTCGCAAACGCAGTCATCCTGACCCGCGTCATGCGTTACAACGCCGCCGAGGCTCCTGTCAAGATGGGAACCTTCTCTCAGTATCCTTACCCCAACGCGCTGCACAACTACGCCGAGATGGCTCGTTACTGCGGCATCGACGGCAAGGACGACCGTGAGGTCTTCGAGAACTTCATCACCAAGCTCACCGAGCTCTGCGACTTCATCGGTGTCAAGCACACCATCGCTGAGTACGGCGTTGACGAGAAGTACTTCCTCGACACCCTCGACGAGATGACCGAGCAGGCATTCAACGACCAGTGCACCGGCGCTAACCCGCGCTACCCGCTCATGAGCGAGATCAAGGAGCTCTACCTGGACGCCTACTACGGCCGAGAGCCTCAGGATTACGCCGTCTGCTAGTTCTAGCACGGTTTTTAACGGCGGGGGTGCACGGGTGTTTCACACACCCCCGCCGTCGCTTCTATCGCATCGTTGAAAGGATGCAACCATGCTGCTACCCGATTCCAAGACCGAGCTCGTCCGCCGTGGCAACAAGGTCGTTTACGACCTGGGCGACAAGATCGTCAAGGTCTTTAACGAGACCAAGCCCGTCTCCGACGTGTTCAACGAAGCTTTGAATCTTGCCCGCATCAATGAGTGCGGCATCCGCAGCCCCAAGGCTCTCGAGGTTTCCCAGCTCGAGAACGCCAACGGCTGGGCGCTCGTGACCGAGAAGGTTCCGGGCACTACCCTTGCCGAGAAGATGACTGCCGAGCCCCAGCGCTTTGGTGAGTACCTCGAGATGTTCGTCGACCTCCAGATCGAGATCCACGGCTACACCTCCCCGCTGCTTAACCGTCAGCGCGACAAGTTCGCCCGCATGATCGACAGCCTTGATCAGCTCAATGCCACCACGCGCTACAACCTTCAGGAGCGTCTGGACGGCATGACCAAGGAGTTCAAGGTCTGCCACGGCGACTTCAACCCTTCGAACGTCATCGTCGGCGACGATGGCCAGCTGTACGTCTGCGACTGGGCACACGCCACCCAGGGCTCCCCTGCTGCCGACGTTGCCACCACCTACCTGCTCTTTGCCCTCAACAGCAAGGATCAGGCCGAGGCCTACCTGGAGCTCTACTGCGACCGCGCCGACATGCCCATGCAGGTCGTGCGTCAGTGGACGAGCATCGTCGCCGCATCCGAGCTCGCTCGTAAGCGCAACGTGAACGATGAGTTCCTGAAGAACTGGATCGACGTCGTCGATTATCAGTAATATCTGAGCGATTCGCTTCGCATCGGAGGCACAAAGAAAACCCCGCAGCTCATTGGCTTAACAGTGATAAGGAACTAATTTACTTATCAACTGTTAGCTGACGGTTTCCGGGGTGCATACGGACAAATCCCGTCTGATTTCTAACAGAAAGTCAGACGGGATTTTCGCTTTATATTACGAATTATGGAGGACATACCATGAAAACCTTAATATCTTGTGCCTACAATATGGATAATTGCTGTGTGGAAGTGAAATTCAGCGACGGCAGTATGATTGCGATTGACACTATCGTCGTTGAGAACGAGATTGCTGACAATATGTATCAGCGGTCAGAGCTGGATTATTTGATCTACAACGCTCCTTTGGAGTATGCAGACCTTATCTTGAACGGCGATCCCGAAACCTATTTGAAAACTGTAACAGAATACAAGCCTTGGGATAGCTGACAACACGCTGCCCGCAGGAGAAAATCCTGCGGGCGTTTTTCTGTTTATATTATTTCCCTCCGTTGGATCTCAATTTAGGAAAGAAGATGACAATCTTGAAGCTCTTTCCCCACTGGGAAGCTGCTTCCAGATGAAGATTTAGATCGTCGGCCATCTTCTTAACCAGGTAAAGTCCCATACCGGTAGTCTTCTTTCTGCTGTCAGTAGAATCCCCGGTAAAGCCCTTTTGAAAAATGTACGGCAGATTATATTTTTTTACGCCAATGCCGTTATCTTCAACAGAAAGGATATCTGCAGTCTCCGAATGTATCACGGAAATTGTAAGCATGGGACTATCGCTGCTATATTTGATGGCATTGCTAACGATTTGTCCCAACATAAACTGAAGTCCTCTACGGTCTGTATAGACTGTTTCAGATTGCAGTTTGTTGAGAATGACAAAATGCTTCTCTTCAAGAAGTGGGGCATAGTCCTCCAGAACTTCACCCAAGCAGTCATTCAAATTGACATCCTCAAATCGGTAATCCTTTGTACTGCTCTTCAACCGGGCATAGTACAGCATCTGCGTGACATCCTCCTGAAGCTGACTGCGGACATAATCCAGCTTTGCTTGCAGGGAAGGAGAGATTTCATCGTTCCGGTTATCCAAGAGCATGGTCAGCAACGATAGGGGCGTTTTCGCTTCATGTGCCCAGCCCTCCACGTATTCTTCATAGTCCCGTAGGGCATCCGCCATATTGTTACTCTCGTTTTGTATTCCCGTAAAACCGAAGCCAAAAATCGGACAGATTCTCCTTCTTTCTGACTAATGGCACTGAGCAGCCGTTCTTCATTGCAGATGGTAGGATCACTGAGGAAATCTCGGAACAGTTCCATGTGGGTGTTCTCCCTCTTGTTTAGTACAAACAGAATCGCTGAAAACAAAAGGATGCTCGTCAGAACTACTAACCCGATCAAGGTTTGAAATACCTGAATGTCAGAAATCCAAAGAATGACAGCGCAAAAGCAATCCACGCCCAGCAGCAACAGAAGCCAGGGGTAGTACCGTTCTATCATGTGCCAAAGCTGCTTCATAGAGACACCTCCGCTTCCAAACGGTAGCCCATTCCTCGAACTGCAACGATTCGCTGCTTCATTTCAAGGGCGGACATCGTTTTTTTCAGCCGGGTTAGGTTAACCTGCAAGGCATTTTCATCTATGTATTCCGTGTTTCCCCATAGTGCCATGCAAAGCTGCTCCGTCGTGACCAGAGCATCGCCGCCGGACAAAAGAGCGACCAACAGTTTTCCCTGATTTTTTGGAAGCACCACAGAGGTATTATGAATATAAAGCGTGTAGGTCTGCTGGTCTAACAGGAAATCTGGTCCCTCTATGAGATTGGTACGGCCTTCATACCTTTTGAGAATATTGGATACCCTGGCAAGAAGTCGATCTTTTCTGCACGGCTTCGTCAAATATTCATCGGCACCCAACTGGAACGCTTGCAGTTCATCCTTTACCTGATCTCTGGAAGTCAGCACCAGGACGGGGATAGCAGTTTTATTCTTTAGCTCCTGGCAGATTTGAAAGCCACTGATCTCCGGCAAGTTCAGGTCTAAGATCACAAGGTCAGGGCGGAGGGCTGCCAAGAGCCGAGCGGCATCTTCAAACTCGGTAATTGCCTCCACAAGATAGCCGTCCTTTTGGAGCATATCGCAGAGTTCTTCCCGCATATAGACTTCATCTTCCACAACAGCAATTCTTTTCATGACAGCACCTCCTTCCAAATTATTCTTCTCTCTGCGGCTGCATCAGTGTCAGCAAATACCGATCACTGGAGCGCTTGACCACTCTCATATAAATATATTCTATCACGCAAAGTAGTAAAATCATAGCAGCAGATACAAGCAGCATTTCAGACACTGTCCCACGGGTTCGGGACGAGAGTATCCCTGTAAATAACGCCCTGACTCCAAACAGACTGCTGACAGCCGCAACCAATACAGGAAGTCCCATAAACCAGGTAATTTGCTTTCCAGCAGACTGGCAAAGGGTTTCGTAAGTAGCTCCCAGGCGGATCAGGGTCTGGTATCTGCGCCCGGTTTTCTGCTGACTCATCAGGAACTGAACACCCACGATGGTGTTGGCAACTACCAGGAAAACAATCGCAAGATAGAGGGTAATATAACTGGATGCTATGGTGTAGAAAAGCTGACGACCTATATTCTGAAGATAGCTTTCATATTCAATGCCAGTTTCGTCCAGCTTCTCGTTCAAATCCAAATATGCAGTCATAAGGCTATTTCCATCCAGAGCCTGCTCACTGAGCACCGCATTGACATAGGTATCATACATTCCCTGGCTATAATATAGGAATGCTTCATCCGGAAGAATCAATGCAAAGGACAAGGTTATAGAACGGTCCGTGACCAAATTCACAGACTGAACCTCTCCTGTAAGATGAATCGGACTACCATCCAGTTCCACCTTGGGCTGTCCGGCCAATACTTGGTTCAGCATTGCGGTACGACTTACCGTAGTAAACTCTGTATCAATATAGACAGCGGCCTCCTTTTCGCCTAATTGGAGAGCCGGTTTGCCGGACAATTCCAACAAACGATTATAGTCCGATAAACAAATCAAATATGGGTATGTGGCATAACCAAGATTGTTCAGAAGGACATCCCGGTCTTCCGACTGGGGCAGGCTCCGAAGAGAGTCCATAACAGCGTCCATGCTGTAGGCATTATCATAATCTTCTGTGGTGCGAATACGCCCAACCCTCATTTCAAAAAGCTCTGAAAATTGATTTTCCAAACCGTTTTCTTTCAGGGCTGCCTTTATATTCGGAAGAACCTGCGATGAATCTTCTGCAGTATGATCTTCAAAAGTATAGTCGATTACATGGCCAGAAGACAGGCTATTCGTTCCTGCAATTCCTACGCCCGCACCAAAACAACACAGCGCCGCCAGAATCAGCAGGGAGCTGATGGCCATGGAGGTTGACTGATGAATAACATTCTCCTGAATCTGCCGGAAGGTAAATACATGAAGCTGCTTATTTCCTTTTCCTTTCTTAACAATCAAAGCAATCAGCGCACGCATCCCATAGAAAAGCAGCATCGTACCAACTATGCCCAACAGCAAAGTCAGTCCCATCATACTTACCTTTGTCCATGCAATTCCCTGAATCGCCATGTAGTAAGCCACTGCCAACATCACACTTCCGCATATAGCAGCCAGTCCATAGATAACAGATGGCATTTGCTTTTTGGGGCGGTTCGTTGGCTGGGATAGCAAAGTACCGATCTCCTGGCGGCTGATTCGTCCACTCAAAATCAGAAGTGCCGTCAGCTTAATTGCCAGAAATCCTGCCAGCGTCCATTCAATTGCAGACCAGGATAAAGAAAACTGATGACCGATGATCCCCATGCCTACCAGCTTGGCGGTGACAAGACTGACAATTTCTGAAAGCACCACAGCCACAGGTAAGCCTATGAGCATGGCAAGAATACTGGTCAGGAAATCTTCCGCCAGAAGCATACCAAACAGTTTACTTCTACGCATCCCCAACATTAGATAAACACCAAACTCATGCCGTCTGCGCTCGAACTGATACTTGCAGGCAAAATAGATCAAAAAGAACAGAATACCGAGGGTCATCCCATAAAACGCAGGAATCAGAAGCAGGAGTTTGTCAACTGCGTCACTCTCCATTTTCTGCAAAAAGAGCATCACATCTTGAGTGGAGATGGAAAGAATCATGTAAAAGGCAACAATAGAAATCACCAGGGAGCTGAAAAACAGACCGTTTTCCTTTCGGCTGCGGTGGCTGTTCCGAAGAATGAGATTAGAGAACATTTGCGCTGCCCCCTCCCAGTTGCGCCATCACCTTCAGGATGCGCCCGTAGAACTCCTGCTGGCTTTCGTCTCCACGCCGAAGCTCATGAAAGATCACGCCGTCCTGGATGAACAGAATGCGCTTGCAAAAGCTGGCGGCATTGGAATCATGGGTTACCATCAGGATCGTAGCTTGTTCGTCACGATTCAGGCCGGACAGCTTCTCCATAAGACTTCTTGCGTTCTTAGAATCCAGCGCACCCGTCGGTTCATCGGCAAGGATCATTTGGGGATGTAAGATCAGAGCCCTTGCTGCCGCAACACGCTGACGCTGGCCGCCGGACATCTTGGACGGAAACTTATCCAGAACATCAGTGATTTCCAGATAGTCAGCCAACTGCTTCAGCCGCTGGCTGCTTTCTGCTTCGGATACCCCATGCAAGGAAGTCGGGAGCAGGATGTTTTCCCTGCCAGTCAGGTTGTCCAGCAATTCAAAGTTCTGGAATAGATAACCAACTTTTTTGCCACGGTACTCTGCAAGAGCCTTTCCCTTGAGGGATTGCAGAGTATCGCCTTCCACCTGAATGCTTCCACCTGTGGGTTGAATCACAGTCGCAATACAATTGAGCAGTGTGGATTTACCGGAACCGCTGCTTCCCATAATGCCGAGAAACTCTCCCGGCATCACCTGGAAGGTGATCCCATTCAGTGCCTTTGTTTGACTTGGCACATTGCCATAGATTTTTGTTAAATTTTCAATATTCAAAATGGGTTTCATGTGAATACCTCCTATCATTTGTAATAAAATGATAGCATGGGAACACAGCAAATACCACTTACAGTGGTTGTAAGGATTCAAGATATAAGTGGCGGCTCAAGGGGGACGAGCATATATTTTGTAAGAGCATCAGGCGACAATGATAAAATATACCGGATCGCCTCCTTGGCAAACCAGTTCGTTTTAATTGTATCCCAATCAGCAAGTCGGATAATCTCTGCTGTGCCGTTCTCAAAATCAACTGAAATTTCGCCCCATTCGCCGTCGCAGTCTGCTTGATATTCGTAGATTGCGGCGGCGATTTTCTTTTTGCGCTTGGTTTTGGTTTTCTGTTTCAGCCGGACAGCATGGAGCGCACCTTCGGCAACCAGCAGTTCTGTCAGTTTGTCCACCGCTTTCCGGTAGGCTCGCTCTGCACCGCTGGCTGTGCTGCCCTCAAACATAATCGCCAATTCTTCAAAAGTGGGGCGGTTCTTCCATGAGCCAACTCGCCCGCAGGTCATACAGATTGCTAACCGTTTTTCGAGCAAGGTCTGTTCCCGGTAATTCAGCTTCTCAAATGCCCGCTGTACCTTTTCTGCTTGTATGCCGTTCCAGAGGATGTCGGTATAGTTCCAGCTATCGTCAAGGGCTATATCCTCGCCTGTTTCCTCGCCGTCCTCGTCCGTTATATAGAACGGCTGCTGGTTGCGGATTCCACGGACAACTTTCAGATATTCTTCCGCAAGAGCAAGGTCGCAGTTATACTTCTTGGAAAACTGGTTGACCGCATCTTTGGTGTTATGGTACAGCCACGCCATTGATCGCACCATTTTGTAATTGGTCAGAGAGGATACCGACCATTTTTCTTCGCCCATGCGGAAACGGAGCATAGAATCCCAGATGAACGGATAGATGTATGTAGCATACTCCGCACCCTTGGCAGGATCATAGTCCATCAGCTTTTGGAGCATTTGCTCCCGGCAGGAGATCTTTATATCGATAAATCGGTCTGTGTCGTACAGATTGCCGCCGTCCACACTGAGAAAGCCTTTGATGCGCTTGTTGAGCTGCGTTTCGTAGTGGTGCAGAAAGAACGAAAAATATAGCAAATTCTTTTCCCGCAAAGCAGACAGGATATATTCATTCAGACTGTCCACCGCTGGCGGTTCCGGTTCCAGTTGGAAGATGCGCTCTGCCACATAGGGGATGATGCCGTCACCGTGTGGATTAACTTGGTGCTTCGGTATGTATCCGGTCATGTTCCACGAAAAATCATTTAGCATAGCGCACCTCCCTTCTAAGTAATCAGCGGGAATAATTAACCATAATTCCAAGTTTGTCTTGCAGCATTTATATTATCCAGAAGAACAGATGCAGGATTTGCCTCGTAATAGTACGTGCTCATATCCAAAATGCCTTCTTCCATTTCACCCCACTCTGCTGTGCGAGAAACAAAGATTCTATTATATACACACCAATCGCATGTGGTGGTGAAAGCAGCAATATCTGCAAAGTCTTTTGGAAATACAATTCTTCTTCCATTTGATGTTGGCTTAAGATAGTTCTCCATTATTTCTTTGAAATTCTTCAGATCATAATCCGTAGCGTTTTCCAAAGCTTTACAGACAATCAATTCTTCGTGCGTGAATTCTGTAAGTGTTTCTAAATGGTTTGCAAGAATTAGACCATAAATAACGCAAACCTTTGGGCATTCTGCATTTACGGTTTGTTTGAACAGATTGGCTACGATAATAGCCTTTTCCGGGCTGGAGTTTACATAGTTGTAAAGCTCGTTCAATCTTCTTTCGAGATTAAAGCCAGATGCAAGACCGTTCAGTAGATGGCCGAGTTTGAAGGTATTGTATTCAGATAGAAGATCATTTCCTATTCCGCCTACAATTCCCGCAACTGGGTTTACTACGCCCAACACACCAATAGAGCCAGAACGGATTATTTTGGTCATAGGATTGTCCATAACCCGGCTAAGCGCATTCCCAATATCAGTTAAATCATATTTCTGTGCCATTACATATTCCTCATTTCGTCCGTAATTTTGCTTCTTTCTTCAAAGCAGCCTGTCCCATCTCTTTTTCGTAATCACCTTTGGCATAGGCGACATTGCTCAGCGCTCGAAGCATTTTATCCTTTGCCAGCTTTTTCATAACCTCTGCAAGATCAGCGTCCAGAGTACCACGCTTCACATAGCGGTTTATGGTGTTCAGCCGTTTCTCATAAATCTGTTTCACCGGATGATCGTCCGCAAGCTCCCGTTGTTCTCTGCCTTTCAGGTTGCCGATCTGTCGGCAAGTGCGGTGCAGCTTGTCCCCCGGTGCATAGCCGCCGCAGTATTTGGTGTGCCTTGCGTTGGTGGTGAGGAACCACTTGCCGCAGATTTTGCATTTTTTCGGGGCATGACCAACACATAAGCCCTCAAAAAGATCAGACCGGAACATCCCTACAAAGGATACATAGTGCATCCGCTTGACCAGCTTCGCAACTTTTTCGCCGGGACGGATGACCGATATATACTGAACGGAATTATTCAAAGTAGACATCCAGGCATTGCCCTCCGTGATAGAGAACTCCGGCGGAAAATAGTCGCCGAACATTTTTGCAAAACCCTCTGCGGTGCGTTCTGCTTCATTGCCGTCTGATTTTTCTGCAAAATCAAGCATGGCCGTTTGGTATTCCCCAAGGGAGTATGCCAGATGCCCGAAAACTGCGGTATAGCGTTGGAGCATCATCGCATCGGCAAAGTTCTGGATTTCTTCAAATTGCAAAGAATTGGTTGCGGCTTTTATGGCAAACTCCACATATTTCAGCGCATTGTCCACAGTAAAGACTTTTTCAATCCGTTCTCTGTGCTTTGAGATATTCATATAGGAGAACGGCGGTGTTTGACTGAGAATATCAAGCATCGTCAGAGCAGCTTCCGTTGCAATAGGACAGAGTGCAGAAGCATCCTGTCCGGCGTTTAATATTCCAAGCAGCAGATTGATTTTCTCGCATTGCTCGTTCATCTTTGCGATGGTATCCGCAGGGACATTCAGCGCATCACAGGCAAGAGCGCCGACAGGAAGTGTTTTTCCCTCATATATGACCGTATCCTGCCAAAAATCCAATGTCATCAGTTCTTGGTTCATGCTTGCCCCTCCTGTCCTGTTTTTTCATTTTCTTAATTCTATCATGCTAATGTAAAGAAATCTACATCTATCCATAAGTTGTCCTGTTTTTTGAAACGGGGTTGTCCTCCGATTAGCCTGTTTTTTGAAAAATCCGGCATAACCATAGTAGAAGGAGCCAAACCCCTGCCAATCACGGCGGGTGTTTCGTGCTTTCTAAATACTATGAACGGAGGTTTTTCTATGACAATCTATGAAATCATCAAGGCGGCAATCAGCGTAAAGCAAGCCGCAAAACACTACGGGCTGAATGTCAACCGCAATGGTATGGCTTGCTGCCCGTTCCACAACGACAGGCATCCGAGCTTGAAGCTGAACGAGGATTATTTCTTCTGCTTCGGCTGCGGAGCCAAGGGGGATGTAATCGACCTTGTGGCAAGACTGTTCGATCTGAGCAGTTATGAAGCAGCGCAAAAGCTGGCTGCGGACTTCGGGCTTGACCCGAAACCGCCCACTGCCGCAGCTATGGTCAAGCCAAAGCGTCCCTATATCCGTCAGTTCCGGGAGAATGAAATGCTGTGTTTCCGGGTGCTGACGGATTATCTGCATCTGCTGGAAGATTGGAAAATACGATACGCACCCAAGACACCGGAAGATGCTCTGGATGACCGTTTTGTGGAAGCCTGCCAGATGCACTGCTATATCGAATATATGGCAGATGTGCTGACGGTGGGTGATCTGGAAGAACGGGTGGCATTGGTGGACAAGCTGATGCAGGACGACAAAATTGCTTTTCTGCAAGAGTATACCGCACGAAAGAAAAAGGAGGTGGCGCACCGTGGCGAAGAACCGGAAAACGCCTAATATGAATTTTCCTGTCTGGTTTGACGGGCAGAACATCAACGAAGCTCTGTTTTGTGAAGAATTTCTGCATGAGCGCAGAATCATCTTCGCAAACGGAGCTTTTTTCACGCCCGATGGTCGAGTGACGGATGACCTTCCTCTGCGTGGGGAGATTTACGACAAGCTGAAATTTTGTGCCGTGAACAACATCCCACGGAAGATCACCAACATTCTGGAAGTGCTGAAACTGGAAGCGCAGGTGTCTGACTTCCCTCCGGAGCAGGATCGCATCCATGTTGCCAACGGTACGCTGCTCTTGAACGGCACTTTCACCGAAGGCAGACCGGCTATCGTGCGAAGCCGTCTGCCTGTCGGCTATAATCCCGATGCTCCTGCACCGGTGATCTGGCTGAACTTTCTGGATGGGTTGCTTTACGCCGAGGACATTCCAACTTTGCAGGAGTTTATCGGCTATTGCCTGATTCCCTCCAACAAGGGGCAGCGCATGATGGTGATTAAAGGCAACGGTGGCGAGGGTAAATCTCAAATCGGTGCGGTGCTGTCCACCATCTTCGGCACGAATATGAAAGACGGCAGCATCGGGAAGATTTCTGAAAACCGTTTTGCCCGTGCCGATCTGGAACACATCCTGCTGTGCGTGGATGATGATATGCGGATGGAAGCTCTGCGTCAGACCAACTATGTAAAATCCATCGTGACTGCACAGGGCAAAATGGACTTGGAACGCAAGGGCAAGCAGAGTTATCAGGGCTGGATGTTTGCCCGGTTGCTGGCATTCAGCAATGGTGATCTGCAAGCCCTATATGATCGCAGCGATGGTTTTTACCGCAGACAGCTTGTGCTGACCACCAAAGAAAAGCCCATGGACAGAGCCGATGATCCTGACCTTGCAGAGAAGATGAAAGCTGAAGCCGAGGGTATCTTCCTGTGGGCATTTGAAGGCTTACAGCGGCTTGTTGCCAACAACTTTAAGTTTACGGAGAGTGACCGTATCCGGAAAAACCGGGAAGCGGTCAAGCGTGACAACAACAATATCTTTGATTTCATGGAGTCGGAGGGATACATCCGATTGAAAGCGGATGCTTCCATCAGCTCTAAGGATTTCTATGAAATCTACCGGATGTGGTGTGAGGAAAACTCTCTTGCACCGCTGAAAGCCCGTAGCTTCAGCGATGCCATGATTGCCAATGCCGGGAGATTCAATCTGGAGCATTGCAACAACATCACCAACTCTGCCGGACGGCGGGTGTGGGGCTTTATGGGCGTGGAAGCTGTGGCAAGACCTCATATAAATGGATTTTACGATGTTTCGCCGTGTACGTACGTACCGGAGGACTGGCGGGATTGATTTTGCCAGTCATGCTCTGTACGTATGTACGCAGCATTTACCCCTGTTTTCTTCCGTTATAGGAAACAGCAGCTTTCAAAGCTGACCTGTTTTCGGGCATTAAAAATCAATGGTAATGGAAACAGCAAAGTTTTTGACCGCAGGACGAAACTATTTCACGAAATCGTGCTTCTCTGAACCGTGTACCCTGTTCACGGAACAATGGGTGTTTTCACTGTTCCAGACCAAACCACACAAAACGGCAAAGTGGGATATGGTCATATATGGACAGGACATCACAAGCGAAATTCTGAACGGATTTCGGAGATTGCAGATTTTTCACTGTTCGGTGCATCCACTCCACCTTGGAGCGCAGAGGTTGCACCGACACATGAACTGAATTATGGAGGATTTTATCAATATGAATATACGCAACGAAATAAAGGCACAGATCATCCGTGCCGGGATGACCATGCAGGAAGTTGTTGACCTGCTCTCGGACGAGTACGGATGGAGCGACAGCGTTTCCAACCTGTCCGCAAAATTACAGCGGGAAAGTATACGATACAAGGAAGTATTGGAGCTTGCCGCTGTGCTTGGTTACGACATCGTATGGCAGAAAAGACGGGAGAAGTGATACCCCGGCAACAGCCCTCCGCATCTCCCGTCCCCATAGGCGCACCGCAGTGCTGCCCATGGACAGGCAGTGAAAGATACGGTTTTCGCTGCCATCGTCTGCAAGAAATGTTCCGCAGAACAGCTTCATGCAGACGGGCTGACCAAGGTAAAAGGCGCAGACATTTTGCCTTGGTCAGCAGAGGTCACCGCAGTGACCGCATTCCCCCTCGGGAGAGCCCTCGGAGAGCCCACGGCACTTTGTAGCCAGCATGGATGAAAGTGTAATAGTGGGTTATTACACTTTGAAAAAGTGCCGTTCCTCAGCCCTCCGCTGTCTGCAAATCTTAAAGAAAGGACAAAAATCTATGGCAAGAAATGATGGAATTGATCGTACCTTAGCCAGAAATCAGGACTTGGAAACTCCGGATGATGTGACAAAAGTACAGGAACACAATGAGCGTGAAAAAGACCGTTATTCCAATGTGGACATCGTGCCGGAACGTACTGCGCTGAATGTTCACTTCAAGTCTCCCACTGACGATTATGTAAAAATGTTTGAGCAGATGGAGCAGGACAAGATCATCTCCACCAGAGGGCTGAAACCGGATGCCGTCAAATATGGCGAGTTGGTTTTCGATGTGAACTCCGCTTATTTCTACAACCACGGCGGCTATGGGTTTGCAAAACAGTTTTATGCCGATGCCTATAAAGCCGCCGTGGAGATCGTGGGCGGTGAGCAGTATATCCTCTCCGCTGTAATGCATGCCGACGAGCGCAACCGGGCAATGTCGGAAGCTCTGGGTGAGGATGTGTACCACTATCACCTTCATGTGGTTTATATCCCGGTGGTGGAGAAACAAATCCTGTGGTCGAAGCGATGCAAGGATGAATCCCTCCGGGGAACGGTAAAGGAAACGATCACACAGGTCAGCCGCAGTAAGAAGTGGGAATCCAAACCCGTTCTTGATGAAAACGGAAATCCTATGTTGAACGCAAAAGGGAAAAAGATTTTGAAGTCGTCCTACAGTGTGCTGCAGGATGACTTTTTCAATTTCATGCGAAACGCTGGTTATACCGATGTAGAGCGTGGAGAATGTGGCAGCACCGAAGAACATCTGACGGTGACACAGTTCAAGGTACAGGCCGAACAGCAGCGTTTGGAAGCTGTGACCGGACAGGTGGCACAGGCCGAGCAGAGCTTAGCGGATGCCAAAGCTGCCACGGAGAAGCAGAAAAAGAAACTGGAAGCTCTGAAAAAGGAAACTCAGGCTGCTAAGTCTGTTGCTATGACTGCACATGAGATTGAGTCGATGGGCAAGAAAAATCCCATTACGGGAAATGTTACCATGACGGCGGATGAGTGCCGCACGCTAAAGGATTATGCGGTCAGCAGCTTTGCGGAAAAGTCTGAGAAGCTGAAATACAAGCAGAAATTCGAGCAGGCAGATAAAAACGCAAAGATATGGAAAGACCGTTTTGAAAAACTGAACAAAGACTATGAGGAGCTGAAACAAAAAGCCCAGCCTTTCCTGGATGCGATTGAGATTGCATCTGAAAAGGTCTGGGCTTTTATCAATGCCATCCTCGCCAGGGGAAAGGAACTGTATGAACACAAACACCCTGCCCGCAATCGTGGACAGGACATGGAAATTTAAGAAAGGAACTATTTGCCTATGAAGAAAACCGTAGATGAAATTAACAAGATGATTATGGAAGATGCCCCGATGGAAGAAATCAACGATGCCATCGGCTATATTGATATTTGCTCCTGCTTCGATCCGATTTTTGAGCCGCCTATTGATTTTCTGGAAGAATGCCGCAAGCGTTGGGAAGCGGCACAGTCCTCTTTCTGCAAAACCATTGAGTGCAAGATCGGAAACACATGGTATGTGATTGAAACGGAGTGTGATGGAAATGAGCCACTTACCGACAAGGTAAAACGGCTCATTTTTTCTGACAAGGGGGTGATTTGTTAATGACTGCGACACAAAAGCATGATATAATTCCAATATGCACAACGGTACTGTCGGCTGACCAACCACCGAAGGAGGATATTATGTTGGATCAGCAGAAAATTACCATTCTCTATTGCCGTCTGAGCAACGAGGATGCCCAGGAAGGCGAGAGTAACAGTATCGCAAATCAGAGAGAGTATTTAACCCGATATGCCCGTGACCACGGGTATACAAACCTGAAAATTCTGGTGGATGACGGCTATACGGGGACGAACTTCAATCGTCCCGGTGTGCAGGAAGGCTTTGAGCTTGTCAAGCAGGGGCTTGTGGGCTGCTGGCTGGTCAAAGACCTCAGCCGCTTTGGTCGTGACTATCTGACTGTTGGACAATATACGGATATTATCTTTCCGAGTTATGATGTCCGCTTTATCGCTATAAATGATGGCGTAGACAGCAACCGGGGAGACAGCGAGGGCTTCGCCGCAATCCGTAATCTGTTCAACGAGTGGTATCCCCGTGATACCAGCAAGAAAGTCCGTGTCAGTTTGCGGCAGAGAGGAACCAGTGGGAAGCACATGGGCAAACCGCCCTACGGATACCGCTGTGACCCGGAGGACAAGGATCACTGGATTCTGGATGAAGAAGCGGCTCCGGTAGTCAAGCTCATCTTCGACCTTTGCATTGACGGCAAAGGCCCGGAGCAGATTGCAAGGATTCTGGAAGAAAAGCAGATTATGACCGCAAAGGCACTCTATGCCAAGCGAAAGAAAAAGCCGATGCCGGAAAGACCGTACCACTGGGGCAACCAGTCCATTGCAGGGATTTTGGAACGGCAGGAGTACACAGGCTGTACCTGCAACTTCAAGACTTATTCCAAGTCCTACAAGCTGAAAAAGCGGATTCCCAATGAGCCGGAGAATATGTTTTATCTGCCGGACACACAGGAAGCGATTGTATCTCAGGCACAGTTTGACAGGGTGCAGGAACTGAGGAAAAACAAACGCCGCCCCGCAAAAGCGGAACGGCAGGGATTGTTCTCCGGGCTTCTGTTTTGTGCCGATTGCGGCGGCAAGCTCCACTTTGCCACAAGCAAAAGCTTTGAGGGCAAGCAGGATCACTACGTCTGCAACAACTACAAGAGCAACCGTGGTACTTGTACTGCCCACTATATCCGGGAAGATGTGCTTCGTGAAATCGTTCTGGAACGCATCCGGGCAGTCAATGAGTATATCCGAAGCGATGTGGACGGTTTTCAGGAGGAATGGCTGCAATGCCGCAGGACTGACCAGGAGCGCAGCATCCGGGATGACAAAAAGAAGCTGGAACAGGCAAAGAAACGCCTTGCCGATCTGGATGTCATCATCGCCCGGCTGTACGAGGACTATGTTCTTGGAAATCTCAATCAGGACAGATACAGAAAGATGTCTGCGGACTATGAAGCGGAGCAGGAACGGTTAAAGCTCGAAATTGAAGTTATCGAAGAATGGGTGGAACAGCGGGAAGAAATGAACGACGGTCTGGATGCCTTTATCGCCCTGACACAGAAATATGTGGATGTGGAGGAGCTGACACAGACCATCGTGAACGAGTATATCAAGAAAATCATCGTCTATGCCCCGGACAAATCCAGCGGCAAGCGCAAGCAGAAAGTGAAGATTTTCTTCAACTTCGTGGACGATGTAGATATTCCCGTTATTTCCGAGCCTATCATCACGCAAACAACCTATGAACACAGAAAAACGGCGTGACCTTCGGGTCACACCGTTCTCTGCGACAAAATAGTTACTTGTCACTATTAAGCCTTTGGGCTGTGGGGTTTTCTGTTACCCGTCGAGCTGATTCACGCAACAAAAAGGACTGCCCCGCTTCTCATCCTAAGAGAGATACGGGGCAGTCCTGTAATTGCATCTAATAGCAGAAACGTCGATTAGCGACGGGCAGCCTTCACCAGCTCGGCAACCTTGGCGACGACCTCGTCAATCGCCACGTCCTCACGCTCGCCGGTAGCACGGTCCTTGAGCTCCACCGTGCCATTCTTGAGACCACGCTTACCCAGAACGACCTGATATGGGAAACCCATAAGGTCGTTGTCGGCAAACTTAAAGCCGGGACGCTCGTCGCGGTCATCCACGACGACCTCGATACCAACGGCGCACAAGCCCTCGACGATTTGGTCGCAGACGGTCGCGCACTCCTCCTTCTTGGGATCGAGCGGAATCACCGCCACCTCGTACGGAGCGACAGAGACCGGCCAGACGATGCCATGCTCGTCATTGTGCTGCTCCACGACGGCAGCAAGCGAGCGAGACACGCCCACGCCGTAGCAACCCATGATCAGCGGTTTTTCCTTGCCGTCCTCATCCATAAAGGTGGCACCCATGGCCTCGGAATACTTGGTACCCAGTTGGAAGACCTGAGAGACCTCGATGCCGCGGGCAGCAGAGAGCGGCTTGCCGCAGTGCGGGCAGGGATCGCCGGCAACGACGGTGACCAGGTCGGCCCACTCATCGACGGTAAAGTCGCGCTCGGGGCAGGCGCCGGTAAAGTGATAATCGACCTCGTTGGCACCGCAAGCCCACTGCTTGGACTCGCGCAGGCTCTCGTCGCAGACCAGACGAATACCATCGGGCAGGTTAACCGGTCCGATAAAGCCCTTATGCAGACTGTAAGTCTGGAGCTCCTCGTCGGTCATCATGCGATAGCCCTTGCCAAAGACATGCTCGGCCTTGCAGTCGTTGAGCTCATGATCACCCGGGACGATGGCCACGACGGGCTTACCCTCGGCATCGATCAACGCCAGGGACTTGCGCGTGCCGTTCTCGGGGAAGCCGAAGAACTTGGCGACGGCCTCGATGGTGCCCATGCCCGGAGTCTCGACCTTGGTGAGCGTACCGTCGCCGGGGCCCTCAGTCACGACGACCTTGGTGCTTGCCGCCTCGTCATCGGCAGCAAAGCCGCAATCGTCGCAGTAGACCAGCGAAGCCTCGCCGGCGTCGGCCAAAGCCATGTACTCGACGGAAGTATCGCCACCGATCTCGCCGGAGTCGGCAACGACGGGCAGGGCTTTGATGTAGCAGCGCTCGCAGATGTTGGCGTAGGCCTGCTTCATCTTGTCGTACTCCTCCTGCAGGCTCTCCTGCGTGGCGGAGAAGCTGTAGGCGTCCTTCATGATGAACTCGCGACCGCGCATCAGACCAAAGCGGGGGCGGAACTCGTCGCGGAACTTATCCTGGATGTGGTAGAGGTTGACGGGCAGCTGCTTATAGGAGCGCAGCTCATTGCGCACCAGGGCGGTGACAGTCTCCTCGTGGGTGGGACCCAGCACGAACTCACGGCCGTGACGGTCATCAAAGCGTACGAGCTCCTTGCCATAGGCATCGATACGGCCGGACTCACGCCACAGCTCGGCATCGACCATGATGGGCATCATGAGCTCCTGGGCACCGGCGGCATCCATCTCGTCGCGCACGATGTTCTCGATCTTGCGAATCGAGCGCCATGCGAGCGGCAGATAGGAATACAGGCCGGCGGCCTCCTTGCGGATCATGCCGGCGCGAAGCAGCAGACGGTGGCTCGCAAGCTCGGCGTCCGCCGGATCCTCTTTGAGCGTCGGCGCGTAAAGCTTAGACATATACATTGCTCGAGTCATTTATTTCTCCTCAATAAGCTTGTCGACCTCGGCCATGAGCGCGTCGACAATTTGATCCTCAGCTACTTTACCAATGATCTGGCCATGCGAAAAGAGCAGGCCCTGACCTCGTCCACAGGCAACTCCCAAGTCGGCGTCGGAAGCCTCGCCGGGGCCATTAACGGCACATCCCATCACGGCGATGGAAAGCGGCGCGGAATAGTTCTTCAGTCGCTCGGTGACCTCCTCAGCGATGGGAATGAGGTTGACCTGGCAACGAGCGCACGTGGGACACGAGACGATCTCGGGACCACGGCGGCGCAGGCCAAGGGACTGCAGGATACCCCAGGCGACCGGCGGCTCCTCGACCGGATCGGCCGTGAGCGACACACGCATGGTGTCGCCGATGCCTTCGGAAAGCAAGATACCCAAGCCTACGGAGCTCTTGATGGTGCCCTGCAGCTTGGTCCCCGCCTCCGTCACGCCCAGATGGAGCGGAACATGCGGTATCTCGCGCGACAGAGCGCGATAGGCATCAAGCGTTGTGGCCACGCTATGGGCCTTAGCGGAAAGTACGATGTTGGTGAAACCGCGGTCCTCAAAATGCTTGACGAAGCGCTCGCTCGACATCACGAGCTTTTCGGGCTGCGTAAGATCGTCGCGCTCGGCAATATCCTGCTCGAGCGAACCGGCATTCACGCCAATGCGAATCGCACACCCGGCAGCGCCCGCAGCATCGATCACGGCATCGACCTTGGCCCAATCGCCGATGTTGCCGGGATTAATGCGGAGCTTGGCGGCACCGGCCTCAACGGCACCAATGGCCAGCTTGTGGTTAAAGTGGATATCGGCAACGATCGGCACCGGAGACTCGGCACAGATGGTGCGGAAACCCTCAAGCGCGGCCTCGGTGGGCACACTCACGCGCACGATATCGCAACCGGCTTGTGCCAAGGCGCGAACCTGAGCAAGCGTTGCCTGGGCGTCGGCGGTATCGGTGCAGGTCATGGATTGGACCACCACCGGAGCGCCACCACCGATCTGCGCACCGCCCACATATACGGGGCGCGTCAGCTCGCGCGGCAAAGGATGGGATAAAGACAATCCAAACACTCCCCTACAGAATAAATCGAAGGATGTCGGAACGAAGCATGTAGATAAACAGCAGCACAAAGAGCGCGATGCCCACATAGCTCACGATCGTTTGAACCTTGAGCGGCAGCTCGCGGCCCGCAATCTTCTGAATGATTTCGATAACCAGCTTGCCGCCATCGAGCGGCGGGATGGGCAGCAGGTTCATAAAGCCGAGCGAGAACGAGATGAGCGCGGCAAACGTCAAAAACGTTGCAGGGCCGGCGGCTGCAGCCTGGGATGACATAACGCTGATGCCCACGATCGAGGTCGACTGATCGAGAACCTCCATCGTATGTTGCGGTTGCAGCAGGCGCATCACGCCCTCAGCAGTCTGCTGAACATAGGAGAACGACAGGCGCGCCGACGTAATGGGGTCCAAATGGACCACCTGCGTAGAGGCATAAACGCCCAAACGCTCATCCTCCTTGAGCGCGACCGAGGTCGAAAGATGCTTGCCATCGCGCTGATACTCAATGGCAATATCGTCCTTGCCGGCGGCCGCTCCGATCGCATCGTATACGTCCATCCAGGAAGAGCACGACACGCCATCGACATTAAGAATCGTGTCGCCGGCCTCGATGCCCGCCTTGGCAGCAATGGAACCCTCGTCGACCTGACCGATCACATTGCTATCGACCGGCACCGATACGCCGGCGATAGAGTAAATACTCATAAGGAGCAAAAAGCCCGTCAGGATATTGACGACAATGCCCGCGAGCAACATAAAGGCGCGCTTGAGAAAACCCTGGCCAAGATAGGTGTGCGAGCGCTCTTGCGCAAGGAACTCGGCCTTATCGCACGGCAGCTCCCATACGTCGCCCTCGGCGGTCGCATGCTCGCGATCAAACCGACGCCCGTCAAAGGTGGTGTAGCCCGCCTCATCGCGCGGCAGCGTCTGATACTTGGTGGGGTAATAGCTCGACGAGGGCTTCTCCCCCTCCTCGTACCAAGGAGCGATGGAACCCCACCCCAGCAGCAAGGCACAGGCCTCGAGCACGTCCTCCTCGGGCAGTTCGAGCTCGGCGGCAAGGTCGGCCACGGTCACGCGACCATGACGATAGATCGCCGCAAGCACGCGGTCGGCACACGAGACATTGGTCGGGTCCATACCGCAGATAGCAGCATAACCACCCAGCAGCAGCGGCGTCACGCCAAACTTGGTTCCGATGCGACGCGACGTGTGATGGATGTCAAAACGGCACGGCAGGCCCAAATAGAACTCGGTCACACGGACGCCGCAGGCACGCGCCGCCAAAAAGTGGCCGCCCTCGTGCAAAAACACGAGGACGGAAAGCATCAGAAGGCCCCAAAAGACCGATGAGAGAACGCTCAGAACAGTATCCATAAATCGAAAAAGAAATCCTTATGGTTAGGAATGGGTTGCGGCGAGCACCAGAGCGGCCTTTTCGCGCGCCCAGGCATCGATGTCGCGAAGCTGCTCAAACGAGGTAACCGCCTGTGTGTCATGCGCATCCATGCAGGATTCCACAACGCGGTCGATATCGGTAAAGCTACAGCCGTCGTGTAAGAACGCATCGACAGCGACCTCGTTGGCCGCATTAAGCACGCACGGCATGGTGCCGCCCGTCTTGCCGGCACGCTCGGCCAGCGCCAGGCAGCGGAACGTGTCCATATCGGCGGCATCAAAGGTGAGCTGCCCCAGCTCGCGAAAATCGAGACGAGGCGCCGGAGTATCCCAGCGCTCGGGAAACGAGAACGCAAACTGGATGGGAATACGCATATCGGAAGCACCAAGATGCGCCATCACGGAGCCGTCGGCAAACTCAACCATAGAGTGGATCTTGGACTGGCGCTGCACAACAACGTTGATAAAGTCGAGGTCGCAGTTAAACAGATGCATGGCCTCGATACGCTCCAGGCCCTTGTTCATGAGGGTAGCGGAGTCGATCGTGATCTTAGCGCCCATAGACCACGTGGGATGCGCCAGTGCATCGGCGCGAGTCACGCGATCGAGCTCGTCGCGCGTACGGCCGAAGAACGGACCACCCGAGCAGGTGAGCCAAATGCAGTGGGCCTCGCGTGGATTCTCCCCCAGATAGCACTGGTAGATGGCGGAGTGCTCGGAGTCGACCGGAATGAGCTGACCCGGCTGGGCCAGCGGCATCAGCAGGTCGCCACCGACAACGAGGGACTCCTTGTTGGCAAGAGCAAGGCGCTTGTTCGAGGTCAGGGCCGCATGGCTCGCTTCGAGCCCGGCGGCGCCCACAATAGCAACAAGCACACAGTCGACATCATCGCGACGTGCGAGCTCACAAACCGCCTGCGCACCAACACCGAGATCCGTGCCCTCGGGCAGCTCCTGCAGCACGGCGTCATCACCATGAGCGACATCGGCCACGGCAACGGCCGGAACCGAGAACTCGCGGGCGGCGGCAACGAGCTCTGAGGTGCTGGAATTGACGGACAGCGCCGTCACCTGCAGCCGATCGGCATGCTGACGGCACACATCGAGTGCCTGCGTGCCGATAGAGCCCGTACAACCCAGGATGGCAACGCGAAGGCGTCCATCGGGGCCATATGTCGTCTGGAATGACATTACAGCACGCCCCCGACCATCAAAAGCAGCTGCGCGGTAATGCAGCCAAAGATAAGCGAGTCGCTACGGTCGAGCATGCCGCCATGGCCCGGGATAAGGTTGCCGGAATCCTTGACGCCCACGCCACGCTTGATGCGCGACTCGATGAGGTCTCCGATAACGCCCAGGATGGACACGACCACGCCGCACAGCAGCGCATAGGGCAAGCTCAGCTTATAGAGATGCGTCGCCCACAGGATGAGCCAGATCAAGACAGACCCCAAAATGCCGCCGACAAAACCTTCCCAGCTCTTTTTGGGAGAAATCTTGGGGACCATCTTGTGCTTACCGATACGACTACCCACGATATAGGCAAACGAATCGGAGACCCAGAGAGACGCGCAAACACCCACCGAAAGCAGGGCGCCGGCAAAACCGGGCACAGCATCGCGCAGCAGCACGATAGCCGACAGCATAAAACCGGTATAGATGGGACCCATGAGCGTCACGGCGACATCGGATATGCGGGTACGCGGCGACCAAACATACCAAATGCCCACCGCAAGCATCAGAGCAAAAAGCAGGGCATTCAACAGCAGCGAGTCGCCCAGTGCCGAGAGCGGAAAAAGCACGGCAGCAGCGATACCCAGGCGATCGTTGGCCACTTTGCCATCGAGTTTCGTCATGCGAAAGAACTCATAGCAGCATAAGCCGCTCATGACGGACACAAAGATAGCCGTTGGCACGATACCCAAAACGAGACACAGGATAAAGACGACGGCATAGACGATACCGGCGGCAGCACGGGTAATAAAACCAGCCAGCCATGAGCCGGTGCCGCCCTTCGCAGCCGGTGCCTTGGAAGCAGCGGCCCTGCGCACAGGTGTCGTAGAAGTAGGCGCTTTGGGAGCAGTTGCCTTGGGACGATCAGACACGATTAAGCCTCCTCGGTCTTACTCAGCCCACCAAACCTACGGTCGCGGCCCTGATAAGCCAAGATAGCCTCAACAAGACCCCAGCGATCGAAGTCGGGCCAGTAGGTATCGGTGACATAAAACTCGGCATAAGCGACCTGCCACAGCAGATAGTTCGAAAGGCGCAGCTCGCCCGAGGTGCGAATAACGAGCTCGGGATCGGGAAGACCGGCGGTGTACAGGTGAGAAGCCACCATATCGTCATCAATTGCGGCGGGGTCAATCTTGCCGGCAGCTGCATCGAAGGCAAGCTGACGGGCAGCGCGCGTGATCTCGGCACGGGCTCCATAGTTAACGGCGAGTGCCAGGGTCATACCGGTATGGTTGGCGCACTCGGCAAGACCGCGCTCAAAGACATCACGGGTCTTCTTGGGCAACACAGAAATGTCACCCAAAAATACAACGCGCACGTTCTCGCGCTTCAGCAACGGCAGTTCGTCGATAAACGTCTTGGCAAACAAATGCATGAGGACGTTGACCTCGTGCTGCGGGCGATTCCAGTTTTCGGTAGAAAACGCATAGGCCGAAAGTACGTCGACGCCCAGGCGCACGCAGGCGGTAATAATCTCGCGCAGAGAGACGATACCGGCCTTGTGACCCTCGGTGCGGGCAAGACCGCGCGCCGTGGCCCAACGGCCGTTGCCGTCCATGATGCACGAAATATGGCGCGGAATGTTATTGAGGTCAAGGTCGGAAAAACCGACGCCCGCAGGGGCGTCGGCAAAGTACTCGACCAGTTTATGCTCGTCGTATTGCACCTTAGATCTCCATGACCTCGGCTTCTTTTTCCTTCAGAAGCTCCTCGACCTTGGCAACATACTCGTCGGTATGCTTCTGAACCTTGGCCTGCTCGCGACGAACATCGTCCTCGGTAAGCTCCTCGTCGCGCTCGAGCTTGTTGTTAAAGTCGCGACGGATGTTGCGGATAGAGACCTTGGCCTGCTCGGCGTACTCGCGGCACTCCTTGACGAGCTCGCGACGACGCTCCTCGGTGGGAGCCGGGAACGGCAGGCGTACGACGGTACCATCGGAGTTGGGGGTAATGCCCAGGTCGGAGGCACTGATGGCCTTAACGATGGCGTTGATGAGCGCCTTGTCCCACGGCTCGATGAGCAGCATGTGGGCCTCGGGGGTCTTGACGGCGGCAACCTGCGTGACCGGCGTGGGAACACCGTAGTAATCGACGGTGATGTCGGACAGAATGTTGGCGCTGGCGCGACCGGTGCGGACCTTGGAGAAGTTATGCTTGAGGGACTCGAGCGACTTGTCCATGTGGGCGGTGATGTTCTCTGCCATGCTTAATCCTCCTGATAGACGAGCGTGCCGACGGGCTCACCCGCGAGCGCGCGCTTGACGGTGTCCTCGCCATCGATGTTGAGGACCAAAATGGGCATACGGTTATCCTGGCACAAGGCCGTTGCCGTGGAATCCATAACCTGCAGGCCGCGAACGAGCACCTCGTGATAGGTGATCTTGTCAAAGCGGACGGCATCGGCGCACTTGACGGGATCCTTGTCGTAGATACCGTCGACCTTGGTGGCCTTGATCAGAATCTCCGCACCGATCTCGCAGGCGCGAAGGGCCGCGGCGGTGTCAGTCGTAAAGTACGGATTGCCCGAGCCGGCGGCGAAGATAACGACATTGCCCTTGGACAGGTGGTTGATGGCGCGACGACGAATATAGGGCTCGCAAATCTCGTTCATCTGGATAGCGCTCATAACGCGGCAAGGAACATCGTTATGCTCGAAGGCATCCTGCAGGGCAAGCGCGTTCATAACGGTTGCCAGCATACCCATGTAATCGGCCTGAGCACGCTCCATGCCACCGGCAGCGCCGGCCATGCCGCGGAAAATATTGCCGCCGCCGACAACGACGCCGACCTCATGGCCAACGGCGAGCAGCTCCTTGACCTGCTTGGCAAGATGGTCGGTAACCTTGGGGTCGATGCCATAGTGGCCGTCGCCCATCAGTGCTTCGCCGGAAAGCTTAAGAAGCACGCGTTTATATCGGATGTCGGACAAAGCGATCCTCCTTTAATTAGACTCTCAATATGATATCAAAGGCTCTACCCAGAGCCATGAAAAAGCAGGCTGTGAGTAAAACCCACAGCCTGCTCATTACCAGCTACAAGAGCTTATTTACTCGCCACGGACCAGACGGTCGAAGGCAACGACGGTAATGGTATCACCGAGCTCCTTGGAGACCTGCTCAGCGTACTTCTTGATGGTGAGGGAGCTGTCCTTGATGAACTCCTGCTCGGTGAGCACGGACTGCTTGTAGAACTTCTCCAGACGGCCAACAGCCATCTTCTCCTGGATTGCCTCGGGCTTGCCGGACTCGGCAGCCTGAGCCATGTAGATCTGCTTCTCGTGCTCGACGGTCTCAGCCGGAACCTGATCGCGGGTAGCGCAGATCGGGGCGACAGCGGCAACCTGAAGGGCAACATCGTGGGCAAAGGTCCTGAAGGACTCAGCCTGAGCGGTCTCGGCCTTCTCGAAAGCAAACTCGACGAGGACGCCGATCTTACCACCCATGTGGATGTAAGAAGCGAGAGCGCCGTTCTCGGCCTTGCGGGCGGCGAAACGGGAGATCTTCATGTTCTCGCCCATGATGTGAATCATCTCGGTGAGCTCGGAGGAAACGGTCTCCTCGCCCATCGGCTTCTCGAGCAGAGCGTCGACATCGGCCGGCTCGGTGGTGGCGACAACCTCGGCGACCTTGGAAGCAAAGCCGGTGAACTTGGCGTTGGAGCCAACGAAGTCGGTCTCGCAGGAAAGCTCGAGCAGAGCGCCGGTCTTGCCATCCTCGGAGACGAACGCGGCGACAGCGCCCTCGTTGGTCTCGCGGCCAGCCTTCTTGGCAGCCTTGGCGAGGCCGTTCTTGCGCAGAACGTCAACAGCGGCGTCCATGTCGCCGTCAGCCTCGACGAGAGCCTTCTTGCACTCCATCATCGGGGAGTCGGTCATCTCGCGGAGCTGCTTGACCATAGCGGCGGTAATCTGGGCCATTGTGGTTCCTTTCAAAGAGATGAAAAAGACTTAAATAGGACTGATTTACTCGGCCTTGGGCTCAGCGGCCATCTCGGCCTCGGAGACCTGCTCCTTGCCAGAGCCAGCGAGGCAGGCGTCAGCCATGAGCTCGCACATAAGGGTGACAGCGGAGATAGCGTCATCGTTGCAGGGGATGCCGTACTCGACCTCGTCGGGATCGGAGTTGGTGTCGATCAGAGCGACGACGGGGATGTTCAGGCGCTGGGCCTCCTTGATGGCGTTCTCCTCGCGCTTGGTGTCGATGACGAACAGAGCCTGGGGCAGACCCTTCATGTCGCGGGCGCCACCGAGGTTGGTCTGGAGCTTAGTGAGCTCCTTGCCCAGAACAGCCTGCTCCTTCTTGGGCAGCACTGCCATGCGGCCGTCCTCGACCATGGCCTCGAGCTCCTCCATGCGGTTGATGCGGGAGCGGATGGTGACGAAGTTGGTCAGCATGCCGCCGAGCCAACGCTGGTTGATGTAAGGCATGTTGGCGCGCTCAGCGGCGTTCTTGACAGCCTCCTGAGCCTGCTTCTTGGTGCCGACGAACAGCACGTTGCCACCCTTGGCAACGTTCTTGACGAAGGTGTAGGCCTGGTCGGCGTCAAGGATGGTCTGCTTGAGGTCGAGGATGTAGATGCCGTTGCGCTCACCGAAGATGAACGGCTTCATCTTCGGGTTCCAGCGACGGGTCTGGTGGCCGAAGTGGCAGCCGGCCTCGAGCAGGGTGCGGATATTAATCTTGGTAGCCATGTTAAACCTCCTGTGGTTTGCCTCCGCGCGGGGTCATCCTCCAAAACCAACCCGGACATGTGCTACCAAAGCCCGGGCACCACGGTTTGAAGTAGCCGCGCGTGCGTGATAAAAACCTGTTGCCGTGAAGCAACCCGATGAATGATAGCAGGATTGCCTCTTCCTGCCAACCCGCAATCAAAACCACACACCTAAGCGCAACGCGAGCCGCCCAGCCTACTCGCCCCGGGGATGGGCCTGGGTCACGGCGCGCTTAAGCCGATCGGGCGTAAGATGCGTATAGATCTGCGTCGTGGACAGGCTCGCATGCCCCAGCAGCTCTTGAACCGAACGCAGATCCGCGCCGCCCTCAAGCAGATCGGTCGCAAACGTATGACGCATCGCATGAGGCGCGATGTCGGCCGGAATGCCGACGCACGTCGCCAGCATATGGAACCGTCGCCTGAGCATAGCGGCACTCATGCGATTACCGCGCGCAGAAATAAACAGCGGATGCAGACCGGCTGCGGCGTCGCGGTGCTTTGCCTGGGCGAGCAGCACCGGTCTCCCCTCCTCGACATAGGTGCGCGTCGCCTCAAGTGCGCGACGATACAGAGGAACGATGCGCTCCTTGCTCCCCTTGCCCCAAAGGCGAACCACGCGCTCCGACCAAGCGATGGATTCCACGTTAAGCGCGGCAAGCTCCGAGATGCGGGCACCCGAGGCATAGAGCAGCTCGAGCATCGCCGCATCGCGCAGTCCCGCGGGCGTCGAGGTATCAGGCGTCTTGAGCAGCGCCTCGACCTGCTGAGTCGTAAGGACGCCGGGCAGGTCGCGCGGCAGCTTGGGCGACGCGATCGCCGAGACCGCATCACCCTCGACAATCCCCTCGGCAGCCATCCAACGGTAGAGCGACCGAATAGCCGACAAATGTGCCGCAAGGGTGCGAGGCGCCACCTGCTCGCGCGAAAGCTCGGCCAAATACGTGCGGACGGTACGCACGTCGGCCGCACGCGCATCGACACCCGTACGCTCGCACCAGGCAGCAAAGCGCTCCAACCGCGATCCATAAGCGGTCACCGTATTGGGAGAGAGCCCCTCGACACGTGCGATGTAGGCGATAAACGAGTCGACGGTATCGTACAAGTCAAAGGCTATGACCGGTCGCCTCCAAACAAGTCGGAACGCGTGGCCAAGTAGGCATCGAGGGCCTCGAGGGCGCGATCCGCATAAGCCTGATAGCGGTCGCGCTTACTGCGGCGCCTGCCGTCCTCGAGCGGCGGCACCAGGCCAAAATTGACATGCATGGGCTGGTAGCCAACGGTTGCCGGATCGGTCGCATAGCCCACGAGCGCGCCCAGGGCGCCCACACGAGGAAGCTCCACAGAAGCCGCACCGATAGCCTCGGCATAGGTGTTAAGCGCGGCAAGCAGACCGGTCGCCACCGCTTCCATGTACCCCTCGGTGCCGGTGATCTGACCGGCGAGGCGCACACCCGTGCCAGGCACGGCAAAGGTGCCGTCAAGAACGTGTGGCGCATCGACAAAGGTATTGCGGTGCATGACGCCATAACGGAAGAACTCGGCATTCTCCAGACCGGGAACCATGTGGAAGACACGCTTCTGCTCGCCAAAAGTCAGATTTGTCTGGAAGCCCACCAGGTTATAGGCGGTCTTTTCCTTGTTCTCGGCGCGCAGCTGAATCGCCGCCCAGGGACGACGTCCGGTTCGCGGGTCGGTGAGGCCGACTGGCTTCATGGCGCCAAATCGGATAGCATCCTTGCCAGTGCGGGCGACTTCCTCGGCAGGCTGACAGGCCTGGAAGAGATCGCCGCCCTCAAAGTCCTTGAGCACCACGCGGTCGGCGGTTGTGAGTGCCTCGATAAAGGCCTCGTACTCCTCCTTGTTGAGCGGAGCGTTGAGATAGTCGCCGCTCCCCTGCTCCTCATAGCGCGACTGAGAGAACAGCACGTCCATATCGAGCGTGGAGGCATCGACGATTGGCGCGGCAGCGTCAAAGAACGCCAAGGCGTCGCCACCGACGAGCTTCATGACCTCTTCGCTCAATGCCGGAGAACACAGCGGGCCCGCGGCAATGACCACGTGGCCCTCGGGAATCTGCGTGACCTCGCCGTGCACAACCTCGATATTGGGTCGGGAGGCAACCTCGGCCTCAACAAGCCCGGAAAACTTGACGCGGTCGACCGCCAGGGCACCGCCAGCGGGAACGGCCGCACGATGGGCGCAATCGAGCAGAACCGAACCCATGCGCTCGAGCTCGGCCTTTAACAAGCCCGCAGCAGAGTCCGGACGGGTTGACTTAAACGAATTTGAGCAGACGAGCTCGGCCAGGTGGTCGGTATGGTGGGCCGGAGAGCTCACCTGGGGGCGCATCTCGCACAGCTTTACGGCAAACCCGCGATCTGCCAGCTGGATCGCACATTCCGAACCCGCCAGACCGCCACCGATAACCGTCACCTGATCGAACTGCATCTGCAAACACCTTTCTAATTGACACGCTTTCCATTGTGACCGAAGGGCGTCTGGGCGTGAAGCGCAAACTTTGAGGGCGCATACCTTCCATCCATCATGCGCTCAATAAGACCCTCGAGCTCGAGCGAGCCCAAGAGCTTGAGCACGCCGACAGCATCAAGCGAGACGAGCGCGGCAATGTCGTCGACCTTGAGCGGCGAGGCGATAAGCGCGTGCATCACGGTCTGCTGTGTTGGGTCCAGATCGGCAATGCCAGGTGCATCGGGACGCGAGTAGCGCAGCGTGCCGTAGATGCGCGAGATGGCCATCTCGATTGATTCCTCATCGATGATGCAGCAGGCTCCGTTAGCGATGAGATAGTTAGTCCCGCGCGACTCGGGCGAAAGGATAGACCCCGGCACTGCAAGAAGCTCTCGCCCCAAGTCCATAGCGGCCTCCGCCGTGGAGAACGTACCCGAGGGCATGCCCGCCTCGGAAACAAAGAGTGCCTGCGACAAGGCGGCGATTACACGATTGCGCCGCGGAAAGGCGAACTTACGCGGTCCCATACCCCACGGCGAAATCGAAACGACCGCGCCGCCCGTATCGAGTGTGCGCGTTATGAGGCCGGCGCTCGAGCGCGGATAGACAACATCGGCGCCGGTCCCCAGTACCACGATGTGTTTGCCCCCGGCGTTGACCGCGGCCCAACCCGACGCCTGGTCGCAGCCGACCGCACCGCCCGAGACCACCGTCACCCCCGCCTCAACCGCCACCTTGGCCGCAAGTTCTGCCACGGCGAGACCGTACGGCGATGCCTTGCGCGCGCCGATAATGGAGAGCGCGGGCGTCGAAAGCACCTCGGGGTTGCCGCGCACATAGAGCGTCTGGGGTACATCAGAAAGCTCCAATACGGTCTCGGGATACAACGCATCACCTGGATGCAGCTCGAAGGTCCCCTCGGCCATCATTGGTCCCTCCTTCCCTGATACATCGCCGCCTCGAGCATGTGATCCTGCGTCACCCGTTCGCTTTCGGCAACATCGGCGATCGTGCGTGCAATGCGTACCAGGCGCACGATGCCGCGACCCGTGAGATGCGTACGCTTCGACAGGCCGAGCACGCATTTCTCGGCAGCCTCATCAAGCCCAAAGGTCGAAACGACGCCGTCAATGGACCGCGACTCATCTTCCTCGGCCTCGGTGTCCGCATCGTCCATACGGGATTCACGCCAGGCGCGAAAGGCGCGCCCACGCACGACGTAATCGCGCAGCTCGGCCGATGACATACCCTCCGCGCCCTCAATGATCACCTGGGGATCGGGGCGGGTCACGTCGATCATCATGTCGATGCGATCAGCCAAGGGACCGCGCAACTTGCCCCGATAGCGCTCGACCATCGCCGCCGAGCAGCGACACGGCACTTCGCGATCGCCCAAAAACCCGCAGGGGCAGGGATTGCTCGCGGCCAGCAGCTGAAAGCGCGACGGAAACGTAAAGGCCCCGTCAACGCGCACGATCCTCACGTACCCGCGCTCGATGGGCTGACGCAGCGTCTGCAGCACGCCGGTGGGAAACTCGGCGAGCTCGTCCAAAAAGAGCACGCCGCCATGAGCCAAGCTAATTTCGCCCGGATGCACCGGACGCCCGCCGCCGATAAGTCCCGCGGTCGAAATACTGTGATGCGGACTGTGGAAGGGGCGATGCCCCGCAAGCAGTCCATCGATGTTCTCGCCCAAGACCGAATGGATGCACAGCGCCTCTTGCTGATCCTCGAGAGAAAGCTCGGGCAGGATGCCGGTCATGCGCCGCGCAAGCATGGTCTTGCCCGAACCGGGCGAACCGATCATGAGCAATCCGAGCTCGCCGGCGGCCGCAAGCGCCATGCCACGTTTGGCGACCTCCTGCCCCAGAACGTCGGCATAATCGAGCTCGGGCTCAAAGGTCGCCTCGAGCACTTCAGAATCCAGGTAATGCCGTGCGGCATCCCCCATGCCATGGGCAAGCTGAGATAGGTGGTCGATAAACCCGCAATCCACGCCCGCGAGTGGCACATGCTGGTCTGACCTGCCGGCGATAAAAGACAGCCCCATGTCGCGAGCCAGCAGCTGAAACGCCACCTCGCCCTTGACGGGAAGCACCGTACCGTCCAAGCCGAGCTCGCCGGCGATAAGGCAGCGATCGAGGTTGTCACGGGGAATCTGCCCATCGGCCGCTAGAACCGCGATGGCGATGGGCAGATCAAAGCCGCTACCGGTCTTGCGAATATCGCCGGGCGCCAGGTTGACCGTAATGCCCGAGCGTGGGATCTCGAACCCGGCGGAGCGCATCGCGCAGCGAATACGACCGCGTGACTCCATCACCTCCATACTCGGAATACCGAGCATCTGAATGCCCGGAACGCCACCGGCAAGCGAGACCTCGACCGTGACGGGAATCGCCTCGACGCCGCGGATGCAGGCCGCGTGAACGGCAAACGTCTCGAACGCCATCACGACACCTGCCAATCGAACGCGTTGTACTGGTGCTCGATCTCGGCGATATGCCCGCCGCGAATGGTAACGCCCACGGCATCGAAGCGAATCGCCTTGAGAGGATAATGCTCCATGAGATAGCAACTTGCGATGCGGCGGTAGCGACGTTGCTTTTGGGCGTCCACGGCCTCCTCGGGAAAGACCCGCGTGCTGCAATCCAGCGCAACGCGTCTGGTCTTGACCTCGGCCATCACCACGACATCGTCGAGCTCATCGAGCAGCACCAGGTCGGCCTCGCCCTCGGTGCAACGATAACCCTGCTCCAGCAAGGTGTAGCCGCGCTCGTTAAAGTAGTCGATGGTGATCAGCTCGCCCAGCATGCCCAGCTCGCGGGGACTGAGTCGCTTGATAAACTCGGGCGTCATCGCCCCGCAGTCGAGCTCGCCATTTTCCCAACACTCCTTGAGCTACTGCGTCTTGCTCTTTTTGCTTGCGGCACTCATGGGGTCTCCTTTCCCGCACACTGCATTGCCCCGATGATGAGGGCACCTTTTATGCGGGTAAGTACCGGAAGCAAACCAAAAGCTGACCAAATGCTGTCAAAAAACGGGCCGTACGCAGCAATGGTGTTGCATACGGCCCGCTACCAGCAGGTTTATAGAACCTTTAAGGTCCCTGTCTTCACAATTGGCCTAGAAAAGGCGCTCAGTCTGCAGAAAGTTTCCGCAAAAGCTCACGCGGTGCAGCGGACAAAGTCCATGTTTGCGAATGGCCTCGATGTGCTCGGGGCTCGCATAGCCCTTCGACTCGGCCAGATGGTACTCGGGGTACTCGGCGTCGTACTCGACCATCATCTCGTCACGCGTGACCTTGGCCATGATGGACGCCGCGGCGATGCAGGCGATCTTGGCATCGCCCTTCACCACATCGCGCTCGTTGGGAACGGCGCCCAAGGGGTTACCGTCCATGAGGACGCAGTCGGGCTCGAGCCCCGTATCGGCCACGGCGCCCACAACGGCAGCGCGGATTGCGCGGGCCATACCCATCTCATCGATATCCTTAGGCGCGATATGGCAAAAACCGATCGCCGTCGCCACCTCGGCAATCTTCACTGAGAGCAACTCGCGGCGCGCGGGCGTGAGCTTTTTGGAATCGTTGATACCCCAGACGCGCGGTTCCATGGGAAGGCAGACGGCGCATACCGTCAAAGGACCGGCCACCGATCCGCGACCCACCTCGTCGACACCAACGACCACCCCATCGCCGCCAAGCTCATGCATAAGCTCGTACATGTCATTGACGCGCTCGCGCTCGGCAAGCTCCTTGGCATGGCGCTTAAGAGCACGCTCGCAAGCCTTGATCACCTGCTGGCGCGGGTCCTCGCGATAATGCTCTACGAGGGCAGGAATCTCCTCAAACGTAGCGCTCGCCAACTCACCGGCAACCTGCGATGCCGAAACCGAGCTCGTCATGTTGGCCATACCAGGCCCTCCTTGCATGCAAATCAGATAAAAAGAAGGGCCACCCGAAGGTGACCCTTACGTCCAAACGAGTGGACAGACGCTGCGATCTTCTTAGCGCTTCTCGGGGATGCGAGCAGCCTTGCCCACCTTGTCGCGGAGGTAGTACAGCTTGGCGCGACGGACGCGACCATGACGAACGACCTCGAGCTTGGCGATCTTCGGGCTGTGAAGCGGGAAGGTACGCTCAACACCGACACCGAAGGACATCTTGCGGACGGTGAAGGTCTCGCGGGCACCGGCGCCGGCCATGCGGATGACGTCGCCCTGGAAGACCTGGATGCGCTCGCGGTCGCCTTCCTTAATGCGGTAGTGAACCTTGACGTTGTCGGCGACGCGAACCTGAGGAATGTCCTCGCGGATCTGCTGACGCTCGATTGCGCGGATGTAATCCATGTGCAATTCCTTACTCTTCTAGAGGTGCCGTACCACCTTGGCCGGCACGTAGTTGAACAAACGTATTCGAGTATACACGCGCGGGTTTCTGCTGCAAGAACAATTTTTTACGCAGACAAAAAGACAAAACCCGCACATGATAACCGCCCGTCTCACGAATGAGACGGGCGGCATGAAGGGGGCTACGCTAGGCGTCTAAACCCAAAACGTTAGGCGGAACGCTTGGCCTCGAGCTTGGCTTGAGCGGCAGCCAGGCGTGCGAGGGGCACGCGGTAGGGCGAGCAGGACACGTAGTCCACGTCGGCCACGTTAAACAGGCCCTTGATGGACTTGGGGTCGCCGCCGTGCTCGCCGCACACGCCAAAGTGCATGTCGGGGTTGGTGGCTCGGCCCTTCTCGACGGCCATGCGCACCAGCTCGAGCACCGCCGTATCGATGGTCTCGAAGGGATTGTCCTTCAAGATCTTCTTATGCATGTACAGCGGGATGAACTTAGCCTCGGCGTCGTCACGCGAGAAACCGAAGGTCGTCTGGGTGAGGTCGTTGGTGCCAAAGCAGAAGAAGTCTGCGTGATGGGCGATCTCGTCAGCGACCATGCAGGCGCGCGGCAGCTCGAGCATCGTGCCCACGGGAATATTGAGCTCGACGCCTTCTTCGACGGAAACCTCGGCGATCACGCACTCGATAACCTCGCGGGTCTGAACATGCTCCGCCGTGATGGAGACGAGCGGAACCATGATCTCGGGACGCGGATCGACGCCTTCCTTGATAAGACGGGCAGCAGCCGTGGCGACGGCGCGAACCTGCATGAGCGGCAGATCGCTAAAGACGACGGACAGGCGCACACCGCGCAGGCCGAGCATCGGGTTGGACTCGACCATGCCGTCGATACGACGCAGACGGGTGCGCAGGGCGGCAAGCTCTTCCTCGTTGGCGCCAGCGGCCTCCTTCTTGGTGATGGCGACCTCGAGCTCGCGAGGATTATCCAGGAACTCATGAAGCGGCGGATCGAGCAGGCGGACGACCACATCGCGACCGGACATGGTCTTGAACATCGCCAGGAAGTCCTCGGTCTGAACCTTGAGCAGGTCGGCCAGGGCCTGCTGCTTCACGGCCTCATCGTCAGACAGGATAAAGCTCTGGATGATGTTCTTGCGATCGCCCAGGAACATGTGCTCGGTGCGGCACAGGCCAATAGCCTCGGCGCCAAACTCGAGGGCGAGCATGGCACCCTCGGGATTGTCGGCGTTGACACGCACATGGTTGGCATGGCCGCTGGTCTCGTCCAAACGGATTTCGTCGGCCCAGGACAGGATGGTGTCCAGGTCGCCGGTGAGCTCGGCGGAGACCAGGTCGACGGGACCGTCGACGACGATACCCTGGGTACCGTCGATGGAGATAACGTCGCCTTCGTGCAGCACGCGGTCGCTGCCCTCGATGCGCACGACCTTCTCGGCGGCGTCGATGTGGAAGCGTTCGACGCCGCAGACGCAAGGCGTGCCCATACCGCGGGCGATAACGGCGGCATGGCTCGTCTTGCCACCGTGGCTGGTAAGGATACCTTCGGCGGCGACCATGCCCTTCAGGTCGTCGGGGTTGGTCTCCCAACGAACCAGAATGACCTTGTGACCCTCGGCGGAACGTGCGACGGCGTCGTCACTCGAGAACACGACCTCGCCCACGGCGGCACCAGGGCTGGCATTAAGACCGCTGGCCAGAGCCTCATACTTCTTGGAGGCGTCGAGCTGCGGGTGCAGGAGCTGGTCGAGCTGTGCGGGATCGATGCGGCTCACGGCCTCCTCGCGGGTGATCAGGCCTTCCTCGACCATTTCGATGGCGATGCGCAGGGCGGCGGTGGCGGTGCGCTTGCCCACGCGGGTCTGGAGCATCCAGAGCTTGCCCTGCTCAATGGTGAACTCGATATCGCACATATCGCGGTAATGATCCTCGAGCGTCAGGAACACGCGCTCGAGCTCCTCACCTGCGGACTCGAGGCCCGGGGTGGTCTTGAGGTCGGCGATGGGCTCGGTGTTGCGGATACCGGCGACGACGTCCTCGCCCTGGGCATTAACCAAAAAGTCACCGTAGAACTCCTTGGTGCCGTCGGCCGGATTACGCGTAAAGGCGACGCCCGTCGCAGAGGTCTCGCCCTTGTTGCCAAAGGCCATGGCCTGCACGTTGACGGCGGTGCCGAGGTCGTCGGAAATGCCATGCTGCTTGCGGTAGATGCAGGCACGCTCGTTCATCCAGCTGCCAAAGACGGCCTGGATTGCAAGGCGTAGCTGAAGCTCCGGATCGTGCGGGAAAACGGGCTTGCCATCGGCGACCTCGAGCTCGGGATACAGGGAGGCATCGACGTTCTCGGAGAAGATGCCCTTAAAGGTCTCGACGAGTTCCTGCAGGTCCTCGGCCGAAAGCTCGGAATCGACGCGAACGCCGGCGACCAGACGGGCCTGGGTCAGGGCGTTCTCGAACAGGTCGGCGTCAACGCCCATGACGACATTGGAAAACATCTGGATAAAGCGGCGATAGCTATCCCAGGCAAAACGCGGGTTCTGCGTCTGCGCGATGAGGCCCTGGACAGAATCGTCATTGAGGCCCAAGTTGAGGACCGTGTCCATCATACCGGGCATGGAGAACGGAGCGCCCGAACGAACCGACACGAGCAGCGGATCGGAGGCGTCGCCGAGCTTCTTGCCACAGCGGGCCTCGAGGTCTGCCTCGGCGGCAACGATTTCATCGAGTGCGCCATCAGGCCACACGTTGCCGGCACCGGAGTACTCGACACAGGTCTGGCAGGTAATGGTAAAGCCGCCGGGAACCGGCAGGCCGATACGGCTCATCTCGGCAAGGTTTGCGCCCTTGCCGCCAAGCACGAAGTTCATGGACTTGTCGCCCTCAGTCACGCAAGTGCCCTGGGCGTCGGTACCAAAACGGTAAACCCTCTTGCAATCGCTCACGATACTTCCCCTTCCATGTGCTCTCGCACACGACCGTGGTAACGAATCGACCCGCCGGATGCGGACCGTGAGGGAACTATACGGCGGGTTTTGGACAGGCTTGAGCAGAGGATGCGCGGTTTGGTAAACGTGCTAAAACTTGCGGTAAACGGTAGGTAAAGGTGGTTACCTTATGAAGATACCAGTACAACGTAGTCGCAGGTCAAAAGCGGTATAAACTGCTAAAACGCTTTAGCAAAAAGCTGTAATTATTGGAATGGAATCTCTTAAACTACGCAATAGCCAAGAAAGACAAAATCTATCAGAAGTATTTGTCCCAGGGATTTTGGTCAGAGTAGCTAATTTGGGACGGGGCTATTTTAGCCACCCCGGCAGATAGCGCGAATGCTTTGGCGGAGTAACGGCCGGGGTAGCTAAAAAAGCCCCATTACAGTTTGAGTCGTCCGAAAGGGCGGCTCCTTACTAGTTCTGGTAATACGATTGAGCCGTACCGATGGTCGCTGGCCGACCGCGACCGCGACGCGGCCTCCACCCGAGACCCCCATCTCGACACATAGCCCGTCATCCGACGAAAGCGCGCAGGTCGTCCTGTATAGGCGCATGGTGTCCCCCTCCGCCGCAAGAGGGAAACGAAAAAGCCCCTCTTTGCCACTACGGACAAAAGGGGCCTCCCAGGGGAAACGTGTTACAAAGCCTTCTTTGCAGGACGATGAAGATCAGAAACCCAACGTCGTACGCGTAGGGACTTACCCAACACCCACGCCATTTCGATCTTCTGGGCCTTCAACGCCACGTCCCGATAAGCATCCGGGCATCGGAATGACCTCGTCGCAAGCCGCAAGCATCTCTTCGTCATGAGTGACAACGATTACAATATGGTCTCTCTTAACCTCATGAAGCAATTGAGTATTTGCTCGCTTGAGCACTGTTGAATATCGCGAAACAGCACCGCCGATATCGCGCTTGGGCACCGGGGCCG
>NZ_JBDGAV010000003.1:0-132384 GCF_040910325.1 Collinsella aerofaciens | reverse complement strand
AGGCCAGGGCGCCGCTGACCGGTGGACGGCACCGAGCCGTACGCTTGAACTTGGAAGGGGGAGGCCTCGCGGCCTCCCCCTTTTTTGCGTTTACGGGCTTTTGTCTCACATAGTAGCTGTGTTTTATATCCCTCGTTTGTCGCATCTTCTGCGAACGGGCTACAATAACTTAGTCTGTGCGATATGGAGGTGAACATGGCTGAAGCTGGTATCGGCGTTGATATCGTCGAGATTTCCCGCATGAAATCAATTCTTGAAAAGACGCCGTCGTTTGCTCGGCGTGTGTTTACCGAAGAAGAGCGTGCGTATTGCGATGCATCATCGCGTCCCGCTGCTCACTATGCGAGCCGCTTTGCTTCGCGCGAGGCGGTACTTAAAGCTCTCGGCACGGGTTTTAGTCAAGGCGTGGGTCGCAAGGATGTTTCGGTTACGCGTGATAAACTCGGCAAACCGAAGGCGCTGCTTTCGGGCCGTGCTCTCGAGATCGCTCAAGAACTGGGTGTTGTTGAAGTCGCTCTTTCCATTACGCTTACAGGAGATTTGGCCGTTGCGAATGCCATCGCGATTACCGAAGATGCTCGGCCTAAGCCAAAAGAGGAAAAGGTGAGCACCAAGAAACGCGTAGCGCAGACATTTAAAGAGGCTCGCTCTGTTTTAGATGAGCTTGAGCAGCTGCAGAATTCAGCATTGACGGAGCACCTGGGCGATGCTTCGCAAGATACGCTAGGAGCATAGATGAAACCGGTTTTGAGTACCGAAGAAGTCGTTCGTCTCGAGGATATCATCGAACGCGAAGGGACTTCGAAGGCCGAGCTTATGGAGCTAGCGGGTGAGTTTGCCGCCAACGAGGTCTTGAAGCTCAATCCCGATCGGGTTCTCGTTCTGGTCGGTTTTGGTAATAATGGCGGAGACGGTTGGGTTGCCGCCGATATTCTGAGCCATAAGGGTGTGGACGTCGATATCGTTTCTCCGGTTGAGCCGGATGAGATTCCTGCTGCTCTGGCACGTCATGTTGCTCGTCGTACTGCCGGCCGCGATGTGCACGTTTGCGTCGGCCCCTCGCGTGACGAACTCGAGGTTTTGATCGATAAGGCCGATGTTGTTGTCGATGCCATTTTTGGAACCGGTTTCCACGGGAATCTGCGTGCGCCGTTCTCCATCTGGATTCCTACGGTCAATGAATGCGCCGATTGTGTCGTATCCATTGATGTCCCCTCGGGCCTGAATGCCGAGACGGGCGTTGTTGATGACGACTGCATTCGTGCCGAGCATACGGTGACGATGATTGCGCCCAAGATTGGTCTGTATAGCGCTGATGGCCCTGAGTATGCTGGCGATTTGATCTGCGGCAATCTTTACGACCGTCTTGACGAGGTCATCGATGATGTCGACCACGCCGCCGAGATTGTCGAGCCCGGTGACTTAGTTGATTACTTTGCTCCACTACCTACGAATATCGATAAGTATTCCCGTGGCTCTGTGCTTATTGTCGCCGGATCTGCGCAATATCCTGGTGCTGCCATTATGGCGGCCAAGTCTGCAGCTCGCGCGGGTGCTGGTTACGTGGCAGTCGCGGCTCCTGACGCCTGCGCCAATCTTATTCGCATGGCACTTCCTTCGATTCCCGTCTTTGCTATTCCGTCTGATTCTCGCGGCTCCTTTGGCGCCGCTGCGCGCATGACTGTGTGTGAGATTGCAAAGAAGTACAGCTGTGTACTGTGCGGTCCCGGTATGACGACATCTGCCGGCGCTATGCAGGTGGTTTCGGGCTTGCTCGAGCTTGATGTGCCGCTTATTTTGGACGCCGATGCACTCAACTGCCTTGCTAAGATTGCCATTGACGGTATTGATAGTAATCCCGAGATGTATCGTCGCGAGCAGCCGTTGGTTATGACGCCGCACTATCGTGAGCTTTCGCGTCTGGTTGCCGGTGACGAGGTGAACGACCTTGGTACCGCGATTGCGGCCGCGCAGAAGGTTGTCTGGGCTGCAGGCTCCGACAATCTGGTGGTCATTGCCAAGGGGCCGACGACGGCTATCTGTGGCGTTGAGCGTGTGCTGCTGCCGCTCTCGGGTCCGGCTTCTCTGGCAACTGCCGGTTCGGGTGATGTTCTCGCGGGTATTTTGGCCGGCACGCTTGCCACCATGCGCGACGAGATGGATCGTTGGGAGTTGCTGTATTCGTACGCCGTCGCACTTCACAGCTACGCCGGTTTTGCCGCGGCGACGGAGTATGGTGAGAAGAGCGTCATCGCGACCGATCTTATCGACTTGATCGGTCCTGCCATGGAACTGGCGGCAAAGGATGCGCTTGAAGATCTGGGAATCATGGACGAAGGGTCGGATGACTAATCATGAATAAAGCCGATTTGACGCGCTGGTCCTGGGTCGAGATCGACCGCGGGGCGCTCCGTCGCAACACGAGGGCCTATAAGAACTTGCTGAATCCACGTCAGCGCCTGTGCTGCGTGGTCAAGGCCGATGCTTATGGTCATGGAGCTGTTGAGTGCGCCAAGATCATGTACTCGGCCGGTGCCGACATGTTTGCCGTGGCGACGGTTAACGAGGGCGTTGAGCTCCGACAGGGCGGGATTACGAAACCCATCCTCATCCTGAGCGAGCCGCCTATCGAGGCCATTCCGACGTTGCTCGAGTTTGATATCATGCCCTCGGTCTATACGTCTGACTTTGCTCTTGCGTATGGCGAATGTGCCGTCGCGGCGGGCAAAGTGGGCAAGTATCATCTCGCCATCGAGACGGGCATGAATCGTATCGGCGTTCACTACACGCAGGTTGTCGACTTTGTCCGCGGTATAAATTTTCATCGCGGTATTCAGTGCGACGGCGTATTTACGCACTTCGCCACGGCCGATGAACCTTCGGGCTGGGACTACAAGCTGCAGTGCCAGCGCTTTACCGAGGCCGTTCAGGCCATTAAGGATGCGGGTTTTGAGTGCGGTATCGTGCACTGCGCCAACACGCCGTCCTCGATGCTCGACCCCTCGATGCATTTTGATATGATCCGCGCCGGCGTTGGCTTGTATGGCATGCAGCCGTGCGAGCTGAGTGGCCGCGTGATGCAGCTTGATCCCGTTATGAGCGTCCATGCGCGTGTGACGCGCGTGGCGCACCCTGCGATGGGTGAGGGCGTGGGCTACGGTTTTACCTACCGCGTACCGCGTACGCGCGTTCAGATCTGCACGCTGCCGATCGGTTATGCCGATGGCCTATCGCGTACGCTTTCCAATCGTATGGATGTGCTGTATCGCGGCGAGCGCGTGCATCAGGTTGGCAATATCTGCATGGACCAGTTTATGGTCGCCATTCAGTCCAACCCGGCACACGAGATTCCCGAGGCCGAGTATGGTGACGAGATGATCATTGTCGGCCGCGATGGAGATGCCGAGATTACCATGGACGAGATGGCGCGCCTACGCGGCACGATTAACTACGAGGTCGCCTGCGGCTTTGGCATGCGTCTCGACAAGGTCTACGTGTAGGAGCCGCTATGGGCGTCATGCACATCCCCGGCCATAGCCATCAGGCGCCGCGTGAGGTCGCACTCGAGGAGATCGAGGCCGTTCTGGGCGATTGTCACCTCTGCCAGCTCTACCAGTCGCGTCACAATATCGTGTTTGGCGTGGGAAACCCCCGCGCTCGTGTGATGTTTATTGGCGAGGCGCCGGGCCGCAATGAGGATTTGCAGGGCGAGCCCTTTGTGGGGGCGGCAGGCGAGGACCTCAACGGCATTTTGTCGCTGGCGGGGCTCAAACGCGAAGACGTCTACATTGCCAACGTGCTTAAGTGCCGCCCGCCGGGAAACCGCAATCCGCGCCCCGAGGAAGTGCTGGCTTGCTCACCGTTTTTGCGCGAGCAGATTCGAAGCATCTGGCCCGATATTATCGTGACGCTCGGCAACCCCGCGACGCACTTTGTGCTTAAGACCGAGATTGGCATTACTAAGCTGCGCGGCAGGTTCCACCAGATGGGGCATTTTGTAGTAATGCCCACGTTCCATCCGGCAGCAGCGCTACGCAATCCGGCGTGGCAGGAGCTACTGGAGGAAGACTTTAAGATGCTGGGCGACTATCTGGAGCGACATCCCGCACCAGAGGACGCCTCGGAATAATAAGGAGCATATATGTCCCTGGAGCGCCTGGGGGTAGGTACTTACAAAACGACTTGCGCTGCCGATACGGAGTACTTTGGCGAGCTAATTGCACCGTGCCTTGAGGACGGCGATGTGCTCATCCTGACCGGTGGCCTGGGAGTGGGCAAAACTCACTTTACCAAGGGCGTCTCGCGCGGGCTGGGCGATGGGCATATGGTTACGAGCCCTACGTTTGCGCTCATGGCCGTTCACGATCAAGGTCGTATTCCGCTGTTTCACTTTGATCTATACCGCCTGGAGCATGCCTACGAGCTCGAGGATACGGGCATTTTCGATGTGCTGGGCTATGAGGGTACTTGCCTGCTGGAATGGGGCGAACAATTCCAAGACGAGCTGACGGATGAGTATCTTTCGGTGACGCTCAAGCGTGATGAGGGCGACAGCGATGTGCGAACGATAACACTTGAGGCGCACGGTGACCGCGCAATGGAGCTTTCCCATTTGATTGATAAGGCTGTACAAGATGAGCTTGCATAACGACAACGCGCTGGTGGTGGCGCTCGATACTTCGACCGACATGCTTGCCTGCGCGGCAAGCTGGATTGATGGGCAGACGGGCGAGACGAAGCTCGTGAGTGGCGATCACATGTGTCGCCGTCACGCCAACGTTGAGCTCGTGAATACCGTTGATGGCGTGCTGGCTCAAGCCGGTCTGGATCGCAGCGATGTTGGTTGCTATGTGGTCGGCCGCGGCCCGGGGTCCTTTACGGGCGTGCGCATCGGCATCTCCACTGCCAAGGGCCTCGCGCGTGGTGCCAATGTTCCGCTGCTGGGCGTGTCGACGCTCGATGCTTGCGCTTGGACGGCGTGGAAGGCTGGCGTGCGCGGCAAGCTTGGTATCTTGGCCGATGCTATGCGCGGTGAGGTATATCCGGCGCTGTATATGCTGGTCGATGAGGGTCCCGAGCGTCAATTTGAGCGCGAGCACGTGGTCAAGGCCGCCGTGGCGCTCGATGAGTGGCGCCAAGCAGCGGACTGGGACCAGGTTCAGCTGACCGGTGACGGTCTCGTGCGCTATGGCAAGCTGCTGGGTGAGGACGAGACCGCCCGCTGCGTGGAGCGCGACCTGTGGTGGCCTTCGGGCGAGGGCTTGCTGCTCGCGCACGCTGCGGGTGACGGCGATCCGGCCCGCGTCCTGCCGATTTACACGCGCCTTTCGGATGCCGAGGAAAACGAGCGCAAGCGTCTTGGTCTTGCCGAGAGTGCGCAGAGCGAAATTACGGGCGTTGCCGATGAGCTCGCCGGTCGTCATCTGCAGTTCCGTCCCATGGGCGCGGCGGATGCCGAGGGCGCGAGCGCGCTGGAGGCTGCCTGCTTTGAAGGTGCCGGACACGAAGCGTGGACGCCGGGCATGTTCCTGTCCGAACTGGGCGAGGACGTCGCTGCGCCGCGTAGTTGGTGGGTAGCACACGACGACGGCAAGCTGCTGGGCCTTGCCGGCGGTATGGTCGTGGACGGTGATGTGCAGATTCTGGATGTCGCCGTCGACCCGGCACATCGCCGTGAGGGCATTGCCCGCAAGCTGCTGTCGCACGTGAGCTATGATGCCCAGATGCTCGGCTGCACCACGGCTTCGCTCGAGGTCGAGGACGGCAATGAGGGCGCGATTGCGCTCTATAACGCTCTGGGCTTTACCGAGGCTGGCCGTCGCCGCGGCTACTATGGTGCCGGCAAGGACGCCATCGTCATGACGGCCCCGCTGCCCTTGGTACTTCCGGTCGACAATGCTTCGCCCGAGCCGACGGCGGCAGAGCAGCGCGTATGGCCGCTGCCTGCGCCTGGGCGCTCCGAGGGGGAGCGTGCCGAAATTGAGCGCCGCCGCCTAGTGCTCGCTATCGAGAGCTCCTGCGACGAGACGGCCGTGGCGATTATCGATGCGGATGGCAATATGCTGGCCAACCAGGTGTCGACACAGATTGATTTCCATGCCCGTTTTGGCGGCGTAGTGCCCGAGATCGCTTCGCGCAAGCACGTTGAGGTGATTGTGAGTGTCGTGGATGCGGCGCTCGAGGATGCCGCAGCATCGCTGGGCCTTACGGGCGGAGCCATTGCACCAAGTGAGCTTGCCGCCGTGGGCGTGACGCAGGGTCCGGGCCTGGTGGGCGCGCTCGTGGTTGGCGTCGCCTTCGCCAAGGGCTTTGCCTACGCTGCTGGCAAGCCGCTCGTATGCGTCAACCATCTGGAGGGGCACCTGTTTGCCAACTTGCTGGCGCAGCCCGACCTCAAGCCGCCGTTCATCTTCACGCTTGTCTCGGGCGGGCACACCATGCTCGTGCACGTAAAGGCATGGGGCGACTACGAGGTGCTCGGTGAGACGCTCGACGACGCCGTGGGCGAGGCCTTCGACAAGGTGGCCAAGGCGCTGGGCCTGGGCTATCCCGGTGGCCCCATCATCTCTAAGCTGGCCGAGACGGGCAACCCCAAGGCGATCGATTTCCCCCGTGCGCTTAACAGCAGGGGGGACTACCGCTTCTCGCTTTCGGGCCTCAAGACGGCGGTGACGCTCTACATCGAGCAAGAGACCAAGGCCGGGCGCACGATTCACCTTCCCGATCTGGCGGCTTCGTTTGAGGCAGCTGTCTTTGACGTGCAGTACAAGAAGGCCAAAAATGCACTGCACGCTACCGGATGCAAGGAATACTGCATCGGTGGCGGCGTCTCGGCCAACCCGCATCTGCGCGAGATGATGATCAAGAAGCTTGGGCGTCAGGGGATTCGCGTAACGGTGCCGCCCTTGTCTGCCTGTACCGATAACGCAGCCATGATCGCGGAGGTCGCTCGCCGTAAATTCGACCGAGGTGAAATCTCGCCGTTCGATGTCGACGCCGATCCGAACATGACGCTGTAGCTGGTACGGCGCGGTCCCCGGACGGAGGGGCCGGATATAAGGTTTCCTGCTCTACAGTCCTGCGCAAGACGAAGGCCACATTAAGTGGCCTTCTTTGCGTGCGGAACTCGCGATAAACCTTATATCCGGCCCCTCCGTCCGGGGACCTTTCTGTATCGATATAGCTTCTGGGCTGGTTTGGCGTCGACAACGTCCAGCAAGGTTAACAAGCCAGCGTCGAATTTCCAGCGTTCTTTAGCTGAAAGAAAAAGTTGGTGTGCGGAGCTTTGCTCCGCACATTTGGGATGGGAGCCCCTGAGAGCCGCGGGAGCCGGGCGGCGCATATGAACTTTATCGCGAGTTCCGCACGCAAAGGAAAGCACTTAATGTGCTTTCCGTCTTGCGCAGGACTGTAGAGCAGGAAAGTTCATATGCGCCGCCCGGCTCCCGCGGCTCTCAGGGGCATCTCTCATGCAAAAACTGTCGTGGGGTAAAGTCCGAGGTCAATGGCGTTTTGTACCGAGAAATTCAAAAAAGTTGAAAATTCATTACATATTTGCGTTGACTTTAGGTAACTAAAGTTTCATACTCCTTTTCAACCACTGGGGGATGTGAACACGCACGGATCGTTCACATCATGATTGAAGAGGATTTCTTAGACATGTTCACGCATCAGCTAAACATTATCAGCGTAGTAATTATCTGATGCGGGTTAGCACATACAGCTGGCCCGTACGATAACGGGCGGCTGATGAAGATGAGGGCCGTCGAGCGCAACCGACGGCCCTCATTTTTTATGTCTAGGAAATTCTTTTTAGAGGAGGAAATGTAATGAACGGAGTTTTGCTCATGGTTGTGGCCGCGGCGGTGCTCGCCTGCGGCTATCTGGGCTATGGCCGATGGCTGGCCAACAAGTGGGGCGTTGACAAAGAGGCCCTCACGCCGGCCAAGCGCATGAAGGACGGCAAGAGCTTCTCGCCCGTCTCCGCTTTCACCGCGTTCTCGCACCAGTTCAGCTCGATCTGCGGTGCTGGCCCTGTTACGGGTACGATCGTCGCCATGGCCTTTGGCTGGCTGCCCGTCGTGCTCTGGGTTCTCGTCGGCGGCATCTTCTTTGGTGCCGTCCACGACTTTGGTGCCCTGTACGCTTCGATGAAGAACAACGGCAAGTCGCTCGCTCAGCTCATCGAGAAGTACATCGGCAAGACCGGTCGTCGCCTGTTCCTGCTGTTCTGCTGGCTGTTCTGCATCATCGTCATCGCCGCCTTCACCGACATGGTCTGCAAGACGTTCATGTTCACCCCGGCCGTTGACGCTTCTGGTGCTGCTACCGGTGCCATCGACTTCACCAAGTCCTATGCCGCCGGCTGCGCTGGTACCATCTCCATCCTGTTCACCTTCGTCGCTATCGCCTTTGGTTGGGCCCAGAAGAAGTTCAACCTCACCGGCGCTGCCGAGTTCGTCACCGGCGTGGTCCTCATGGTTCTCATGTTCGCCGTCGGTATGCAGTTCCCGGTCTACCTGGATAAGTTCCAGTGGTTCGCCGTCGTCATGGTCTACCTGGTCTTCGCTGGCGCTATGCCCATCCAGATGCTCAAGACCCCGCGTGACTACCTCACTTCCATCATGATGATCGTCATGATCGTCTGCGCTGTCCTCGGCATCGTCGTCCTGGGCGTCAACGGTCAGGCCACTATCACCGCTCCGGTCTTCACCGGCTTCTCCACTGCCTCCGGCATGATGTTCCCGGTCCTGTTCGTCTCCGTCGCTTGCGGTGCTCTCTCCGGTTTCCACAGTCTCGTTTCTTCCGGCACCTCTTCTAAGCAGGTCGAGAAGGAGCAGGACGCCGTCAAGGTCGGTTACGGCGCCATGATCGTCGAGTCCTTCGTCGGCATCCTTGCCATCATCGTCGCCGGCATCATGTTCTCCGATATGAACACCGCCGGTACCGGCGCCCTCAATGCTGGTGTCGCTTCCACCCCGTTCCAGATCTTCGCCGCTGGCATCTCCCGCGGTATGCAGGCCTTCGGTGTTGACGGCACGCTCGCTACCGTCTTTATGACCATGAACGTCTCTGCTCTGGCCCTGACCTCGCTCGACGCCGTCGCCCGCATCGCCCGCACTTCGTTCTCCGAGTTCTTTGCCCAGACCAACGATGCCCTGGCCATCGAGTCCAAGGCCGGCTACATGAAGGTCCTCGGCAACCCCTGGTTCGCCACGGTCGTCACCCTGCTTCCTGGTCTCGCCCTCGCTTTTGGTGGCTATGCCAACATCTGGCCGCTCTTTGGTGCTTCCAACCAGCTGCTCGGCGGCATGACTATGATCACCCTCGCCGTGTTCTGCAAGTGCACCGGCCGCAAGGGCTGGATGCTCTACGTGCCCGTCGTCTTCCTGCTCTGCTGCACCTTCACCTCGCTGGTCCAGAGCGCCATGGGCTGCATGGCCGCTGTCCAGGCTTACGGCTTCTTCGGCACCATCCCGGCTACCGCCACCACGGCCGCCGTCTCCGTCGCCGCCACCAAGGGCCTGCAGCTTGTCTTCGCCGTCCTGCTGATGGTCCTGGGCCTCATCGTTGCCGTTAACTGCCTCAAGGAGTTCTTCGGCAAGGAGGCCGGTTCCATGCCCGACGAGGAGCCCGAGTGGTCCGAGATGGGCAAGGCCGAGTATGGCCGCGCTGCTGCTGCCGAGGCTCCTGTCGACGCCGAGGCCGCCAAGGCTTAGTCGACCTGACGAGTTGAACGTCACATCTATATGACTCGGAAAGACCGGGTCCGCGACTTCGCGGGCTCGGTCTTTTTTCATGCAAAAGCGGGTGACGCTCGAGTGTTCTCGCAGATGTTTTGCGTGGATAAGGGCGCGCGTTGTACCATATAGACGTATATGTGTGCATATGAAAGGGGCCCCGTGGCCAAGACGGTATATTCCGATAACCAACAAAATGTCGATGCTCTGGCTGAGCGCCTGAGCAGCCAGACGTCGCTTTCTGCCGAGCGTGCCAAGCTGGTTGCCTACGACCTGCTCTGCCGCAAGGCGCTCAAGATTAAGTCGAGTGCGCTGGCGCAAATTTTCCGCTCCGTCGATAAGGAATGTGACACCAAGGCGATGCGCGATGAGCTTATCGCGGCAAAGATCGTGACCAAGATCGAGGGTAGCGGCATTAACGGGCGCCCGGCGTTCTATACCATCAATGCCGAGATCCGCGATGTCCAGGAGCAGCCTGCCGAGTCCGTCGAAGATTTTGTCGTCGAGGATTCCGCTGACGTGCCTGCTGTGGAAGAAGCTGCTCCGCGTGAGCATGTCGATACCGATGAGTTGCTCGATGAGAACGTCGTGCGTGCCTTTACGGCCAAGGCAGGACGCGGCGGTTTTGGCGGGGGTGGCAAGCGCGATGCGCAGCGCCGCGCCCAGCAGGAGCGCTTCCGTCGCGCCGTTGCTCGAAAGGGTGAGACGGATGCTGAGGCTCTTGAGACCGAGGTTGCTGCCGAGTCGCAGAAGCCCGCGAGGGAGCAAAAGCCCGTGGAGGCCCAAGAGCCCAAGCGTCGTCGCGGTGCTCACTTTAAGACTGCACAGCAGGATGCCGCGCGTGAGGTTGAAGAGTCTTCTGAGGTTGCAGACGATGTTGAGGAGTCTGCCAAGAAGGCTCCGGGTTCGTGTCGTCCCGGCCGCGGTTTTGCGGGACGTGCGTATCCCGTAAAGCGTCAGGAGAAGGGCGAGTCGGTTTCGACCACCCAGGACGAGAAGACCGTTGAGCCGGCGGCTCGCGAGCAGAAGCCTGTTGAGCCGCAGCTTGAGGTTGATGCCGAGGCCAAGGGCCAGCAGCCTACTGATGAGCAGGCGGAGCAGGGCGCGTCGAGCAAGCCTCGCCGCCGTCGCCATCGTGGGGGCCGCAGTTCCCATGCCGAGACTGCAACCGAGAAGACCACGCCGCAGAACGAGGATGCGAAGGCCGAGGTTTCTTCGGGGCAGCCTAAGCGCCAGCCGGCGAAGGAGAGCAAGTCCGTTCGTCCGCAGAAGCAGGCGTCTATGCCGAAGCACGAGCGCAATTCCCAGGGCGATTCTAAGCGCAAGTCTCAGAAGAAGCCGGAGTCTGCCGCAGCAGATACTGCTGCCCAGCAGCCCAAGTCGTCCGTCCACGGCGAGGTCTTGGCGTTTGCCCTTGCCCGCGTTTTAGGCAGGCAGCTGCTCAAGGTTGTCCCTACGCCTACGGCGCTCTCTAAGATCAAGGAGCAGCAGACACAGATCGTAAAGGTCGAGGGCAAGGACGGCAAAAAGGCTCCGCAGCGCACTCAGCACAACGAGATGTCCAACCGCAAGATTGCCGAGGAAATCGCAATCATCCAGGCTTGGATCGAGCAGAATCGAGGTGCCGATACGCCGGTTGCCTCGCGCCGCCAGCGTGCCTACCAGATCTTTAACGACGAGAAGGCTTTTGACGGCAAGCACGGTGAGCGCTTGATTAGGCGTATGACCGAAAAGGGCATCAGCATGCAAGCGATCAAGGTCGCCCCCAATCGCCCCGTGCACTTTACGGGCTTCTTTACGCTGGGAGCCGACAAGCCGTTCATTATGGTCGAGAACCTGGACACCTACGACGAGATCGTCAAGCTGCTGCGTGGCCGCAAGCACGCCAAGCTCTTTGGCATCAAGGTGGGCGGCGTGATTTTTGGCGGCGGATGCAAGGCGAGCGTCTCGCATGCCTTGGACGATTATCTGGCCGAGATTGGCTATCGCTTTAACTACGTCTACTACGTAGGCGATATCGATCGCGAGGGCGCGCGCATTGTCGAGCAGACTCGCAATGCCAATGTGGTTGAGATTCGCCTGCATGCCGGCATGTACCGCGCCATGCTCGCCGAGCATAAGCGTCGCGTGAAGGCCGGCGGCGAGTGCGAGCCCGCGGCTGCCAACCAGGGCGTGCCGCAGAACCTGGCAGCGACGATCAAGGATCTGCCCATGGTCACGCGCGTGCAGTTCCGCAACGTGCTGCGCGAGGGCGGGCGCATTCCGCAGGAGATTCTGATGACCGCAGACTATCGGGATGGCGACTCGGGAAGCTTCGACCGCATGCTCAACAACTAGGGCGTTCGGCCCCGGGAGAGCGGGGACACCGGCTTAGGTTTCCTGCTCTACAGTCCTGCTCACGACGGAGGCCACATTAAGTGGCCTCCTGTTCGTGCGGAACTCGCGATAAACCTAAGCCGGTGTCCCCGCTCTCCCGGGGCCTGCGGCTACTTGGTTGTCGCATGCGGCTCGCTTTTCGGAACCGGGCTGATATTTTCTAGATGAAAGGTGCTCTTGGTCCTTATGGGCCTGGGGCGCCTGTCTTTTAAAGGTAGATTTTGGGAGGCCGGCGCTTGGAGACGTTCCTTTAGTGCCGGCACTTTAGGAACGTCCCCAAGTGCCGGCTGTGGGACGGAGGGATTCCGCGTCCGCCTTTTCGGCGGCCGCGCCCCGCTGCGTCGCTTCGCTCCTTGCGTGCTGCGCTGGAAAACGCTTCGCGTTTCCTCAGCTCCGCACCCTTGCGGGTTCGAATTCCTCCGCTTGCCCACAAGAAAGCGCTCCAGGTTCATAAGGGCCTGGAGCGCTGTGTTCTTAAGGGCTGGGACGGAGGGATTCGAACCCCCAACAGCCGGCACCAAAAACCGGAGTTCTACCGTTGAACTACGTCCCAATGTGTGGTGTTGCCCAAAAGCAACTCGTTTAGTTTACCTAATCTGCGAGGGCATCGCAAACACCATCGAGCAGGCGTACGGCGAGTGTCTGCGCGTCGCTGGCCGTGAAGGTGCCGTTGTAGCGCGTCATGCCCGTGAGCTCAATGCGAATGCGTGCCGGCTTCTGCTGTGCGGCGACACTGGCAGTGCGGATGCGCTGGGCCAGGTTGTGGCACTCGGCGAGGGCAATCGTGGCGCGCGGTGCTGCATCTGCGGGCAGCTCGTCGCTTGCGATCTCGAGCACCAGGTCAACGTCGGTTGGGACCTCGGAGTCGCAGAGCATCATGCCGCTGTTGTCGGTCGTTGCCGTGGCGATATTCCACATGCGCGACGCAACACTGCGTGCGATGGGGTCCTCGCCGATAACGGCAATCTGGAAGCGCTCGAGCACGTTGGCGGCGCGAGCAAAACCGATGCGGGACTCGGCTTCGGTGACCGAGGGCTTGCCCTCCCACACATGGTGCAGGCGGTTGATGTAGGCGTAGGTGTCCTGGAAGGCCATGCCGTCGGCAAACAGGCCGACATTTTCCTGGAACTGCTGCAGGGCGGCCTCGGTATGCGGGCCAAAGTAGCCGTCGTCTTCGCCACAGGCAAAGCCCAAAACGTTGAGAGCGCGCTGCAGGGCCTGCACATCGGCGCCATGGAAATTGGGCATGCGCAGATAGAGGGTGCGGTCGCCCAGCTTATACGAAGCGTCTACAAGGGCGCTCCAACAGGGGATATCGACGGCATGACCGGCAGCAAGGCCGCTGTCGAGCCTGAAGGTGCTGACGGCCTGCTCAGTGGTGGCTCCAAAGTACTTGTCGGTGACTTCGGCGGCATCAATCGTGTAGCTGAGCTGCAGGAGACGAGACTGCACGTCCTCGACGGCTGCTCCTTGCATGCCCGTTGTAATAGGTTCCATGAACGAACCCCTTTCGGCGTACCATTCGTACTATTTGAGCGTCTGTCGGATAGACAACGCAAAGGGATGCATAAACATGCACTCAACAGTGTAGCAAGTTGTGCCTAAATACGCTGCTGACAGGTTTTATAACCCCCGTTAGTTAAGACGCTCCACAAAGAAATCTGCCATGGAGAGGAACAGCTCGCGTGCGTGCGGATCAAGCTCAACGTTCTCGATGGCCGCTTTGGCCTTAGCGGTCAGGTCGAGCGCGTAAGTGTGGGCGTAATCGATGGAGCCGGTCTCCTGGAAGATCTCCACGGCGCGTGCGAGCTGCGCGGGATCATCGGTGCCTGAGGAAAGAATCGCCTCGACCTCGTCGTGGTGGCGCTCATCAGAGAGGGCGTGTACGGCGACAAGCGTGCGCTTGCCCTCGGTGATGTCGGTGCGGAAGTCCTTGTTGGCGGCTTCCTTAGTGCCGACAAGGTTGAGCAGGTCGTCCTGAATCTGAAAGGCAAGGCCTGTGTGCAGGCCAAAGGCGCGCAGCGCTTCGATTTGCTCATCGCTGCCGCCGCCGATAATGGCTCCGGCGGCAAGCGGCGTGGCTCCGCTGTAAAACGCGGTCTTGTGCGTCGCCATGTCCAGGTAGTCATCAACCGAGATATCAAAGCGCCCGTCACGGACCCAACCCAGGTCGAGCGCTTGACCCTCGATGGTGCGGACGATCATCTCGGTAAGCTCGTGGAGCACGCGCAGCTTCACGTCGGACTCCAGCGTGGGGTCGTCGAGAACCGTCTTGGTGACCATGGTGAGCGCCAGGTCGCCACAATTGATGGCAAGCCCCGTGCCCTCGGTAAGGTGCATGCAGGGTTTGCCTCGACGAAGCTGTCCGTTGTCGGCGATGTCGTCGTGGATCAGCGCGCCCGACTGGAAATGCTCGATGGCTGCCGCGGCGCTGCGGGCGCTCTCAAAGCTGCCGCCCACTGCGGTTGCGGCGAGCATGCAGATAAGCGGGCGGTGGCGCTTGCCGGCGTTGGCCGTAAAAGCCGAGAGCGGCGCGTACAGGTAGCGCTCGATATCGGCAGAGGTCGCCTGTCCGTCAAAGAACGTGGCCAGATAGTCGTTAATCTGGTCAAAGTGTTGGGCTAAAAAGCTGGTAAACGGACTGGACACGGGTTCTCGCATTCTTTCTGAGGTTGCATTGATGCAATATGCAGACAACATATTGCCACATCAGGGCGTTTGGCGCGGCAGTTTTGGCGATTTAGGACAACGGGCGTGCGTTTGATGGAGTGTGCCTAAATCAGCCTAAAATGCTCGAGCGCCGCAACGACACCGTCGTGATCGACGGTGTCGGTCACGTAATCGGCCTTATCCTTGAGATAGTCTGGTGCGTTGCCCATGGCGATACCGACATCGACGGCGTTCATCAGCGAGACGTCATTGCTGGCGTCGCCAATGCCGTATACGGTTCCGTGGTGGGGGTCGAGGGCGTCGAGTACAGACTGGATGCCCCCGCGCTTCGTGCATTCGCGGGGCGAGATTTCGGTTACCTCGAGTTCGAGCTCATTAAAGCACAGCAGCGGCTCAAGTGCCTTATCTTGAGCGATGTGGTTGGCGAGCGATGTAGACATCAAGATCTTGTAGACACTGTAATGTTGCAGCTGCGTGACTGCGTCGCCCAGGGTGCGCGCGTATCCGGGAGCATCGGGCGCATCGGCACTCATGCGCACGACGCCGTTGAGGCCCTCAAAGCGGATGACCTCGCCCGATTGCTCAAGGTAGGGGGCAAGACGCTGCAGCATACTGGGCGTCATCGACAGATCGCGAATTGCGTGTCCGTTGATCTCGGCGTAACCGCCCGCAAGACAGACGATGCCGGTCCAAGGCAGCTCAAGAAGTTTGGGGTGGATGCAGCTCAGGGTGCGTCCCGTGCAGATAAAGGCCATGTTGCCGTTGGCGACAAACTCGCGGATTGCCTGCGAAACCGCCTCGTTGGGATAGGGGGAGAGGTCCCGCTCGTCTTCGGGAAGGTCTTGGGCGAGCCTGGGGTCTTGCCAGGCGAGCGTTCCGTCGATATCGAAGAAGCAAATAGCGCCGCGCTTATGGGCTGCGCTGGCGGCAGGGGAGGCCGAGGTGGTGGGCACAAATTCCGGCTCGAGGCCCATGATCTGGTCAAAATGCTCTTTAACGCGGGGAACGGAGATGCCGATGACCACCTGGGCGGTCTTGCCCGTAATGATGAGGCCCTTGGCGCCCACCGCGACAAACGACGCGTTATCTGCAACGATGGAAGGGTCTGCGACCTCGACGCGCAGGCGCGTGGCGCAGTTGGTTGCGCCCACGATATTGCCAACGCCACCTAAAAGCTGAATTACCCGCTCAGCGAGGACGTGATCTTGATCGGATCGACTATCGACCTCGTCATTGGGGGATTGCTCTTTGGCAAAGTCGCTTCCCGTTAAACAATCGATTGCCGCGCGATTGGCAACATGATCCTCGCGGCCCGGTGTCTTAAGGTCATAGACCAAGATGAGTGCTCGAAAACTAACAAAAAAGATGAGGCTAAAGGCAAGGCCGATACCGAGCGCCAAAAGATAGGCACCGGCATGCGTGCGCATGAGCGGAATAAAGTTGAAGGCTGCCATCTCCATCAGGCCGCCCGAGAAGATGCCGACGATGCCAAAGAGATTCATGGTTGTGGCAAGGCAAGACGATAAGACGGCGTAGAGCAAAAAGAGCCCGGGGTGGGTGAACATAAAGAGAAACTCGAGTGGCTCGGTAACGCCGCAAACCACCGAGGCGATGATGGCGGGAGCAAGGATGACCCTGAGGCCGGCACGGCGCTCGGGTTTTGCGGTGGAGTAGAACGCAGCTGCGATGGCAGGAAGGCCAAAGAGCTTGACCCAGCCGGTGGCGGTAAAACCGGCCCACGGCGCAAGTTCATTAAGGGGGCGCGTGCTATGGGAGAGGATGGGGAGCAAACTGCTCCACGTGGCGTAGATGCCGTCGTTAATGACCAGGTTGTCGTAGTAGATCGGCATGTAGAGCAGGTGGTGCAGGCCAAAGGGCTCGAGTGCTCGTTCTAAAAAGACAAAGATGCCCACGCCAAAGGGACCGATGCCTGCAAGCGCGTGACGCAGCGTATCAGTTACATCGTATACGTAGGGCACGATGGCGGCCGAGATAGCGGCAAGGGCAAACACGGCAAAAAAGCTGATGAGGTAGACCAGCGAGGAGCCCGAGAAGGTGCCGAGCCAATCGGGAATTTTGGCATCGTAGAAGCGGTCATGGATGGCGACGACGGTTGCCGATACCGCCAGCGGGCCGATAATGCCGGTGTCGAGCGTCTTGATGCCGTCGATGACGGTGATACCGCTGGCGGAGGTCAAAGATGACGGGTACTCAAGTCCAAGGTTGTCTCCGCTCAGCTTAATGATCTCGCTCAAAAAGAAGCAGTAGGCAAAATAGGCGACGAGAGCCTCGAGGCAGCAACGAGCCGGTTGTTTTTGGGCAAGACCGATGGGCAGCGCTACGGCAAAAAGGAGCGGGAGGCGTTTAAAGACCGTCCACGAGCCGCGCTGGATGATAGCCCAGAAAACGTACCAAGGGGTTCCGTATACGGCGAGATCGCCGACGATGTCCGCAGTCGTTGCGAGAGCGGAGACGCCGACCATGAGGCCTGATATAGAAAACAGCATGGCGGGCGCGAACATTGCCCCGCCAAAGCGTTGGATTTTTTGCAGCATGTTCTGCCTTCCGAATATCGAGGCGCGTTGCGCGTGGGGAAACGTTTAAACAATGGATTCATTGTAGAGGACCAGACGATTGTCGTACCGGCAGTTTTGAGCGAAACCGATTTGGGCATGACAGAAACCGTCAACGGTTAAATCCTGTCGCTTTACCGATATTCGGTTTAAACAACTTTAAGAAATGCTATCGTGCCTAGCCGGAAATGAATAATGTAGAGGTGAAACAATGCCAAAAGCGATATACGAAGGAATCTACCGAGAAATACGCTCGCGCATCATTAATGGGACCTATGCGTTTCAGGAGATGCTGCCAACCGAAGCCGAGCTGACCGCGGAGTTCGGATGCACTCGCAATACCGTCCGTCGCGCCTTGGGTATGCTGGCCGACGGGATGTTTGTGCAGCCCATACACGGCAAGGGCGTGCGCGTTATTTGGCTTAAGGGCGAAACCGACATGTTGGGCGCACTCGAAGAGGTTGAGTCGTTTGGCGAGTTTGCAAAGCGCAACAATGCCGTTGCATCGACGGACGTTAAGTCTTTCGAACATCTGGTTTGCACAGAGCAACTCTCTCGTCACCTGGGCTTTAAGGTGGGCGAGGAGTTGATTCGCGTAGTGCGTGTCCGAAGCCTCAACGGCAACGCGCGCCAAGTGGACCATGGCTATTTTTTGGCGTCGATCGCCAAGGGCCTGACTCCCGAGATTGCGGCAGATTCTATTTACGGCTATCTGGAGCACAAGCGCGGTGTCAAAGTGATGGCGAGCCGTCGTACGGTGAGTGTCGAGCTCGCCAACGATGAGGACTGCAGCTATCTTGACCTCGGCAAATACAACTGCGTTGCCGTCATGGAGAGCCAGTCGTACACCTCGGATGGCATCTTGTTTGAGGTGACGCACACTCGCACACACCCCGAGATCTTCCACTACCGCGTCAACTCCAAGCGATAGCCGGCCAGCTCGCAGCCTGACGAGACTCATGCCCTCAAAGCGAAAGCGCCCGGTCAAACCGACGATGCATCGGCTTGACCGGGCGTTTTCTCTGCATTTGGTAACAATTAATTGTTTATACAAAACTTGTCAAGTATCAAGTTGAAATTACCGTTCACCGAAGTTTTTCTACCGCTCTAGTAATACTTGTTCAAACAAGTAGCCAAATAGCGTATCGTACAAATCAGCAAAAGGGGCAAAGTCCCCGAGCCAATCTCCGAAGGCGGCGGCAAAGGGTGCCGCCACGGTGTGAAAGGGTGGATTGTAATGAAGAACGAAATGAGCAGAAGGCAGTTCCTGGGCTTTGCTGGTTCCGCGGCTGCGGTTCTTGGTCTGGGTCTCGTGGGCTGCGGTGGCTCCGCCGGCTCCGGCTCCTCTGCTTCTGGTGACGCTGCCGAGGTCTACTTCCTCCAATTCAAGCCCGAGGTCGACAAGGAGTGGAAGGAGATCGCCAAGGCCTATAAGAAGGAGAAGGGCGTCGAGGTCAAGATCGTGACCGCCGCCTCCAACACCTACGAGGAGAAGCTCAAGTCCGAGATGTCCAAGAGCTCCGCTCCGACCCTGTTCCAGGTCAACGGCCCCACCGGTCTTAAGAACTGGAAGGATTACTGCGCCGACCTGTCCGATACCAAGCTCCGCGGTGAGCTCATTGACGACTCCCTGGCTCTGCAGTCCGACGGCAAGGATGTGTGCATCGACTGGGTTCAGGAGAGCTTCGGCATTATTTACAACAAGCAGCTGCTCGAGAAGGCTGGCTACAAGGCCGAGGACATCAACTCCTTCGACAAGCTGAAGGCTTGTGCCGACGACATCCAGGCCCGCAAGGACGAGCTTGGTGTTGAGGGTGCCTTCACTTCCGCCGGCATGGACGACTCCTCCAGCTGGCGCTACACCACCCACCTTGCCAACATGCCGCTCTACTACGAGTTTGAGAAGGAGCACAACCAGGAGGACGACGAGATCAAGGGTGAGTTCCTCGACAACTACAAGCAGATCTTCGACCTGTACATCACCGACTCCACCTGCGATCCTTCGCAGCTTGCTTCCAAGACCGGCGACGACGCCACCAACGAGTTCGCAACCGGCAAGGCCGTCTTCTACCAGAACGGCTCTTGGGCCTACTCTGACCTCGTCAAGGCCGGCATGACCGACGATCAGATTGGCATGATGCCCATCTACATCGGTGTTGACGGCGAGGAGAACCAGGGCCTGTGCTCCGGCGGCGAGAACTACTGGTGCGTCAGTTCCCAGGCTTCCGAGGATGCCCAGAAGGCCACCGAGGACTTCATGTATTGGTGCGTCACCGCTGACACCCCGACCAGCATCATCGCCGACAAGATGGGTCTGACCGCTCCGTTCAAGAGCGCCAAGGAGACCACCAACGTCTTCTCGCAGCAGGCCGTTGCCATGGCCAAGGACGGCAAGAAGACCGTCGCTTGGGACTTCGTCTACATTCCCTCCGAGGAGTGGAAGAAGAACCTCAAGCAGGCTCTGATTGCCTACGCTGCCGATAACAGCAAGTGGGACGGCGTCAAGAACGCCTTCGTCGATGGCTGGAAGACCGAGAAGGCTGCTTCCGAGTAAGCAGTTGCTGCCCAAGCTATCTGATTAGCGACAGGGGGCGGGCAGACGTAGGTTTGCCCGCCCCCTGCATATTGAAAGGACCCTTTTATGGGCAAAGCACTCAAGCGCTGGTGGCCGCTCTTTATGCTGCCCACGTGCCTGGCGTTTATGATCGGGTTCGTGATCCCTTTTATCCAGGGCTTCTATCTCTCGTTCTGCCAGTTTATTATCATTAGTAACGCGCACTTTGTCGGTATCGAGAACTACGTGCGCGCGCTGTCCGATCCGCAGTTTGCCACGTCGTTCTTCTTTACGGTGGCGTTTGCCTTCCTGTCGACGGTGCTCATCAACGTGATCGCCCTGGCCATCGCGCAGGCACTCACCCGCAAGGCGCTCAAGGGCACCAACATCTTCCGTACGATCTTCTTTATGCCTAACCTGATCGGCGGCATCGTGCTGGGCTACATTTGGCAGATTCTGATCAACTGCCTGCTCTCTAACGTGGGCGCCCAGCTCATCGCTCTTAACTCTGCTGCTGGCTTCTGGGGCCTTATCATCCTGACCCTGTGGCAGCAGGTCGGCTACATGATGATCATCTACATCGCTGGTCTGCAGTCCATTCCGTCCGACTACATCGAGGCCGCCAAGGTCGACGGCGCTACGGCATGGCAGACGTTTTGGAAGGTTAAGATCCCTAACCTGATGCCGACCATCACCATCTGCCTGTTCCTGTCCATCACCAACGGCTTTAAGCTGTTCGACCAGAACCTCGCCCTTACCGGCGGCGCCCCCGCGCACTCCACCGAGATGCTCGCCCTGAACATCTACAACACGTTCTATTCGCGTGCCGGTATCGCATGGCAGGGCATTGGTCAGGCCAAGGCGGTTATCTTCTGCATCCTGGTCGTGGCCATCTCCATGATCCAGCTTAAGGCCACGAGGTCCAAGGAGGTGCAGCAGTAATGAAACGCGATAAGGTTATCAACCGCGCGCTCTCGATTTTCTTTACGATCCTGTCGCTCGCGTGGATCTACCCCGTGTTCATGATTGCGCTTAATTCTTTTAAGAAAGCGACCGCAATCAGCACCACCACGGCATTCGATCTGCTCACGCCCGAGACGTTCAACGGCCTCGCAAACTACATGCACGCCCTTAACGAGCAGGGCTTTGCCTCGGCATTTATGTACTCGCTCATCATCACGGTCACGTCGGTCGTGCTGATCTTGGTGTGCTGCTCCATGTGCGCTTGGTACGTGGTTCGTGTCAACAACAAGATCTCGAACTTCTTCTATTACCTGTTCGTGTTCTCGATGGTCGTGCCGTTCCAGATGCTCATGTTCACGCTGTCCAATTTGGCGGACCGCATCGGCTTTAACACGCCGTTCAACATCTGCTTTATCTATCTGGGCTTTGGCGCGGGCCTGGCGGTCTTTATGTTCGCCGGTTTTGTAAAGAACATCCCGCTCGAGATCGAGGAGGCGGCCATGATTGATGGCTGCAACCCGGTCCAGGTGTTCTTTAAGATCGTCCTTCCCATCATGAAGCCCACCTATCTTTCGGTCGGCATCCTCGAGACCATGTGGGTCTGGAACGACTATCTGCTGCCCTACCTTACGCTCGACTCCACCAAGTACAAGACCATTCCTATCTTGATCCAGTACTTCCGCGGCGGCTATGGCCACGTCGAGCTCGGTCCCATGATGGCCTGCATCATGATGGTTGTTATCCCCATCGTCGTCATGTACATCCTCTGCCAGAAGTACATCATCGACGGCGTGGTGGCAGGTGCCGTCAAGGGCTGATGCCGTAACTGTTTTGCAAGTTTCTGCGGCGCCCTCAACATGGTGCCGCATATCGAAAGGTAAAGACATGGCCGAGATCGTTCTCAAACATGTTCAGAAGGTGTATCCCAACACCGAGTCCAAAAAGAAGGGCTTCTTTGGCAAAAAGAAGAAGACCGAGGAGAAGAAGCATAACCTTAAGGTTACCGAGGATGGCGTGCTCGCTGTAGAGGACTTCAACCTCACCGTTCACGACCAGGAGTTCGTCGTTCTCGTTGGTCCCTCTGGCTGCGGTAAGTCCACGACGATGCGCATGGTTGCCGGCCTGGAGGACATTACCTCGGGCGATGTGCTCATCGACGGCAAGCGCGTCAACGACGTGGCGCCCAAGGACCGCGACATCGCCATGGTGTTCCAGAGCTACGCTCTGTACCCCAACATGACGGTGTACGAGAACATGGCGTTTACGCTTGAGCTCAAGAAGGTCCCCAAAGACGAGATCGACCGCAAGGTTCGCTCCGCTGCCGAGATCTTGGGTATCACCGAGTACCTCGACCGCAAGCCTAAGGCGCTCTCGGGCGGCCAGCGCCAGCGCGTCGCCATCGGCCGCGCCATCGTGCGTGACCCCAAGGTCTTCCTGATGGACGAGCCGCTGTCCAACCTGGATGCCAAGCTTCGTAACCAGATGCGTGCCGAGCTCATCAAGCTGCGCCACGAGATCAAGGGTACGTTCATCTATGTTACTCACGACCAGACCGAGGCCATGACTCTCGGCGACCGTATCGTGGTCATGAAGGACGGCGTTGTCCAGCAGATCGCCACGCCGCAGGAGGTCTTCAACCATCCCGCGAACATCTTCGTCGCCGGCTTCATCGGCGTGCCGCAGATGAACTTCTTCGCTGCCCAGCTGGTGCGCTCGGGCGACGGCTTTACCGTCAAGACCGACGACATGAATGTCGCGCTGGCCCCCGAGACCTGCGCTCAGCTCGCCCTTAATTGGGACGGCGGCGACGTGAAGGAGATCACGGCCGGCGTACGTCCCGAGCAGATTCTGCTTGCCGAAAAGGGCGAGGAGGGTGCGCTTCAGGGCACCATCGAGGTCACCGAGCTCATGGGTTCGACCGAGCATGTCCACGTGACCGCTCCCGATGGCCAGTTCGTCCTGATCATTCCCGTTGTCGACCTTGAGGCCAAGGGTGCGCTCAAGGCGGGCGACTCCATCTGGTTCAAGTTCGAGAAGAACGCGACCCATCTCTTCGATAAGGTGTCTGGCAAGAACCTTATCTAGGCCCGGTGCATCCAGGCCCTCCCTTTGGGCGACTGCGGTATTGCCATCCTTTTGCCGCGGTCACATATAAGACTCCCCTCCCGTCCACTGGGCGAGAGGGGAGCCTTTCTTTGTGTTGGGACCGTTCGTCTGTCAGTTTGTCTCAATCTGTAACAGGAGGAGGGCCAAATTGGGTCTAGATGTTACAGATTGAGACAGCATCGAGCTGCCTATCCTTTCATCTCGATCTGTAACACGGGAGGCTGATTTCGGCAGCTACCTGTTACAGAACGAGATTGTTTGGTCGAGACAAATCACGGGCCGGCGTATCGGCACAAAAAGCGGAGCCGCGTTGCCGCGACTCCGCTTTCAAGAGGATGGGTAAAGGAAACGAAATTAGCTCAGGTGCCAAATCTCGTCGTTGTACTGGGAGATCGTGCGGTCAGACGAGAAGGTGCCGGCGTTGGCGATGTTGATCAGCGCCTTGCGCATCCAAGCGTCCTGGTCCTCGTAGTCTGCCAGCACGCGCTCCTTGGTCTGGATGTACTCCTCAATGTCGAGCAGGGCCATAAACCAGTCCTTGCCTTTGATGTCGTCGTGCAGACGCTGCAGGCGCTCGGCGTTGCCGGTCGCCATAAAGGCGGGGTTGGTGATGAAGTCCACCAGCAGCTTGATGCCGGGCTTGCGATAGAGCGCGCCGGCGTTATAGCTGCCATTGGCGTAGAGCTGCTCGACCTGCTTGGAAGAGGCACCAAAGGTGTAGATGTTCTCGTCGCCCACGAGCTCGGCAATCTCCACGTTGGCGCCGTCGAGTGTGCACAGGGTCAAAGCGCCGTTGAGCATGAACTTCATGTTAGAGGTGCCGCTCGCCTCCTTGGAGGCCAAGCTGATCTGCTCGGAGATATCGGCGGCGGGGATCACACGCTCAGCAGCGGTGACGTTGTAGTTCTCGATCATGACAACCTGCAGGTAGGGGGCCACGTCGGGGTCGTTTGCAATCCACTGCGATAGCGTCAGGATCAGATGGATGATGTCCTGCGCGATAGTGTAGGCAGGCGCCGCTTTGCCGCCAAAGATGATGGTGACGGGGTGCTTAGGTCTGTTGCCGTTCTTGATATCGAGGTACTTCCAGATGATGTAGAGCGCGAGCATCTGCTGACGCTTGTACTCGTGGATGCGCTTGACCTGGACGTCGATGATGGCGTTGGAGGGAATGGTCACGCCCTGCTCGAGCGCCATGAACTGGCGCATGATGGCCTTGGCTTCGACCTTGGTGGCGGCCAGGCGCTCAAGAACGTCCTTGTCGTCGGCGAACTTGGCGAGTTTGCTCAGATCGCCGGTGCTGCGCCAGTCGGTGCCGATCACATCGTCGAGCAGGCTGGCGAGCGCGGGGTTGGCCCCATGGATCCAGCGGCGGAAGGTGATGCCGTTGGTCTTGTTGGAGAACTTCTTGGGATAGATCTCGTAGAACGGATGAAGCTCGGTGTCCTCCAGGATCTTGGTGTGGAGGGCGGCTACGCCGTTGATGGAGAAGCCAAAGTGGATGTCCATGTGGGCCATGTGGACGGTGTCGTGCTCGTCGATGATGGCGACGCGCGGGTCATCGTGCTCGGCCTTCGCGATCTCATCGAGCTTGACGATAATGTCGGCGATGGCAGGGGAGACCTTCTGCAGGCTGGCGAGCGGCCACTTCTCGAGCGCCTCGGCAAGAATCGTGTGGTTAGTGTAGGCGACCATGGAGCGTACGATGGTCACGGCCTCGTCAAACTCGATGCCATGCTCGGTGGTGAGCAAGCGAATGAGCTCGGGGATGACCATGGTGGGGTGCGTGTCGTTAATTTGGACCACGGCATAGTCGGCCAGATCGTGCAGGTTGCTGCCGCGCTCGACGGCCTCGTCGATCAGGAGCTGGGCGGCGTTGCTCACCATGAAGTACTCCTGATAGATGCGAAGTAGGCGGCCCTGCTCGTCGGAATCGTCGGGGTAGAGGAACAAGGTGAGGTTCTTGGCGATCTCGGTCTTGTCGAAGTCGATGGAGCTGCCGGGGACCAGGCCGTCGTCGACGCTCGCCAGGTCGAACAGGCGCAGGCGGTTCTTGGTGGGCTGGCCGTAACCGGGCACATCGATGTTGACGAGCTTGGAAGTAACGGCAAAATCGCCGAACTCGACGGTGTAGGAGCGGTCATCGTCGACTAGGATGTCCTGCTCACCGAGCCACTCGTCGGGGACGGCCTTCTGCTGGTTGTCGACAAAGCGCTGACGGAACAGACCGTAGTGATAGTTGAGGCCCACGCCATCGCCGGTCAAGCCCAGCGTGGCGATGGAATCCAGGAAGCATGCGGCCAAGCGGCCCAGGCCGCCGTTGCCGAGTGACGGCTCGACCTCGAACTCCTCGATCTTGTTGAGGTCGTGGCCTGCGGCGGTGAGCTGGTCCTTAACCTCGTCGTAGATGCCGAGGTCGATCATATTGTTGATGAGCAGCTTGCCGATCAAAAATTCGGCGGAAATGTAATAGAGCTTTTTCTTGCCGTTGTTGAGCGGGCGGGCGGCGGAGCGCTCCTGCACGAGTTTGACCAGCAGCTTGTAAATACGACGGTCGTCGAGCTGCTCGAGCGAGGTGCCAAAAGACTGCTCGGCGAGTTCCATGAGGTTAATTCGGGGCATGTTTTCTCCTGTGATGGGTTGTTTCATGTCTGCAATTCATAAGAAGCCCGCGCGAGGGGATTGGGGTGGCCTCGCACGGGAAAAGCAAGCGCGTCCGCACGGTGGGGAGGGGTCGGGCGCGGTGGCTCCTATTGAGGAAGCTCGATTTCGGCTTCCGACGGGATGCGGAAGTAGGTCTCGGTCCAGTCGGTGAGTTTGTGCTCGAGCTCGCGGGTGATGGCGCCGTCGAGCATGCGCCAGGTCCAGTTGCCGCCCAGCGTGGCAGGGGTGTTGATGCGCGCCTCGTTGCCCAAGTTGAGCAGGTCCTGCATGGTGTAGATGCACGTGTCGCTTACGCTGGCGGCGATGGTGCGGTTGAGTGCATCTGCCATGGGTTCGCCGGCTTGCTGATGGGTGTACAGGGCTGCCTGCTCGCGCTGACGCGGGGTGGCCGTTCCCTCAAACCAACCGCGCGCCGTCTCGTTGTCGTGGGTGCCCACATAGGCGACGGTGTTGGCGATGTAGTTATGCGGCAGGTAGTACGAGTTGGTGCCCTCAAAGGCAAACTGCAGGATCTTCATGCCGGGGAAGCCCGAGTTGTCGCGCATGTCGATGACGCCGGGGGTGAGGAAGCCCAGGTCCTCGGCGATGATGGGCAGCGTGCCGAGCTTTTCCTCGAGCGTCTTGAAGAACTTGAGGCCGGGACCCTGCGTCCACGAACCGTAGGACGAATCGGGCGAGGAGAACGGCACCTCCCAATAGGCCTCGAAGCCGCGGAAGTGATCCAGGCGGATGACGTCGTACATGTCGAGGGCGGCGCGAATGCGGCCCTCCCACCAGGAGAAGCCATCGGACTCCATAGCGTCCCAGTCGTAGATGGGGTTGCCCCAGTACTGGCCGGTGGCCGAGAACTGGTCGGGCGGCGTGCCGGCGACGCTCACAGGATTGCCGGCGGCGTCGATCTTAAAGAGCTCAGGCGTCGCCCACATCTCGACGGAGTCACGCGAGACATAGATGGGCAGGTCGCCGATGATGAGAATGTCGCGCTCGTTGGCATAGGCCTTGAGGCGGCTCCACTGGCGATCGAAGAAGTACTGCGTCATCTGGTGGTAGAGCATACGCGCCGGATGGTCGGCGCAGACCTTGGCGGAAGCCTCGCCGCGGGTACGGAGCTCCGCGGGCCACTCCCAAAACGCCTTGAGACCGCACTCCTCTTTGACGGTCATGAACTCACAGTAGGGGATGAGCCAGTCCTCGTTGGCCTGGATAAAGTCATCGAAATCGGCCGGCTTGTCGGCAGCAAAGCGCTCAGCGGCGCGGTCGAGAATCTGACGGCGGCCGCCAAAGATGGCACCGTAGTCGACATTGCTGGGGTCGGATCCCAGATACACGCCATCGATATCGCGCTGCTCCAGATACCCTGCCTCGATAAGCTCGGCAAAGTCGATAAAGTTGGGGTTGCCTGCGCGGGCCGAGAACGACTGATAGGGCGAATCGCCATAGCTGGTCGTCGTAAGGGGCAGAATCTGCCAGTAATGTTGTTTGCACGAGGCGAGAAAATCGACGAAGTCGTAGGCATTCCAGCCAAAGCCGCCGATTCCGTATGGTCCGGGCAGAGATGAGACGGGCATGAGGACGCCGCTTGCACGCTCCATGAATGCGCTCACCAACCTTCTTGTTGTGGGGTCGGCCTGCCGATGGGTGTGCAGTCCGCCTCCGATGTTCTGATTCGATACGCCTATTGTAAAACATGTTGTTTAAACATGTACAGGCAAGATAAAAAAGTTGCTCGATTTTCGGCGAATGGTTACATGCCATGAAAAAGCCCCGACCTCACAACGTGAGATCGGGGCAAGAGCGGTATGTAGGTTTTGCTACTCGGCGTCGGCGAAGCCGTTGGGGTTGTGGCTCTGCCAGTTCCAGCTATCGCGGCACATGTCCGCGATGTCGTACTGGGCCTTCCAGCCCATCATGCGCTCGGCCTTGGAGGCATCGCACCAGTTGGCAGCGATGTCGCCGGCGCGGCGCTCGCGGATCACGTAGGGCAGCTCCTTGCCACAAGCCTTGGAGAAGGCGGCGACGACCTCGAGTACCGAGGTGCCGGTGCCGGTGCCCAAGTTAAAGATCTCGACGCCGGTCTTGCCGTTCATCCAGTTGAGGGCGGCCACGTGACCAGATGCCAGATCGCACACGTGGATGTAATCGCGCACGCCGGTGCCGTCGGGGGTGGGGTAGTCGTTGCCAAAGACCTGAACGGCCTCGAGCTTGCCCACGGCGACCTGGGCGACATAGGGCACCAGGTTGTTGGGGATGCCCTTGGGATCCTCGCCGATCAGGCCCGACGGATGGGCGCCGATGGGATTGAAATAACGGAGTAGCACGACGTCCCACTCGGGGTCGGCGGTGTGGACGTCCATAAGGATCTGCTCGATCATCCACTTGGTCCAACCATAGGGGTTGGTCGCGGGCTTCTTAGGATCCTCCTCGGTGACGGGCGGGTTGTCCGGGTCGCCGTAGACGGTCGAGGAGCTCGAGAAGATGATGGACTTGCAGCCATGGTTGCGCATGACGTCGATGAGCACCAGGGTGTTCTCGATGTTGTTGTGGTAGTACTCGACGGGCTTGCTCACCGACTCGCCGACGGCCTTAAAGCCGGCAAAGTGGATGACGCGGTCGATCTGATGGGTATCGAAGATCTTGTTCATCGCATCGCGGTCGAGCACGTTGGCCTCGTAGAAGGTGAGGTTCTTGGCGGCCTCGTCGCCCACGATGGTCTTGACGCGGTCGACGGCGACGGCGCTGGAGTTGGAGAGATCATCGACGATGACGACCTGGTAGCCACCCTCGAGCAGCTGAACGACGGTGTGCGAGCCGATAAAGCCGGCGCCACCGGTAACGAGGACACAGGTGTCTTTGGGGTCGAGTGCTTTGGACATGTAGTCTCCTATCGAATCAGGAACACTTCTTCAGGGGAGTATAGCGCAGGCAGGGACGCCCAAATCGTGCGCTGTAGGAAAAGCAGAGGATTGTGCTAACGTACTCATAGAAGAGCTTGCGTACGCATAACCTGATCTTTGGCATTTGCTTACGAGCCGCTGACCTTGCAGTTTCCTGCCGTTCGTGGAAATCGTTGGGACGCGCCATATGTACGCTAATATGTATGAGTTGAGCGACATATAAATAAGCATGTAACGGAGTACATATGTCACCAAACAGCGATTCCATCCTTTCCCAGGAGCTCTCGCGCCGCACTGCCCTCAAGGCCCTGTTCGGCGCCGCTTCTGCGGCAGTTCTTTTTGGCCTGCCCGCTCGCGCCCATGCGGCGGAGGCTTCCAAAGAAACCACCGATAAACTGAATGCCGCCCAGGCCCAGCTCGACGAGGTTCAGGCCCAGCTCGACAGCATCGCAAATGAGTATGCGGCGCTGGCCAACAAGAATGCCCAGACCCTCAACGACATCGAGAATGTCCAGGGCAAGATTGACGACACGCAGGCCCAGATCGATGAAAAGAAGGCCGAGCTCAAGAAGAAGCGCAACGACCTTTCCGATCGCGTGGCCGCCAGCTACAAGTCCGGCGGCACGAACATCCTGTCGCTGCTGCTGGCCTCTGGCTCGTTTGAGGAACTCGTCGCCAACGCGCATTACGTTGAGAAGATCAACAAGAGCGACCGCGACGCCATCGAGGACATTCAGACCATCCAGGAAGAGCTCGATGCGCAAAAGACCGAGCTCGAGTCGCAGAAGGCCGACTTAGAGAAGCTCAAGGACCAGCAGACTGCCCAGATGCAGGACATGCAGGCCAAGCAGCAAGAAGTCCAGACCGTGCTGAACGGTCTTTCCGACGACGTCAAGGAGCTCATGGCTCAGCGCGATTCCGAGATCCTCGCTGCTGCCCAGGCTGAGGAGGCCGCTAGGAAGGCTGCCGCTGCCGCGGCTGCCGCGAACAAGAACAATTCCTACTCGGGTGGTTCGAGCTCGGGTGGTGGATCGTACGCGCCCGGAACTCCGCAGCAGAATGCCGGCTCGGGCAAGCAGCAGGCTGTCGTCAACGCGTGCTACTCCACGCCTTCGCCGGGTCAGAACTGGTGCGCGGCGTGGGTCACCAATGTCTTCCGTAACGCCGGCGTTGGCTACTTTGGAGGCAATGCGTGCGACATGTTTAACGCCTGGTGCTATAGCTCCGACCGCTCGGCGCTGCAGGTGGGCATGATCGTGGCCGATTCCTCGCACAGCGGCACGGGTGCTCCGGGCCTTATCTACGGTCATGTGGGTATCTACGTTGGCGGCGGCATCGTTATGAGCAACGAGGGTGCCATTACGTCTAAGTCGCTCGATTCGTTTATTAGCTTCTATGGCACTGGCTCTGGCGTGCGTTGGGGCTGGCTCGGCGGTATTGCGCTGTCGTAACGGTGGTTTGAAGTAAGTTGGTCCGTGGCTGCCCGAAAGGCATTAGGTTGCCTGCTCGGACAGTCCTGCTCGCACGGAGAGCACATTAAGTGCTCTCCGGCTCGTGCGGAACTCGCGATCAACCTAATGCCTTTCGGGCAGCCACGGACCTCTCGGGTCCAATACGTCACACGCCGGACTGGGTTATCTGAATAAAAATGGCGAAGGCCCCTTTCGGGGCCTTCTTTTTATAAAAATTCGCCGACTCGGTGGACTTCGGGTTCTAGGTCTACGTTGAATTGGTCTTTGACGGTTGCCTGGATGTGGCGGATGAGTTCGTCGACATCGGCGGCGGTGGCGTGGTCGGCGTTGACGATGAAGCCGCAGTGCTTCTCGCTCACCTGCGCGCCGCCAACGGCGTGTCCTCGCAGGCCGGCATCCATGATGAGTTTGCCGGCAAAGTAACCCTCGGGGCGCTTGAAAGTGGAGCCGGCACTCGGCATGTCGAGCGGCTGCTTGTCCTCGCGGCGCTGGCGGTAGTCGTCCATGTCGGCCTTGATCATCGCGGCGTTGCCCGGAGCGAGATTGAAGGTGGCCGAAAGCACGATGAAGCCGTCGTCGGCAATGCGGCTCTTGCGATAGCCCAGGTTGAGCTCATCGACATCGAACTCAATGATATTGCCGCTGCCGCGGGTGCCGTCGTCGAGCTGGCGAGCGGGTTTGTAGACGCGCACGGACTCCAGCACATCGGCCATGCAGGCACCGTAGGCACCGGCGTTCATGTAGCAGGCGCCGCCGACCGATCCGGGGATGCCCGAGATGGGCTCCATGCCGGTGAGGCCGGCCTCGGCTGCCGCCGCGGCGACATCGGAAAGCAGCGCGCCGGCTGCCGCCGTGACGTGCGTGCCGTCGACGGTGATGTTGGAGAGACCTTCGCCCAGCGCCACAACGACGCCGCGGATGCCCTTGTCGCCGACGAGCAGGTCGGAGCCGTTGCCCACGATGGTGAGGGGTAGATCGCAGCGATAGCAGGTATCGAGCGTGGCGACGAGGCCCTGCTCGGTATCGGGCGTAACAAAGACGTCGGCCGGGCCGCCGATCTTAAACGTGGTGTGCTCGCGCATGGGCTCGCTCATCAGTACGTTGTCCTCGCCGGCAACGCCAGCAAGCGCGCACAGCAGGTCCTCGTTAAAAAAATCGTTTTCGTGCATACTAATAGCCGCCTTTTGGTGGTCGTTGTCATCAATCGATTGCAATATACCCCACCCGGACGGATTTGGTGCGCTGGCGGCGATAAAACAGCCGTCTACCGGATTGGTAAAGTGTTTATCACCGAGGTAGAGGGGTAGTCGCTATACTTTCAAGAGATTGCGCGTAAACCCGGAAGGAGCGAGATGGCCAACAAAGTCACCCTCAAGCAGATCGCCCAGGAGGTGGGGCTTTCCCCCTCGTCGGTCTCGCTTGTGCTCAATAATCGGCCCTGTCGCATCTCGGAAGAAAACCGCAAGCTCATCAAAGAGGTCGCGGCGCGCAACCACTATGTTCCCAACCAGATCGCGCGCAGCCTGGTCATGCGCGAGTCGCGCACCCTGGGCCTTATCGTCCCTAACATCGAGAGCCGCTTTTTTGCCTCGCTCGCCGGTAGCCTGGAAAAGCGCTGCCGCGAGGACGGCTATGCGCTCTTCATTACCAGCTCGGGCGGAAGCGCCGATGACGATCTGGAGCTGCTGCGCCAGCTGGTGACGCGCGGCGTTGATGGCGTCTTCCTGGTCGTAGGCGACGAGTTCTCCGACGACCGCGCCCTGCGCGAAGAAGTCAGCCATCTGCCTATCCCTGCCGTGATGGTCGACCGTGCCATTGAGGGGCTCGAGTGCGACAAGGTGATGTTCGACCACGAGATGGGTGGCTACATGGCCACTCGCTATCTGATCGAGCAGGGCCACCGTCGCATTGCCTGCTTGGTTAACGCGCGCCGTTCCAATACGGGGCGTAAGCGACTTGCCGGCTATGAGCGCGCGCTGCGCGAGGTTGGCCTGCCTATCGACGCACGTTTGGAGTTTGAGAGCGAGTACTACATTCCGAGTGCCTATGAGGCCTCGGAGGCGGTGCTCGCAACTGATGCCACCGCTGTGTTCGCAAGTTCGGATAACATCGCCCTCGGTCTGCTCAAGCGCTTGCACGAGATGGGGAAGAGCATCCCGGGCGATATCTCGGTGGTGAGCTATGACAACTCGGCGGCCGACGTTCTCTTTGAGCCGGCGCTGACCGCGATTGAGCAGGATCCTGGTGTCCTTGCGGAGCATGCTTTTGGCTGCATGTCCAAGCGTCTTGCCGGTAGGGGCGGCAGGCGTGCCGAAGAGGTCGTCCTGGAGCCGGCGCTTATCGTTAAGGGCAGCGTGCTCGAGCTTACCGAATGTAGCTAAGCGTACTTGTTTGTTTGCATAGATTGCATGCGGAGTGTCCGCTATTTGCCGGCGGGGCCGGGGTGCCTGCCTTGTTTTGAAAAGTGGGCTCCGCGAACTTCTCAAAACAAGGCAGGCACCCCGGCCCTCGTCCGTAAACTCTTCCGCTGGGCGAGCCATAGACGCCGCGTACCGATACGGTAAAGTGGCGGCTTGAAATTGGTGCTATATTCAGCTTGAGTTGTTTAATGCTAGTACGGGAGGGTGATATGGGGCTGTTCAAGAAGAAAAACCCGCAGGATGCCTTTGATCCCGATGTGTTTACCATCACGGATACGATTTTGGACCCACCGCGGTTTACGTTTTTGCCGGCTATCTACCAGGATGCCACGCGCCGCAAGTGGGCCGTGCATCAGCGCGGCGGCGAGCCGAAGATTTTTGACTATGCGGATGTGCTGCAGTGCGAGATTGCCGAGACCGGAAATCCCGAGGATGTGCCGGAGCTCAGCAAACGCGAACTGGCTCAGCAGATTTTGATTAATCCAGCTCAGGCTACCAAAAACAACGCTGCCAAGCGTAATATGTGCCTTGGTATGGGTGTCATCGTTGTCGTGCAAACCGGCAAGGATGAGATTTCGAAGCTTGAGATTCCGGTGACCGCGGGCGAAGTCAAGCGAGACTCCGGCCTATATCGGTCGTATCGGAACGTTGCGGAGCAGATCAAAGAAGCCTTCGACGCCATGAGGCGTCCGGAGCAATGATTCCTGCAGCATCAAGCAGTTGAGGAGTCTTGCCCATGTCGAGTGAACCATATGCGATTCCGCCCAAAGACCGCGCCTTTGAGGGCATTCTTTGGTATATCAAACATTATGACCTGCAGAGTGGCGACCGGCTGCCCGCCGAGCGTGTGCTCTGTGAAGAGCTGGGCGTGTCGCGCACGGCGTTGCGTGCTGCGATCACGCGCCTTATTTCGTGCGGAACTTTGGAAAGCCGCCGCGGTTCGGGCACCTATGTGTGTCCTCCCAAACCGCTGAACATCTTTCAGGAAACATGGAACTATACGCAGGCGGTGGAGAGGGTTGGCTCAAAGTCGACCGCGCGCCTGGTTTGGTCCAAGGTCGTGTATGCCGATATCGATCTTGCCCAAAAAGCCCAGATCGACCTGGGCATGCCGCTCTTCTGCATTCGGCGCGTGCGTGTGGTCAACGGTTCCCCGGCATCGATCGAGACGGCTTACGTCAATCTGTCTTTGTGCCCCTCGCTTCCCGATCACGATTTTGAGCAGGAAAGCCTCTACGACGTTTTGCTCAAGGAGGGGAATGTCCATGTGACGCACGGCAAGGAGCATATTTCCATCAGCCGTCTGAACGCCGACGAGGCCAAGTTGCTGAATGCTCAGGAGGGCACGCCGGTGTTTTACAAGGCTTCGCACGAGCGCGACGAGACCGATGGCTTTGTCGAGTATTGCAAGTCCGTGATTCTGCCGACCAAGTATCGTTTTGCCGATAACGGCGAGGCAGACGGCGTTGCGACGAAGGTGGGTGTCGAATGGCTGATGCAGTAGAAGACTTGCCGGTTTACAAACAAATTCGCCGCTGCATTGCGGAGCGAATCGAGCGCGGCGACTACCCGACGGGCTCGATGATTCCGTCCGAAAACGAGCTGGCCGAGGAGTTTGGCACGACACGCCTGACAATCCGAAGCGCCATGGACGAGCTGGTCAAAAGTGGCCAGATTCGTCGCGTGCAGGGCAAAGGCGCCTTTGTGGGACACAAGTGGTTTGACGAGCACGAACGCAAGGGCGGCTTCCGCCAGTCGGTTTTGGCATCGGGCGCGACGCCGTCGGTGCGCATCCTGGCGCGCTCCAAACGCTACGCCGGCCCGTATTATGCCGACTTGTTTGGCATCGCCGAGGACGATCTGCTTTACTCGGTGCGCCGCCTCAACTGCATCGATGGTGAGCCCGTATCGATCGAGATGACACTGATTCCGTGCCTGCTGTTTCCGGGCATCGAAGACGTGGACATTTCGGTCTTCAGCCTGTTCGAGACCTACGATATGTTGGGACGCAAGCCAGATCAGTCGGTAGAGAAACTCGATATCGAGGCGCTGGGCGCACGCGATGCGAGTTTGCTCAATCTTGAGCCGGGCGATCTGGCGCTCGTGCTGGAAGGCCTGACCTATGACTCGAGTGGGCAGGCAATCGAGCATGCCAAGTCTTTTACCCGCGGCGACGCCGGCGGATATACCTACAACTATTAGCGTCTAGAGCGTCCCTGCGCATGGCGGGGGCGCTCGTTTTTACGGATATATGTCGCTTGACCGATGAGCGGCAAAAACTGACCGTCTACCGAGAGGGGAGGATGAAATCATAAAATCGGTATTAAAAACGGCTAACCTGTAATCGTTCACTGGTATTAAGAACCTTTGAATTGTTGAGCTTGGGGCCAAGATGTCCACAAGGTTAAGCGGTGCGACGGGGCGGCAAGCCCGTTCATTCCGTGCGACAATTCAAACTGCTCGTGAAAGGAGCGGGAATGAAGGAGACCGAGAAGATCGAGATCATGCACTTCGACCAGGAGGGCTACCTCGAGGACGGCAGGAACGTCTACGAGGCCGGCAAGAAGATGACCGCCCTGGCCGACCGCGTGCACGAGGAGGGCTACGACGCCGTCTTCCTGATGGGCGTCGGCGGCACCTGGGACGAGTTCATGCAGCTCGAGTACCTCATGAACAAGTTCGGCGACCGCGACCTCGAGGTCTACCTGATCCACGCCGCCGAGTGGAACGTCATGGGCCACAAGCGCATGACCGACAGGTCCGTCGTGCTGACCGCCTCCGAGTCCGGCACCACCCCCGAGGTGCTCGAGGCCGTCGGCAAGATGAGGGAGATGGGCGTGCGCGTCTTCGCCATGACCAACCCCGAGGGCAAGATCGGGCAGGCCGTGGGCGCCGAGAACTGCGTCATGATGGCCTCCGACCACGGCGCCGGCGGCTGCGAGAAGGGCTACTACCTCGCCGACTGCTTCGGCCTGCGCCTGCTCAACCGCCGCGGCTGCTTCCCCAAGTTCGACCTGTTCATCGAGCAGACGAAGGACGTCTGGAAGGACATGCTCGACATCCGCAAGCGCTTCGAGCCGCGCGCCGAGGAGCTCGCCAGGAAGTACGCGCTGGCCGACTACACCATGTTCATCGGCTCGGGCGCGCTGTGGGGCGAGACCATCCTGTACTCCATGTGCCTGCTCGAGGAGATGCAGTGGAAGCGCATCCGCCACATCACCTCGCACGACTTCTTCCACGGCACGCTCGAGCTGCTCGAGCCCGGCGTCCCGGTGTTCCTGTTCATGGGAGAGGACGAGTGCCGCGCCCTCGACGAGCGCGTCCGCGCCTTCCTCACCAGCGGCGTGACCGGCGACGAGGACTACGTCATCATCGACACCGCCGAGTACGCGATCCCGGGCCTGGACGACGACTTCCGCGTCATCGTGTCGCCGTGGATCCTGTCCGTGCTGACCACCGACCGCCTCGCGCGCAACTACGAGCTGGTCACCAAGCACAACCTCAAGTACCGCCGCTACTACCACCAGTTCGACTACTAATTTCATTTGGGGGAAACCGCAATGAGGCAATACATCTTCGCCAGCCACGCGCATTTTGCGACCGGCATCAAGGAGAGTACCGAGCTGCTCTCGGGCGCGCGCGATAACGTCCACGACCTGTCGATGTTTGTCGACGGCCGCACCGATGTCGCCGAGGAGGCCGCCAAGCTCCTGGCGACCTTCGACCCCGCCGACGACGTAATCGTGTGCACCGACCTGTTTGGCGGCAGCGTCAACAACGAGTTCACCAAGATCGTCCAGACGCGCCCCAACACCTACCTGGTTGCCAACATGAATCTGCCGCTGCTGATCCAGCTGCTCTTTTCGGACCAGGAGGCTCCCGCCGATCAGGTTATCCGCGAGATCCTCGCGGCTGACGACACGCGCGTCAAGTTTGTCAACGACCTGCTGACCGATGCGGATGACGAGGAAGAGTTCTAGTCGCCGCCTGCTATTAATGGGGCCGGGTTTCCGGCATGAGACCTTTGGGGGTCAATCATGATTCAACTGCTTCGCGTCGACCATCGTCTGCTTCATGGCCAGGTGGCCGTCTCTTGGGTCCAGGGCTTGGGTTCTGACTGCATCTTCTGCGTTGGCGACAAGGTTGCCAACGATCCCGTCTGGAAGACTACGCTCAAGATGGGAAAGCCGGCCAACGTCAAGCTCGTCATCAAGGACATGGAGCACGCCATCGAGGCCATCAACTCCGGTGTTACCGATAAGTACAAGATGATCATCTGCGTCGCCAGCATCGCCGAGGCCAAGCAGCTTGTCGACGGCTGTCCGCAGATTACCTCCATCAACCTGGGCAACACCAAGTCCAAGGACGAGCAGCGTCCCGATGCCCGTAAGATCTCCCGCCAGATCTTTGTGACTGCTGCCGAGGAAGAGGACATTCGTGAGCTCGTCGGCCGCGGTGTCGAGGTCGAGATTCGCGCTCTGGCCGACGACCCCAAGGTCGATGCCCTAAGCGCCCTCTAATTGAGAACCACGGGCGGCGCGCACGGCGCCGCCCCTATTCGTGGGCGTACCGGATAAACGCTTTACCCGTTACCCCCATCTACCGTTCACCGGGAGTACACGCCCGTTGAGCGATTGGTATTAAATAGTTTTCTCATGACTATATAATTGGTATCAAATCATTTGCACCGGTTTAGGTGTTAACAGCACACCGGTACAAGCTGGATCTGTCTAGGCGATTGTCGGCATGGAAAAGGGCGCGCTGACAAGTCGGGAATCGCCGCGCGGATCCAAGAGGGATCAAAGGGAGGAACAATGCTTGTTCAAGCGATCCTCATCGGACTTATCGCTGCCTTCGGTAAGCTCGATTATCAGCTCGGTACGCTCTATGCGTTCCGCCCGATCGTTCTGTGCCCGCTCGTCGGCATAGTCCTCGGGGACCTGCAGTCCGGCCTCGCCATCGGTGCGAGCCTCGAGCTGCTCTTCATGGGTTCAATCTCCATCGGCGCTTACGTGCCGCCCGATGAGTGTATTGGCGGTGTGCTCGCCTGCGCCTTCGCTATTCAGCTGGGTCAGAGCACCGAGGCCGCTATCGCGCTCGCGATGCCCATCGCCACTCTGTGCCTGGCCATTAAGAACGTCGTCAACGCCGGTATGCCCCTTCTGGTCGACCGTGCCGACGTCTTTGCCAGCAAGGGTAACCTCAAGGGTATCTACGCTATGCACTGGATTATCGGTCTCGTGATTGTCGTCCTGGCCTTTATCCTGTGCTCGGTCTCCTTCTATCTGGGTGCCGACGCCGTTCAGGGCCTGCTCGACTTCATCCCGACGTTCGTCCTCGATGGCTTTGGCGTCGCAGCCAACATCCTGCCTGCCATGGGCTTCGCCATGCTCGGCCGTCTGGTGCTTACCAAGCAGCTCGTGCCGTTCTACTTCCTGGGCTTCCTGCTGTGCTCCTATGCCAACGTGCCCGTCCTCGGCGTCGCCCTGATCGCAATCATCATCGGCATCGACAAGTACGACCTGCTGGGCCTTGGTGGCGCCCAGTCCCAGCTTTCTGTGGAAGGGGATGAGGACGATGACTTCTAATTCCGAGAACCAGATTACTCGCTCCGACCTCATTAAGAGCGCCGTGAACACCGGCGCCCTGGGCATGGAATTCTCCTGGACCTACTACAAGCAGATGAACATTGCCTTCTGCCTGATGGTCGCCAACATGCTCAAGAAGATCTATGCCGGCCGTCCCGATGATTACGCCGAGGCCTTGCACCGTCACAGCGCATTCTTCAACATCACCCCGCAGCTCGCTCCCTTCGTGGGCGGCATCGCGATGGCCATGGAAGAAAAGGTCGCTCGTGGCGAGGTTGAGCCCGAGAGCGTCAACGACATCAAGGCCGCCCTCATGGGTCCGCTTTCCGGCCTGGGTGACTCCTTCTTCCTGTCCACCCTGCGCGTCGTCGCCGCTGCCGTGGGCATCAGCCTGTGCCAGGCCGGCAACGTCTTTGGCCCCATCGCCTTCCTGCTCGTCTACAACATCCCGGCGTTCCTGATTCGTATCTTTGGCGCTATCAAGGGTTATGAGCTAGGCATTGGCTTCCTCGACGAGGCTCAGAAGACCGGCCTGATGCAAAAGATCATGGCCTGCGTCGGCATTGTCGGCGTTATGGTCGTCGGCGCCATGAGCAAGGACATGTTCTGGGCTTCGTTGCCCATCGCCATTGGTCAGGGCGACTCCGCCCAAACTCTCCAGGACATCCTGGACGGCATCATGCCCGGTATGCTCGGTATGGCCGCCTTCTGGCTCTACTACTGGCTGCTCTCCAAGAAGATCAACCCGATGGTCCTGATCCTCTGCACCATGGTCGTGGGCATCATCGGCGCTTACTTTGGCGTGCTTGCCTAATATGTTCGAATCGCGCTTCCATCGCGTCTAACGGTTGCGTCGATCTTTGGGGGGCTTGTCGCATCTGCGGCGGCCCCCTGTTTTTTAAAACTCCGTACGAAAGGGGAGGGCTATGGTCGTACCCGAGCTTTCGCTCATGAACATCAACCATCGTTACTACAGCATCGAGACGTTTTTTAAGGCTGCAGGTGAGGCCGGCTATCGCAATATCGAGCTGTGGACCGGCTCGATGCACCTGTATGTGGATTGCCATGAGCACGATTCGGTGGATAAGATTCGCGATCTTGCCGCCCAATACGGTATCAAGATCGTGTGCGTGTGCCCCGAGCAGAACAACCCCAAGCCGTGGAACGTCGCGGTGCGCGGTGAGGCGGGCCAAAAACGCATCCTCTCGTACTTTAAGAATGTGATCGACGTTGCCGTTGAGTTGGGCGTGCCGCAGATTCTGGTGACGAGTGGTTGGGCCTATCTGGACGAGCCGGCTGAGGACGCCTGGGCCCGCAGCGTTGCCATGCTGCGCTCGGTGTGCGACTACGCCGATACGCGCGGTATTCGCGTCGCGCTCGAGGCCCTGCAGCCGTCGGAGTCCGTGTTGGTCAACACCGCACAGGATGTCGCGCGCATCCTCGAGGCGGTCGATCGTCCCAACCTGAAGGCCTGTATCGACTTTGGCGCCATGGAAGTTGCCGGCGACACGATCGACGGCTACTTTGAGGTTTTGGGCGACAAGATCGTTCACACCCACTTTGTAGATGTGGGCGGCGGCACGACGCATCTTGCCTGGGGCGACGGCGAGCGTGATATGCGTGCCGACCTCGAGGCACTCATGCGCCACGGCTATACGGGCTATGTCTCGGCCGAGACGTGTGATGGCCGCTACTATCAGGATCCGTCCAAGGCGACGACTCAGGTTATCGAGATGTATCGCCGTGTGACAGCGGAGATGGAAGCCGAATAACTAAACTGCGCGGTTGCGCCGGAAACGCTTGGGCGGGTCTGGCGCAACGCTTTTATAGCTGGCGAGTTGTGGGGAACCCGTTGGCAGTAGCGCTCGAAATAGACAACTATTGGCGTTGTAATACCACTCGGGCGAGGAAACCGACCGTTCGCCGCAAATCTCCGTGAGTTTGGATTGGTATTAAATAACAAGCAATCGTATGGCTATAATTGGTATCAGCAAGAAGCGCGATGTATAGAATTGCGCACATGTGATGGGAGGACACACATGAAGGAGACCGAGAAGATCGAGATCATGCACTTCGACCAGGAGGGCTACCTCGAGGACGGCAGGAACGTCTACGAGGCCGGCAAGAAGATGACCGCCCTGGCCGACCGCGTGCACGAGGAGGGCTACGACGCCGTCTTCCTGATGGGCGTCGGCGGCACCTGGGACGAGTTCATGCAGCTCGAGTACCTCATGAACAAGTTCGGCGACCGCGACCTCGAGGTCTACCTGATCCACGCCGCCGAGTGGAACGTCATGGGCCACAAGCGCATGACCGACAGGTCCGTCGTGCTGACCGCCTCCGAGTCCGGCACCACCCCCGAGGTGCTCGAGGCCGTCGGCAAGATGAGGGAGATGGGCGTGCGCGTCTTCGCCATGACCAACCCCGAGGGCAAGATCGGGCAGGCCGTGGGCGCCGAGAACTGCGTCATGATGGCCTCCGACCACGGCGCCGGCGGCTGCGAGAAGGGCTACTACCTCGCCGACTGCTTCGGCCTGCGCCTGCTCAACCGCCGCGGCTGCTTCCCCAAGTTCGACCTGTTCATCGAGCAGACGAAGGACGTCTGGAAGGACATGCTCGACATCCGCAAGCGCTTCGAGCCGCGCGCCGAGGAGCTCGCCAGGAAGTACGCGCTGGCCGACTACACCATGTTCATCGGCTCGGGCGCGCTGTGGGGCGAGACCATCCTGTACTCCATGTGCCTGCTCGAGGAGATGCAGTGGAAGCGCATCCGCCACATCACCTCGCACGACTTCTTCCACGGCACGCTCGAGCTGCTCGAGCCCGGCGTCCCGGTGTTCCTGTTCATGGGAGAGGACGAGTGCCGCGCCCTCGACGAGCGCGTCCGCGCCTTCCTCACCAGCGGCGTGACCGGCGACGAGGACTACGTCATCATCGACACCGCCGAGTACGCGATCCCGGGCCTGGACGACGACTTCCGCGTCATCGTGTCGCCGTGGATCCTGTCCGTGCTGACCACCGACCGCCTCTCGCGCAACTACGAGCTGGTCACCAAGCACAACCTCAAGTACCGCCGCTACTACCACCAGTTCGACTACTAAGAGCTGGCCGCAGGGCCGATATCTTGGCTGGTTGATATCTCGACCCTACACAAGGGCGTCCGCATTCGCGCGGGCGCCCTTTTTGCGTTTCCGTCGGCGCAGGGTGTCCTCGGCGGAAATCTCATCCCGGAATTTCGGCTCAGAGTGGGATGCGGTTTCCGGATGCGTCCCATTCTGAAGCCCCGAAACGGGACGCGCTTTCCGCTTGGGGTCCGATCCGGAAAGCTCATCCCGTTCCGAGCATCAAATCCGGGACATGCTTTCCGCGCTCCGCCCCTTGCAGAAAGCGCGTCTCCTTCCAAACACAAATCTTGCGGTACAGCTTCTGCAAAGACGCGAAGTGGCCGCTGACAGCAAAGAGGGGCTGCCGAGACAATGCCCGACGGCCCCTCCCCTCATAACTTGCTATCGATGCCAATCGCCACAAGGGCGCGGCTGCCTACTTGCTGATCGCGCCCGTCATATAGATAAACTGCACGCGATTTATATGTCCGCCCTGCTCGCCGTTGACAAAGTCCGTCGGCGTAAAGCCGGGGTTGAGCATTTCCTCGATCTTGTCCTTAACGGTGTCGATGACCTGAGTATCGAGATTGCTCGTTCGGTCGGTAAGCTCCTGCATGCCGTTGCCGAGCTCGGATGCGCCGCTGGCAAGCGTACCTGCACCCGAGGAGAGAAGATTCATGCCGCTAGCAAGGCTAGCGGCACCTGTCTTGAGCTGCGCCGCACCGTTGTTGAGCTGTGATGCGCCGTTGGCAAGCGCGGGCGTGGCACCGTTGAGCTGCTGTGTGCCCGCAGCAAGCTGGTCGGTGCCCGCGGCAAGAGCCGCGGCGCCATCGCTCAGCTGACCCGCGCCCGTTGCTGCAGAGCCAACACCGGCGACAAGACCGGGGTTCACGGCCGTGGGGTGTGCCGGGTTGATCGCGCTGTTCATATAGGCGATGGCTCCGGCCAGGCTCAGCTGTTGGCCATCCTGGACAGTGGTGTAGCCCTGAATGGCGCTATCGAGCGCGGTGACGGCACCCTGGGCGCCGCCCTGGGCGCCGGCCGCCTGGGCCAAAGTCGTAACCTGATCGGTAAGCGTGCCAAACATGGACTCGGCACCCTTAAGGCCCTGCGACACCTGCGTGTTAAGACCCTGCGCGCCCGCAACGGCATTGGATGCAGAATCGAGAAGCGCGGTAAGACCCGTCGCATCGGCGCTCGATGCCGCCGTGGCGGCGGCACCCGCGCTGGTAGCAGCACTGCCGGCACTTGCGGTGGCGGCATCCAGCTGTGCCGTAGCCTCGCTTAGCTTGGCTGCCGCAGCCTTGGCGGAGTCGAGATCGGCCGCGTTATCCAGCGCGTCCTGAGCATCGGCGACCGCCGCCTTGGCAGCGGCAATAGATGCAACGGTGCTCTCGGCGCCAGCCTTTGCGCTCTCGGCGTTAGCCTTTGCCGCATCGTTGCCCATGGCGCTTGCGGCCTGCTTTGCCCCGCCGAGCGCCTGCTGTGCACCGGCAAGGTACTGCCCCTCGCCGCTGAGCGCCGCCGTAAGACCCTGCGGCCCGTACAGCGCGCTGTAGGCGTTGCCCGACGTAGCGGTCACGGCGTCCTGGGCCGCCTTGGCCGCAGCCTGCGCCTTGGCAAGGTTTGCCTCCTGAGCCTGCTTGCCCAGCGTCAGCGCGTCGACGTACGTATCGGACCCAGCGGCAATTCCACTTATGCCGCCCGAGATCTGCTGTGCGCTCCCCTGCAGCTTGGAAAGGCCCGCCGAAAGATCGGACGCACCGCCCTTAAGCTGCACGGCACCGGCATTAACCCCCTCGGCACCGGCATTAAGGTTGCTCACGCCTTCGACCAGCGTGGGGACCTGCGCGTTGAGCTGACTCGTACCCGCCGCGAGCGCAGCGGCGCCACTGGACAGCGTGCCGGCACCGGTATTGGCCGTGGCAAGCGAGGCCGCGAGCGTCTTGACACCGTCGGCAACCTGGCCAGCACCGCTATTGGCCGTAGCAATACCGTTGGAGAGCTCCACGAGCTGGCTCGTATCCATGCTGCTCGAGTCCACATCGATGGCAAGATTCAGCGGCACGCCGACAATCTGCCAGCCATCAAACTCAAAATCCTCAACATCGGTCGTAATGGTGTAGTCTCCGGTGCTGCCGGGAATCACCATGTAGGTAAGCTGCGTGTTGGAGCCGTTGGCAGCAACCGTGGCGCCCTCAGCCTCAATATCGTGTGCCTCGGCATCCTTAAGCTGACCGGTAATCTGAACCAGGTAGTTATCGGCATAATCGCCACCGGTATAGTCGTCATTCTTTTCGACCTTGAGCTTCATGGTGAGCTTGCCGCTCTTGCCCGCCAAATCCTTGGCGTCGATATCGCGGCCATCGAGCTGGTATGCCACGGTGACGTTCCACGGCATCTGAGTGTTCTTGTCCAGATCGCCCTGGTAGACAAAGTCCTGCACTCCCTGGCCCGTAACGGCAACCGACCCGCTGTCGTCCGTTAGTTTTTGAGTCGTCGATAGGTTGGTCACTTTGTTATAGGTGCCGGCATCGTCGATCTTGACGCCCTTATTGGCCTCGAAGCTATTGACCACGTAAACACCCGTGCGATTGCCGTCGGCATCGGTTTTGACGTATACGACCTGGTTTTTCTTATATCCCGGCGTGCTGTTATCGGAGTCCGTCGCCATCTGTTCACTCGTAGCCGAGGCAGCGCTCGTCGACCCTACGCCGTCGGCGAACACAACGGCACCGGGAACGGTAAGGGCCACGGTCAGACCGGCGGCAAGAGCGAGCGCAGCGATGCGCTTATGGGGACGACGTACAAGATCGCGTTGGGCTTTGAGCTCTTTCGAAGCGGTATCAGTGGTATGGGTATGCATTGCGGTATTCCTTCCAACTGCTTTGTAAAACGTTACTGAGCGGAGCCGTCCGCAGCCGATGCCTCGGTGGTATCCGAAACCGGATCCTGGGCATCCTTGGGCAAAAAATGAGCTTTGAGCGTGGTCTTGCCGATGAGGCCATCGAGCACATACAGGAAACCCGGCAGCGCAAAGAGTACGGCGACTAGGGAGATGCTCACGCCGACGCCCAGGAACCAGCCGATCTGCTTGAGCACGCCGTGGCTCGAGATCGCATGGATCAGGAAGCCACTGATCAGCAGAACCGATCCAGAGGTCAAAACAGGAATCGTGCAAGCTTCCATGGTCTCGAGTAGCGCTTCGCGCTTATGCATGGTCACGCGGTCCTCACGATAGCGGTCAGCAATCAGGATGCCGTAGTCGACGGCAACGCCCAGCTGGATGGAGCTCACAATTAAGTAGGCGAGGAAGAACTCGTGCATACCGGTGTAGAGCGGTGCAGCAAAGTTGATCCAGATCGAGGTCTCAATCACGAGCACCAAGATGATCGGCAGGCTCAGCGACTTGGTGGCCAGCAGCAAGACCGCGAACACGGCCACGACGGCGATGAGGTCGACCTTGCCCTTATCGACGGTGATGGTGTCCTTAAGGTCGGTGGTGCTCACGCCCTCGCCGGCGAGCATTGCCTTACCCGGATAATGTTTGTCCGCGATACAACGAATCTTCTTGACCAGCTTAAATGTACTCGGACCCTCGTAGGGCGCGGTAACCGTGAGCACCAAACGGCTGTAGTGCTCTCCCTCCACCAGATCGAGCGTGTCCTTTTCGGCCATGCCCGTGGGGATATAGGGACTCGCAACGTCAACATAGCTCTGGATGGACTTGACCTCGGGGAGCGCCTTGAGCTCATTGGAGAGTGCCTGCTCCTCGCTCACCTCTCCACGGGGAACGAGCACAACGTAGGTATCGGAGTTGCCAAAGACCTCCTTGACCTTGTCCATATCCTGACCAAGCCGCGTATCCGAACCAAAAATGTGCGAAGTGCCGTAGTAGTACGTGATATCGCTGGAGGTCGATGCCACACGCGCAGGGTAAACCACGGCGAGGATCACGACGGCAGCGGGGATACAGACCTTGAGCACCAGACGGGCGAACTTACCCAGCGGCGGGACAAAGGGCCTGTGCTGCGATTTTTGCACAAAGCCATCGAACTGAACGAACATCGAAGGAACAAAGGTAAAGACCGATACCAGGCTGATGGCGATACCCTTTGCAAGGGCAAGACCAAGGTCGGGGCCGATCTTAAACTGCATGGCGGCAAGCGCGATAAAGCCGATGCAGACCGTGCAACCGCTCGAAAACACGGCGACCGAGGACAGGCAGCACGACTGCACCATGTCTTCGGCAACGCTGCTGTGGCGGCCACGCTCCTCGTTAAAGCGGTGCAGCAAAAAGACCGAGAAGTCCAGCGCGATGGCAACCTGCAAAATGGAGCCCGCAGAGTTGGTGACAAAGCTAATCTCGCCAAAGATGAGGTTGGTGCCCCAGTTGATAAACACCGAGACGCCCAGGCCCAGCAGCACCAGGATGGGTTCGGCCCAGCTGGTAGTCGTGATGACCAGAATCACGAAGATAATCGCTATGACAGCGACCGTGATAATGCTGATCTGCTGCTCGGTCGATGTGGTGGCGAGCGCGTTAGACATGGCCGAGCCCGTAATGGCGCCCTCGTCGCCCACGATATCTCGAATAGCGTCGGTTGCCTCGATCTCCTTTTCGGAATTAACCGTCACCGTAAACAGGGCGTTGTTCTTTTTGTAATAGGTCTCAACGGTGTCTTTGTCTTGCGTGGCAAGCGGCTGATCGATATCTGCCGCGTCGTCAAGCCATAGGACCTCCTCGACGCCGTCGACCTTTTTGATTTTGTCCTTGTATTTGAGCGCCTGAGCGATCGAGACATTGGGCACCATAACGCGACAGTTGGGAATGTCACCCTCAAACTCATCACCCATGGTATTCAGAGCGACGGTCGACGCCGCTTCGTCGGGCAGATAGCTCGTAATGTCGTAGTTAACGCCTACAAACTGGCGCAGGAACAGGCATACCAGTGCTGCCACCGCATAGAACGCGATGATGGGTTTGCGGTGCTTCACGACCCATCGAAATAGCTTCTCTTTCAACCTCAATCCTCCATAACGCTCAGCCTATGTTTTGCTCTTTGTTATATTCCACATTTGGTAGTTATACAACATGTGTAGGATAAAGGCGCCATAAAGATATGCGATTGACGCGGTCCCGGAGCCAAAACAGCCGCTGCAGAAGCAGTTCGGAAAAGGTCCTCAGCGGAAACTGCATCCCAGTTTTTAGACGAAAAACGGGATATGGTTTCTGGTTGGCCTAGATAATCGTCAGATTTAGCTGAGCGTCTGCCCCTATGTTTCCAAATGAATACGGTGTGAGCTGCGGACAAGGATTTTCCCCGCAAGCACTCTAGTATGCTAAAGTACCCAAAAGACCGGCGGAGCTATGCCGGTCGTTTGTTCTGTATGCAACACAGCATGAGGAGGCTCACCAGATGACGGCCACACCGTGGGGATTCCGGGACATATTGCCCGAGGAGGCTCAGGCGCGCGAGGAGATTGCGCTGACGGTGAAGGGCTGCTTTAGGGAGCATCATTATCTGCCGGTTGAGACGCCGCTGCTCGAGGACAAGGGCTCGCTCGAGGAGGGCGGCCGTATCGCGGACACGCCGTTTAAGCTTTTTGACGATGACGGCCGCTTGTTGGTGGTTCGTCCCGACAATACGTTGCCGATCGTGCGTTTGGTCTCGACCCGCATGCGCGCGGCCGACTTGCCGCTGCGCCTGCGCTATGAGGCGCCGGTGGTTCGCGAATGCCAACGCAATGCCGGCGGTTCGCGTCAATTTACCCAGCTGGGTTTTGAGCTCATCGGCGCGGGCGATACCGCGGGCGATGTCGAGATCGTCTCGCTGGTGGCCGAGGCCGTTCGCAAGTTGGCGCTGCCCGATGCGCGCATTATCGCAGGTAGCGTGCGCCCGTTTAAGGAGCTGCTCGCGGCGTGCGAGGATCGCGAGCTGGCTGCCGAGGCTCTGCGCTGCGTGCACGCCAACGACTTTGTGGGCCTCGATGCCCGCGTGGCGGCAAGCGCCGAGACCGATGCCGTTAAGGCCGCCGTCAGCGAACTGCCGCGCCTGCATGGTGGGGCCGAAGTGCTCGATCGCGTGGATGCGCTGCTGGCGGCTGCCGGTATTGTCGCGCCGCTCACGCGTGAGCTGCGCGCGCTGGTCGAGGGCCTGGCGCCCGAGGACGCTCAGGTGCTGTCCTTCGACTTTTCCATTATGAATTCTTTCGATTACTACACGGGCCTGGTCTTTAAGGCCTATGCCGGTGGCCTGCCCGATCCGGTGGGCTCGGGCGGTCGCTACGACTCTATCTTTACCGGCGCGTTCGGCGACGGCATCGGGGTGCCGGCGGCGGGCTTCGCCTTTTCGCTCGAGCGTCTGGAGGCCGCGTGCACCTCTGCCGAGGACGCCGCCTCCGATGGTGACCACGCCGTGGGCCGCGGCGCCGAAGGCCCGCTACGCATCGCCGTGCCCAAGGGCTCGCTTAAGGCCGACACGCTCGACGTGCTCGAGGCCGCGGGCCTGGACGTCTCTGAGCTGCGCGACCCCGGCCGTCACCTGATTGTGCGCGGTCGCGACACGCGTGCCGGCGAGGGCACGGTCGGCGATATCGAGTTTGTCATCGTGCGTCCCAGCGACGCGCCCGCTTTTGTGGGCTGTGGTGGTGCCGATTGCGGCATCTGTGGCTGGGACTCGCTCATCGAGGCAGACCTCAACTTGCTGCAGCTGGTCGATCTGGGCTACGGCCTGTGCACGTTTATCGAGGCAGAGCCCGCGTGGCGCGCCGGCCAGGCCGAGCGCAACTATGCCCGCCGCGGGTCGCTTCGCGTGGCCACCAAGTATCCGCGCATCGCGAGTGCCTGGTATGCCGAGCGCGGCGTGAACGCCGATATCGTCTCACTGCACGGCAACATCGAGCTGGGCCCCATCGTCGGTATGACCGATCGCATCGTGGACATTACCGCCACGGGCGCCACGCTGCGCGATAACGACCTGGTTATTACTGGTCGCATTATGGACTGCACGGCCCGCTTCTTTGTCAACCCGGGTGCCGCTCGCCTGGATCCGCGCGTGCGCAACCTCGCAGATCGCCTGGCCGCGGCCGTGAAGGACAAGCATTTTGAGCCCGTCGCGGGCTCGGCACAATAGCGCGAGCACGCACGGGCGTCCCAACGTCTGGGCTGCGGGCCGATTGGCGCCGCCGCCCGGCCTCTCGTTTTTTCAAACGCAACCTCGACCGATAGGGGATACCGATATGAAGACCATCAAGCTTGCTCCCGGCGAGCGCCTCGTTACCAACCAGCTCAACCGCAAGGGTGTGCTGCCGCAAAACATCGTCGACGCTGCCCGCGATATCGTGGCCGATGTGCGCGCCAACGGCGATGCCGCGGTGCGCGATTGCTGTCAGCGTTTTGACGGCGTTGAGCTGCAAAGCTTCCGTCTGCCGCAAGAGCAGATCGATGCCGCGCTCGAAGGCCTCGACCCCGCGTTTGTCGCGGCGCTCGAGAAGGCCGCGCGCCAGATTCGTGAGTTCCACCAGCGCGAGGTCGAGCAGAGCTGGTTTACCACGCGCCCGGACGGCACGATGCTCGGCGTTAAGGTGACCCCGCTTGCCGCGGCCGGCATCTACGTGCCGGGCGGTCGCGCGCAATATCCCTCCACGGTGCTCATGAATGCCATTCCCGCCAAGGTTGCCGGCGTCAAGCGCGTGGTTATGGTGACGCCGCCGCAAAAGGACGGCCTGATCAGCCCCTACACGCTCGCCGCGGCAAAGCTCGGCGGCGTGGACGAAATCTATATGGTGGGCGGCGCTCAGGCCGTGGCCGCGCTGGCGTACGGTACCGAGACCATTCCGCGTGTCGACAAGATCACCGGTCCGGGTAACGCTTTTGTTGCCGCTGCCAAGCAGATTGTCTCGGGCGACGTGGGAATCGACATGGTCGCCGGCCCGTCCGAGGTCTGCGTGCTGGCCGATGCCACGGCCAAACCCATGGTGGTCGCGGCAGACCTGATGGCCCAGGCCGAGCACGATCCGCTGGCGGCCTGCTATCTGGTGACTTGCGACGAGCAGTTTGCGCGCGAGGTCGAGGCCGGCATCGACATCCTGGTGGCGCAGTCCCCGCGTGCCGAGATCACGCGCACCTCGCTCGATAACGAAGGAACCATCGTGGTGGCCGCCGATATGGCTGCCGCCGTCGAGGCCGTGAACACCGTGGCGCCCGAGCACTTGGAGCTGCACTGCAAGGATGCGATGGGCTTGCTCGGCGGCATTCGCAACGCCGGCGCCATCTTTGTGGGCGCTTGGAGCTCCGAACCGCTTGGCGATTATGTTGCCGGCCCCAACCACACGCTGCCGACCGGCGGCACGGCCATGTTCTCCAATCCGCTTTCGGTCGAAGAGTTCGTTAAGCGCTCGAGTGTCATTTGCTATACGCCCGAGGGCCTGCTCTCCGACGCTCCCGCCACACAGCGTCTGGCCGAGGCCGAGGGCCTGTGGGCGCACGCGCTCTCTGCTGCCCTGCGTCGTCGCGTGCTGGAGCAGGGTGAGGATGCCGTGAGTGCCGAGTCGCTGGCTGCGGCCGACCTGACCAAGGTCGCCTGGCCGGGCGACGCTGTGGCGACGGTCGCCGAGGGTGTGGACCTGGCGGCTGCAGGCTCGGATGGCGCCGGCGCGACCGGCGAGGAGGCCTAACATGGCCGAGCTGACGCCTCGCATGAAGGAGCTCGTCCAGCCCTACTTGGCCGGCATCGAGCCCTATGACCCCAACTTTACGCCCACGCGCATCAACCTTTCGGCCAACGAGAACACCTATCCCGTGCCGGCCGGCGTGCGCGAGGCGATCGACGCGGCCTTGGCTGCCACACCGCTCAACCGCTATCCCGATCCCATGTCCAACGACCTGCGCGACGAGCTTGTCGCTTGGCATGGCGTGGCACGTGAGAATATTTGCGTGGGAAACGGCGGCGACGAGCTGCTCTATAACTACTTGCTGGCGTTTGGCGGCGCGGGACGGACCCTGCTCAACTGCCCGCCGTGCTTTAGTGAGTATGCGTTCTTTGCGTCGCTTTGTCAGACCGAGGTGCGCGATGTGTGGCGCGACCCGGCGACCTTTGAGCTCGACCAAGCGGCTGTGCTCGCAGCGGCGCCCGAGTGCAATCTGGCGATCGTGACCTCGCCCAATAACCCCACGGGCGATGTGACGCCGCTCGACTTTGTCGCGGCCCTGTGCGATGCGTGCCCCGGCATGGTCATGGTCGACGAGGCCTACGTTGAGTTTGCCGACGATTCGTTTGGCGCGGTCACCACGGCGCAAGACCTTATCGCCGAGCATCCAAACCTGGTGATTCTGCATACGCTGTCCAAGGCGTTTGGCGCCGCCGGCACGCGTCTGGGCTACGTGATCGCGGCTCCCGATGTCATCGACGTGTTCGCGGCGATTCGTCAGATCTACTCGGTTAACGTGCTGAGTCAGGCCGCCGCGCTTGCCTGCGTGCGTGCCCGCGATGCGTACGCACCCGTGGTGGCACAGGTTGCATCCGAGCGCGAGCGCGAACTGTGTGCCCTGCACGCAATGGCTGCCGAGGGTCTGCCCGTGGAGGCGTGGCCGAGCGCGGCGAACTTTGTGCTCGTGCGCACGCCGCATGCCACGCACGTGCGCGAGCGCCTGCGCGACGAGTATTCAATTTTGGTGCGCGACTTTAGCTACGCGCCGGGGCTCGCGGACTGCCTGCGCATTACCGTGGGCACCCCGCAGGAAAACAACGAGGTGCTGGCCGCGTTTGCCGCGCTGGTGAAGGAGGAGATGTAGATGGACCGCTATGCCGAGGTGACCCGCAAGACGGGCGAGACCGACATTGTCGTAAAGCTCGACCTGGATGGAACCGGTATGTGCGATATCTCGACCGGCGTGCCGTTTTTCGACCACATGCTCAACGCCTTTGGTCGCCATGGCCTGTTCGATTTGACGGTACATGCGGTAGGCGACGTCGAGGTCGATGCGCATCACACCGTCGAGGACACGGGCATTGTGTTGGGCGAGGCGTTTTGCCAGGCGCTGGGCGACAAGGCGGGTATTACGCGCTTTGCCGACGCGGCGATCGCCATGGACGAGACGCTCGTGATGGCCGCCGTGGACATTTCGGGTCGCGGCCAGGCCTACTGCGAGCTGCCCGTGCCGACCGAGCGCGTGGGCAGCTTCGATACCGAGCTGGCCGTTGAGTTCTTCTATGCCTTCGCACGCGATGCCAAGCTCACGCTGCACGTGCGCGAACTGGCGGGTGGCAACTCGCATCACATTATCGAGGCCGCCTTTAAGGCCGTGGGCCGCACGATGCGCCATGCCTGCGAGCTCGATCCCCGCGTGCAGGGCATCCCCAGCACCAAGGGCTCGCTGTAACCTGCCAAAAAGGGACAGGTTTTGAATGGGAAAAGGGAGGGTCGCGTGGACGAACCGAAGATCGTGGTGGTCGACTACCACAAGGGCAACTTGTCGAGCGTTGCGCGCGGGCTTGCGCGCGCCGGTGCCGCCGCCTGTACGTCGGACGACCCGGAGCAGATCCGCCGCGCCGACGGCCTGGTCATCCCGGGCGTGGGCGCGTTCTATGACGCGATCGCCTTTATGCGCCAGAGCGGCGAGGCGGACGCGGTGCTCGATGCCGTCGCCGCCGGAACTCCGCTGCTCGGCATCTGCCTGGGCCTTCAGCTATTTTTTGAGCGCGGTAACGAGGGCGTGCCTGCGGACGAGGGCGCGGTCGCCGACGGCAACGCCTCCGAGCGGGCTGGCGGTCCTTGGGTCGATGGCCTGGGTATTATGCGCGGCTCGTGCACGCGCCTGGAGTCGAGCCGCCTGAAGGTGCCGCACGTGGGTTGGGACCAGGTGCACATGACGCCCGCCGGTGCGGCCGATCCGCTGCTTGCCGATTTTGCCGAGGGTGCCAACATGTACTTCACCCACAGCTATGCGGTGGCCGATGACGCCGATGCCGCTGATGTGCTGGCGTGCACGCACTATACGCGGAGTTTCCCGTGCATCGTGCGCCATGGCAACGTGTGGGGCTGCCAGTTCCATCCTGAGAAATCCTCCGCGCTGGGTCAGCGCATTCTTAAGAACTTCGTCAACATCGTCGAGGAGGCTGGCCGATGATCCTGTTTCCCGCAATCGATCTGATTGGCGGCAAGGTCGTGCGCCTGGAGCGCGGCGACCGCAGCCGCTGCAAGGTATATTCCGATGACCCCGTGGCCGTCGCCCGCTCGTTTGCCGAGCAGGGCGCAAGCTGGGTGCACGTCGTCGACCTGTCCGCCGCCTTTGGCGAGGACGAGGACGCATGCGCTGCCAATTCGGCGGCGATCGAGGCCATCTGCGGCGTCGACGGTCTGTTCGTGGACGTGGGCGGCGGCGTCCGCTCGCTCGCGCGCATCGACGAGTTGGCCGGCTACGGTGCGCGCCGCATCGCACTAGGCACGGTGCTCGTGACCGAGCCGGGTTTTGCCGAGGTGGCGGCCCAAGGCTTTGGCGAGCTGCTCGTGGCCGACATCGCCGCTCGCGACGGCCAGGTCAAGGTGAACGGCTGGCGCGACGGCGCGGGCGTGGCACTCGACGATGCCGTGGCGCAGCTTTCCGAGCTGGGCTTTAAGCATCTGGTGTATACCGACATCGCGCGCGATGGCATGCAGACGGGCATCGATGTGGCGGCGTATCGCCATGTGGCCGAGGTCGCGGGCTTTCCCGTCGTGGCTTCGGGTGGTATCTCGACGCTCGACGATATCCGCGCGCTTGCCGCGGTGGGCGAGGATGCCATCGAGGGCGCCATTACCGGCCGTGCGCTCTACGAGGGCAACTTTACGCTGGTACAGGCGCTAGCCGCCGCCCGAGGGGAGGAGTAGCCCATGCTTACCAAACGTGTGATTCCCTGCCTGGACGTCAAGGACGGCCGTGTGGTCAAGGGCGTCAACTTTGTGAGCCTGCGCGATGCGGGCGATCCGGTGGAGCTGGCGCGCGCCTACGACCGCGAGGGTGCGGACGAGGTCGTCTTCTTGGACATTACCGCCACGAGCGATAACCGCGCGACGACTATCGAGATGGCAGCGCATGCTGCCGAGGAACTGGCCATTCCCTATACCGTGGGCGGCGGCTTTCGCGACCTGGCGGGCATGCGCACCATGGTTGCCGCCGGTGCCGACAAGGTGTCGCTCAACTCGGCGGCCGTGCGCGACCCGTCGTTGATTAGCCAGGCTGCCGCGGCGTTTGGCAGCCAGGCCGTGGTCGTGGCGATCGATGCCAAGCGCGTCGGTTTGCCCGGAGAGCCGGGTGCCGACAAGTGGGAGGTCTTTACCGCGGGCGGTCGTAACGCCACGGGTATCGACGCGGTGTCGTGGGCCGAGGAGGCGGCTCGTCGCGGTGCCGGCGAGATCCTGCTGACCAGTATGGATCGCGACGGCACCAAGGCCGGCTTTGACCTGGCGCTCACCCGCGCCGTGGCCCGCGCGGTGCCGATTCCGGTGATTGCGAGCGGCGGCGTGGGCACGCTCGAGCATTTTGCCGAGGGTGTGATTGAGGGCGAGGCCGATGCCGTGTTGGCAGCGAGCGTCTTTCACTTTGGAACCTTCAGCATTCGCCAGGTGAAGGAGTATATGGCGTCGCAGGGAATCCCTGTGAGGTTGGACTTCTAGTGCTGCGGCTTGCCCAGGCACCCGACCTTCCGGCTCCAACCCTCCTCGCGTACTTAAGTACGCGTCGTCGGGCTTGTCGCTCGGAATCTCGGGCACCTGGACAACCCTCGCCGACCTGTGGGGTTTAAATTGGGGAGAGAAATGGAAGAGATAACCGAGCCTTCAAAGCTTAAATATGACGCCCGCGGGCTGATTCCTTGTGTGGTTCAGCAATATGACACTGGCGAGGTGCTTATGGTTGCTTGGATGAACGAGGAATCGGTGGGGCTGACACTCAAGACCGGTACCACGTGGTTTTGGAGCCGCAGCCGCCAGGGGCTCTGGAACAAGGGCGCGACGAGCGGCAACATGCAAGAGGTCAAGGAACTCTGGGCCGACTGCGATAGCGATACGCTGCTGGTCAAGGTCGACTCGCCGGGTCCGGCCTGCCATACCGGCAACCGTACCTGCTTCTTTAAGAAACTCGCGTAGGGCGGGCGCTCGGCTAAGCGCTTGGCCAACCAGAAAGGATTGAACCATGGGTGTGCGCACTGCGAATGTTCAGGATGGAAATATCGGTGAGACGCTGGCGGGGTTGGCCGAGGTGATTCATGGCCGTCGCGACGCATCACCGCAGGAGAGCTATACCGCTCGTCTGCTGACCGACGTCGAGGATGAGCTGCTCAAGAAGCTTGCCGAGGAGGCGAGCGAGGTCATCATGGCCTGCAAGGATAACGATCACGATCACATTCGCTACGAGGCCGGCGACCTGGTCTACCATCTGCTCGTAACGCTCGAACGCTACGGTATCACCCTCGACGAACTGGCCGGCGAACTCAACGCCCGCCGCCACTAGTCATTGGGTAGTCATTGGGGACGTTCTTAAATGACTAGTCGTTTGGGACAGTCTTTGCCGGCGCTGCCAAAAAACACGCCCAATTACTACGTTGAAACTGGATCTGCTGACCACACGTCGGTTTTGAGCAAATCGTCAACGCTTCTACCTGCGGTTTTATTTTCCGCATTAAGCCGATGGTCGGAGGTTTGCGGTTCATCGTAGTAAACGGGCATTCTTTTTGGCGGGCGGTGTTGCACGGGCGTCGGTGGTGGGCGAAACGATCCGTTTTCCTCCGTCCCCAAGGGGTCATTTGTGAAGAGTGTCCCCAATGACTAGTCTTAGGCGAGGGACGTGGGCTCCCATTCTCCGGCGAGGTGGGGGATGTCGAAGGTTCGATAACCGCAGTCGTAGGCGTGGGCCTGGGCCTCGCGGATGTTCCAGCAGATGTCGCAGGCGCGGTGTGCGTCCGAGCCAAAAGTGATCGGCACCTCGGCGTGGGCGAAGCAACGCAACAACCCGGTCGCGGGATAGTAGTCGTCGAGTCCCTTGCGCGGCGCGGCGGTCGAGACCTCAACGCGGCGGCCTGTGTCGTGTGCACACTCTGCCATCTGCCCCCAGAACGGCGCGGGGTCAAAGTCGGGCGCAAAGCCCTCTTTCGAAAAGCGCATGACCAGGTCGGGGTGAGCCATCACATCAAAGTTGAGCGGGCTCTCGCAGGCGCGGCACCAGTCATCGACATAGCGCTCCCACACGCCGCGTACCCCCAGGTTTTCCCAAACGTGCAGGTTGGTGTCATCGTCGATCCAGCCGCAGCGCGAATCGGGCGTATCGGGACGAGCGACGTCCTCCGTTCCCGCCGTACCCGCGGCACCGGCCATGATATCGCCTGGGTTGCCAATCCAGTGCACACTGCCCAGGCGCACGACGGCGCCCTGGGACCAGCGCTCAACCAAAGGCTCGCAGCCCTCGTACCAATCGCATTCGAAACCGTAGATAAAGGTGAGTTCTGGCGCAATCTGAGCGGCAAGATTGCGAGCGTCCTCAAAAGCCAGACGATGTGCCGGCAGGTCGCCCTCGACGACCTGCACCTCGCAGTTGGCATCCATGCTGGCAGGTAGGGTGAGATGGTCGGTCGAGACCATGGCGCGGCAGCCGGCGGCGACAGCGGCGCGGACGTTGTCCTCAAATGAGGCATGGCCGTCCGAAAACGAGGTGTGGGTATGGCAATCGACCAGCGGGCACATAGGCATAGCGGCTCCTTTGCATTTGGCGAATCCGCTCCATTGTAATGGCGCAGCCTCGGCGCGTCGTACGCGCGGGGTGCCGAAATCGATTGGAAAGGGTGCGCGGCGCGTGGTGCGGCCTCGCTTGCGCTTTCAAAACATGTACATTAGCCTCCAAAAGCTGCAAAAAATGACATGTTTGGAGGCTGACGTACACGTTTGAGTGGAGCGGGCCGGCGTTGGAGCGCGCCAGCACTTGCGCCCAGCAAAAGTCGCACCTATCCCATGACGCCGCCCCTGCGCCGCCCGCGATGTGCTAGCGTTTGGATGAACAAAACGAGCCCGTGCGGAAAGGAGCCGGACCGTATGCCATGCGATAGCAAATCTCCGCTGTCTCGCGAGACCGATGCGCCCGAGACCATCGTCAAGCTGGAATGCGACATCGACGATGCGTCGCCCGAGGTACTCGCCTACGCCGCCGACCGCCTGCGCGAGGCCGGTGCGCGCGAGGTGCACTGGCTGCCCGTTTATTGCAAGAAAGGCCGCCCCGGCTGGCAGCTGCAGGTAATCTGCACCTACGGGGATATCGAGCGCCTGCAGACGATCATCTTCTTGGAAACCACGACCAACGGCATTCGTCGCCAGGTCATGGAACGCGTTTGCCTGCCACGCCGCTTTGAGCAGGTGACGACGCCATGGGGCGAGGTGTCCGTCAAGGTGGCCACCCTGCCCGACGGCAGCGAGCGTGCAGCGCCCGAGTACGAGGACTGCGCCCGCCTTGCCTGCGAGCACGGTGTGCCGCTCCAGCGCGTGATGCAGGCAGCACAAGCCGCGGCTCTGCAATTTGAGTGACACGGTCGGCGACGCGCCACACCCACCCCATCAACCTCACCGAAAGGACCACCATGAAATACCTCATCGCCTCCGATATCCACGGCTCGGCATATTGGACCGAGCGCCTCTGCGCCGCCATCGAGTCCGAGCAGCCTGACCGCATCGTGCTGCTGGGCGACCTGCTCTACCACGGTCCGCGCAACGACCTGCCGCGCGATTACGCCCCCAAGCGCGTAATCCCGCTGCTCAACGCCCTGGCCGACCGCATCATCGCGGTGCGCGGCAACTGCGACGCCGAGGTCGACCAGATGGTGCTCGACTTCCCCGTCATGGCCGACTATGCCACGCTGTTCGACGAGACCGGCCGCGAGCTGTTCCTGACGCACGGCCATGTCTTTGGCGCCGGCATGTACAACAGCGTCGACCACGCGCCCGCGTTGCCCGAGGGCTCCGCGCTCGTCTACGGCCATACGCACATCAAGGTCAACGAGGAAAGCGCCGCGCACCTGGGCCTGTGGCTCTTCAACCCCGGCAGCGTGAGCATTCCCAAGGACGGTACGCATAGCTACGGCATCTACGAGGGCGGCGCGTTCCGTCACGTGGTCCTGGAGGAGGAATAACTATGGCGCAGCACATGGCTCAGCAAAATGCCGAGGGTTCGCGCGACCTGTCCACGCTGGTCGACGCGTCGGCCGAGCTGCAGCATCTGGTGCAGACTATCTGGCGTCTGCGTCAGCCCGATGGCTGCCCGTGGGATCGCGAGCAGACGCATCAGAGCATCGGCAAGAACATGATCGAGGAAGCCTACGAGGCGCTCGATTGCATCGAGGCCGATGATGCCACGCATCTGCGCGAGGAGCTGGGCGACGTGCTCATGCAGGTAGTGCTGCATGCGCAGATTGCGGCCGACGCCGGCGAGTTTACACTGGCCGACGTGGCGCGCGATATCGACGCCAAGCTCATTCGTCGCCACCCGCACGTGTTTGGCGATGCGGATGCCGACAGCTCCGACGAGGTGCTCAAGATTTGGGACGAGGTCAAGCTTGCCGAGAAAGCCGCCAAGGACAAGGCCGTGGCGGCGGGTGAGGCCACGCCCGAGGGCCTGCTCGACGGCGTGCCCACGCATCTGCCGGCGCTGATGCAGGCTCAGAAGGTCTCGCGCAAGGCAGCTGCCGTGGGCTTTGAGTGGGAGACGGTCCAGGATGTGTGGGACGAGGTCGCCGAGGAGCGTGCCGAGTTTGAGGCCGAGGCCCCTGGCTCGCCCGAGCGCGAAATGGAGTTTGGCGACCTGCTCTTTGCCTTGGTCAACGTCGCGCGCAAGGAGGGCATTGACGCCGAGAGCGCCCTTCGTGCCAGCACGGCAAAGTTCCGCCGCCGCTGGGCCGCGATGGAGCAGATGGCGGCCGATGCCCACGTAGATCTTGCCGAGCTTTCGACCCACGGCCTCAACGACCTGTGGGATGCCGCAAAGGCGGAGGAGTAAGACTGCGGGAACGACGGGCTGACATGCCTCATCGTTCCCGCTAAATTTTTCGAAAATCAAGTGTATCCTTCGGCTAACTTAGGGCATAATGCAAAAAGTGCGACATGGCTAACTTACGGAGGCGCACCGATGGTGCACGGTCAGCCGGTCGCTTGCATCCACTACGTTTCCAAGTGAGAGGGAGACAACATGAGCGATATTTTGGACGTCTACGGTCGCGAGGTACTCGACAGCCGCGGCAATCCCACCGTCGAGGTCGAGGTCGTGCTCGAGGACGGCAGCTTTGGCCGCGCAATGGTGCCTTCGGGTGCTTCGACCGGCGCCTTTGAGGCCTGCGAGCTACGCGATGGCGACAAGGGCCGCTACCTGGGCAAGGGCGTTTCGCAGGCCGTCGAGCACGTCAACAACGAGTGCGCTAACGCCGTCGTGGGCCTCGACGCCTTCGACCAGCGCGCCGTCGATGCCGCGCTGATTGCCGCGGACGGTACCCCCAACAAGACCAAGCTCGGTGCCAACGCCATCCTGGGTGTGTCGCTGGCCGTCGCCCGCGCCGCTGCCGAGTCGGCGGGCCTGTCGCTGTACCAGTACCTGGGCGGCGTCAACGCCCACCTGCTGCCCACGCCCATGATGAACATCCTCAACGGCGGCGTGCATGCCGACAATAACGTTGACTTCCAGGAGTTTATGATCATGCCGGTGGGCGCCCCGAGTTTTGCCGAGGGCCTGCGTTGGTGCGCCGAGGTCTACCACACCCTCAAGGGCGTGCTGCACGAGGCCGGCCTGGGCGGCGGCGTGGGCGACGAGGGCGGCTTTGCCCCCAACCTTAAGACCAATGCCGAGCCGTTCGAGTACATCACCAAGGCCGTCGAGAAGGCCGGCTTTAAGCCCGGCGTCGACTTCATGTACGCCATGGACCCGGCGTCCACCGAGTTCTACAACGCCGAGACCGGCATGTACGAGCTCAAGGGCGAGGGCGTGGAGTACACGAGCGCCCAGATGGTCGATTACTGGGAGAAGCTCGTCGACACCTATCCCATCATCTCCATCGAGGACGGCATGGCCGAGGAGGACTGGGACGGCTGGGTCGAGCTTACCCGCCGCATTGGCAACAAGGTGCAGCTGGTGGGCGACGACCTGTTCGTCACCAACACCGAGCGCCTCAAGAAGGGCATCGAGCTTGGTGCCGCCAACGCGATCCTGGTCAAGGTCAACCAGATCGGTACGCTCACCGAGTCGCTCGAGGCCATCGAGACCGCCAAGGAGGCCGGCTACGCCTGCATCGTGAGTCACCGCTCCGGCGAGACCGAGGACTCCACGATCGCCGACCTGGTCGTGGGCGTCAACGCCGGCCAGATCAAGTCGGGCGCCCCGTGCCGCAGCGATCGCATCGCCAAGTACAACCAGCTCATCCGCATCGAGGACGAGCTCGAGGGCAGTGCGCGCTACGCCGGCAAGGCCTCGTTCTACAACATTCGCTAAACAAGTGGCGCTCGCGGGGGGGGCGGGGCTGACTCGGCTCCGTTCCACTTCTGATGGCCGCCATTGGGCGCTGGGCCATATGACTCAGCGCCTTTTTTATGTCGAGCAAAGGCTGGCGAAGGCGGTGCGGGCGCTCGTGCTATAACTAGAATACTTAGCGCAAACAAACCTCAACCGCACAAGGCGCACATGGATCAGATTTACGACAACAGGTACTATTCCGCCGGTTCGCGTGAGCCGTCGCCTCGCCGTGCGCGCACGGTGCAGCTCGGTGGGTCCGCCTACGCCGGCGCCGACCGCTCCATGCAGCGCCCGACAAGTACCTCGCGCCCCAATGCTCAAGTGAATACTTCGACAGATGGACCGGTGCGCCCGGCACGTTCGTCGCATGCTCAGCGCTCGTCGGCTCAAACGCACGATAGGTCGAGCAGGCCTTCGAACCGTTTTTCGGGCTCGGACTTTATGCACTACGCCAACGACAACGCGGTGGTCAAGGCGATCTACGACTTTACCCACGGTCCTCAGCGAGGGCTATTCATCGGCATTGTCGTTGCCCTGGTGCTCGTGAGCCTGTATTTCCCCGTGCGCGATCTGTACGTGGCAAAGCGTTCGAGCGATATCTTGGCCAAGCAGGTCGAGATTCGTCAGCAATACAATGATGAGCTGCAAAAAAGCGTCGACAAACTGCTCTCGGAGGAGGGCATTAAGGATGCGGCGTCCGAGGATCTGGGCCTGGTGATGCCCGGCGAGAAGAGGGTTGAAGTGCAGGGCCTGGACGACGATTCGGATTCGTCTTCGAGCAAGAAGTCGTCGAACGCCAAGAAGGCCAGCGAAGTTGCCAAGGAAATCGAAGACGTCGGTAAGGACGCCCCGTGGTATATCCAGGCGCTCGACATGCTGTTTGGGTTTAACGGTGTCGAGGGCCAGACGGTCGTGTCCAACGGCGAGTAGCGCCCGGAGGGGAACCCGCAATGGCAGATTGCAAACGATATAAGGTGGCGGCGATCGATCTGGGAACGGTGTCGTCGCGACTGGTGTTGGCCCAGGTCGAGGGCGGGGCGATCGTGGGATCGTCCAAGCATACCGAGATTACCGACCTGGGCGAGGGTGTGGACGCGACGGGTCGCTTTTGCGAGGCGGCTGTCGAGCGTGTGCTCGCTGCGTGTCGCATGTTTGCGGATGAGGCCCGTGCCTTTGGGGCCGCGTGCATCTGCACCACGTGCACGAGCGCCGCGCGCGATGCGTCCAATGCCGCGCTGCTGCTGGACGGCCTGCGCGATCTGGGGCTTGAGCCACAGGTGATTCCGGGCGAGGTCGAGGCGCGCCTGACGTTTTTTGGCGTGGCACACGACTTTGCTGGCGAGCGCATCATTGTTGCCGATTCGGGCGGCGGATCCACGGAGCTCGCGACGGGCGTCTATGCGCCGGAGCGTGGGGTCTTTGCGCTGGAGGGCACGCGTTCGCTGGACATCGGTTGTCGCCGTGTGACGGAGCGATTTTTCTCGGCACTGCCGCCCGCACGCGGCGAGCTTACTGCCGCTGCCGCGTGGGCGGGCGAGCAGTTCGCTGCCTATTTTGAGGGCCTGCCGAGCAATTTTGAGCGCGCCGAACGCTTGGTCGCAGTGGGTGGCACCGTCACCACACTCGTGGCGCTCGTTCATGAGCTGGAACCGTACGATTCGAGCTTTGTGCACCTGCGCGAGCTTTCGCTGGATCAGGTTTCGGCCGCTATCGAGCGCATGTCTGCGTTGGATGTTGCAGGCATTGCCGCGTTGCCGGGCGTGCAGCCCAAGCGCGCGGGCGTGATTCTGGCCGGCGCCGTGGTGATCCGCGAGCTCATGCGTGCCGGCGGCTACGATGCGCTCACCGTAAGCGAGAACAGCCTCCTCGCCGGCATGGCCGCCACTATCAACGAAACCCTCGACGGCGCGACTCCCACCATCGGCTGGACCCCGAGCCTGAGTGCTCTTTAACCGTCTTCCTCTGAGTTGCGGTGAAATAGTTCCTAAATAAGCTGGTAAACGGTATAAACAGGATCTATTCCACCGCAACTTAGAGCCCCGCCGGCGTGTAAAAGAAACGAGCCCGCATCCCTGGGGGACGCGGGCTCGTAAAAACCAAATGGTAGGGGCGGTGGGACGTCCGCGCATTTGCTGCGCAAATCCGCACCGGCTTCGGACGCCTGCTGGCGCCCTCGCCGGCTCGCTGCGGACGCTGCGCGTCCGCTTGACGCTCGCCCCCCCCCTCGCGGGTTCGAGTCCCACCGGCATCTAAAAGAAGTGAGCCCGCATCCCTTGGGGACACGGGCTCGAAAGCTCCATATGGTAGGGGCGGTGGGACTCGAACCCACAATCCTTGCGGCGAGAGATTTTAAGTCTCCTGCGTATGCCAATTCCGCCACGCCCCCGTGAGACTAGAAGTCTAGCACAAGCCGTCCGTTACGCGTTGACGGCCATCGAGTGTTGCCCCGACTTCTCCAGGAACTCCTGGAACTTGGCTTCGTCGCCCTTGTTCTTGTACTGCAGAGCCAACAGATACTCCAAGCGGCAGCTCTTGACCTTGTCGTCACCGGCCTCCTTGAGCATGCGCTCCAGCTCGGGAATGTCGTTGTGGCGCTTGAGAATCATCGTGTCGTACATCAGTTGGCATTCGTGTGCGACTGCCTCGGCCTGGCCGCCCTCAAAGCCTTTGATCTCGTGCAGCAGCTCCTTGGACTTTTTGCGGTCCTCCTGGCCAACGTAGTAGTTAAAGGCCTTAATTACCAGGTCGACACGCTGCATCTTGGGGAGGTTGAGTCCCAGCAGCAGGTCGAACATCTCGTCGGCGCGCTTATGGTCCTCGCGCAGCAGATAGGAGTTCAGGCGCAGGTAGTCGCGGTTATAGCGCGGGTACAGCATGCTGGTGAGTTTGGCGTCGAGCAAACGATCGAACTCGTCCCACTGCTTGGCAGCCATAAGCTGCTGCAAGCGCTTGAACGTGGTGCGTTTTTTGACGCTAAAGAACACCGACACGGCGATGCAGATGATAACGACGGCGGTCCAGAGGGTGCGGGAATCGGGCATTTTAGAGTCCTTAGTCGCTCGTAAAGCGAGCGGTATGACAACACGTGCTAGATGTATTATACGCGGCGTGCAAGCAAACTGGCATAAAAGCGCATCGAGGCCGAGCGCCATCGCTCGCTGCGGTACACTTACCTAAAGTAAACCATGAAGGGAGACATTACCTATGAAGAAGATCGTTTTGGCTTGCGGTGCTGGCGCTGCTACTTCCACGCTCGTTGCCCAGAAGGTCGCCACCATGCTCGACGCCAACGGTTACGCCGACAAGTACGAGATCGTGCAGTGCGCCATCTCCGAGGCCAAGGACGTTTGCGACGAGGGCGCCGATCTGCTGATCGCCACCACCGTTGCCCCCGAGGGCCTTACCTGCCCGTACGTGAGCGGCGTGCCCTTCATGACCGGCATGAACCGCGTCGCTGCCGAGAAGGCCGTTCTTGACGTCATGGCTCAGTAGGCGCTGACTGCATGAGTGAGCAGAACGCCAATCCGGTCGAGCTCTTTGGCATGCGCGTTGCCCATGTGGGCATTAACGCCACCGACCCGGCAGACGCCCTGGAGATCGCGGAGCTGTTCTCGACGATGATGGGTCTGCCCGTTATCGAGACCCCGGTTTCGTACTTTAACGATTCGCTGGTCGAGGTCATGAAGCAGAATGGTCGTGGCACCAAGGGCCACATCGGCTTTGCCGTCAACGACATTGATGCGGCCGAGAAGTGGTTTGCCGAGCGCGGGCTCGAGGTCAACGAAGAGTCGCGCGCGCTGCTGCCCGACGGTAGCACCAAGCTCGTGTACTTTAAGCGCGAGTTCGCCGGTTTCGCCGTGCATCTGTGCCGCGAGTAGCGCACAAGCTGCCATAGCTAGCAAAAAGGGATAGGGCCGTGTGGCCCTATCCCTTTATTTATGCCGAGGGGCTTCCTAGCGCGGCAGACGAATCGTAAAGCGGCTGCCGACGCCCTCGACTGAGGTCACGCCAATGACGCCGCCATGGCTATCGACGATCCACTTGGCAATGGCAAGCCCCAGACCCGAGCCCTGTGCGCCGGCATCGCGTGCATTGTCGGCGCGGTAGAACCGTTCAAACGCGTGAGCTGCGGATTCCTGGTTCATGCCGATGCCCTCGTCCTCAACGCTTATGTCGATCGTGCCCGCGCCCGCATCCGGCGCTACGCCAAATGTGACGGTCGTTCCCGCATCCGAGTACTTGGCGGCGTTTTGCACGATCACGCGCAGAGCCTGCTTCACGAGCGCCACGTCGACGGGCGCGTCGCAGCGCGGGTCGCTGACAAGCGCAGCGTCAAAGGCCAGCCGATACGTGTGCTCGGTATCGATCATCTGCGATTCCTCGCATACCTCGTCGACCAGTGCGGCAAGGTTGGTATTTGCGCGCCGCAGGACCGTGCGCCCGGCATCGCCGCGTGCCAAAAACAGCAGCTGCTCCACAAGCTCTTGCATGTGCTCGCTTTCGGCCTTGAGGGACGCGATAGATTCTGCCAGCACGTCCGGGTCGTCTTTGCCCCAGCGATCGAGCATGTTTACGTAGCCCTGAATCACCGCGATGGGCGTGCGCAGCTCGTGGCTCGCATCGTTGACAAAGCGCATTTGCTGCAGTTTGGCCTCTTGCATCTGGCGCAGTAGGCGGTTGAGTGCAACCTCGATGCTTGCCAGGTCGGCGTCGCCGGTAGTGACGCTCGGCGAGTCGACGCTTGCGCGCTCGATGGCCTGCTCCAGTGTTTCCATCTTGCCGCCGGAGAGCTGCATACGGCCGAGCTCGTCCACGCGCAAGGCCAGGTCGTTGAGCGGTGCCATGGTGCGGCGCACGCGACGGGCGCCGCCGAGCATGTCGAGCACGCTGATGACCTGCCAACCCACAACGACAAGGTAGAGAGGCCATAGCGCGACGAGGTCCTGCGCGAGGGGGAAAGTCTTGGTGGTACGCGCAAGCTCGACGGTATAGGTGAGCGTTGCCAGGTCCCAGCCGCGCGCAGGCGCCAGCGACATGCCGTGAACGGCGACGCCGGGGATCCATCCTGCGGTAAACGCGCCGTCGGGCAGCATCTGGTTGTATCCATAGACGAGGATCGCCGCCGCAATCACCATCAGCAGCAGATCGAGCCAGACGTAGCTCATCAAGCGGCGCCACATATAGCTCCAGTTGATGGCGCGGGCGATGGATGTGACGCGCTTGGCCTCGGCGTTACGCGCGGCAGACATAGCCCACCCCACGCACGGTCTGGATGATGCGGGCGCCGCCGGCGTCCTCGATCTTGGCGCGCAGGTGCGCGATGTGCACGTCGACGTTGTTGGTGTCGCCCACGTATTCGTAGCCCAGCGCCTCGTGCGCGATGCGCTCGCGCGTGAGTACGGTGCCGGCGTGCGCCATAAGCAGGGCGAGGACGTCGAACTCGCGGGCAGTGAGCGCGATGGGCGAGCCGCCGACCGTGACTTCGCGGCGGTCGGGATCGAGCGCGACCGAACTCACGGTGAGCGCGGCGGGGGAGGGCGAGGCGGATGCCTGGGTCGAGTCGCCAGCCGGGGGTATCGCAGCGGCGCCCGTAGCGCCCGTCCCGGCCCCAACGCCGCCAACGCCCGAAGCCGCCCGCACGGCCTCCGAGCGCTTCAACGCCACGCGGATCCGTGCGAACAGCTCCTCAATCGCAAACGGCTTGGTCAGGTAATCGTCGGCGCCGGCATCGAGCCCGGCCACCTTGTCCATCACGGCATCGCGCGCGGTGACCATGATCACCGGTACATCCTTGTGCTTGCGGACGCGTCGCAGCACCTCCATGCCGTTGAGCTGCGGCAACAGCACATCGAGCAGAATCAGATCGTAGTTGCGCTCCAGCGCCAGGTCCACGGCGGTGCGGCCGTCGGCGGCGTGCTCCACCTGGTAGCCCTCGTGCTCCAGCTCGAGCGTCACAAAGCGGGCGATTTTCTCCTCGTCCTCTACGATCAGGATCCGTGCCATGCGTGCCCCCGTCTGCGATTACTTGTCGTCGTTGAGATTTTGCTTGATGTCGTCCGCGGCATCGGCGGCGTGATTCATAAGGTTGTTGATGCTGCCGGGCACGTCGCCGTCGCTATCGATGCGGTAGCGCATGCCAAAGAACAGGCCAATCAGCATCAGCCAAATCGTAGCGCCCCAGGCAAACAGCGCGACGATGGGGATCAGGATGGGAATGTTGAGGATGATCGCGTCGCGGCGCGTGGCGATAAACTTGGTGTCCAGGCTCAGGCGGAAGAGCTTTTTGAGGTACTCCCACACGCTGTCCATCTTCTTGGAGAAGTCGGTCTTTTCGCTCGACTTCTCGTAGGCGGCCTGCGCGGCGACCATCTCGGCTGAGGGCTCATCGACTGGCGCGGACTCGGTGGCGGCGTGCGCCGACGTGGTCTGGGTCTTGCCCTGCGACTCGAGCCAAATGATGGCATCCAAGACGTTGCCGTCGGCAGCGTCGAGCGCGGCCTTGGCATCGGTGTAGCTCACGTTGCACTTGGTGCGGATGGTTTCAACTTTTTCGAGGTCGTCCATGACCTGTTCCTTTCGTTCGATGGGCGCGACGCCGGGCGATCTGCCCGGGCGCGAGCGTTGCGTTCGGCGGCCTGCGTTGCGCGGCGCCGCCCCGCCCTTGGTCGAACTCTATAGTGCAGGTTATAGATTAAGCGATTCTTGAGCCAAGATTAACGTTGGATGAGTTTTTGGGTAGCGGTGGGAAAAGTATTAGACCTCGATAGCGGGGGATGTGGTGCCGGTGCAAAACGGCGTCAAAGGTTGGTCGAGCAGGCGGTTTCTCCATTGATGTCCGCACAGCATGTGACACTTACCCTGCCGCCCCGCTCTGCCGCGGCGGCATGCGTCTGAACAACGACCCTCTAAGGAGTTCGATACCGATGAGTGACAACGCAAAGCATCTCGCAAAGAAGTGCGTAAAGGACGCGGGGCCGTGCCTCGCGCTGTGCGTAGCCGGCGCAGCGGTCGCGCTGCTGGCTGTTCTGGGGCCGTTCGACGTGCTCCGAAGTGCCAGCTTTCTGCATGTTTGCATGGCTCTTGCCGGCGCCACGATGACCGGCGGCGTGCTCGATCTGATCTTTTGGGTGTTTGACCCGTTTGGATGGAAGAGCGAGGGGTAGGTCCCAAAGGATGGAAGGGCTGGAACGGTTGACTTAGTGATCGTGCAGAATGTGGGCTAGCGACTTACAGGGAAGTGGTGATCCGATGACGGTCTATGTGACGGGCGATATTCACGGCGGCGTCGACATGCAAAAGCTTCGCGACTGGGATCTTGGGGATGGTCTGACAAGTGACGACTATCTCATCATCGCGGGCGACTTTGGCTTTCCGTGGGATTTCTCTGCCGAGGAATGTGCCGACATCGCCTGGCTGGAGTCGCGCCCCTATACCGTGCTGTTTGTCGACGGCAACCACGAGCGTTTCGATCACTGGTCGGAGCGCCCCATGGAGCTGTGGCACGGCGGCCTGACGCAGCGTCTGTCGGACACCTCGCCCATCCGACGCCTGACGCGCGGTGAGGTTTTTGAGCTCGACGGCTCAACGATCTTTACCATGGGCGGCGCCACGAGCGTGGACAGGGAATACCGCATTCCGTATTCCAGCTGGTGGCCGCAGGAGCTGCCGGACGAGCGCAACTTTGAGGAGGCGCGGGCAAAGCTCGACAGCGTGGGTTGGAAGGTCGACTATGCGATCACCCATACCTGCTCCACGCGCATGCTTTCGCCCACGCTTTACCCGGCACCTGGCTGGAATTATCCCGATGTCGATCGAATCACCACGTTTTTCGACGAGCTGGAGGACCACCTGGACTACAAGCGCTGGTACTACGGGCATTTTCATCGTGACGCCAACCCAGCCGAGTGCCACACCGTGCTCTACGACTGTATTGTCCGCCTGGGCGACGAACTCCAGCCCTGGGATGTCGCGTAGGGGCGGGGTGGCTGGCTACTCGACCGTTACAGTGATGTTTTCCCGATGCGTGCGGATAACATCCCAGCTAAAGTGCTCGACCAGCTGCTCGGCAGAGCGCGGTGTGGCGTCCGGCGCGATGCCTGTTTGCCCGGCGAGCCAGCCCAGTAGTGCCTCGGGCGCGCCAAAGCGGGTGCGGAGCTCGCCCAGGTCCAGGTCGCGGTCGCGCTTGGAAAGGCGGCGGCCATCCGGCGACATGAGCAGCGGAATGTGCGCGTAGTGCGGCGTGGGAAGTTCCAGCAAATGCTGCAGGTAGATTTGGCGCGGCGTGGAGCCCAGCAGATCGCATCCGCGCACGACCTCGGTGACGCCCATGGCAGCGTCGTCGACCACCACGGCTAGCTGGTAGGCAAAAACGCCGTCGCTGCGGCGCACCAAAAAGTCGCCGCATTCGGTGGCGAGTGCTTCGCATTGGGCTCCATACGTGCGGTCCACGAATTCGATCACATCGTTTGCGAGGTCGTCGACGGCGGGTACGCGCAGGCGCGTGGCCGGAGCGCGCAGGGCGCTGCGGCGGGCAACCTCCTCGGCAGAAAGGTCTCGGCAGGCGGCGCGGTAGATGGGCGTGCCGTCGCTCGCGTGCGGCGCGCTCGCGGCGTGGAGTTCGGCACGCGTGCAAAAACAGGGATAGGTGAGGCCGGCGTCTTGCAGCTGACGCAGGGCGTCCTCGTACAGATCCAGGCGATCGTGCTGGTAGTAGGGGCCTTCGTCCCACTCCAGTCCCAGCCAGGCCAGGTCGTCAATCAATTGAGTGGCAAGTTCCGGGCGCTTGCAGCGATCGTCCAGGTCCTCGATGCGCAGCACGATGCTGCCGCCTTGGCTGCGGGCCGAAAGCCACGAGCACAGGCAGCTGAACACGTTGCCCAAGTGCATGCGGCCCGAGGGCGACGGGGCAAAGCGGCCCACGACGGGGGTGGGCGCTGCCGTTGCTGGTGCGTCCGCGGCGTGTGTTGCTATGTTGCGTGCGTTGATATCCATGCGGACGAGTATAGCGCGGGGCTTGGCAGGGAAGGCGTTGCTGCGCTCACAAGTTGGGCGGCGGTACGCATTGCGCACGGTGGGTTTGCGGCTCAAGGTCTCGATCGCTGCGTACCGACTTAGCCTCACAAACGACAGAAACCCCGGCAGCTCTTCGCAACTGCCGGGGTTTCCGCGGAAAAGGGGGACATGATCCTCGAGCGAACGGCAAAGGGGCAAACCGTTTTCGCTCAACTGCTTTATGCCCCTCGGCTGGCGGCTCAATCAGCGCGTGCCGCGCCCACACAAAGCCGCTACACCTGTGACGGAGCTGTGAAGTGGTATCTATTGCCGGGGCGGGCTATGCCAAGGGTGTCCCTAATGACTAGTCATTTAAGAACGTCCCCAATGACTAGCTGCCGGGGTGCGGGTGTGACTTTCATCCCGTTTGGCGCTCCGGTCGCCTAGATGTTTGTCATGCGTACCCGCAAACGTGGGACAATGACGCTACTGGTATCACAGACAAAGGATGTGCCTATGAACGACCCCGTTGCCAAAACCTGTCGGCAGCGCCGCCTGTTTGCGCGATTTGCTTCCGTCTGCGCACTCGTCGCGCTTGCATTGCTGCTACTGCCCGCCGCCGCACACGCCGACGGTTATTCCATGACCCAAACCTATATCGGTGCCACGGTCGAGGCCGACGGCTCGCTAACCGTTGTCGAGGGACGCCAGTTTGATTTCGACGACGACATCAACGGCGTGTTTTGGGAGATCAATACGGGCACCAACCAGCAGGGCGGCACGGCGGGCGTCGACGTGCTGAGTGTCGAGGAAGAGGACACCGCGTTTAACAAAGTCGATAGCGCGAACAAGGGCGACTCTGGCGTCTACACGGTCGAGCAGACCGGTGACGGCGTAAGGATTAAGGTATTCAGTCCTCACGAGAGCGGCGACAGCGCGACCTATTACGTGAGCTATACCATGACCGGTGCGGTTATGAACTGGGCCGATACCGCCGAGCTCTACTGGAAGTTTGTGGGCGACGGCTGGTCCGCGGACTCCGACGATGTCGAGATGGAAGTGTACTTCGCAAATGCCGCTGCCGGGACGGCGGCCGTCAAGGGCGATAACTTCCGCGCATGGGGCCACGGCCCGCTGACGGGCGATGTATCGCTCGATGCGGACGAACCCATGGTCACCTATACCATTCCCTGCGTGCATCAGGGCGAATTCGCCGAGGCACGCATCGCCTTCCCCAGCGACTGGGTGCCGCAGCTTGCCGCCTCGGGCGAAGAGCGCATGTCAACGATCCTGAGCGAAGAGAAGGAATGGGCCGACGAAGCTAACGCCCGCCGCGCTCACGCTCGCATGATTGCCAATGCACTTGTCGTGCTAAGTGTTGTTGCGGCGGTGGCCTTTACCGGCACAATCGTTATGCTCAAGCTGCGCAAGCGCAAGCCCAAGCCGCTTTTCCAGGACGAATATTTCCGCGATGTGCCCTCGGCCGACCATCCCGCCGTGCTTTCGGCCCTCATGAGCTGGAACGAGGTGCCCGATCAGGCATATATCGCCACGCTCATGAAGCTCACCGACGACCGTGTGATCAAGCTGGAGCAGGCGACCGTGACCAAGGCCAAGAAGGGTCTGTTGGGGCGTGAAAAAGAAGAGCAGACGTATCGTGTGACGGTGAGTGATGCGGGCTGGAAGTCGGCCAAGGGCATTGACCGCATGGTGCTCAAGGTCTTCTTTGCCGGTGCTAAGCCCGACGAGAACGGTGATCGTTCGCGCACGTTCGACGAGCTGCAGCACTACGTCAAGCAGCACGCTACGCCCGTGGGCGACAAGCTCGAGGACTATCAGAACACCGTTAAGGGCAAGTTGGCCGATAGCGAGTACGTTGCCTCGGACGGTATTGTCGCAATGGTGTTTGGCCTGGTCCTGGGCATTCTAATTGCCTTTATTCCTATTGGATCCATTTTCTTTACCGATGGCGCGCAGGCAAACGTTATCGCCGCGATTATCTCGGTGCCGATTGTGCTGGTGGGTATCGGCGTGGGCCTTACGTTCCGCCGCTTTACGCCGGAGGGCGCCGAGGTGGCGGCTCGCTGCAAGGCACTTAAGCATTGGCTCGAGGACTTTACGCGTCTAAAGGAAGCCGTCCCCGGCGATCTGGTGCTGTGGAACAAGCTGCTGGTGATGGGCGTTGCCCTGGGCGTTTCGAAAGAAGTGCTGCGACAGCTGGCCGAGGCCGTGCCGCCCGAGGTGCGCGAGGCCGACGGCTTCTACGACAATTATCCCTGCTACTGGTGGTACTACCATCATTACGGTATCGAGTCTCCGCTCGATACGTTCGATGACGTGTATCACGAGAGTATCCGTGAGCTGGCGTCGAGCTCCGACAGCTCGAGCGGCGGCGGAGGCGGTGGCTTCTCGGGCGGCGGAGGCGGCGGCGTCGGCGGAGGCGGCGGCGGAACGTTCTAGCGCGCTCTGATTTTTGGGATGGATCTTCTCCGGCGACTGCCGACGGATCCATCCCATTTTCATGCGCTACCTACGAAGGCTGTCCCCAACGACTAATCACTGGGAACATCCCTAAATGACTAGGTATGGCTGCTGGGTTTAGGCTGTTAGATCGAGTTCGTAGAGGAAGCTTTCGCGCGGCATAGCGTGGCGGCGTTCCTCGCGGTTGGCGCGGTGCGTGGCGGTGCGCTTAAAGCCGTGCAGCTCGTAGAACTTCCACGAGCAGTTGGAATCGGTGTACAGGTGTGCGCTGGTCGCCCCGCGCGAGGACAGATGCGAGATTGCGGCGTCGAGCAGCACCGTGCCAACGCCCAGGCCGTGGACATCGCGATCCACGGCAAGCAGCGTGACCTCGTTGTCGTGCGGCAGCGGGCTGCATTCGAGCAGGCGGTTGTTGGTTCGAATGGTGGCGCGCACAAACGAGAGATACTCGGCGCAAGCTTCGGGCTCCAGCTCGCGCATCTGCGACAGCAACGCGCGTTCGGTATCCATCCAATGTTCGTTGATAGTGACGCCGGAGCTCTGTCCTGCGCGTGCAAGCGCAATGCCGCGCGCCTGACCGTCGATTACGGCAACCTGCGAAAACGTCGAGGAAGAAAGGCAGTAGGCAAGATCGCACGCGGCCTCAAGGCGGTTGTACTCATCGTTATCCGAGTTGTTGTGCCAAAGCTGCTGCAGGATCAGCGCGATGGCGTCGAAATCTTCGGTATCAAACGGTCGGTAGAGAACCCGCGAGACCATGGTGCCTCTTTCTATTGCGGATACATATCGAGCACAGTTCTACCACGCCATTGGCATCTAATTATGGTGCCCCTGTGTTCCATCAACTCACCGTGCCCAGTGCCGTGTCCATCCCCTCCGCGCGCAAACTTTTTCTGCACATGCGCCCGTTGCGGGGTGCAACGTCGCGCTCGATGCGCTACATTGAATCAGTATTTTCAATGCCGCTGCGCGAGCGCTGCAGATCGACGTATCACCGACTCACAGAGCACGGCGGCGTACCAGACAGGAGGACTGCATGGGATCTGATGTGAAGATCGCACGCGCGTTGATCTCGGTTACCGATAAGACGGGTGTCGTCGATTTCGCACGGACGCTGGTTGACGACTTTGGCGTCGAGATCATCTCTACGGGCGGCACGGCTCGTGCCATCGAGGACGCGGGCGTTCCCGTAACCCCCATCGAGGAGTTCACGGGCTATCCCGAGATGATGGACGGCCGCGTCAAGACGCTGCACCCCAAGGTCCACGGCGCGCTGCTGGCCCGCCGCGATTCCGAGCAGCACATGCAGGAGGCTGCTCAGCACGGCATTAAGCTGATCGACCTGGTCGTCGTCAACCTGTACGAGTTCGAGAAGACCGTCGCCAACCCCGAGGTCACCTTCGCGGACGCCATCGAGCACATCGACATCGGTGGCCCCTCCATGCTGCGCTCTGCCGCCAAGAACGCCGCGAGCGTTACCGTTATCTCCGACCCGGCCGACTATGATGCTGTCCTGGCCGAGATGCGCGAGACCGGTGGCTGCACCACGCTTTCCACCCGTCGTCGCCTGCAGGTGAAGGTCTACCAGACCACCGCTGCCTACGACACGGCTATCTCCCGTTGGCTCGCCGCCCAGGCAAGCGATGTGGCGGACACCTCTGCCAAGCTCGAGATCTCGCTGGAGAAGGTCGACGACCTGCGCTATGGCGAGAACCCGCAGCAGAAGGCCACGGTCTATCGCTTTGCCGAGGGCTGCGAGAACACCGCGAGCTCGCAGTTCCCGCTCGTGGGCTCCGAACAGATCCAGGGCAAGCCGCTCAGCTACAACAACTATCTGGATGCCGATGCCGCCTGGAGCCTGGTCCGCGAGTTCGACGAGCCGGCCTGCGTGATCCTCAAGCACCAGAACCCCTGCGGTTCCGCCGTTGCCGAGGATATTACGGCTGCCTACGACCGCGCCTTCGCCTGCGATCCCAAGAGCGCCTTCGGCGGCATCATCGCCTGCAACCGCGAGGTTCCCTATGAGCTGGTTGAGCACTTCGCCGACCAGAACAAGCAGTTCGTCGAGGTCATCATCGCCCCGAGCTACACTGCCGAGGCGCTCGAGCGCATGGCAAAGCGCCCCAACCTGCGCGTGTTGGCGACCGGCGGCGTGGACCACGGCGCCCAGGTGGAGCTGCGCTCCGTCGACGGCGGCATGCTGGTGCAGGAGGTCGACCACGTGACCGAGGATCCCGCGACCTTTACGTTCCCCACCGACCGCAAGCCCACCGACGCCGAGATGGCCGAGCTCGAGTTTGCCTGGAAGGTCTGCAAGGGCGTTAAGTCCAACGCCATCCTGATTTCCAAGGGCAAGGCCGGCATTGGCATGGGCCCGGGTCAGCCTAACCGCGTTGACTCTGCGCTGCTTGCCTGCGAGCGCGCCGAGGACTTCTGCGAGCGCGAGGGCGTGGAGAAGGGCGGCTTTGCCTGCGCAAGCGACGCATTCTTCCCGTTCCGCGACAACGTCGACGTGCTTGCGGCACACGGCGTGACCTGCATCATTCAGCCCGGCGGCTCCAAGCGCGACGACGAGAGCATCCAGGCTTGCAACGAGCACAATATTGCTATGGTGTTTACGGGCGCTCGCCACTTCCGCCACTAAGTTCCGCCTTGGGACAAAATAATCTCCGCAAAAGACGGTCGCTCCGTTTGGAGGGCCGTCTTTTTGGTATAAGAGGACGGAATGACTAACACGAAAGGTATGACCATGCCCCAGATTGATGATGCCGAGCTGTTTGGCAATGCCGAGGATCAGCGTGCGTACGAGGACTTTTGCGCCAATCAGGAGGCGGTCGAGAAGTTCACGCTCGACAAGCCCGCGCTTGTCTGCCGTTGGCGCATGTCCAACAAAAAGGTGCCCATGCTCAACCGCCACATTCGCGCACTGTCCGAGCGCCTGGTGCAGGGCGAGCCGCTTACCCATAACATGCTCAGCTGGGCCAAGCAGCACGTTGAGTGGTCGCTTGCCGAGGGCGATTACACTGCGCACGACGGCGTGCTCATGCTGGTGATCGATGTCAACGGCAATGCCGCCATGACGGTGGGGGAGTACGAGCCGCTGGCTGACACCTCGGCCAAGGCGCTGCGTGCCCGCTCCGCCGAGGCCCGCTCCGAGGCCGACGAGACCGGCGTGGCGCCTGAGCTGCTCGCTGCCGTCAACGACGGTGAGCTGGCCTTTGTGGCGCCGGAGGACGAGTGCCTGTGCGGCACGGCGACGCTCATTGAGCAGCTGGCCCAGACCAAGGGCATCCCGGTCACGCGCGTAGATATTCCCGCGCAGCTCAAGGGTGCCCTGTTCCTGGTGAGTGACGAGCACGGTGTGGTTGCCGCCGCCGACTCCGACGCCGCCGACTCCGACGCCGCCGACTCCGACGCCGCCACGGTCGCCTTCTTCGCCGAAGGCTACGAAAAGCTCCGTGCCCGCCGCTAAATGATGTTTCTGGGACGGGGATTAAAGAATCATTTTGGTCCCCGCCACCGCTGCGAGTGCGAGGCGGACAAAACGGACCCGCTCGCGAACAGTTCTGTCACCTGGCACCGCGCGAGGCGTGTACTCGCGACGCCGTGGGCATAATGGTGTGGAAGGTGCAAGTTACGCGAAATGGGAGGACACATGGCGCTGATCTATGTCGTTGAGGACGACGAGCCCATTCGTCGTGAGCTTATCGACATCCTTGCCCGCGCCGGGTTTGAGATCGAGGCCTGCGAATCGTTTGAGCACGTCTCGCGCGATATTCTCGCCGCCGCACCCGACCTGGTGCTGCTCGACCTGACGCTTCCCGTCAAGGACGGCCAGCATATCTGCCACGAGGTTCGCCGCGAATCCGAGGTTCCCATCATCGTCCTCACGTCGCGCACGACCGAGATCGACGAGGTCATGGCCATGACGTTCGGCGCGGACGACTTTGTTCCCAAGCCCTATAGCGCCCGTGTGCTCGTGGCGCGCATCAATGCCTTGCTGCGTCGCACCGCGGCGGCGGGCGAGCGCAGCACGCTCGTCCACAAGGGACTGGAGCTCGACCTCGCACGCTCCATGGTCACCAACACGCAAACGGGCGCCAGCACCGAGCTCACCAAAAACGAGCTGCGTATCCTCTCGCTGCTTCTGAGCCGCGCGGGCAAGATCGTTTCGCGCTCGGCCATCATGCAGGACCTGTGGGACTCCGACGCCTTTGTGGACGACAATACGCTTACCGTCAACATCAACCGCCTGCGCACCACGCTCGAAAAAATCGGCATCAAGGGGTATTTGACAACGCACCGCGGCCAGGGCTATTCGGTCTAGGGGCCGGCTATGTCGTTTGGCAAGTTCTTTAAAGATGCGCTGCTTCCCGTCGCCGTGTGGACGTGCGGTGTGCTGCTGAGCTGCTTTGTGCTGACGGTCGCCGGCGCACCCGTTTCTATCGTGGTCGTGACGGTTGGCGTGTCCTTTATCTTCGGTATGCTCGGCATCGTGGTCGAGTACGCTCGCCGTCGCCGTTTTCTGCGTCAGTTGGAGCGCGCGGCCGAGGAGCTCGAGAGTCCCGCATGGGTGCAGGAGATGGTGCAATGCCCGACCTATGCCGAGGGCGAGCTCGAGTACGAGGTCTTGCGCCGGGTGGGCAAGGCGGCATGCGACGAGGTTGCCGAAGGCCGGCGTCAGACCGATGACTATCGCGACTATATCGAGAGCTGGGTCCACGAGGCCAAGCTGCCCCTGGCGGCGGCCCATCTGATTTTGGAAAACCTGGATGGCAGCGAAGACGACCTGTCGCGTGTGGATGACCTGGGTCGCGAGCTGGCTCGCGTGGAGCGCTATATCGACCAGGCGCTGTACTACGCGCGCTCGGAAGTCGTGGAGCGCGACTACTTGATTCGCCGCTGGGATCTCAAGACCCTGGTGACGGGCGCGATTAAGGCCAACGCGCGCGAGCTCATCGCGGCGCACGTGGCCCCGGTGTGCGAGAACCTCGACTTTGAGGTCTTTACCGACGAGAAGTGGCTCGAGTTTATTCTGGGCCAGCTTATTCAGAACAGCATTAAATATGCGCGTGAGGACGGCGCAAAGATCGTGTTTTCGGGTGCGTTGCTGGACGAGGGTCTGGCGAGCGAGCGCATCGAGCTTACCGTCGCGGACAACGGCTGTGGCGTGTGTGCGGCAGACCTACCGCGCGTGTTCGAGAAGGGCTTTACCGGCGACAACGGCCGCACCACCAAGCGCGCAACGGGCATCGGCCTCTACCTGGTGGCGCGCCTGTGCTCCAAGATGGGCATCGACGTCACCGCGGCATCCGACTCCGGCGAAGGCTTTGTCGTCACGTTTGCCTTCTCAACCAACAAGTTCCAATACTTCGAGTAACGCACGCGGCAGACGCCCGCCCAAACAAAAACGTGCCGCCTCAAACAAAACGTGCCGCCCCAAATGGGGCGGCACGCCATCTTTTATCAGCCAACTCGCTGAAGTACGGTGACGAAGGCGCAAGGCCGGGAGGGGTTATCAAAGCCGACATCCCGCAGCCGCGAAGCGGCGAGGACGTCGGCGTGATAACCCCGCAGGCCTTGCGCCGACGGGAAGGAACCTACTTCACGACCAAGATGTCGCAGTCCGTGTTGCGTAGCAGGAACGTCGAAATCGAACCCAGGAGCGCATACTTGATCGAGGACAGGCCGCGGGCGCCGCAGAGCACCAGATCGGGCTTGACCACGTCGAGCATCTCATCCTTGAGCGTCTCACGAATGCGGCCGGTGCGAATCATGACCTCGACCTCGGGAATGTCGGGATTGGCCTTGGCCTCCTCGAGCTGCTTGGCGATGGAGTTGTTAAAGGCCTCCTCCAAGCCGTTGACCAGGTCGACCGGATAGGAACCGGCGCTCTCGAGCGCGGTGGAGTCGATGACGTGGCCGATGATCAGCTTAGCGCCGTTGTTCGCGGCGACCTTGATGGCGCGTGCGAGCACAAAATCCTGCTGCTCAGTACCGTCGAGTGAAACAAATACCTTGGTGTAGCCCTCGTTCATGGCTTCCTCCTTGGTCTATCGCACGGGCGTGGGGCTCGTGCGTCGGGCGGGCGCGGGCGCGTTGGCCGCCGGACACTTTATCTTGTTGCAGTTATACCCAAGGATTTCGGTTTGACCGCTCGCAATTCTGTGAACGGGCGAGTTTTTTGGTAAAGGCAGGCGCGGTCGCACTGCCAACGGTTGATAATGGGACATCGCCCGCATCGTCCGCAGAACATCTACCGGCGGGTGTCTAACGAGGGGGTCCCTTTGGATATCATCGAGCTTCTAAAATCTGCCTTCATGGGCCTGGTCGAGGGCATCACCGAATGGCTGCCCGTTTCGTCGACCGGTCACATGATCTTGGTGGACGAGTTCGTCAAGATGAACGTGAGCGAGACGTTCTGGAATATGTTCCTGGTCGTGATTCAGCTTGGCGCCATTTTGGCCGTCTGCGTCCTGTTCTTCTACGACCTTAACCCGTTCTCGCCCAGCAAGGGCAAGGAGGGCCGTCGCGACACCTGGGTGCTGTGGGGCAAGATCGTGCTCGGCTGCATTCCCGCTGCGGCAATCGGTCTGCCGCTCAACGACTGGATGGAGGAGCATTTCTACAATGCTCCCGTCGTGGCGCTGGCGCTCATTGTGTACGGCGTGCTGTTTATCGTGATTGAGAACTGGCGCGCGAGCAAGCGCGACCAGGCCGCTCTTGCCGGTTCGTTTGGTTCTCGTGCTGTGGTGTCGGGTGGACGTCCCGCCGGTGCGCACTTTGCGGCGCCCGCCGCGGCTACCGCCGATGATGAGGGCGATGACGATAGCCTGGACTTTGGCTCCATCACTACGCTCGAGGATCTGAGCTGGAAGACCGCACTGGGCATCGGATGCTTCCAGGTGCTCTCGCTGATTCCGGGCACGTCGCGCTCCGGTTCCACCATCATCGGCGGCCTGCTTTTGGGCTGCACGCGTTCGGTGGCGTCCAAGTTTACGTTCTTCCTGGCCATCCCTGTCATGTTTGGCGCGAGTGCGCTCAAGCTGGTCAAGTATTTCATCAAGGGCGGTACGTTCGGTGCCAACGAGGTCGCCATCCTGGGCGTGGGCTGCGTTGTGGCCTTTGTGGTTTCGCTCATCGCTATCAAGTGGCTCATGGGCTTCGTCCGCCGTCACGACTTTAAGTGCTTCGGTGTTTACCGCATCATCCTGGGCATCGTAGTGCTCGCATACTTCTTCGTTCTGGAGCCGATGCTCGGCCTCTAACTTAGTCGACGCTGCGCGGCGGCCGGGGCGACAACTTGTCATTCAAAGGGGGTGGCATGACCAAAAGGTCTATGCTGCCCCCTTTTTCATGCCAATTTGTTCGCCCTGGCCGCCGCTCGCTGCTGCTGTCATGACATCGGCGGTTTCGTGATTGTCAATAGATTGGTGCAAAGTAACCTGACCCCATTGCGCCAAATCCGCTGGGCGGGCCTGACGGTGGCGCACGGAGTCGTGGTGTGATTTGCGCCGGTGTCCGTGCGGCTCGGTATACTGGTACGGCTCAAACTATGGCGCCGCCCGCAGGCGCGCCGTCCGTCAGATGAGGAGTCGCCCATGACCCAGCCCTTGCCCTGGGAAAAGAACGCCGCGGTACCCGTGCCGCCCACGCCGGAACCCGTGCCGCTCGATGCATACACCGCCCCCGCTGCGCCGGAGCCCGAGCTCGTCCCGCTCGACATCTACGACGCTCCCGCGCCGGCACCCAAACCCGCCAAGCCGCTCGTCGACCTCGACAGCCTTAATCCCGCCCAGCGCGAGGCGGTCCTGACCACCGAGGGTCCGTTGCTGGTCCTTGCCGGCGCCGGCTCGGGCAAGACCCGCGTCTTGACCTTCCGCATCGCACATATGCTCGGCGACCTGGGTGTTAAGCCCTGGCAGATCCTTGCCATCACGTTTACCAACAAGGCCGCGGCCGAGATGCGTGAGCGTCTGGCGGCGCTCATTCCCAGCGGCACCCGTGGCATGTGGGTGTGCACCTTCCATGCCATGTGCGTGCGTATGCTGCGCGAGGACGCTGATCTGCTGGGCTACACCGGTCAGTTTACCATCTACGATGACGACGATTCCAAGCGCATGGTGCGCGATATTATGCAGGCGCTCGGTATCGAGCAAAAGCAATTCCCCATCAATATGATCCGCAGCAAGATCAGTTCGGCCAAAAACGCCATGATCGGCCCCGAGGACATGCTCAAATCCGCCGACAGCCCCAACGACAAAAAGGCCGCGCAGGTCTACCTGGAGCTGGAACGCCGCCTGCGCGCCGCCAACGCTATGGACTTCGACGACCTGCTCGTGCGCACGCTTGAGCTGCTGCGCACCCGCCCCGAGGTGCTCGATAAGTACCAAGAGCGTTTCCGCTACATTAGCGTCGACGAGTATCAGGACACCAACCACGTCCAGTACGAGATCGCCAACCTGCTGGCCGCCAAGTACCAAAACCTCATGGTCGTGGGCGACGATGACCAGTCCATTTATAGCTGGCGCGGCGCCGACATCACCAACATCCTGGACTTTGAGAAGGACTTTAAAAACTGCAAGACCGTTAAGCTGGAGCAGAACTACCGCTCTACGGGTCATATCCTGAGCGCCGCCAACGCCGTGGTGCGCCGCAACTCGCAACGCAAGGACAAGCGTCTGTTTACGGCCGAGGGCGACGGCGAGAAGATCCAGGCCTTCCAGGCAAGCGATGAGCGCGACGAGGGCCGCTGGATTGCCGGCGAGATCGAAAAGCTGCACTCCAAGGGCACGAGTTACGACGATATCGCTGTGTTCTACCGCACCAACGCCCAGTCGCGTATCCTCGAAGATATGTTCCTGCGCGCAGGCGTGCCCTACAAGATCGTGGGCGGCACGCGATTCTTCGACCGTGCCGAGATCCGCGACGTCATGGCCTACCTCAAGATGATCGTGAACCCGGCAGACGATATGAGCGTCAAGCGCGTTATCAACACGCCGCGCCGCGGCATCGGCTCCACCTCGATCCAAAAGATTGAGCAGCTGGCGCGCGACAACCGTTGCTCGTTCTTCCAAGCCTGCGAGATCGCAACAGCCGAGACGGGCATGTTTAGCGCCAAGGTGCGCAACGGCCTGTCGAGCTTTGTGGCGCTGGTGCGCGAGGGTCGCCGCATGGACGGCGAGCTCAAGGACGTCGTCGAGATGATCGTCGATAAGACGGGCCTGCTGCAGGCTTTCCGCGCCGAGGGCACCATGGAGTCCGAGAGCCGCGCCGAGAACATCCAGGAATTCCTGGGCGTCGCCGCCGAATTTGAGGAGACGCACGAGGATATCGAAGGTACGCTCGAGAGCTTGGAAGAGCTGCGCGCTGCCGGTGTTGCCGATGTGCCTGCTAGCGCCGAGCCCGAGCCTGTCGTGGTGAGCGCGCCTGCGCCCGAACCGGGGCCATCTGCCCCGGTATCCTCGTTTGAGGCGCTCGTTGGCGCGCGTGACGCCGCGGGCTCCAATCCGCTCGATAGCTTGGCCGCTCCGGCGCTGTCTCCGCAGGATGCCCTGGCCGCCGCCATCGCGGGCAACGCGTATGCCGTGCCAACAGAGTTGCCGGCGGGTGCCGTGTATGCCGACGAGATCGAGCGCACCTACGGTCCGCTCACCTGTAAGGCGCTGCCGGCGCTCATGGAGTGGCTGGCCCTGCGCTCCGACTTGGATTCCCTGGCCGGCGAGACGCATGCCATTACCATGATGACCATCCACTCCGCCAAGGGCCTGGAGTTCCCGGCGGTGTTCGTGGCCGGCATGGAGGAGGGTATCTTCCCGCACGTGCACGACTTTGGCGGTAGTGACGATCCGGGCAAGCTCGAGGAGGAGCGTCGCCTGGCCTACGTCGCCATCACGCGTGCCCGTAAGCGCCTATTCCTGACCTATGCGGCCACGCGTCGCACCTACGGCTCGACCTCTGCCAACCCACGCTCGCGCTTTCTCAATGAGATTCCGTTTGAGGATATCGAGTTTAGCGGTATCGGTTCTGCCGGTTTTGAAGGCACGGGCTGGGAGAAGCGCGGCGACCGTCACGGCACCTTTGGCTCGGGCATGGGTTCGGATATGTATGGCGGCAAGGTGTTTGGCTCGCATACGCGCTCGACCGGCGGTTCCGGTTCGCGCGGTGGATCGAGCTTTGACGATTTCTTTGGCGGCAGCAGCTACGGGACCGAGCGCCATCGTGGGGTCTCGCCCGACGCCGGCCGTGTTGCCTCGACCTTTGGCTCGGGCGCGCCGCGAGCCAAAAAGCCGTCGTCCAAGGTGTCCCCGACGGTGGAGCGCAAGGTCGATCGCGCCAGCGCATCGCAGGACTTTGCCGCGGGCGATACCGTGAGCCATAAGACCTTTGGCACGGGTACCGTGATCTCGGTCGCTGGAGACATGATCGAGGTCCAGTTCGAAAAGACCGGCCAGACCAAAAAGCTCATGAAGGGATTCGCTCCGATCGTCAAGCTGTCGTAATCCCGGCGGACCTGGGCGGGCGTATGGGGCAACATCGCCTGCTCGGGCAGTCCTGCGCAAGACGGAGGCCACATTAAGTGGCCTCCTTTGCGTGCGGAACTCGCGACCGATGTTGCCCCATACGCCCGCCCAGGTCCTTGGGTAACGTTGCTGGACGAACGTCGCTTTTCTCGTTCGCTTTTTGATCTGGAGAGCCGGGTGGGCTGATAGAAAAATAGATGTGAGTAGGGGCTCTCCCATTTGATGAGCGGGGGAGCCTCTTTATTGCGTTTGGATTGTTTCTTATGACTTTAGGGATTGAGCGTTTTATACGATTCAGTATAATTTCAGATAGATACTAAAATGTAACTGAAATGAAAAGGGTGATTGGACATGCTGCTAAATTGTCTCCCAAAAAGACTCTTCTCTTTAGAGCTCGCCATCGACCCGGAGCCAGTTGAGATGCAGATTCCTCGCATGTATCTTGAGCGGTATTCGCTTCGCTTGGCACGGCTTGGCATGTCTGAGCAGGGCCGTTTTATTGTTGCGGAACCTAAAGAACCGCCCAGTGTCATTTCGGCGCGAAATCTCGTCAATGCAGTGCGTACGTTAGATGCTCGTCCGGTGGCAATTTGCTGGGATGCTATGGATTTAGGTTTTATGCGCGCGCTTTCTTCAGAGGGAATCGCATATATCCGAGATGAGCGAAATGCGTTCCTGCCGTTTATCGGAGCCGTTATTTCCGATGAAGTGCTGGGTGCTTCTCCCGCTGCTCCGCTTTCGTCCCAATCTCAACGAATCGTCCTAAATCTCATTGCGGGACGATGGGTTGACTGCTCCGCCGGCGACCTAGCGCGTCTGTGTGGCAAAAGCGCGGCAAGCGTCAGCGGCTATCTTTCGGAAATCGCCGCTATAGCTCCTGGGTTGATTATGCGGGACGGCAAAAAGCGTATATTGTGTGACGCCGGGCTGTCGACCGAGACGTTGCTAGATGGGTTTGAGGACTATCTTCGCACGCCAGTTTTAGAGCGAATCCGGCTCAAGAAGGTTATCGAGAGAACAGAGCTACGTGCCGTTGATGCGCTGCTTTCCGGTGTGTCTGCCCTTAGCTATATGTCCGACCTTGCCCATGAAGACTCTGCTCCAACCATTGCTCTCGAAAAATATCAGCTAGAGGCCTTGAAAGAGCATATGGGCGACAGATGGCTGGAGGCTCAGTGGTACGAACCGGCGGCAGTTGTGATTGAGGTCTGGTCGTATCCCGTGGACGCGCCGTCCGATATTAGTTTTGACGCGACGGGTTTGCAGTGTGTCGACCCGTTTTCCTTATACGTTGCTTGCGCAAAAGCAGATTACAAAGAAGATCGTCTGCTCGACGCGGTCGAACAGCTCAGGAGGACGATATGTCAAAAGTGAGGGGAATAGAGCGATTTGCCGATGCCATGAGCGGCTGTAAAGGCGGTTACGTCCTTATTGGTGGAGGGGCCTGCAGCGTTCTATTTGACAATGAGGGCAATTCGTTTAGAGCTACTGAAGACTTGGATGTCGTCGTAATTGTTGATGGGAAAGGCGTTGAATTCGCCACTGCATTGTGGGCATTTATCAAAGCTGCCGGATATGAGACTGGAAAGGTCGGCGATGGAAGGTGCACTTACTATCGGTTCTGTTTGCCCGAAGGATCAAGGCAAGTCCTAGACTATCCCGGTCAAATTGAGCTATTTGCCCGACATCCTGATTTTGTGCTCGAAGATGAAACGAGCGAAGTGGCACCTCTTTCCTTTGACGGGGCCGTATCAAGTCTTTCGGCAATTATTCTCGACGATGGCTACTACGAATTAATTCGCGACAACGCAACGAACGTAGAGGGCATTACGTTGCTCGATGCGCTCCATATCATTCCCCTCAAGATGCGTGCACACATTGATATCAATAGGAGCTATGAAGAAGGGCGCCATTGCAACGATAAAGATCGACGAAAGCATCGCTCGGATATTGTTCGACTTGCGGGTTTGTTGCCGCCTTCGGCTCGCTTGGAGCTAATAGAGCAAATGAGGGCTGATGCCGGAGACTTCTTTGCGGACTTTTCTTCTTATGTAAATCGGCAGACCGATCGTAAAGAGAGAGCACGTCTTCAGGACACATTATCGTTTCTCGAAAAGGTCTACCTATAGGCACCTTGATTCGTTATGTATGGCGAGGGGCTCTCCCGTTTGATGAGCGGGGGAGCCCCTTGTTGCTTTTTGATTGTCGTAACTAGCCAGAGGCTCGTCGGGACGGGGCGCGGGGGTTTGGTCGATCGCGAGTTCCGCACGAGCCGGAGAGCACTTAATGTGCTCTCCGTGCGAGCAGGACTGTCCGAGCAGGCGACCAAACCCCCGCGCCCCGTCCCGACGAGCGCTTGGGACCGGTGACCTAGAGGTGGCTGATGATCAGTTCCATCTTGCCTTCGAGGTCGATGGAGCTGACGGTGCTCGGGGCCAGCAGGTGGCTTCCCTTGTGGACGGGGTCGCCGCAGACGGTGCCTTCGCCGTCGATGACCGACAGGCACATGAAGGGCCAGCGCTGGTCGAGGGTCTTGCTGCCGTTGACGCGCACGCGATCGACGGTGTAGCAGGGGTTGGACTCGAGCTCGGTCACGCCGTCCACCTCGGGCGCGGTCACCGTGCCGTCGGTCGGAGCCTGAGCATCAAAGTCGATGCAGTCGAGGCTCTGCTCAATGTGCAGCGGGCGCAGGTTGCCGTCGGTGCCGGGACGGTCGTAGTCGTACAGACGATACGTCACGTCGCTCGACTGCTGCGTCTCCAAAATGAGCGTGCCGGTCTTGATGGCGTGCACGGTACCGGAATCAATCTGGAAAAAGTCGCCCTTGTGAATCGGCAACACGTTGAGCATGTCGTCCCAACGTCCTTCCTCGATCATTTGTGCGGCCTCGGCGCGGTCCTTGGCACGCTGGCCGACGATGATCGTGGCGTCGGGCTCGCAGTCCAGCACATACCAACACTCGGTTTTGCCCAGGCTACCGTTCTCGTGCTCGGCAGCGTACTCGTCGTTGGGATGAATCTGGATCGAAAGGTCGTCCTTGGCGTCCAGAATCTTAATGAGCAGCGGGAACTCCTTGCCCTCGCAGTTGCCAAAGAGCTCGCGATGCTCGGCCCACAGCCACGACAGCGTGTGGCCGGCATACGGGCCCTCCGCAATCTGGCAGTCGCCGTTGGGGTGGGCCGAGATGGCCCAGCACTCACCGATGGGGCCATCGGGAATGTCGTAGCCAAATACGGTTTCGAGCTGGCGTCCGCCCCAGATCTTCTCGTGGAAGATCGGCGTCAGCTTAATCAAATCGGACATGTTCATACCCCCATTGTGTTGCGCGGGCGCTGCGTAAAACTGTTCAAAGCGAGCGCCCGGATGACTACAAAAACCTATGCCAACGTTACGTTGTGCAACTCAAAGCGGTCGCCAACGTTGCGCGAGACCGAATACTCAAAGGCCGCGCCGCTGTCCAAAAAGCCAATCTGGGTGAGCTCGAGCAGGGGAGAGCCAGGTTTGGTGTCCAGGCGATCGGCTTCTTCCTCGGTTGCTGCCACGGCGCGAATGGTGCGGTGGAAGCTCGAAATCTTCAGCCCGCATTGCTCGCGGACAAAGCGGTAGACCGATCCGTACAGGTCCTTCTTTTTAAGGCCCGGAATCAGCTCGAGCGGCATGTAGGTGTACTCGATAACGATGGGCTTCTCATCGGCCTGACGCACGCGCACGATGTGATAGGCAAAGTCATCCTCGGCAATTCCCAGCTGGGCTGCGATGTCCGCTGGTGGATTAACAATCGAGAAATCGTAGACCACCGAGGTCACCTTCTCCCCGCGGTGCTCATACGAAAAACCCTGGGCACGGTCGTTTTTGCCCTGGAAAAACGCCTGGCCGGGAAGCCCCGCCGTGTCCTTAACGTAGGTACCCGATCCACGACGGCTGGTAATAAGACCTTCCTCGGTGATTTGCTCGATAGCTCGTTTGACGGTGATTTTGGAAACGCTATAGAGCTCACAGAACTCAACGACGGTGGGAAGCTTGTCGCCCGGTTTAAGAGCGCCATCCTCGATACTTCGACGAATATCTGCAGCTATCGCCTCGTATTTGGGAATCATGGAACCTCCTTTCCGACATATATGAATACAAAAAGTAAGTATAACCCTCAACAGGGCATCCATATTACTTTTATCTAAGAAGTTCGAGAAAGAAAAAAGAAAAAGACGCTTTACTTTTAAAATTAGAGCGCTATAGTTTAAGCAACGAACGGAATCCTTCCGCACAACAGGATCGACCGTTTGGGGACGGTTTTGTTTTGGCGGGTTGGATATCGGTATGGCCGGTGCGCGCCCGCGCCGGATAACCTGCCAAAGCAAACCCGTCTCCAACCGGAAGCTCTAGAACACGAAAGCGAGGACTTTGATGGCACAGTATCAGCTGCCCAACGACTTCTTCTTTGGCGCTGCTATGTCCGGCCCGCAGACTGAGGGTCAGTGGAACCAGGGCGGCAAGCTCGAGAACCTGTGGGACACCTGGTCCATCCAGGATCTGGGTTCGTTCTACAACCGCGTTGGCTCTTACGCCGGCAATGACTTTATGGCCAAGTACCAGGAAGACCTTCGCATTTTGAAGGACTTGGGTCTGGATACCTATCGCACTTCCATCCAGTGGAGCCGTCTGCTCGATGCCGACGGCAACCTCAACGAGGAAGGTGCCGCGTGGTATCACGAGTTGTTCCGCGCCTCTCGCGAAGCCGGCTTGGAGCCGTTTGTCAACTTGTACCACTTTGACATGCCCACCTACCTCTTTAACCGTGGCGGCTGGGAGAGCCGTGAGGTTGTCGAGGCTTACGCACATTACGCCGACGTCGCCTTCCACGAGTTTGGCCAGGAGATTAAGTACTGGTTCACCTTTAACGAGCCCATCGTCGAGCCCGAGCAGCGCTATCAGGAGGGCGTGTGGTTCCCGCAGCTCCACGACTTCAACCGCGCCCGCACCGTGCAGTATCACATCTCGCTGGCGCACGCGCTGGCCGTGGCCAACTATCGTCGCGCCTATGACGAGGGCGCTATTCGCGCCGATGCCAAGATCGGCATGATCAACTGCTTTACCCCGGTCTACACCAAGGAGAACCCCAGCGAGGCGGACCTCGAGGCCGTGCGCATGACCAGCGGCATCAACAACCGCTGGTGGCTCGACCTCATCACCAAGGGCGAGCTTCCTGCCGACGTGCTCGACAGCCTGGCCGAGGGCGGCGTTAAGCTCCCGTTCCGCGCCGGCGACCAAGAGATCCTCAAGCAGGGTGTTGTCGACTGGCTAGGCTGCAACTACTACCACCCCACGCGTGTTCAGGCGCCGGCGAGCAAGGTCGACCAGTACGGCCTGCCGCACTTTGCCGACGAGTACGTATGGCCCGACGCCGTTATGAACGAGAGCCGCGGCTGGGAGATCTACCCGCAGGGCCTCTACGACTTTGGCATGGACTGCGCTAAGAACTACCCCGATCTTGAGTGGTTCGTTTCCGAGAACGGCATCGGCATCATGGACGAATACAAGAACCGTGACGCCGAAGGAACCATCCAGGATGACTACCGCGTCGACTTTGTACGTCAGCACCTGGAGTGGGTGGCCAAGGCCATCGACGAGGGCGCCAAGTGCCGCGGATACCATTATTGGGCCGTCATCGATAACTGGTCTTGGGCCAATGCCTTTAAGAATCGCTATGGCTTTGTCGAGGTCGATCTGATGGATGGCTATAAGCGCCGTCTTAAGAAGTCGGCGGCCTGGCTCAAACAGGTCGCCACGACCCACGTGGTTGATTAGCGACCGGACGAACGTCCAGACCGCGCGCCGCCGCGCGCAACACATGGCACATCTGGTGGCAGAGGGCGACAGACCACCGTGCGCATAGGAAAGGCCGGATTTGAAAGTTAGGAGCAATCATGGCCAGTGACAACGGAAAGAGCTTCCTCGACAAGTTTGCCGAGGTCTCTGCGAAGGTGGGAAACCAGGTTCACCTGCGTTCCCTGCGTGACGCCTTCGCGACCATCACGCCGCTCTATATCCTTGCGGGTATCGCGGTTCTTATTAACAACGTCGTGTTCCCTCTGTTCCCGCTCGATGCGGCGGGCCTTGCCAACCTTCAGACGTGGGGTTCGGCGATTACGCTGGGCACCCTCAACGTCTCTGCCATTATCTTGGCCGGATTGATTGGCTACAGCCTCGCTAAGAACAAGCGCTTCGATAATCCGCTTGCTTGCATGGTCGTCGCTATCTCTGCCTTCGTCATCATGATGCCGCAGCAGATCACCGCCACGCTTGCCGCCACGAGCCCACTGCTCACCGACAAGATCACCTCCGCCGAGGTCACGGGCGCCCTTTCGACTGCCAACACCGGCACCAACGGTCTGTTCTCGGCTATTATCATCGCCCTGCTTTCCGTCTCGCTCTTCATCAAGATTTCTGGCGTCGAGAAGCTCAAGGTTAAGCTGGGCGAGGGCGTGCCTCCCGCGGTCTCCAACTCCTTCAACGTCATGATTCCGATGCTGCTTAACCTCGCGGTCTTCGCTCTTGCCGCAGCCCTGCTCGCCGTGTGCGCCGGCACCGATCTGTGCACCATCATCTCCACGTGCATCTCCAACCCGCTCAAGAGCATCATGAACGCTGGTCCGTGGGCTGTTATCCTCATCTACACCCTTGCTAACCTGCTGTTCTGCGTCGGTATTCACCAGTCCACCATCTCTGGCGCTACCGTCGAGCCGATCCTGACCATGCTCATCGTCGACAACATGGCTACCTTTGCCGCCGGTGGCACCATCCAGCCCGATCACTACATGAACATGCAGATCGTTAACAGCTTCGCCCTCATCGGCGGCTCGGGCTGCACCCTCATGCTCCTGCTCGACACGCTCCTGTTCTCCAAAAACAAGGCTTCCGAGACCGTTTCCAAGATGGCTATCCTGCCTGGTCTGTTCAACATCAACGAGCCGGTTATCTACGGTTACCCCATCGTGTACAACCTGCCGCTCATGATCCCGTTTGTCCTCCTTCCCGACCTGTTCATCGGCATCACCTATGGCCTTACCTGCGCAGGCATCATCAGCCCCTGCATCGCCCAGGTGCCCTGGACCATGCCTCCCGTCATCAATGCCCTGCTCGCTACGGGCTTTGACTGGCGCGCTGGCGTGTGGCAGGCTATCGAGATTGTCATTGGCATGGCCGTCTACCTGCCCTTTATGAAGATTTCCGAGAAGGCAATCGCCAAGCAGGAGGCTCTCGCCGAGTAGAACGCCTAACGTTCGTCCCTTTCACCTTTGCGGGCGCCGGTACGCGGCGCCGGTGCCCGCAGCTCTCTCCCTTGTGTAAAGATGCAGGGGGGTGGGCACAATAGCCGCAAGGAATAAAACCAGTTGTCGTCTGCGCGCCGCGCAGTTATAAGGAGGAAACCATGAAGAAGATCATGCTCTGCTGCAATGCCGGTATGTCCACGAGCCTGCTGGTCCAGAAGATGCAGGCCGAGGTTGCAAACCGTGGTCTGGATATTGAGGTCGAGGCTCGTCCCATGAACGAGGCCCACGATCACCTGGACGAGTGCGACATGTTGCTGCTTGGTCCGCAGATCGGCTACACCAAGGGCGATTTTGAGAAGGAGGCCGCCGGTCGTTTTCCGGTCGAGGTCATCAACATGGTCGACTACGGCCGCATGAACGCTGCCGGCATCATCGACCACTGCGTCAGCGTGATTGGCTAGGTGCTCTGCATGGAGGATATGAACGAACTGCAGATGACCTGCTTTGAGATCATCAGCTACGTCGGTACCGCCAAGAGCATGTACATCAATGCCGTGCAAAAGGCCAAGGAGGGCGATTTTGACGCCGCCGAGGAGCTTATCAAGCAGGGCGACGAGGCCTATAACGGTGGCCACGATGTTCACATGGGGCTTCTGAAGAAGGAGGCCAACGGCGAACGTAACGGCGAGGCCCCGTTGATTTTGCTGCATGCCGAGGACCAGATGGCCGGCACCGAGACCATGCGCGTCATGGCGACGGAGCTCATCGAGGTTCACAAGCAGCTGCAGGCACTTCAGGCCTAGTCGGCGTTATCGCCGCGACGGACCGTGCGGTCCAACAGACAACATAGTCCCTTTGACGGGCGCCGGGAGCCTCCGCCTCCCGGCGCCTTTATTATTGGGGATGGTCTTGCGCGGCCTGTTGGGCAGCCAATTGCGTTACCCCAGATAAAACCTGCCAAAACAAACCTGTCCCTTTTTGGTAGGTTTTTGCCTTGAGAGCGGTACCATACAGGCAATGTTTAAACGAGAAAGGCGGGCTCCCATGGAACCTAAGCAGTATTACATCGGCATCGACGTCGGCGGCACTTCGGTTAAGGAGGGCCTGTTCGACGAGGACGGCAACCTGCTGGCCAAGGCCAGCGTGCCCACGCCTCCCATCGTTGACGCCGCGGGCTTTGCCGCGGTGACCGAGGCTATCGACCAGGTGGTCGCCAAGGCCCAGATTCCGCGCGCCTTTGTGGCGGGTATTGGCCTGGCCGTTCCGTGCCCCATCCCGGCATCGGGCGATGCCAAGGTCAAGGCCAACATTGCCATTAACCTGCCTGAGCTGAGAGTCGCCATTCAGGAGCACTGCCCCGACGCGGTCGTTAAGTACGAGAACGATGCCAACGCCGCCGCCATGGGCGAGGCCTGGCTCGGCTCTGCCAAGGGCGTGCAGAACGTGGTGATGGTCACCATCGGTACCGGCGTGGGCGGCGGCGTTATCGTCAACGGCGACGTGGTGTCGGGCGTTGTGGGTGCCGGCGGCGAGATCGGCCACATGTGCCTGAATCCGGCTGAGGAGCGCACCTGCGGCTGCGGCGGCCATGGCCACCTGGAGCAGTATTCCAGCGCCACCGGTGTGGTGAGCAACTACCTTGCCGAGTGCAAGAAGGCTGGCGTCGAGCCCATCGAGCTCACCGGCCCCTCCGATTCCAAGGACGTGTTCCAGGCCTGCCGCGAGGGCGACAAGCTCGCGCTGGCCGCGGCCGATACCATGGCCGACTATCTCGGTCGCGCCCTGGCACTTATCGCCAACGTGGTCGACCCCGAGATGTTCCTCATCGGCGGCGGCGCCTCCGCCTCGGCCGATGTCTACCTCGACAAGGTTCGCGAGCACTTTAAGCAGTACGCGCTTTCTGCCTCGCGCGAGACGCCCATTAAGGTCGCTTCGCTCGGAAACGACGCCGGCATCATCGGTGCCGCCTACGTAGCCCTGCGCGCTGCCGGTAAATAGCTGGTGCAAGGGGGACAGGTTACATTGCACCAACATGGTGCAAAAGGGACAGCCTTGGCCCCCGTGCCTGCGCCCCAAAATATGCCGTGGCCCTTCCGTCTGCGAAGGCTCGGCATCGGCGTGCTACCATAGCTACGTCCAAGTACACATATCAAGTGGAGGATATCCATGGCAAACGTTCTTGTCTTTGGTCACCAGAACCCCGATAACGACGCCATCATGAGCGCCGTCGTCCTGTCCCAGCTGCTCAACCAGGTTGAGTATGCCGGCAACACCTACGAGGCCTGCGCCCTTGGTCAGCTTCCGGCCGAGTCCGCCAAGCTGCTCGCCGACGCCGGCATTGCCGAGCCCCGCGTGATCGAGTCCGTCGAGGCCGGTCAGCTCGTCGTCCTCACCGACCACAACGAGTCTGCCCAGTCCGTCGCCGGTCTTAAGGACGCCACGGTCTTTGGCGTCGTCGACCACCACCGCATCGGCGACTTCGAGACCGCCGGCCCGCTGCACTACATCTGCCTGCCCTGGGGCTCCAGCTGCACCATCGTCACCAAGCTCGCCGGCGTGCTCGGCGTTGAGCTTTCCGACGTTCAGGCCAAGCTGCTGCTCTCGGCCATGATGACCGACACGCTCATGCTCAAGAGCCCCACTACCACCGATGTCGACCGCGCCGTCGCCGCCAAGCTCGGCGAGCAGGTGGGCGTCGACCCGGTCAAGTTTGGCATGGAGGTCTTCCTCACCCGCCCGTCCGGCTCCTTCACCGCAGCCGAGATGGTTGGCAACGACATCAAGATGTTCGAGCCCGCCGGCAAGAAGCTGCTCATCGGCCAGTACGAGACCGTCGACAAGAGCCGTGCGCTCGGTATGATCGACGAGATCCGCGAGGCCATGCGCGCCTACGCCGCCGAGAAGGGTGCTGACGGCATTGTCCTGTGCATCACCGACATCATGGAGGAGGGCTCGCAGGTCCTGCTCGAGGGCGAGACCGAGGCTGCTCAGAAGGGCCTGGGCATTGCCGACGAGCACGACGGCGTCTGGATGCCGGGCGTCCTCTCCCGTAAGAAGCAGGTTGCTGCTCCCATCATGGCCGCCTGCTAGGTTTAGTTGACCAAACGCCACGACCGGATCGCGGACGCCCCGCGCTCCGGTCGTTTTTTGTGCACGGCGCCGCGTCGTCTCTTGGACAGGCGTGCCCGTGCCGTTGAGCAAATAATGTTCAACCTGTGGTTCCGCTTTTCGGCCACGCCTGCGTGCTTGTCGTGCAGGGTAGGCTAGATGCAAGCGTAATACGTTAGAGCGCGGCGCCGCCACTTGGGCGGGCCGTGCTTTTTTAAGACGGGAGCCATCCCGTGAAAGGAGCCGCCCATGGCAGCAACTGAGCAGCTGTTCAACGTTCGCGAGCGCAAGCGCTTTGAACGTCACGACATCTGGGAGCGCATCGCCGAGAACGGCACGATTTCCGCCGCCGTCATGGTCTTCGCCGCCATCGCCGCCGTCATTTGCGCTAATACCGATGCCTACGAGGCCATCCATCACTTTTTGGAGACCCCGCTGTATGTGGGTCTGGGGCATTTGACGGCTGGCCTCACCGTCGAGCTTTTCGTCAACGACTTCCTCATGGCGATTTTCTTTTTGCTGGTGGGCATTGAGCTCAAATATGAAATGACGGTCGGCGAGCTCAAAAACCCGCGCCAGGCTATGCTTCCCATGCTGGCGGCCGTGGGCGGCGTCGTCGTTCCCGCCTGCATCTATCTGATCTTTAACCATGCCGGCGCGCACAACGGCTGGGCCATTCCCATGGCAACCGATATTGCCTTTGCGCTGGGCGTGCTGTCGCTTTTGGGCAATCGCGTGCCCAACGGCGTGCGTGTGTTCTTCTCGACGCTCGCCATCGCCGACGACCTCATCTCCATCGCCGCCATCGCCATCTTCTACGGTCAGAGCCCCAATCCGTTTTGGTTGGGCGCCGCCGCGCTTGTGACGTGCGCGCTCGTGTGGCTCAACAAGACGCAGCACTACCGCCTCGCCCCGTATTCGGTGCTGGGCCTGCTGCTGTGGTTCTGCATGTTCAAGAGCGGCGTGCACGCTACGCTTGCCGGCGTCATCCTGGCCTTCACCATCCCGGCCAAGTGCGGCGTCAAGCTCGATAGCCTCACCGATTGGTTGGGCGAGTGCCTGCCGCTGCTCGATGACCGCTACGACGACGAGGCGCACATCCTGGGCCAGCATGACTTTACCGTCTCGACCACCAAGGTCGAGCGTGTTATGCACCGCGTGACCCCGCCGCTCATCCGCATGGAGCGTCTGATCTCCACACCGGTCAACTTTGTGATCCTGCCGATCTTTGCGTTCGTCAACGCACAGGTTCGCCTAGTGGGCGTGGACATGAGCACGCTGCTCACCGACCCGGTGACGCTCGGCGTGTACTTTGGCATGCTGCTGGGTAAGCCGATCGGTATCTTTGGCATGACGTTCGCCTTGGTCAAGCTCAAGGCCTGCGAGCTGCCGCGCAATGTCAACTGGCACATGATTGCCGGTGTGGGCATTCTGGGCGGCATCGGCTTTACCATGTCGATTCTCATCAGCGGCCTTGCCTTCCCGACGGCTGAGTTTGAGGTTCTGGCCGCCAAGGCTGCCATTCTTGCCGGTTCGGTCACCGCTGCCGTGCTCGGCATGATCTACATGAGCGTGGTTTGCAAACACCCCGCGCCCAAGGACGAGTAAGAGCACATACAAGTTTGAAAACGCCGCCTGTGAACACCATCACAGGCGGCGTTTTAGTCATTCGAGACGTTCTTAATGACTAGGTTTATTCTACGGTGCCGTAGATGGCGCCCCAGCCGTGGGCGGCCAAGGCGGAGTTGAGCTGGTCGCAAAGTGACTGGCGGTCGTAATAGCCGGGCGGTAGCAGGTTCACGATTTCCATGAGATCGGGCGCCAGGTCCAAGATTTCGGCCTGTACGATCAGATCCAGGCGGTCGATGGCGTGGCGGTCGTAAAACAGTCCGTCGACCAGGCGCTGAAGGTCGCCGAATTCCTCGGCCTGGAACGATCCGTACTCCATTAGTGCCTCCTTGGGCGCTTCATGCCGGCATGCGCGGCGATTCGTAATTTATTGCGATGGACTTAATCTATCACGGCTTCATACCGTTGCGGCGGTGGCGGTCTATACTTAGACGAACTGCAACGTACCGCTTCGCGAAAGGTCGCACCCATGCAGACGATCTACCAGAAGATGGAAACCACCGAACTCGATGCCGCCATAGAGGCGCTCAAAGCCGAGGTCGCCGAGGTCAAGGCCAAGGGCCTGGCGCTCGACATGGCCCGCGGCAAGCCGTCGCCCTCCCAGGTGGACATCTCTCGACCCATGCTCGATATCCTCAATGCCGATGCCGATCTGCACGACGGCAACGTCGATTGTTCCAACTACGGCTGCTTTGAGGGTATTCCCTCGGCACGCAAGCTGGCAGGGGGGTTCTTGGGCTGCCCCGCCGAGCAGACGCTCGTGCTGGGTTCATCGAGCCTGCTGATTGAGCACGATATCGCCGGTATGTTCTGGCGCTGCGGCTCGTGCGGCAGCGAGCCTTGGGAGGCTTACGAGGCCGCGCATGACGGCAAGAAGGTCAAGTTCCTGTGCCCTGTTCCCGGCTACGACCGCCACTTTGGCATCACCGCCGACCTGGGTATCGAGAACGTCCCCGTCGCGATGACCGACAACGGCCCCGACATGGACGAGATCGAGCGCCTGGTTGCCGCCGACGATTCCATCAAGGGTATCTGGTGCGTGCCCAAGTATTCCAACCCCACGGGCATCACCTTTAGCGAGGACACTGTGCGCCGCCTGGTCGAGATGCCCACGGCCGCGCCCGATTTCCGCATCTTCTGGGATAACGCCTACTGCGTGCACGACCTGTACGACGAGACCGACGAGCTCGCAAACATCTTTGACCTCGCTCGCGCGGCGGGTACCGAGGACCGCGTGGTGGCTTTTGCCTCGACGTCCAAGATCACCTTCCCGGGCGCCGGTATCGGCTTTATCGGTGCGAGCCCCGCGGTTATCGCGGAGTTCTCCAAGCGCCTGAAGGCCGGCCTCATCAGCGCCGACAAGCTCAACCAACTGCGCCACGTGCGCTTCCTTCCCACCATCGAGGCGGTCAAGGAGCACATGAAAAAGCATGCCGAGTTCCTGCGTCCGCGCTTTGAGGCCGTTGAGCGCAAGCTCACCGAGGGCCTGGGCGATACGGGTTGCGCCACCTGGACGCATCCCCGCGGCGGCTACTTTGTAAGCTTCGATGGTCCCGAGGGCTCGGCCCAGAAGGTCGCCGCGCTTTGTGCCGACCTGGGCGTCAAGCTCACGCCGGCTGGTGCCACCTGGCCTTATGGCAAGGATCCGCGCGACACCAACATCCGCATCGCGCCGAGCTATCCCACGGTCGAGGACCTGGAGGCCGCGCTCGATGTGCTGGTGCTGGCTGTTAAGCTTGTCGCTGCCGAGCTTGCTCGTGCCGAGCGCGCCTAACGCCTAGGGCCCCGCAAGTCCGCGCCCAGTACTATCCGCACTTTCGATACGTAAAGGAGCGTATACATGGATTTGGGTATTTCCACCAACCCCACGCCGGAGATCTACACCATTAAGGTAACCGGCGAGATCGATATCTCTAACGCCGATAGCCTGCGCAATGCTGTCGACCTGGCGCTCGAGCAGCCCACTGAGGCCGTTGAGCTCAATTTTGCCCAGGTGAGCTACATCGATTCGACGGGCATTGGCGTGCTCGTGGGCGCCGCGCACCACGCGGTCGACCACGGTAAGCGCTTTAGCTGCACTAATGTGCAGCCCCAGGTGATGCGCGTGGTTCAGCTGCTGGGCGTCGACCAGGAGATTTCGATCACGGCGGCATAATCTTTGCCCCCAAAAGGGCGTGCCGTTTGGCATATGTTTGTGATGCGCTCGGACGTTTTGGCGTCCGGGCGCTATACTTGACCGAATGAATAGACGAGTTCCGGCCGAATGGCGCGGTGCGGGCTCGACTCACATCGAGCCTTGGAGGTATGTGTGTTTGGTATTGGAGAGGGTGAGCTGGCAATCATCGTGGTCTTCGGCTTTTTGCTGTTTGGCCCGGATAAGCTCCCGCAGATGGGCCGCACGATCGGCCGTGCCATCCGTCAGTTCCGCGAGACGCAGGAAAAGATGACGGCCGTTGTTCAGTCCGAGATCATCGATCCGGTAAGCGAGGCTGCTTCGGCTCCGGTCAAGCCCAAGAAGGCTGCCGTCGATGACGATTCCGATGCGGACGATGATGCCGTCGAGACGGTCGCGCCCGCAAAGAAGGAGACCTTTGCCGAGCGCCGTGCCCGCCTTGCCGCCGAGAAGGCTGCGAGCGAGGGTGCCACCGAGGACGAAGGTATTGCCGAGGAGGCCAAGGGTGCAGAGCCTGCCGCCGCTGCTGCTGCCGCAGCCGAGCCCGAGCCTGCTGCAGAGCCGGAGCCCGAGCCCGAGCCGGCAGAGCCCACGACAGCTGACCTCTACGCCCGTCGTCCCCGTAAGCGCAAGGCTGTCGTCGACCAGCTCGCTCGCGAGCTCGAGGCCGAGGACGACGCCGCTGCCGCCGACGCCCCGAAGGGAGGCGATGAGTAATGCCTATCGGACCTGCGCGTATGCCGCTCTTCGATCACCTGGGAGAGCTCCGTCGCCGCCTGACCATCGTGGTCGTGTCGGTGTTCGCCGCCGCTATCGTGCTGTATTTCGCCACGCCTGTGGTGCTCGACATCCTGGAAGATCCCATCCGCTCCTTTGTGCCGGACGGTAAGTTCTACATCACTACCACGCTCGGCGGCTTTGGCTTGCGCTTCTCGCTGGCCATCAAGATGGCCGTGGTCATGTGCACGCCCATGATCATCTGGCAGATTCTGGCGTTTTTCCTGCCGGCGCTTCGCCCCAACGAGCGCAAGTGGGTCGTGCCCACGGTGCTCGCCTCGACGGTGCTGTTCTTCCTGGGTGCCATCTTCTGCTACTTCATCATCATTCCTGCGGGCTTTGAGTGGCTCATCGGCGAGACCTCGGCCGTCGCTACGGCACTGCCCGATCTGGAGAACTACGTCAACATGGAGCTGCTCTTTATGATCGGCTTTGGCGTGGCGTTTGAGCTGCCGCTCATCATCTTCTATCTGTCCGTCTTCCACATCGTGTCCTACGCTGCTTTCCGCGGTGCCTGGCGTTATGTATACGTTGGCCTGCTCGTGGGTTCGGCTGTGATCACGCCCGACGGCTCGCCCGTTACGCTGGGTCTCATGTATGGCGCCCTGCTCTCGCTCTACGAGATTTCGCTCGCCATCGCCCGTGTGGTCATTACCGCGCGCGAGGGCAAGGAGGGCCTGTTTGTGAGTCGTCTGGACCTGTTCTCGGACGATGAGGACGACGAGGAGTAAATCGGTATGCACGAGGTTGGCATTGTCAACGGCATACTCGATACAGTGATTCGCGCGGCGCGTGGGGCGGGGGCCTCGCGCGCCGTTTTGGTAACGCTGCGTATCGGGGATATGACCGAGGTCGTGCGCGAGGCGCTCGACTTTGCCTGGGAGACGTTTCGCGACGAGGACCCGCTCACGCGCGGCTGCGAGCTTGCCGTGGAGGAGGTCCATCCACAAAGCGAGTGCCTGGACTGCGGCGAGGTCTTTGATCACGACCGTTTCCATTGTCGCTGTCCCCAGTGTGGCGGCTCCAACGTGCGTCTGCTGCACGGCCGCGAACTCGACATCGCAAGTATCGAGATCGAGACCCCCGACGATTAGCCCGCCAGCAACCTGGGGACGGGGTATAAATGGTAGAAGTAAGGAGCGCCGAGTATGGCCGAGAAAACGATTGATATCGCGTCGCCGATCCTGTCGCGCAACGAGCGCCTGGCAGATCAGCTGCGTCAGCGATTTAATGAGACAAACACCTACGTGATCAACGTCTTGTCGAGCCCCGGCTCGGGTAAGACAACAACGATTCTGGGCACCAACGAGCGCCTGCGCGACAAGGCCGGCTTGCGCTGCGCCGTCATCGAAGGCGATATCGCCTCGGACGTCGACGCCATCACCATGAAGGAAGCCGGCATGCCTGCCATCCAGATCAACACGGGCGGCCTGTGCCACCTCGAGGGCAACATGATCATGGAGGCCGTTGACGCGTTCGACCAGGCCGTGGGTCTGGAAAACATCGACGTCATCTTTATCGAAAACGTGGGTAACCTGGTCTGCCCAGTCGACTTTGACCTGGGCGAAAACCTGTCCATCATGATTCTCTCGGTGCCCGAGGGCGACGACAAGCCCATCAAGTACCCGGGCATCTTTCAGCACGCCGGCGCGCAGCTGCTCAACAAGGTCGATGTGGCCCCGGCTTTCGATTTTGACATGGATAGGTATACTAAGACACTCGATGACCTCAATCCGCAGGCGCCGCGGTTTGCCGTGAGCGCGCGCAAGGGCGAGGGCATGGATGCCTGGTGCGATTGGCTCATCGGGCAGATTGAGCAAGCAAGGGCGTAAGTCGGCCGCCATACGGGCGGGCGTAGCCGCAGAGATACGAGATAGGAGCCTCTTTTGAAGCTCATCATCGCCGAGAAAAACGACGCCGCGCGTCAGATTGCCGAGCGTCTGTCCACGGGCAAGCCCAAAAAGGACAAGGTGTACAACACCGCCATCTACCGTTTTGAGTGGAAGGGCGAGGAGTGCGTGACCATCGGCCTTGCCGGTCACATCCTAGCGCCCGATTTTTGCGACAGCGTGCTGTTCGATAAAAAGCTGGGCTGGTATTCGGTCACCGAGGACGGCGAGATGCTGCCGGCCGACATACCCGATGGCCTGGCGCGTCCGCCCTACGACACCAAGCGCAAGCCGTTTCTTGCCGATGGCATCTCAATCAAGGGCTGGAAACTCGAGAGCCTGCCTTACCTCACCTGGGCGCCCGTCATTAAGCTACCGGCCGAGAAGGAACTCATTCGTTCGCTCAAGAACCTCGCCAAGAAGTCCGACAGTGTCATCATCGCCACGGACTTCGATCGCGAGGGCGAGCTGATCGGTTCGGACGCCCTCAACAAGGTGCGCGAGGTTGCGCCCGACCTGCCGGTCGCCCGCGCCCAGTATTCTTCGTTTACCAAGGCCGAGATCACGCAGGCCTTCGATAATCTCGTCTCGCTCGACCAGAATCTGGCCGACGCCGGCGAGAGCCGCCAGCACATCGACCTCATTTGGGGTGCGGTGCTCACGCGCTACCTGACGCTCGCCAAGTTTGGCGGCTTTGGTAACGTGCGCTCTGCCGGCCGTGTGCAGACGCCGACGCTTGCCCTGGTGGTCGAGCGCGAGCGCGAGCGCATGGCGTTTGTGCCCGAGGACTATTGGCAGATTCGCGGCATGGGCGCCGCACAGGGTGCTGCCGAGGACGACCGCTTTAAGATTGCGCACAAGACGGCGCGCTTTACCGACAAGGATGCTGCTGAGGCGGCGTACGGCCACGTTGACGGCGTTGCGACGGCAACCGTCGCCGCGGTGACCAAGCGTTCGCGCAAGCAGCAGCCGCCCACGCCGTTTGCGACCACCTCGCTGCAGGCTGCCGCCGCAGCCGAGGGCATCTCACCTGCGCGTACCATGCGCATCGCCGAGTCCCTCTACATGGCCGGTCTCATCAGCTACCCGCGTGTCGACAATACCGTGTACCCTGCGACGCTCGATCTGGGCGCCGTGGTGAGCGACCTTGCAAAGATCAACCCGGCGCTGGCGCCCGTGTGCAAAAAGGTGCTCGCCGGCCCCATGAAGCCCACGCGCGGCAAAGTCGAAACCACCGACCACCCGCCTATCTATCCCACGGGCGAGGGCGATCCGTCCGCGCTCGACGGTGGCCAGCGCAAGCTCTACGACCTCATCGCCCGTCGCTTCCTGGCAACGCTCATGGGTCCCGCGACCATCGAGAACACCAAGCTCGAGCTCGACGTCAATGGTGAGCCGTTCGTGGCTTCGGGCGATGTGCTCGTGACCCCGGGTTTCCGTGAGGCGTATCCGTATGGACTCAAGCGCGACGAGCAGATGCCGCCGCTGGAGCAGGGCGATGCGGTCGACGTGTTCGACATTAAGCTCGAGGCCAAGCAGACCGAGCCGCCCGCACGCTACAGCCAGGGCAAGCTCGTGCAGGAGATGGAAAAGCGCGGCCTGGGCACCAAGTCCACGCGCGCGAGCATCATCGAGCGCCTGTACGCCGTGCGCTATCTCAAAAACGATCCCGTGGAGCCGAGCCAGCTGGGCATCGCCATCATCGATGCACTGTCGCAGTTTGCCCCGCGCATCACGAGCCCCGATATGACCAGCGAGCTCGACGGCGACATGACCCGCGTGGAGCGCGGCGAGGACACCGAAGAGCATGTCGTGACGCACTCGCGCGCGCTGCTGGCCGGTGTGCTCGACGAGCTGCTCAAGCATACGCAGGAACTGGGCGATGCTATCAGCGACGCCGTCACGGCCGATGCGCGCGTGGGCGCCTGCCCCAAGTGCGGCAAGGACTTGGTTATGAAGACGAGCGCCAAGACCCGCGGCAGCTTTATCGGCTGCATGGGCTGGCCCGACTGCGATGTGACCTATCCGGTGCCGAGCGGCGTCAAGGTGAGCCCGCTCGAGGGCGAGGCTGCTGTGTGCCCCGAATGCGGTGCGCCGCGCATTAAGTGCCAGCCGTTCCGCCAAAAGGCTTTCGAGATTTGCGTGAACCCCACATGCCCCACCAACTACGAGCCCGACCTTAAGGTGGGCGAGTGCAAGGTGTGCGCCGAGGCAGGACGCCATGGCGACCTGATCGCACACAAGAGCGAGAAGAGCGGCAAGCGCTTTATCCGCTGCACCAACTATGACGACTGCGGCGTGAGCTATCCGCTGCCGGCGCGTGGCAAGCTCGAGGCGACGGGCGAGACCTGCCCCGAGTGCGGCGCCCCCATCGTGGTGGTCAACACCGCGCGCGGCCCGTGGCGCATCTGCGTGAACATGGACTGCCCGACCAAGGAGAAGAAGCCCGCCCGCGGCCGCAAGACCACGACCAAGGCGAGCGCGGCGAAGAAGACCTCGACTGCGAAGAAGACGACGGCTAAGAAAGCCACTGCCGCCAAGAAGACGACCGCGAAGAAGTCGACTGCCAAGAAAGCAGCCGCCGACAAGTAACGGCGCAGTCGAAACATTGCCCAAAAAACGAGCGAGGGTCCCATGATCCTCGCTCGTTTTTTGACCGGCAGTTAGGGACATTCCTTTTTCTGCCGGCAGTTTAGGAACGTCCCTAACTGCCGGCTCGGAAACGACAAGGCGTTAGTTCACTTCGACGGGTTTGGCGCCGGGATAGCGCTCCTCAAAGTCTAGGCGGTACTTATTGTCATTGGTGCCCGCCACGTTGTCGCGCGACAGCGGCGCCACGATCTCGTTCTTATGGTCTGCGGGCTTTGCGTACTTTAAGCTGATCTCCCAGGCATCGCAGATCGCATCGATGCGGTGATCCAGGTCGTCGTACAGAGCAATGATGTCCTTCCACGAGCTGTAGTTCTTAGAGCTTGTGGGGACGTCCAGGTCCTCGACGATATCGTAGTACTGCTCGATGGTGTCTTCCGTGCGCTCGGCGACGTCGGCGAGATTTTGACGGGCGGTACGGTCCTCTTCCAGATAACCGCCATTGAACGCCTCTGCGCAGGCACGGACCTGGTTATCGAGATCTTCGAGCAGGTCGTAGTATTCGCTCAGGCGACGGTAGAGGTTTTGCTCGGAGAGGGTCGCCTGGCTGCCATCCTCGTCATCATCGTCGTCATCGTCAAAAAGGCTATTGGGGTCGTCGAGAGGCTTGAGGTCATCATCGTCAACATCATGGTGCAGCTTAGTAATCTCGGCAGTCGTTTGCGTGGCGGCGTTGTCGAAAGGCTTGATCACAAAAAAGATGACCAAGGCGATGATAATTGCCACGAGCACAACGATAACGGCGATAAGCGCCTTGGTGCTGCTCTTTTTGGCGGCGGGGGCCTGCGGTGAATCAGGCGCGTACGTAGATGCCGGTTGCTGTTGGGGCGGGGTGTCCGCGACGGGTATGCGCTGCGTCGTTTCGACCGCTGCGGGGCTGGCGGCGGGGTCGGGGCGATAGGCGAGGGGGTCGTCCGGCTTAGCTTGCGGCGTATCGAGGAAGCCGGTCTGCTCAAACGCGGGTTGGCCATTGCTTGCGGTTGTCTGCTCAACGGGTGCACCGCATGAGGTGCAGAACTTGGCATCATCTGCAAGAAGTTTGCCGCACGAGGCGCAATACCGAGACATTGCCACTCCTTTCGCCACATTTCAAATCAATACGACGATTATACCCAGCGCTCAAAAAAGTCGGCAGCTAGGGACGTTCCTTTTCTGCCGGCACTTTAGGAACGTCCCTAGCTGTCGCCTAGTCATTTAAGAGCGTCCCCAATGACTACCCAATGACTAGGCCCGATTTGGGGCGCGCCTGCCCCTGGGGTATCATGGCTTGGTTGATATATCTGCATTTACGCGCCTTATAGGAAGGGGCTGCGCTCATGGCTTTTGAGCCCGCTCAACATAGCTTTATCACGCTCGAGGGCGTCGATGGTGCCGGCAAGTCCACGCAGGCGCGTCTGCTTGCCCGCGCGCTCGAACTCGCTGGCTACCAGGTTGTGAGCCTGCGCGAGCCGGGCGGCACCGCCATCAGCGAAAAGATCCGCGCTCTGCTGCTCGACCCCGCCAATACGGCGATGGGCGACACCTGCGAGTTGCTGCTCTACGAGGCGGCGCGCGCTCAGTTGGTGCACGAGGTCATCGCGCCCGCCCTCGCGGCCGGCAAGGTGGTCCTGTGCGATCGCTTCTACGATTCCACGACCTGCTACCAGGCGTTTGCCGATGGCCTCGACCGTCAGATGGTACGCGATGCCAACAACCTGGCTGTCGCCGGTACGCATCCGGCGCTCACGCTCGTCTACCACATCACACCCGAGCAGGCGGCGCTACGCATGGCAGCCCGTGGCGCGGCAGATCGCATGGAGGCAAAAGGCATGGCCTTCCAAGAGCGCGTTTACCAGGGATTTTGCGCCATTGCTGCCGAGGAGCCAAACCGCGTAAAGCTCATCGACGCCACTGCGACCGTCGAGGAAGTCTTCGAGAAGACGGTCGAGCAGATTCGCGCGTACGGTCTCGACATTCCGCAAGATGCTGTCGCCGCCGCGCTTGCCAAGGAGGCCGAGTAACATGGCCCCCGCTCAGGCAAGCCTGCTGGCCAAGCTCGACACCCAAGAGCGCGTTCGCGATTTTTTGACCAACGCCGTCGCCAGCGGCCGCGCATCGCACGCCTACCTGTTTTTGGGCGCTCCCGGTGCCGGCAAGCTCGATGCCGCATGGGCGCTCGCCCAGGCCTTCCTGTGCGAGCAGGACGGCTGCGGAGCATGCGACAGCTGCGTACGCGTTGCTCGGCATACGCATCCTGACGTGCACTATTACACGCCCGAGAGCGCCACGGGCTACCTCATTGCCCAGACCCGCGAGCTGCTCGACGACGTGCCGCTGGCGCCCATCCGCGCCAAGGCCAAGGTCTACATCATCGACCGCGCTGAGCAGCTGCGAGCCAACACCGCCAACGCGCTGCTCAAGACGCTCGAGGAGCCGCCCGAGGGCGTTATGTTCATCTTGCTGGGCACCTCGGCAGACGTGATGTTGCCCACCATCGTGAGCCGCTGTCAGTGCGTGCCGTTTCGGCTGGTGTCGCCCACCGTGGCCGCGCAGGCCGTGAGTCGCGCGACGGGCCAGGATATCGCGCGCTGTCGCATGGCGGTCGCCGTGGCGGGAAGCCCCACGCGCGGCATCGAGTTCCTTAAGAGTGCCGAGCGCCAGGATGCTCGCCGCCAGATGGTCCGCGCCATCGATTCGCTCATCGCTGCCGACGAGGCTGATGTGCTCAGCCGCGCCAAGTCGCTCATCGTCGCCGTTAAGGCACCGCTCGCCGAGGTCAAGTCCACACAGGAAAAGGTGCTCGAGCAAAACGCCGACTACCTGTCGCGTGGAGCATTGAAGCAGCTTGAGGACCGCAACAAGCGCGAACTCAACGCGCGCGAGCGTTCGGGTATCATGGAAGCGCTGGCGAGCGCGCGGACGCTCATGCGCGACGTGCTGCTGACACTTCAGGACGAGGCGGCAGGCGTTGTGAACGAGGACGTGCGCGACACGATCGGGCGGCTTGCCGCGGCGACGAATGTTGCGGGTGCCACCCAGGCGCTCGAGGCGGTTGCCACGGCTGAGCGCAACATCGCCAGAAACGTTACTCCCCAGCTGGCCATCGAGGTCATGCTGTTCGATATCAGGAAGGCACTGAAATGCCGTTAGTCGTACCCGTTAAGTTTACCTACGCCTCGCGCGACCTGTGGTTTGACCCGCAGGATCTGGATATCCTCGAGGCCGATTATGCCATTTGCTCCACCGAGCGCGGAACCGAGATCGGCCTGGTCACGGCCGATCCCTTCGAGGTGCCGCAAGATGAGATCGGCCAGCCGCTCAAGCCCGTGCTGCGCGTGGCGAGCGACATCGACCTGCAGCTTGCCGACGACCTGGCCATCCAGGGCGACGAGGCGATGGTCGATTTCCGCCGTCTCGTCAAAGAGCTCGACCTCGAGATGAAGCCGGTCGGCGTCGAGTACCTGTTTGGCGGCGAGAAGGCCGTGTTCTACTTTGCGGCCGAGGAACGCGTCGATTTTCGTCAGCTCGTCAAGGACCTGTCCTCGACGCTGCACATTCGCGTCGACATGCGTCAGATCGGCGTGCGCGATGAGACCCGCCTGGTGGGCGGCTATGCCCAATGCGGACAGGAGCTCTGCTGCACGCGCTTTGGCGGACAGTTTGAGCCCGTCTCGATTCGCATGGCAAAAGAGCAGGACCTGCCGCTCAACTCGTCCAAGATCAGCGGCGTTTGCGGCCGCCTGATGTGCTGCCTGCGCTATGAGTTCGAGGCGTACAAGGACTTTAAGAGCCGCGCGCCCAAAAAGAAGACGCTCATCGATACGCCGCTCGGCAAGGCGCGTATCCAGGAATATGACACGCCGCGTGAGCAGCTGGTGCTGCGCCTGGAGAACGGCAAAGTCTTTAAGGTCAACCTGGCCGATATGACGTGCTCGGAGGGCTGCAAAAAGAAGGCCGCCGAGCAGGGCTGCAACTGCCGCCCCGACTGCGTGACGCGTGACGTGCTCGAGCGCATCGAGTCGCCCGAGATGCGCCTGGCGCTCATGGAACTCGATCGCGAGAACGGCGTCGACGTGGGCGATGGCCTGTCGAGCGCCGATCGTCTGGCCGGCACATCGATGCCCAAGCGCCGTCGTCGCGATGCCGAATCCGATGCCCGCGCTGCTCAGAGCCAGGGCGAGGGCCGTGGCCGCGGAAAGGGCCGCGGCAAGGCCGAGGCGCCCGAGGCCGAGGGGGCGGCCGATGGCCGTCGCCGCCGCAAGCGCGCGGGCTCGGGCGATGCTACCGAGGCTGCAGCCGCGGGCAAGCACGCCTCTCGCGAGCGCGAGGTTCAGCAACCCCAGCAGCAGAATCGCGGCGGTGGCATGAACCCCACACGTCGCCGCCGCCGTCATCTGTCGAGCGAGGAGCGCGAGGACGCCTTCCGCGCCGCAGCCGCTCGCGAAGCCGGTGCCGCCCCCAAGGGTGGTTTGGGTTCCGATACGCCTGTCGACAAGGGTGGCAAGCAACGTAACGATGACGAGCGCGCCCCGCGTCCGCGTCGTCGCCATTCCTCGGGCGCGCAGCAGAAGCCCTCAGTGCCCTCCGTGGCCGATCAGGTCTCGGATGGCGAGGTCAAGGTCACGCGCCGTCGTCCCGGAGATGGCGGGGGAGCGGCTGCCAAGGCTTCGCGTGGCGCCGCTCGCGACGAGCGCGAGCCGCGCGAGGATCGCGGTGGCGAGGGCTCGGCCGACCAGGGTCAAAAGCGCCGTCGCCGTCGCCGTTCCCGCAAGCCGCGCCAGGATGGTGGCGAGGGCTCGACCCCGTCTTCGCCCGCACCACAACCGCCCGCCGGCGAATAACGCCCGCGAGCGGATTTAGCCCGCCTTGCCCCGAGCGCATCGGGGTATCATAGCGCCGAATCAACAACCCTCCCTGCGACCGAACGTAGGGAGGGTTGTGTCTTGAAGAGCCATCTGAACATATTGGGTCGTCTGCAGGGTGCCGGCGCCCTACCGTTTGCGGACGAATTGCTACCGTTTGCCGAGCGGGCGGCACACGAGGCGCTCGAGGCATTGTCGCCAACACGATGTGCCGGCTGCGAGCGCGCCGGTGCGCTTATTTGCCAAGACTGCCTGGCCGTGCTCACGCTCATCGACCCACGTCATAGCTGCACCCGATGCGGCGCCCCGTTTGGGGATTTGCTGTGCACTGAGTGTTCGGTCGAGGGCGCGTCCTCGGCAATGGCGGAGGCGCTCGACCGCTGCCTGGCGTGCGCTGTCTATGCGCATCCGCTGTCGCGCATCATTAAAGCGTACAAGGACTCGGGCGAGCGACGTCTGGCTCCGTATCTGGCGGAGCTGCTCTACGACACTGCCCTGCATGCCCAGGTCGTAGCGCCCGATCGCTACGGAGGTGTGCTGTCCGGTGCGGATGCGGTGGTGTTTGTGCCTGCGACGGCGGCAGCGTTTCGGCGGCGTGGTTTTGATCATATGGAGGCTATTGCGCGCCCATTTTGCGAGCTGTCGGGTGTTCCCTTGCTCGATGCTCTCGTCAAGTACGGGCATGGCGACCAGCGCGAACTCGGTCGTGAGGAGCGCCGCGAGCGTGCCCAAGACATGTACGAGACGGTTGAGGACGTGCACGGCCGCCGCCTGCTGCTTATCGATGACGTTATCACCACGGGCGCGACGATGGCCGCGGCTTCGGCGGAACTCAAGCGCGCCGGCGCTGCGGCAGTCGATGGCCTTGCTATCGCACGCGTTTGGTAGGGGTGGTTCAGATGGCAATAAAGATCGGGCAGCGTGGCAAGCCTGCAAGCGAGCAGCTGGCTGCTTCCGTAATCCTAACGGGTGCCTCGGCGCTGCGCATGATGCGCGCCGAGCGCCGACAAATGGGTTACATCAGCTGGAGAGACCTCGATCCCGATGAAGAGCGCCGTGTGCTGCATACATCGTCTCCCTCGGCCGAGGACATTTATCTTCCCGATTTGGTGCGGATCGGGGCCGTGAGTGGCGAGGTCCAAGAAGACTTGTGCCTGCTGGTGGGGTCGGCGAAGCAGCGTCGCCGCATGCCTGGTGCAAGCTGGTCCGTTTGTTCTACAGACCTGCCGGACGCCTCGATTTTGGAGGTGGAGCCGGGGGTGTACAGCTTGTCTCCCGAGGCCCTCTGTGCCGCCGTTGCGCGCGAAGTCGGCTGTATCCAGGCATTTGCCCTGGCCCAGGAGCTGTGCTCCAAGATTTCGCTGAGCGATCGCGGGCAGTATCTGCCCCCTTACAGCTCGCCTACCGTGAACAGGCTTGCAAAGGATAAGGACCAGCCGTCAGATGTGGGCTACTTTGAGGTCGAGCCAGTGCTGACGCCCGATCGCCTGGCAGATTACCTTGCGGCATGCAAGGGGAGCGCGGCCAAGCAGCTGCGGCGGCTGTGCCCCTTTCTGTCGGAAAACCTGCGCTCACCCATGGAATGCATCATGCTTGCCATGTTTTCGCTTCCGTTTTCCTATGGCGGATTTGCCTGCGGTCCCTTTAAGACCGACCACAAGATCGAGTTCAACGACCGTGCGCAGGCGATCTCGGGGATGCCGTATGCGGTTTGCGATGCCTATCAGGAAGCAGCTCGGTTTGACCTGGAATACAACGGTGAGCAGGGCCATTCGTCTCGCGGCGGGCGCATTCACGATGAAAAACGCAATATGGGTTTGGCGTCCATGGGAATCGAGGTCGCGACGGTCAACAACGAGATGCTCTGCGACATGGAAGCGATGGAAGCGCTCGCATGGCGCATCCACCAGCGTATGGGTAAACGATATCAGAATCGTGTAGAGGCTCGTCGAAAGAGGCAAGATGCTCTGCTGAATACGCTCCGAGCGTGCTTTGGGCTCAAGCCGGCGTAAAACTATGGCTTTATAGGGGGTCTGTTTATATGCCATGTGCAAAAAACGGCAAATATGAGTACTGTTACTAGATTAGTGACAGCAAAAATAAAGAAACTTGGGCCGAAAAACTGGATTCAGCGAAGAGATAATAAACGAATGTGGAATATCTTGGCGCCAAGCGGGCTGTGCGGAACTCAAAAAGGGCTCGTGGGGCGGAAATACGCTGCTACTAAATTGGTAGCAGTACTCATATTTGCCGTTTTTTGCACACGGCACCCTGAGACGGGTGCCCCGGGGCTCCCCGTGGGGGAGCTCCGGGCTTCATGGGGGCACGAATGGTCCGCCCCGACCTGCGAAATCTGTGCTCGCGATGCGAATAACGTCCCTAACCTTAAACTATAGCTTGAACTTAGCTATAATGCGCTACGTTCCTGCCAGGCTGTGGTTGCGGACGGACGAAATGCCCATCCTAGTCCAAGACAGACGCGGTCAAAGGGATCCACGTAAGCGACCGCGTGCGCGCGGCGCGATCATGGCGCGTCCTAGATGTAAGCCGCACCGTCCGTTCTACTTTCTTTGGGGCAATACCGCCTCGCGGGCGAGCGGGCCAGTCGTGAAGGTGGCTGCGGCCTCCCGAGCAAACGCCCCGGTGCGCAAGTGTGGGGTCAAATACCAGGTCAGCTGGTGGGAACAACCCGATATTCCGTGCGGGGCACGGATCGTATACGACACAGAAGGCAGGGTAGTGGACATGGTGAGGGGCAGCTTGATGCATGCGGCTCGGTTAGGTGCTGGGGCCGCGGCGGTCATTGCCGTTTTGGGCCTGAGCGGATGCGCGTTCAATCCACTGTCCACGTTCACGACGCCCACGATCGACCAGATCGAGCGCGAGACCGTTACCCCCACGGTATCGGACGATGCCCTGGTCACGCCGGGAACCCTGACGGTCGCCCTCGATACGTCCGATGCACCGCAGGCCATGCAGGATGCCGACGGAAACCTCACGGGCTATGCGGTCGATGCCGCTCGTGCCCTCGCATGCCGCATGGGTCTCAAGGTCGCCTTTGTCGATGCGTCCTCGGCCGATTCCGCGCTCAGCGATAAGAAGGCCGACATCTTCATTGGCGACGTTAGGTCTACGGACGGCGACATCAGCTCGCTTGGCACCTGTCTGTACGATGCTGCCGCCGTGTTCGGCAAGACCAGCGACGGAGAGTCCCCGAGTGTCTCAACCGACACACTCAACACTGCTACCTTGGGCGTTCAGACTTCCTCGGCCTCGCAGGAAGCGCTTGCCAAGCAAAGCATCACGGCCAACCAAAAGACCTTCTCCAACATCAACGAGTGCTTCGAGGCACTCGAGTCGGGCGAGGTCGATTACGTGATCTGTGATTCCACGGCTGGTGGCTACCTCGCGCGTCTGATGAGCCAGATCTCCTATGTCGGTACGCTCGAGGCGCCCTCCACGCTTGGCGTCGCAGGCCTAAGCTCTAACGATGAGCTGTGCCGTGCCGCGAGCGATGCCCTCGATGGCATCACGGTCGATGGCACGCTCGAGGCAGTCCACTGCGTCTGGTACGGACAGATGCCCTATGACCTTACCGCCAAGACCGTTTCGGGGGCCAATGTGCAGGCATCCGACTCCACGTCCAACGAGACCGAGTCCTCCGATGACGACGCCTCTGATAACAACAGCGACGGCCCGTCGTCTAGCCAGGAGGGCACCATCACCGACGATGACATCAACAAGCTCAATAGCTAGTTATTGGTAGGGGTGGCGCCTGCCACACGCTGAACAAGGCGCTTCTTCACGGTTTCAACACGCATGGCCGGGTCTCCCAAATAGGGGAGCCCGGCTTTTCTATTTTGGTAAAACTAGCAGGTCAAAGCTAATTTTCACGAGAAAAATTAACTCCGTCGACGCCTTCCTATAGCGCACTTTGCCACGGAAAAGTGCGAGACTTCGGTATGCGGTATCAAGCAGTCGTTATTCGGGTCTTTGGGAAATCGCGTGATTAAATGCACGGCAATGGGTACATAGCCAGTACAGTAAGTCCCCGAGGCAGATTGGAGCCACGTATGGATATCAAGGTTTCTGGACGCAAGACGACGGTAACCGATGCTCTGCGTGCGCATGTGGATGAGAAAATCGGCGAGGCGCTCAAGGTTTTCGACATCGAGCCCATGACAGTCGACGTCGTGCTTCGTTATGAGAAGAACCCCTCGAACCCCAACCCGGCAATCGTCGAGGTCACGGCTCGTGCCCGCGGTTCGGTGATTCGCGTTGCCGAGCACGGCGCAGATATGTATGCTGCCATCGACCTCTCCGCCGATAAGGTCACCCGCCAGCTGCGCAAGTTCAAGACCAAGGTCGTGGACAACCGCCAGGGTGGTGCCAGTGCCGCGGATGTCGCGCCGGTCGAGCGCGTTGAGGATCTGGCCGACCTGCTGCTGCCCGAGGAGGAGGACGACCTGCTCGTCCGCGAGAAGGTCATCGATGTCACCCCGATGACCGAGGAGCAGGCGCTGGTGCAGACCGATTTGCTGGGCCACGACTTCTACGTGTTCGAGAACGCGACGACCGGTCTCATCAATGTGGTGTATCACCGTAAGAATGGTGGATATGGCATCATCAAGCCCCGCATCGAAACACTTGACGAGTAAAATACGTTAACTTGCATGAGTTAACGGTTGGCGGCCATCCCATGCGGGTGGCCGCCTTTTTACGTAAGGAGTCGCTTTGATGGACAAGGCCGCATCTACCGGCCATTCTGACCGCTGCCGCATCGTCGTCGATACCTGCTGCGACTTTAGCCCCGAGGTCGCCGCGAACCTCGATGTCGATATCCTGGGTTTCCCTTTCATTATCGATGGCGAGGAGCGCACGGATGACATCTGGTCGAGCATCACGCCCAAGGAGTTCTATGACCGCATGCGCGCTGGTGCCCGCGTGTCCACCTCGGCTGTGTCGCTCGGTCGCTATATCGAGTTTTTTACCGAGTGCGCCAAAGAGGGCACGCCCGCGGTCTACCTGTGCTTTACCTCGGCGCTGTCGTCGAGCTACAACTCCGCGTGCCAGGCGGCAGATGTCGTGCGCGCCGAGTATCCCAACTTTGAGCTCTACGTGGTCGACAACGCTCTGCCCTGCGCGACCGGTGCGCTCTTGGCGCTCGAGGCCGTGCGCCAGCGTTCGGCGGGACTGACCGCCAAGCAGCTGGTCGATTGGGCAAACGAGGCAAAGACCTACGTGCACGGCTACTTTACGCTCGAGAGCTTCGACGCACTGGCTGCCGGCGGCCGCATTCCTCCCGCGGCGGCGCAGCTCACGGCAAAGCTCGACGTCAAGCCCGAGCTCTCCTACGACCTGGCCGGCTCGCTGTCGCTGATCGGCGTCAACCGCGGCCGCAAGAAGGCGCTCAAGTCCATCCTCAAGTCGTTCCGCGAGAACTACGTGCCCGATCGCACCATGCCCATCGCCATCATGACGGCCGATGCCGAAAAGGATGGTGACTGGCTCGAAGCCGCCATCCGCAAGGAGGAGGGTTGCGCCGACGTCACGATCATTCGCGGCTCCGTGGGTCCCACCATCGGCTCGCACGTGGGCCCCGGCATGGTGGGCTGCGCGTTTTGGGGTAAGAACCGCGCCGACAAGGCGTCGCTTTCCGACCGTATCGCCCGCCGCGTGCGCGGTCAGTAGGCAAGCGCTGCGTCCGTAATCGCCCTCGACTCACAGCCCAAACGCTGGCACCGAGTATTCAACCTGGTAACAACACCCAACCCAAAAGGAAAGGTTTCATGGCAAACAAGCTCTCCGTCGCATTCATCGGCACCGGAATCATGGGTGCCCCCATCGCCGGCCACATTCTGGACGCCGGCTATCCCGTCACGGTCAACAACCGCACCAAGTCCAAGGCGGCGGCGCTTATCGAGCGCGGCGCCGTCTGGGCAGATACGCCGGCCGATGCCGCGGCGAACGCCGATGTCGTCTTTACCATGGTGGGCTATCCCTCCGAGGTCGAGGAACTCTACCTGGCGGGCGACGGCCTGCTCGCGTGCACTAAGCCCGGCGCGGTCTTGATCGACCTCACCACGAGCTCGCCCGAGCTTGCCCGTGACATTGCCGAGGCCGCCCAGGTTTCTGGTCGCATGGCGTTTGACTGCCCCGTCACCGGCGGCGAGTCGGGCGCTATCGCCGGTACGCTCACGGCTATCGTGGGCGCTACCGAGAACGACATCGCGCCGGTCCGCGACATCCTTGCCACCTTTGCGGCCAACATCTGCTGCTTCGACGGCGCCGGCAAGGGCCAGGCTGCCAAGCTCGCCAACCAGGTGTCGCTGGGCGCCTGCATGGTCGGCATGGCAGACGCCATGGCATTTGCCGAGCTGAGCGGCCTTGATCTGGAGAAGACCCGCCAGATGATCCTGGGCGGTACCGGCAAGTCCGGCGCCATGGAGAGCCTGGCTACCAAGGCGCTCGACGGCGACTACAAGCCCGGCTTTATGGTCGAGCACTTCATCAAGGACCTGCGCTTGGCGCTCGCCTATGCCGACGATCGCGAGCTTGCGCTGCCCGGCGCCGACGTGGCCTTTACGCTCTACGACATGCTCGATGCCATCGGTGGTGCCAAGCTGGGCACCCAGGCCATCACGGTCCTCTATAAGGAGGAGGCCGACGCCATCGCCGCCGGTCTGGACTGGTCGCAGTATCGTCCCGAAGAGCACGGTGCTCACGAGGACGGCTGCGGTTGCGGCGAGCATGGCGACGACCACGAGTGCGGTTGTGGCCACCACCATGGCGAGGACCACGAGTGCTGCGGCGGCCACGGCCATGATGACGGCCACGAGTGCTGCTGCGGCCATCATCACGAGGAGTAGCGCCCATGAGCTGGACGTTCGTGGTGCTCGCGCTGGCGCTCTTTATCTTTGCGATTTACATCGGCTTTTTGTGCGGCCAGTGGGCGTGCGAAAAGCGCGTCATCACCAAGCGCGACTACTGGATTGCCAACTTTGCGGGAGCTGCGGCAGTCGTTCTGCTGACCTGGGTGTTCTCGCTGTTCCCGCTGGTGCAGTTTGCGCCGATCGGCTGGCTCGGCGGCTTTATCGCCGGCCTTAAGATGAGCTTTGGCGAGTCCGTCGGCCCGTGGCGCAAGCATGACGAGGTCTTTAACGTCAACAAGGCCCATCGCGCCGCCGCCGATGCGGGCGACGCCGAGGAGCGCCGCCGCGCGCGTCACAATGGTGCAGCCGACCGACAGCTCATCTCGGTCACCGATGACAGCAAGGGTGCTGGCAAGCACGCTAAGAAATAGTAAGAAGAGGTAACTATGGCAGAAAACAAGGAAGAACAGCTCACCGATGAGGAGCTGGCACAGCTTCAGCTGGCAGAGGAGAACGAGAACGCCGTCGACCGTCTGGTCAAGGAGCTCGGCTGCCCCACGCGTCGCATCCGCCAGTTTGCCGCCCGCGTGCTGCACCTGCTTGCCGAGCGCGATCCGCAGCGCGTCGTGCCCTGCGTGCCCGCGCTGATCGAGGCGCTCGACCGCCCCGAGGCTCAGACCCGCTGGGAGGCCCTCGATGCCCTGACGGCGCTCGCCACCACCTGCCCCGAGCAGCTGGGCGATGCCTTTGAGGGTGCCGAGACCGCGCTGTTCGACGAGATTTCCTCCACGCTGCGCTATGCCGCCTTCCGCCTGCTGTGCGTGTGGGGCGCCACGGGCGTCGAGCGTTCGCGCGAGGCTTGGCCCATCCTGGACGAGGCCATCCAGTGCTACCACGGCGACCTCGAGTATCGCGACATGCTCGGTTGCCTGTACGAGTTTGGCCAGGGCGAGATCGACGCCGAGGTCGCCGAGAAGCTCGCGTTGCGCCTTAAGTTCGATGCCGAGAACGGCAAGGGCAGCTATCTCAAAGCCCGTTCGAGCGAGATTTGCGAAATGCTTGTTAAACGCTTTGGCTTGGATCTCTCCAAAAAGAAGAAGCGTGCTAGCGTTAAAAAATCTGACGACGCCGAAAACGAGGAGTAACAGATTATGGCGCACGATGTAGTCCTGATTCCCGGTGACGGTATCGGTCCCGAGATTACGCAGGCCATGCGCCGCGTGGTCGAGGCCACCGGTGTCCAGATCAATTGGAATGTCCAGGAGGCCGGTGCCGGCGTCATGGACGAGTTTGGCACGCCGCTGCCCCAGCACGTGCTCGATGCGGTCGCCGAGACCAAGGTTGCCATCAAGGGCCCCATCACCACGCCGGTCGGTACGGGTTTCCGCAGCGTCAACGTGGCCCTGCGCAAGCACTTCGACCTGTATGCCTGCGTGCGCCCCTGCCTGTCGCAGCCGGGCGATGGCTCGCGCTTCCGCGACGTCGACCTGGTCATCGTGCGCGAGAACACCGAGGACCTCTACGCCGGCATCGAGTTCGATGAGGGCGCTGCCGAGGTCGAGGAGCTCTCGCAGCTTGTCGAGCGTTCGGGTCAGAAGACCTTCGCCGCCGATTCCGCTATCTCGATCAAGCCCATCTCCATCGCCAAGAGCCGCCGCATTGTGGAGTACGCCTTTGAGTATGCCCGCCGCTGCGGCCGCAAAAAGGTGACGGCCGTGCATAAGGCCAACATCATGAAGGCGACCGACGGCCTGTTCCTGCGCGTTGCACGCGAGGTGGCCGCCAACTATCCCGATATCGAGTTCAACGACAAGATCGTCGACGCCACCTGCATGGGTCTGGTCCAGAATCCCAACGACTTCGATGTCCTGGTGCTGCCCAACCTGTACGGCGACATCGTGAGCGACCTGTGCGCCGGCCTGGTGGGCGGCTTGGGCATGGCTCCGGGTTCCAACATTGGTGCCGGCTGCGCCATCTTCGAGGCAACGCACGGCTCCGCGCCCGATATCGCTGGCCAGGATATCGCCAACCCCACGGCCGAGATCCTCTCTGCTGCGATGATGCTCGATCACCTGGGCGAGAACGATGCGGCCAATCGCATCCGCGCTGCGGTGTCTGCCACACTCGACGAGGGCGAGCAGGTTACCGGCGACGTGCGTCGTGCCCAGACCGGCTCCGTTGAGGGCGCCGCGGGCACGCAGGCCTTTGCCGATGCCGTTATCGCGCACCTGGCCTAAGGCATGCGTGCTGCAAACGCCTAAATAGTACTTAAGTGTTTGCGTATAACCTAAGAATCAATACGCCCGGCGCTCTGTCGGGCGTATTCTATTGGGGACTATGTTTCCTAACAAGGAGTAACCGATATGGGTCTGATTCAAAAGAAGGACGAGAAGGACGAGATCGACGGCATCCAGATCATCGAGCGCGGCGAAGGCCCCGACGGTGACGAGGGCGAGAAGATCGATCTGGTCGCCGGTACGTCTGCCGAGCACATTGCCGCCGGCACGACGGCCGAGGAGGAGGACGCCCGTCTGGAGGCTCAGATTGCCGCGGACGCCGCTGACGAGAATCTGATGCCCAAGGCCCAGGATGAGGACGACTCCGATGAAGACGACCATGCATCCAAGCACAAGAAGACGATGATTGCCGCCTTTGTGGTCGCCATCGTAATCGCTGCCGTGGTCGGCTTCTTTATTGGCAATGGCGGCTTTGGCGGTAAGGGTGTCGGCTCGTCGACCCTGACCGAGGACCAGCTCGATTCGACTGTGGCAAGCTATAGCTACAACGGCAAGAAGAGCGATATCACCGCGCGCGAGGCCATCGAGAGCCAGTACAGCCTCGATACCGTCAAGGATAGCGATGGCAACTACACCGCTCCCTCTGCCGACGTCATCCTGTCCTACGTACGCAACAAGATTCTGCTCGATGCTGCCGAGGACGAGGGCATTACCGTCTCCTCTAAGGAGATGAAGAAGTACGCCGAGGATTCTATCGGCACTTCGGACTACGACACCATGGCCACGCAGTATGGCGTGTCCAAGGACCAGGCCAAGCAGATTGTCCGCCAGTCCGCGACGCTGCAGAAGCTCTACAAGAAGAAGGTGGGCGATAGCTCCGCGACCATGCCGACTGCCCCGACTGAGCCTTCTGACGGCAACGAGGACACCGCGAGCAAGGACTACGCCGATTACATCATCAACCTTGCCGGCGACGAGTGGGATAGCGAGAAGGGCACTTGGAAGGACGCCGATAGCGCCTACGCTAAGGCCTTTGCCGACGATGCCTTTACGGCCGATAGCGCTACCTATAAGCAGGCCATGACCGCCTATTACACCGCCTACCAGCAGTATTCCTCGCAGGCTTCGAGCGCCAGCTCCAAGTGGACCGAGTACGCCAACGGCCTGTACGCCAAGGCCAACATCAGCATCTACGGCCTGTTTGCGTAAGGTTTGCCTGCGCTACTGTGCGCTAGCCGATCTGCCTGATTTAGCCCGCTAGAACGGACAACGTTCTAGCGGGCTTTTTGCTGCCGAAACCACTGGAGTAGGCCTCGCGCCCGCGCAAGCGCTCCATCGCGCTTCCCCGATTCATATGGGAAAACAACTGCAAACGATTGCAAGTAACCGGTGAACGGTCGAAAACTACCGTTCACCGATAATCTCAAAACTGGTTCTAACTGGTATTAAGTCAAAAAGACCAATTCACATATCTTCACAATGACCTGCAATTTTTCTACACGCTATTTTTAGCCGCCCTGCGTTGTTTAGACACAGGAAAAGATCCGATCTTTTGCCAAAGCATTTCGGAACGGTTTCAAAACCGCAGGTAGAAGTGTTAACGACCGGTAAACGGTCGATTTATCACCGTGAGCGGTGCAAAAACGTTTTACCGTATGAATCAACGAAAGCGACCTCTTCTGGGGTGATATAGTGACAACACGTCACGTGGTTACTACCAGTTTAGAAACCACTGGTCTTCAAAGTACGCTTTCTAAGAAGCTTTAAGGGCGAGCGCCCGCTGGCTTCCGAAAATCATCGGACTCAGATCGTACACACCTTCGGAAGGGAAATTTGAATGGTTGGCTTTATTCTTACCGGTCATGGACAGTTCGCACCCGGCCTCGCAAGCGCTATCGCTATGGTTGCTGGCGACCAGCCCGCTTTTACCGTCGTTCCTTTTGAGGGCGACCAGGCTGCTTCCTACGGTGAGGATCTCCGCGCCGCTATTACCGCCATGCGCGAGGAGTGCGATGGCGTGCTCGTCTTTACCGACCTGCTTGGTGGCACCCCGTTCAACCAGGCGATGATGATTGCCCAGGATGTCGACAACGTCGAGGTTCTGACCGGCACCAACCTTCCCATGGTTATTGAGCTTCTGTTCCTCCGCGGCAACGCCACGCTCGCCGAGCTTGGCGAGCAGGCCGTGACCGTTGGCCAGACGGGCATCACCGCCCAGACGGTCGCATCCGTTGCCGGCTCCGACGAAGAGGATATCTTCGGCGACGAGGACGGCATCTAATGGCCGATTTCGGAGCCAACGTCCTGAGCTCCTCGGTCGCCCTTTTAGGCCTGCTTGTCATCATGGGCTTGATTTACACCATCTGGTCGCAAATCAACATGAAGAAGAAGCAGAAGTACTTCAAGGAGCTGCACACCGAGCTCAAGCCGGGTCAAGAGGTTCTTTTCGCCGGCGGTATCTACGGAACCGTCAAAGGCATCGAAGGCGAGAAGGTCCAGATCAAAGTCCGATCCGGAGCCGTCGTAGATGTTTCGCGTTACGCGATTCAGGAGATCAAGTAACTGTCGTCAGCAAATAACGAAAGGAAGCTGATCAACATGGCAGAACCCAACATTCTTCTTACCCGCATCGATAACCGACTGGTTCATGGTCAGGTTGCCACCCAGTGGAACTCCACCCTGGGCTCCAACCTCATCCTCGTCGCCAACGACGACGTGGCGTCCAACACCATGCGCCAGAACCTCATGAAGATGGCCGCTCCCGCCGGCGTCGCTACGCGTTTCTTCTCTCTGCAGAAGACCATCGACGTCATTGGCAAGGCGAGCCCGCGCCAGAAGATCTTCATCGTGGCCGAAACACCGGAAGACGTGCTTACGCTCGTCAAGGGCGGTGTGCCTATAAAGAAGGTAAACATCGGCAACATGCACATGTCGGAAGGAAAGCGCCAAGTCGCCACCTCCGTCGCAGTTAACGACGAGGATGTCGCTGCGTTTAAAGAGCTGCAGGAATTGGGGGTGGAGTTGGAGATCAGGCGCGTTCCGAGCACGCCTGTTGAGGACACGAGCAAGCTCTTCTCGTAATCCTCGTGATCCACGTTGTCAGGAGTGAAACCCTGACGTTCTGTACGTGAAATCCAAAGTGCGTACATACATTTTGAAAGGAGGAGCAAGATGGAATACTCGATCATCCAGATCGCTCTGGTCTTCGTCGTCACGTTCATCGCGGCAATCGACCAGTTTGACTTCCTCGAGTCTCTCTATCAGCCCATCGTCACCGGCGCCGTCATCGGTCTTATCCTTGGCGACCTCAACACCGGTCTTCTCGTGGGTGGTACCTATCAGCTCATGACGATCGGCAACATGCCGATCGGAGGCGCTCAGCCGCCTAACGCCGTCATCGGCGGCATCATGGCAGCCATTCTCGCTATCGCCACGGACCTCGAGCCCAACGCGGCAGTCGGTCTCGCCATTCCGTTCGCTCTGCTTGGCCAGCTCGGCGTTACCCTGGTCTTCACGCTTATGTCCCCGCTTATGTCCACGGCCGATAACATGGCTCACAACGCGGACACCAAGGGCATCGAGCGCCTGAACTACTTCGCCATGGCTCTGCTCGGCCTGATCTTCGCTGTCGTCGTCACCCTGTTCTTCATCGCTGGCGCTACCATTGGTCAGACCATCGCTTCCGCCATCCCGACTTGGCTGCAGACCGGTCTGTCCGCTGCAGGCGGCATGATGCGCTTCGTCGGCTTCGCCGTCCTGCTCAAGGTTATGATGAACCGCGATATGTGGGGCTTCTTCCTCATGGGCTTTGGCCTCGCGCTCATCACCGTTGCCAACGATTCGCTGGCAACCCCTGCTCTGCTCATCCTCGCTCTCATCGGCTTCGGCATCGCTTTCTGGGACTTCCAGCAGCAGACCGAGCTGAAGGGTGCAGCTGTTTCTGACGGAGGTGACTTCGAAGATGGCATCTAATGAGTATGTGATCCCGGAGCACTACGAGGATCTCACTCCTGCTCCGCAGCTCGACCAGAAGACCCTCAACAAGATGGCTTGGCGCTCCTGCTTCCTGCAGGCATCGTTCAACTACGAGCGCATGCAGGCCGCTGGCTGGCTCTACTCCATCATCCCCGGTCTGGAGAAGATCCACACCAACAAGAACGACCTCGCGGCTTCCATGAGCCACAACCTGGAGTTCTTCAACACCCACCCGTTCCTTGTCACCTTTGTTATGGGCATCGTGCTTTCGCTCGAGCAGAACAAGGTTGACATCCCCACGATCCGCGCCGTCCGCGTCGCCGCAATGGGCCCGCTCGGTGGTATCGGTGACGCCCTGTTCTGGCTGACGCTCGTGCCTATCACGGCCGGCATCACCTCCAACATGGCCATCAACGGCAACGCCGCTGCACCGATCATCTTCCTGGTGATCTTCAACGTCGTCCAGTTCGCTCTGCGCTTCTGGCTCATGAACTGGTCCTACAAGCTTGGCACCAGCGCTATTGACGCTCTGACCGCCAACATGCAGGCCTTCACGCGTGCCGCTTCCATCATGGGCGTCTTCGTCGTCGGTTGCCTGGTCGTCACCATGGGTGGCACCCAGATCAACCTCCAGATCCCCAACGGCACCACCCGTGGTCTCTCCGCTACTACCGTGATCGTCTCCGAGAAGGAGGCCGAGAACTTCACCGGTATGGAGGGCATCGATACCGAGACCGCTGAGGCCGGTACCATCGCCATGACCGATAAGGACGGCAACGCCCTTACCGCTTCCGATGCCGACGGCAACGCTGTCGAGTGCGGCGTCACCGATCTGGGTAACGGCATGGAGTCCGTGACCTACGGCACCGTTACCGAGGATCCGGTCAACTTCTCTGTTGCCGACACCCTCAACACCATCGTCCCGAAGCTCGTCCCGCTTATGCTTACGCTGCTGCTTTACTACATGTTCGCTAAGCACAGCTGGACCCCGACCAAGGGCATTCTCCTGCTCTTCGTCCTTGGCATCCTGGGCGCTGGCCCGCTTGGTCTCTGGCCGAGCATCTGGTAAGGCTCTAGCTTGAGGGGTGTGTCCCTACGCGGCTCACACCCCGACCCCTTAAGCCATGTGTATGTTAAAAGCCGCGTGCTCGAAAGAGCGCGCGGCTTTTGTTTTCTTAATGATTCGGGTGTGGCAGACAGATAATGCATAACACCCTAGGTAGTTAGCCGAATTCGAGCAAAAGGGAGGATAGGATGGCGATCGGAGCGCGTAAGCAACCGCTGTACGATCAGCTGGTCGATATTCTGACCGAAAAGATTGACCATGAATATCGCGCCGGTGACATGATTCCTTCCGAGCGCGAACTTTCGGAGCGCTATGGTCTCTCGCGCACTACGGTACGCCTGGCTCTGCAGGAACTGGAGCGTTTAGGACTGGTGGTTCGGCAGCACGGTCGCGGTACCTTTGTGATCGACCGTTCGGCAAAAGCAACCAATCTTATGCAGTCCTACAGCTTTACCGAGCAGATGCGCGCGATGGGTCGAGAACCCGAGACCACGATTCTCGAGTTTTGCGAGATGGAGGCCGATAAGAATCTGGCCGAGCATATGGGATTGCGCATCGGTGATCGCATTTTTAAGCTCAAGCGCCTTCGCTCTGCCGACAACATGCCCATGATGGTCGAACGCAGCTATCTACCGGTTCGTCAATTTCTGTCCCTAAAGCGACCGCTGCTGGAGCGTAAGCCGCTTTACGATGTGATTGAGCAGGACTTTCAGCAAAAGATTCGCGTGGCCGAAGAGGAGTTCTATGCGAGCATAGCCCGTCCCACCGATGCCCACCTTTTGGGAATTGTCGAGGGCTCGCCTGTGCTCGATTTGGTCAGGACTACGTATAACGAGTCAAACGAGGTAGTGGAGTACACACTCTCGGTTGCTCGTGCCGATCAGTTTAAATACAAGGTTTACCACCAGCGCAGTAACTAGTGCTCGCATCGTTTCCATATGGTGATTCTTTGCATTTAACTGGTTACTACCAGATAACCAACCGAAGTGTATAATTGCACGTCAGAGGATTACTTCTAGAGAGAGGTATTAGAAATGTTCGAGAAGAGTGTCGAGGAGCTCACCGAGCTCGGCGCCCAGATCACCACGGCCGAGATTGCTCAGCAGCCCGAGCTTTGGCGTGATACGCTCAACATCTATCGCGAGAACAAGGAGGCCATCGAGGCCTTCCTGGCCGAGGCTCGCGCTATGGGCGAGGGTCGTCTGTCCGTTGTCTTCACCGGTGCCGGTACGTCCGACTACGTTGGCGATACCTGCGCCCCGTACCTGCGTCACGCTGGCAACACTGATCTCTACGACTTTAAGCCCATCGCCACGACCGACATCGTGAGCGCCCCGCGCGACTTCCTGCGCGCCGAGGATCCCACGCTCGTGGTTTCCTTTGCCCGCTCTGGCAACAGCCCCGAGAGCCTTGCCGCCGTTGCCGTTGCCAAGGAGCTCGTCCACAACGTCAAGTTCCTCAACATCACCTGCGCTCCCGAGGGCAAGCTTGCCGTCGAGTCTGCCGATGATCCCAATGCGCTGACGCTGCTCATTCCGCGCGCCAACGACAAGGGCTTCGCCATGACCGGTTCTTATTCCTGCATGACCCTGCTCTCCACCCTTATTTTCGACACTGCCTCTGACGAGCAGAAGGCCGAGTGGGTCGAGACGATTGCCAAGATGGGCGAGGAGGTCATCTCCCGTGAGCCCGAGATCGCCGATTACCTGGCTGGCGATTTCAACCGCGTGACCTACTTGGGTTCTGGCTCCTTCGGTGGCCTTGCTCAGGAGAGCCAGCTCAAGATCCTCGAGCTCGCTCACGGTCTGGTCGCTACTTCCTACGACACCTCCATGGGCTATCGTCACGGACCTAAGTCCTTCGTCGACGATAAGACGCTCGTCTTCGTGTTCGTCAACAACGACGCCTACACCCGTCAGTACGACATCGACATCCTCAACGAGATCGGTGGCGACGAGATCGCTCAGCACACCATCGCCGTTCAGCAGGAAGGTGCTACCGTCTATGAGGGTGAGTCCTTCACCTTTAAGGGCTACGAGGCGCTTCCCGAGGGCTACCTTGCTCTGCCGTTCGTGATGTTTGCCCAGACTATCAGCCTGCTCAACTCCGTGCGCGTGGGCAACACGCCCGATACGCCGAGCCCCACCGGCACGGTCAACCGCGTGGTTAAGGGCGTGACGATTCACCCCTTCACCGCTTAATCGCGTCCCCCTGTAAGGGCGCCCGTCCGCTCATAACGGCGGGCGGGCGCTTTTTGTTTTACGTGAGCTGGGTATAAGCATTACCACAGTCAACTGCTTTAGAAGCGAGGAGTGCATATGAGCACGTACGCAATTAAGGCTGACAAGTTCTTCTTGCCGGCAGGCCCGCAACTGGGCGGCTATCTTATGGTCGAGGATGGCGTCTTTGGCGCCTGGCAGGCCGACGAGCCCTCTTGCGAGATTAAGGACTACACGGGATCGTGGATCGCACCGGGTATGGTCGATACTCACATCCATGGCTTCTACAACCACTCAACTACCGATAACGATCCCGAGGGCATCGATATCAGCTCGACCGAGCTCGCCCGCCGCGGTACCACCAGCTGGCTGCCCACGACGTTCACCGATGGCGTCGAGCAGATCAAGGACGCCTGCGCCGCTATCGCCCAGGCGGACGAGGGGCGCGGCCCCGACTTCTGCGGTGCTCGCATTCAGGGCATCTACCTGGAGGGCCCCTTCTTTACCATGAAGCACGTGGGCGCGCAGAACCCCGCTTACCTGATCGATCCCTCCGAGGAGGTCTTCGATCAGTGGCAGGAGGCTGCGGGTGGTCGCATCGTCAAGAGCGCCATGGCGGCCGAGCGCGACGGTGCCGCTGCTTATGCGGCTGCTCTGAATGCCAAGGGTGTGGTGACCAGCATCGGTCACTCCGACGCCACCTACGATGAGTGCGTCGCTGCCATCAACGCCGGTGCCAGCTGCTTTACGCACACCTACAACGGTCAGCGCGGCCTGCACCATCGCGAGCCCGGTGTCGTGGGTGCCGCTATGACCACCCCCGAGACGTACGCCGAGATCATCTGCGACGGCAAGCACGTGAACCCTGCCGCCATCAAGGCGCTGCTGCAGGCCAAGGGCTGGCAGCACACGGTGCTTATCACCGATTGCCTGGGCTGCGGCGGTATGCCCGAGGGCAGCTACACCAGCGGCGGCATGGACGTCATCATGAAGGACAACCTGTGCTGGCTCGCCGACGGCAAGAGCATCGCCGGTTCGGTGCTCACGCTTGCCCAGGGCGTCAAGAACATCGTCGACTGGGGCATCGCCAGCGCCGATATCGCCATTCGCATGGCGACCGAGGTGCCGGCTCGCTCCGCGCATATCGAGGATAAGTGCGGCAGCATCATGCCGGGTCGCGACGCCGACTTTGTCGTGTTCGACCACGAGCTCACCCTCGTTGAGACCTACGTTGGCGGCCAGAGCGTCGGCAACGCCTTTACCGAGTAACGATAGAAAAAGACGGCGGGCCCGAATCTGCTCGGACCCGCCGTATGGGTTAAACGCTCAAAAGCACCTTCACAGTTACAGCTTGTTAGCGATCTTCTTTGCCGTGCGCTTGACGCCGGCCACCAGGCCTCCCGCAGGATGCTCCTTCTCGTATGCTAGACGCTTCTCGCGCTTGGCGTACTCTTCGACGATGATGTCGCCATACTCGTCTTCGATCTTGTCGAAGAAGTCGACGGCGCCCATAATTTCCTCAGCGGTCGGGTGTCCCTTTTGGACACCGCCGGTGAGCTTGAACGGCCCCCACGTATCAAAGCCGGGGCAGCCGTAGACGCCCATAAAGATGGCCTGCCTCATGCGGCAGATGCCATCGATATCCTTGCCGTACCACTTGTTTTTGCCACCGTAGGTCATAAGGCCAAACACCTTGTCCTGCGGCTGCAGCACGTTCGTGAGCACGCGTGCCATGTCCTTGTCGATCTCGGAGTAATAGATGCCCGTGGCGACACCGATCAGATGGTATTCGTGCAGGTCGGGGTACTCGTTTTTACCGAGCGCCTTGACGTCGAGGGTATCGATCTCGGGGTGTGCCTCGACGATGGCGTCCACGAGCTTTTTCGTATTGCCGTGATGGCGCGAGGCGTAGAGGATGATGGTTCGCATAAGAAGGCCTTTCAGCTGTAATTGCATCAATGTCTGTATGGTACCCCGTTACATGGCTGGGATACCGGACGTATCGATGAACGTGCGGGTTTGTCCTTTGGTCAGGGCCGAGACGGGTTCTTGCGAGCAAAAAAGCAGTTGTTCGAAAGGATGGATAATGGAATACGCTCTCTCCAACGATTCGATTTCTATCAAGGTTTCCACGGCCGGCGGCTCGTTTACCTCGATTGAGGCTGACGGACGCGAGTACTTGTGGCAGGGCGATCCCGCCGTGTGGTCCGGCCAGGCACCGATTTGCTTCCCGATTTGTGGAGGCTTGCGCGACAACAGCGCCATGACGTTTGCCGGGCATCATGTAAAGCTCGCTCGCCACGGGTTTGCGCGCAAACAGGAGTGGAAGCTGCTGAGCCAAGGCGAGAACGAGCTGGCGATGTGCCTGGCTTCGGAGGATAACGCCGCGCTGCTGAGCGATTATCCGTATCCGTTTAAGCTTGTCGCCCGCTATACGCTCGAGGACGCTGCCGTGCGCGTTTCCTACGAGGTCACCAACGAGGGAACCGAGGACATGCCGTTCTTTATCGGCGGTCATCCCGGCTTTAGGTGTCCGCTCGATGAGGGCGAGGCCTATACGGACTACGAGCTGCGCTTTGAGAAAGACGAGGCTGCGGAGCTCTGCACCGCCGTTCCCTCGACTGGATTGATTGACGTGGCAAACCGCTCCAAGAACCCCATGGTGGGAAAGACGCTGCCCCTGTCGCACGAGCTCTTCGATTTTGCGGAGACCATCTTTGACGTGCTCGAGAGCCGTCAGGTCACGCTTTCCAAAAAGGGCGAGGACAAGGGCGTCCGCCTGAGCTTTGAGGGCTTCCCATATCTCATTGTGTGGAGCAAGCCCGAGGGCGATTTTGTGGCGGTTGAGCCTTGGGGCGGTCTCTCGACCTGCTCCGATGAGGACGACGTGCTTGAGCATAAGCGCGGCTGCCTTGTCGCCAAGCCCAAGGAGACCGTCGTTCGCTCGTTCACGATTGAGATCCTGTAATTCCGTTTTGTCGACTCGTATCGCGAGGCACAAGGAGCCTGCGAGATAAGGAGCTAAAAATGATCCTCACCGTTACGATGAACCCGTCTGTCGATACGCGCTATCAGCTCGACGAGCTCGTTATCGACGACGTCAACCGCGTGACGCCCGAAAAGACCGCCGGCGGCAAGGGCCTCAACGTGGCCCGTGTGCTGGGTCAGCTGGGCGACGACGTTGTGGCAACCGGTCTGCTCGGCGGCCACATGGGCGCCTACATGGCTGAGCTCATGGACGCCAACGGTATTAACAACGACTTTGTGCCCATCAAGGGCGAGACTCGCATTTGCCTCAACGTCCTCCACGCCGGCAACCAGACTGAGCTGCTCGAGAGTGGCCCGACAATTGCCCCCGAGGAGCTCGATGCCTTTACCGCCAAGTTTACCGAGCTTGCGGGCAAGGCCGACGTCGTCACCATTTCGGGTTCGCTGCCCCGCGGTGTCGAGGCAGACTACTATGCCAAAATCACGGGCATTGCCGAGAACGCCGGCGCCAAGGTGCTGCTCGATACCTCGGGTGCTTCGCTCGAGGCCGCCCTTAAGTCCGAAATTAAGCCCGAGCTGGTCAAGCCTAACCTGACCGAGATCAACGGCCTTCTGGGCACGAGCTTTACCACCGACGATGTGGACGAGCTCCGCGCCGCGCTCGCCTCTGATGCCCGCTTCTCCGATATCCCCTGGGTCGTCGTGTCCATGGGCGCTGCCGGCTCCGTTGGCTTCCACAATGGCCGTGCGTTCCGCGCAAAGACGCCCGACATCCCTGCCGTTAACGCCACGGGCTCGGGCGATTCGACCATTGCCGGCTTCGCACATGCGATTGCTGCTGGTGCGGATGACGAGACGGTGCTGCGTACCGCCAACACCTGCGGCAAGCTCAACGCCATGGATCCCATGACCGGCCATCTGGTCATGGATCGTTGGGACGAGGTCTACAACGGCGTTGTCGTGACTGAGCTGTAAGAGTTTGGGCGACGGCTCCGGCATCGCTTGCTAGCTCATGTTGACGACAAGTGCGGTAGCATTATGCCGGGGCGCGACGCCGACTTTGTCGTATTCAATCCCGACCTTACCCTGGTCGAGACGTATGTGGGTGGCAACAGCGTCGGTAACGCGTTTATCGAGTAGCCGCCAAAGGAACGATCCGAGAGGGGATTTAGATGATTTACGGTGCACTGGGCGATATCGAGGAGTACCGCGGAATGCTCAAGGGCCTCGACGTGCTGATCGACTGGCTCGAGGAGAACGACCCGGCGGAGCTCGAGGTCGGCAGCCATCCGATTCTGGGCGACAAGGTCTTTGCGAACGTCATGGCTCCCACGACGCGTCCGGAGGCCGAGGCCCACTACGAGACGCATCAGCGCTATCACGACCTGCAGATCGACGTCGAGGGTCGCGAGGCCTTTAAGGTCGCCACGGGCAGCCTGACGCTGGTCCAGGAGTTTGACGAGAAGGACGACTACGATCTGGTCGATTCCGACGCCTCGATCGCCGGCGATCTTGCCGACGATAAGTTTGCGCTGTTCGTTGCCGGCGAGCCTCATATGCCCACGCTCGAGTTCCCGGGCGATGGCGCGCAGCCGGTCAAGAAGATCTGCTTTAAGCTGCTTGCAGACGCTTACTGGGAGGAGTAGCGAACTGCCTGGCAGAGCTATTCGTCTGATGGCGTGATTCCCCTAGGGAAATCACGCTAGGACCCCGCTAAACGTGTTTCCCTAGGGGAATCACGTTTAGCGGGGTTTTCTGTTTTTGAATAGGGAAGCCTCATTTATTTGCGAAGAACATCGGCTAGCCGCAGGATTGAAATCATCGACCGATAAGTGAGTTCCACTTTTTCGCCCGCAAGCAGTCGTTTCGAGCCAATCTCATCTAGCCCCACAAGCCGAGAAAACAGCGGGCCGCTCATCGTGCCATCGTCAATTGATTCCCTTATGGTCTTCAAAACGTCCGTATCATGAAGCGATGCCGAGCTGTAGGGGGCAACACGAGCGGAACTCTCAATTAACGACGAGACAAAAGGATGGAGATGCTTTGGACATAGTCCATCAAACACCACATCCCCATTGTCGTTCGAGCCGACCAGGCGCCAAGTATAATGATCGACCCAGTCATCTCCGTCATAGATGACGTCCATGAGCAACTTCCCGTCTAGAGAGAAACCTATTTGGACATCGGGGCGCAAGACCGCAATCCATATCGGGCCTGCAGCAGCTCCAACCCAACGCACCACATAGGTTCCCTTTCGTACATGTGTATCAATCTGCCCCGAAATGCCGGTGAATGCAATTCCAGACCCGTTTGTCGGATAGCAATCGACGTATTTTTGTTTTCCGCTCACAACCTTGTATAGATATATCGTTCCAGCAAAAGAGAAGGTATCGTGGCTATTTTAAATCTATATGACCAATTCGAGCCCTCACCATGGCAATTGTTGCAGCTGGGTTTCTTTTCATTAAAATTTCACTTTGGTAAATCCCCGCCCCCTAAGCATTAAATCCGAAGTCCACCGAGTGGGCGAATCGGCAACAAAAAAGCCGCCCGAAGGCGGCTATCTTGTGCAATGGAGCCAGCGACCGGGCTCGAACCGGTGACCCCCGCTTTACGAGAGCGGTGCTCTACCAACTGAGCTACGCTGGCGGCCATGTGGTGACGCAACTGAGGCGTCAACGGCTGTCTATGATACGGGACATCGCACATCCGTGCAAGTGTTCTGACGGCTTTTCTCACTTTAAATGCACTAATATTGGAGACGTGATGTCTCGCTCTTACGAGTCTCAAACAGAATGGGACTGCCATGGCTCAACCCAAGATCCTTCTCACGCGTATCGATGACCGGTTTATTTACGGGCAAGACGTCGAGCTGTGGAACGAGGCTATGGGTTCCAACCTCGTCCTAATCGTCAACGACGAGATTGCGGCGGATTCGCGCAAGTGGGCGCCTATGAGGGTCGCGGCGCCCGAGGGCGTGTGGACGCGGTTTTTCTCGGTGCAAAGGACCATCGACATCATTCATACTGCAACGCCGCGCCAATGGATTCTCATCATGGTGGCGTCGCCCGCGGATGCGCTCGCGCTGGTCAAGGGCGGTGTGCCCATTACCAAGATCAGTATCGGTCACATGCAAGCAGGGGAGGGCAAGCGTCCCGCGACGCCCACAGTTGCCGTAGACGACACAGACGTCGCCGCCTTCAAAGAGCTGCAAGAACTCGGCATAGAGCTAGAAATCCGCTCCCTCCCCAGTTCCAATCCCGACCCCATCCAACTAGTCATTTAAGAACGTCCCCAATGACTAGGTAGCAAAGCGCCCGTCGGCGGTGGTGCCGGCGGGCGCTGCTGTGCGATATGTCGCGTTATGGGCTTAGTGCCTCATAAAGTGGTATTCGATCACATTGCTGTAGGGGTGACCCGGGCCCACAATGCCCTGCGGGAACAGCGGCTGGTGCGGCGTGTCGGGGTACATCTCGGCCTCGAGGGCAAAGCCGGCGCCCCAGCCATAGTTGGCATCGTCCTTGGCGTGCTCGTCGCCCAGCCAGTTGCCGGTGTAGAGCTGCACGCCCGGTGCGGTGGTGTAGTAGTCCAGCTCGCGACCGGTCCACATCTCCTCAACATGCATCGCGCGGCGCAGATTACGGCCGTACTGATAGCCATCGATGCACAGACAGTGATCGTAGCCACGGGCCTGCTTAATCTGCGGATCGTCGGCCTCCATGCCGGGAGCGACGGGACGCAGCTCGCGGAAGTCAAACGGCGTGCCCTCGACCGGAGCGATCTCGCCGGTGGGGATGTTCTGCTCGTTAATGGGCAGGTAATGGGCAGCGTTGGCGACAAAGAAGTGCTCACAGTCCATGCCGGCGTTATGGCCGGCAAGGTTAAAGTACGTGTGGTTGGTCATGGACACGTAGGTGGCGCGGTCGCTCTCGCAGCCATACTCGACACGAAAGACGCCGGTGCGCGTCACGGTAAACACGGCCGTAAAGGTGCGGTTGCCGGGTAGGCCCAGCTCGCCATCCTCAAGCGAGGTGGTCATGCGCACGGCATTGTGGACCTCGTCGAGCTCAACATCCCATACGCGCTTGTGCAGGCCGTGCTCAAGATCGCTGTGCAGGTTGTTGACGCCTTCGTTGGCCGGCATATGCCAGTCCGTGCCGTCGATGGTGATCGTGGCGCCCGCGGTGCGGTTTGCCACGGGGCCGATGGTCGCGCCAAAGCAGGCGGGGTTGTCAAAGTAATCCTCGAGCTTATCGAAGCCCAGCACCACATCGCGCACGTTGCCGGGAATGTCGGGCACGTCGATGCCCAGCACGGTGGCGCCATAGTCCATAATGCGAACGCAGATCTCGGGCCCGTTGAGGGTGTAACGATGAACGGGGGTACCGCACGGAGCGGTGCCGAAAAGCTCGGAAGTGATCATTTGGTTCCTAACATCGAGGTATTTCCGACAAACTGTAGCGCGAACACGCGAGATTATCACTACACCCCACTAAAGCAGGGGGTATTTTTCTCAAAAAAGTGATGATTGGAGCTGTGCGGGCGTTCATTTCTGACGCGCGCGAGTCTGATACAATTTGTTCGTTATTGTTTGAATTGACGTGAGCGTGGAACAGCGAGGACTCATCGTGATTAAAGCGGAGCGACAGGATAAGGTTCGGCAGCTGCTCGAGGAACAGGGAACGGTCTCGGTCAAGGAGATTTCGGATGCGTTAGGTGTCTCGGATATGACGATCCGCCGTGATCTTGAGGAGCTTGCGAGCCTGGGCGAGATCGAGCGCGTGCACGGCGGAGCCCGCAGTGCGCAGGGCCGTCCCCACGCTATGCTGCGCCATGAGTATTCGCACAGCGAAAAGCGCACGAAGCATGCCGAGGAAAAGTTGCAGATTGCGCGCCGTTCTGTGGAGCTTATCGAGGAAGGCTCGACCATCTTTTTGGGCACGGGCACCACGGTTGAGCAGATGGCCTCGATGCTGCCGGCGTTTCGCCTGCGCATTGTGACCAATTCGCTTTCGGTGTTTAACCTGCTCGAGGCGCGCGAAGACTGCGAACTGTGCCTGGTGGGCGGCGTGTACCGCCGCCGCACTGCCGCCTTTGTGGGCCCCACGGCCGAGGACACCTTGCGCGCACTGGGGATCGACGCAGCCTTTATCGGCGCAAACGGCATTTTGGACGGCGACGTGTCTACGTCTAACATGGAAGAGGGCCGCATCCAGCAGCTCGCCTTTAGCAAGGCCGACTCGCGCTATCTGATCGCCGATTCCAGCAAGATTGGCAAGCGCGACTTCTACACCTTCTGTCGACTGGACAATTTGGACGCCGTGGTGTGCGAGCCGGGTATTACCGCCGAGGACCGCACTGCCATCGAGGAGCACACGCAGGTCATTTGCTAGCTAGCGCAGCAGGAGATACTTCTGCCCTCTGCCGGCGCCTTCAACTGTAGCCAGGCCCGTCTCAACGAGTTTTTTGAGGATGCGAAGTAGCTTCGAGCGGCTAAAGGTAACTTTGGCCGCAAGCGCACTTGTCGATTGGGGATGCACTTCACTCAGCAGTTCAAATACGGTAAGATCGTCGCCTTCGAGCCCGGGGTTATCCATGAGTAGGGGAAGTGTGACCACAATAGCGTTGTCCGAAACTTGAAAACGAGGCTTTTTGATGCTGTCTTTATAGGTGTCTCGAATTCGCATAATGCCCGTACCGAATGCCTCGATAAGGCCCAGGCGCAAAAAGACTTCGGCAAGAATGCGGTTACGCCTAACGGACAGCATATCGGACAGGTACTCATCGACAGTCATGCTTGCCGGTAATCCGCCGGGTGAGGCGACTTCTACCCGGTCGTCGAACATCGAGATGCGGATGTGCGCTGGTACATCCCAGGTCCTATGAACGATTGCGTTGGTTATTGCCTCACGGAACGCCTCAAGTGGAATGGGCTCCTTGCGGATTCGTTCCATTCCCTTGATCTCTTCGTAGCAGTACTGAGCTTCGAATAGCTCAAGAGCACTGTCAATTTCAGTTAAAACTGATGCATGCTCAAGGGTCTTGCGCTGCTTAATGAGGTTGATAGTGTCACCAAACACTGCAATGTCGATGCCTGGGAAGCCGTTCTCGTCCGCGAGCAGCTCTGCTGCATTATTGTAGGTCCCGGTCTCATCGAGCAGGCCGAGGGTTTTGAGAGTGTCGGTTGTGAACGACTGAAGCGCTAACTTTGCAGTTAGACGATTCTCTAAAACGGTGAAAGATAGATCTTGCTTGCTTGCCGGGAGCTGTTCAAAGGAGAGATTCTGACCCTCGAGCACAAGGCGCGAAAGACCTAGGGTATCAACTGGTATAGTCGCTGTGTCATTGCGCTTGTACGCCTTCGAGCGGTATAGATAAGGCTTCGATCTGCCGGGAAAGACCGTAAGCTCAACGGTTGCATCGGGCTCGTTGATTTTTAGGGAGTAATCGGGCTGGGGGATGATCGAATCGTTAATCTTGTTTTCGATATCCAAGCAGGTCTGCTTGGGGTCATCGAGGCCAACGATTTTTCCGGCGTCGTTAATTCCAAATAGGACACGCCCACCCGTGTTGTTTGCATAAGCGGAGACGGTTTTGAGGAACGAATTGGTGACGCTTTCCTTGAACTCAAGATCCTTTGTCTCTTGCATCGTAGTGCTCCGTTTCGCTTTAACTTGACATGAAAAATGACACGTAAAACTTTACACGTCATTTTACGCGTCAAAATTATGACACGAAAAAAATTGCGTGTCATTTTACGTGTTAAAGTGACGTGAAATGACACGCAAGCGCGAATGCATTGGCATTCTGAAAAAACGGAGTTTGTAAGCCTGGGGCTTGATTGGGCTAACGCATGGAATTAACCGTATTTTCGAACACGCTTTCGGTATCATTTCGGCATTAAAGGATACCGAAAGTGTGTTCGTGATACCGATAATAATAAGGTGTTAGCGTCGGAATAATTTAGCCAAATATAGTCGGCCGAGATTGACCAATCCCGGCCGACCCATTTTAGCCAACACGCCCGCATCTATGACTTTCCTATCGCTTCCCTACATCC
>NZ_JBDGAV010000002.1:89009-160781 GCF_040910325.1 Collinsella aerofaciens | reverse complement strand
GGCGTGGACACCATCACCTTTACCGCCGGCATCGGCGAGAACGACTGGTCGATTCGCAAGGCCTTCTGCGATTGCTTTGAGTGGCTGGGCGTACGCATCGACAACAACAAGAACCGCGAGGCCGTGGGCAACGGCCCGCAGGTCATCAGCGCCGCCGGTTCCGCCGTCACGGTCATGGTCATCCCCACCGACGAGGAATACATGATCGCCCACGACGTCGAGCGCCTGACCAAGAACAACTAACGCGCGCATTTGCAAGTAAACGAAAGGCCTCCAGAGCAACGGCTCCGGAGGCCTTTTTGCTAGCAGGCGGAAATTCCAGTCCCAAAGTGACCATCGCCGGCAACGCCTGCACTTCCAGCAACGGAACCCGACCATTCAGATCCTCAGCCCCAGCTCGTAGCCAAGCCGCCGTCCACCCCAGATGCCCTGAATGCCACGTGACGGTAGAAGGCAGCGCAGGTTAACCCCTGAAAACACTCCGCAGACCAGAAACGCCCCCGTTCGTAGCTCCGAAGGAGCAGAACGGGGGCGTTTCATTGGTCGAGGACGTTTTCAGGGGTTAACCTGCGCTGCCTTCGGCGGGGATATGTCCGCTACTCAGCCATCTGAGCCTGGACGGCGGTGATGGCCACGACACCCACGATGTCGTCGGCAGAGCAGCCGCGCGAAAGGTCGTTGACCGGCTTGGCGATGCCCTGCAGGATGGGGCCGTAGGCGTCGGCGCCGGCGAAGCGCTGGACCAGCTTGTAGCCGATGTTGCCGGCCTCGAGGTCGGGGAACACGAGCACGTTGGCCTTGCCGGCAACGGAGGAGCCGGGAGCCTTGAGCTGGGCGACGGTGGGGACAATGGCGGCGTCAAGCTGCAGGTCGCCATCGATGGCGAGCTCGGGAGCCTTCTCCTTGCAGAACTTCACGGCCTCCTGGACCTTCTTGGCGACCTCGCCGCCGGCGGAGCCCATGGTGGAGTAGGAGAGCATGGCCACGTGAGGCTCAACGTTGCCCATGAATGTGGACCAGGAGTGAGCGGAGGCGATGGCGATCTCGGAGAGCTCGTCGGAGGACGGGTTGATGTTGAGGCCGCAGTCGGCGAAGATCAGCGTGCCGTCGGTGCCGAACTGCGGGGTGTCGGTGCACATCACGAAGAAGGCCGAGACCAGCTTGGTGCCCGGGGCGGTCTTGAGGATCTGCAGCGCGGGGCGCAGGGTGTCGGCGGTGGAGTGGCAGGCGCCGGAGACCAGGCCGTCGGCATCGCCCATCTTGACCATCATGGTGCCAAAGTAGGTGGCGTCCATCACCTGGGCGCGAGCCTGCTCGATGGTAACGCCCTTCTTGGCGCGGAGCTCGGCAAACTTCTGCGCGTACTCCTCGTGCTTCTCGGCATTGCGCGGGTCGATGACGGTAGCGCCGGGAACGTTGATCTCGTCGGGGTTGCCCAGGATGACGATCTTTGCCAGGCCCTCCTCGATGATTTTGGTGGCCGCGACGATAGTGCGCGGATCCTCGCCCTCGGGCAGGACGATCGTCTTAAGGTCGGCCTTGGCGGCAGACTTCATACGGTTTAGGAAATCGCTCATGTTACTCCTTACAAGCGTTTCGCTAAGCTCCAGGCGCCCGGCTGTTCACGAATAAACCCGCTGCTAGCGGGTTTACCTTTCAATTATGTACGCCGCGGTGCTTGAGCTTTCCTTGTGTGGCAAGCTCATTATAGGACGCATTAGCGCTATAATCGCTCTGATAAATATGTCTCGAAGAATGTTCGAGAAAAGCCCAGCTAACGAGCCCGTGGCTTTTGACAAGGAGTATCGATGCAGATTACCTCAGGCCTGCCTGAAGGCTTTAACGCCGGCGCGTACGACATGATTGTCGTCGGTGCTGGATATGCCGGTGCCGTTTGTGCCCGCCGTCTCGCCGAGACCATCGGCTATCGTGTTGCCGTTTTGGAGCGCCGTAGCCACATTGCGGGCAATGCCTATGACTGCACTGACGAGGCCGGAATCCTGATCCACGAGTACGGTCCGCATATCTATCACACCTTTAACGAGCGCGTGCACAATTTCCTGTCGCGCTTTACCAAGTGGACGGATTATCAGCACAAGGTGCTCGCCAACATCAACGGTACCCTTATGCCCGTGCCCTTCAACCATGCGAGTCTCAAGCTCGCCTTTGGTGACGAGCGCGGCGAGGAGCTGTATCAGAAGCTCGTGGAGACCTTTGGCAAGGATGTCAAGGTGCCCATTATGGAGCTGCGTAAGAAGAACGACCCCGACTTGGCCGAGGTCGCCGATTACGTCTACGAGAACGTCTTTTTGCATTACACCATGAAGCAGTGGGGCCAGACGCCCGATCAGATCGATCCTTCGATCACCGGCCGCGTTCCCGTCTTTGTGGGCGATGATGACCGCTACTTCCCGCAAGCTCCCTTCCAGGGCATGCCGCAGGAGGGCTACACGGCGCTCTTTGAGCACATGCTCGACCACGACCTGATCGACGTGTTCTGCGACGTGGACGCCCGCGATCTCTTTGAGATCGACGAGACCACCGTCAAGATCGATGGCAAGGTCTACGGCGGCGAGATTGTCTATACCGGTCCGCTCGATGAGCTGTTCAACCTCGACTTGGGTGCGTTGCCGTACCGCACGCTCGATATGAAGTTCGAGACGCTCGATATGGACCAGTTCCAGCCCGTGGGCACCGTCAACTACACCACGAGCGAGGACTACACGCGTATCACCGAGTTCAAGAACATGACCGGTCAGGTCCTGCCCGGCAAGACCACCATCATGAAGGAGTACTCCAAGGCCTATACGCCCGGCTCGGACGAGACGCCGTACTACGCCATTCTTGAGCCCGAGAACCGTGAGCTCTATGAGCGTTATCTTGAGCGCGTCCAGAACCTGACGAACTTCCACCCGGTGGGTCGTCTGGCCGAGTATCGTTACTACGATATGGACGCTGTGACCAATTCCGCCCTCGATCTTTCGGATGAGATTATCGCCTGCCATGCATAAAGTCATAACATTCGGTATTCCCTCGTATAACGCCGCCAAGGACATGGACCATTGCATCACCTCCATCTTGGAGGGGAGCAATTACGCCACCGATATCGAGATTATCGTGGTGGACGACGGCTCCAAGGACGAGACGGCCGCCAAGGCCGACGAGTGGGAGGCCCGTTATCCTGGAATCATCCGCGCGGTGCACCAGGAGAATGGCGGTCACGGTATTGCCGTTCTTTCGGGTCTGCGCGAGGCACAGGGCACCTACTACAAGGTTGTCGACTCGGATGACTGGCTCGACGCTGCGGCTCTTTCGACTATGCTGTCGATTCTGCGTGGCTTTGAAGAGCGCGATCAGCGCGTTGACCTGTTTATCTCGAACTACGTGTACGAGAAGGTTTACGAGGGCACGCATACCGCTATTGGCTACAAATTTGCCCTGCCGCGCAAAAAGATCTTTTCCTGGGATCAGATCGGTCATTTCCGCCTGGACCAGAACCTACTCATGCACAGCCTGTGCTATCGCACGGATGTGCTGCGCGAGTCCAACCTTCCCATGCCGCCGCACACGTTCTATGTGGACAACATCTACGCCTACGTGCCACTGCCGCGTTGCAAGACCATGTACTACGCCGACATCGACCTCTACCGCTACTTTATCGGTCGCGAAGGCCAGAGCGTCAACGAGGCAACGATGGTCAAGCGTCTGGACCAGCAGTTCCGTGTTACGCGTATCATGATGGAGTCGTACCACCTGTACAGCGATGTCGAGTCGTCGCGCCTGCGTTCGTACATGATGGGCTACTTCACCATGATGATGGCGATCTGCTCGGTGCTCACCAAGCTTTCCGAGGAAGATTGCGCCGACGAGCGCCTAAAGACGCTGTGGAATGATTTGAAGGCCTACGACGAGCGCATGTATCGTCGTGCCCGCTACGGCGTGGTCGGGTTCTTCACCAATCTGCGCGGACGGGCCGGAGACAAAACTACACTCGGCCTATACCGTCTTGCCTCAAAGATCTTTAAATTCAACTAGCTGCTGAGTAATCGCTGCTGATAGGTTGACTGGGCCCCTTGGCCTTTAGTTTGCTACTGCGAACAGTCCTGCTCGCACGGAAAGCACATTAAGTGCTTTCCGGCTCGTGCGGAACTTGTATCAAACTAAAGGCCAAGGGGCCTCTGCTATAAGAATCGATTGTCAGCTAGTTGAATTTGAAGATCTTCGACGCGCGGTACACAGGGGCCTGGGCTGAAAAAATATTAGTTGGTAGTCGGTCGGAGGCGGGCGGGCATTACGTTTGTCGCGAGTTCCGCATGCAAAGAAGGCCACTTAATGTGGCCTTCGTCTTGCATAGGACTGTAGAGCAGCAAACGTAATGCCCGCCCGCCTCCGACCGACGGTCGAGTGAGATTACTTCGCAGCACCTGGGATTCCGTGGGAGGTTTTGGCGGATTTGGCTCCGTTCACGATGGCGGTTTCCAGGGCCCTTACGGCGAGCATGCCCAGCAGGTCTAGGGGAGCGGCGGCGCTTGCCTGGGCGCCCAGTTTGCCGCTGGCGAGGGTGTAGATGGTGTCGCCGTCGTTGGTGGTGTGTGTGGGGCGGATGGCGTGTGCGTAGGCGTCTGCGGCCATCTGGGAGACCTTGGTGGCTTGTGCCTTAGTGAGTTCCACGTTGGTGACGATGCAGCTGATGGTGGTGTTGGTGCGGTCGAGCGGCATCTGCATGGATCCGGCGGCGGCAAAGGCTGCGAGTTCCATGTCGACGATCTGGTCGCTATCGGCTGCGGCGCGCATGCCGGCGACCCACTCGCCGGTGAAGGGGTCGACAACGTTGCCGCAGGCGTTGACCGAGACCACGGCGCCCACCTTGATGGGGCCGAGTGCCACGGCGGCAGCTCCAAGGCCGGCCTTCATGCAGGTGGCAGGCCCCATGAGCTTACCCACGGTAGCGCCCGTGCCGGCGCCTACGTTGCCCTGTTCGAGCTTGGTGGGGGTGTGGTCGAGTGCTTCGCGCACGGCGGCGATGCCGGCCTCAATGTCGGGGCGCACGGTGGGGTTACCAAAGGCGAGGTCGAAGATACAGCTGGAGCACACGATAGGCACCTGCGTGGGGCCGACGGGAAGGCCGATGCCGCGGCTCTCAAGCTCGCGAGCGACGCCGCTTGCAGCCTCGAGGCCAAAGGCCGATCCACCCGAAAGGCAGACGGCGTGGACCTTGTCGACGGTGTTCTCGGGTCGCAGCAGGTCGGTTTCGCGCGATGCTGGAGCACCGCCGCGAACGTCAACGCCGCCGGTGGCGCCCTCGGGTGCCACGATTACGGTGCAACCGGTGCCGGCCTCCTCGTCCGTATAGTTGCCATAGCAAAAGCCATCGACATCGCAGACGTCAATGGCCTCGAGCAGTGTATCCATGTTTAACTCCTATCGGTTTTCCTCCGCGCCTTGTGCCCGGTCGGGATCCGTACGGTACGCCAAAATTGTAGGCGCCGGGGGATACCCAGCGCCAGATGCAATTACGAGAGTTTTTGAATCGCGCGCGCGACGCGGGCGATGGGTAGGCCCACCACGTTATAGAAGTCGCCCGAAATATCGTGCACGAGCATGCGTCCTCCTGTGCCCTGAATGCCGTAGGCGCCGGCCTTGTCCATGGGCTCACCCGAGGCGACGTAGTGCTCGATCTGCTCGTCGGTGAGCTCGTAGAACGTCACGTCGGTCACATCGACAAAGGACAGGCTCTCGGCGGCATGCGGGGCGGCCGTATCGCCTGCCTTAACGATGCAGACGCCGGTTGCGACCTGGTGCGTGCGGCCCGAAAGCTCACGGAGCATGGTGCGCGCCTCGTCCTCGGTTGCCGGCTTGCCCAGAATCTTGCCGTCAAAGGTGACGATGGTGTCGGCCGCGACCGTCAGCTCATTGGGCTCGGCATGCTCGGCGGCAACGGCGGCGGCTTTTGCGCGTGCTAAGCGTTCAACGAGCGTAAGCGGGGCCTCGCCATCAAACGGCGTTTCGTCGATATCGGCAGGAATGATGCGAATGTCATAGCCCGCCTCGCGCATCAAGTCGATGCGGCGCGGTGATTGCGAAGCCAAAATCATAGCTGAATGCCCTCGGCAACCTTCTCGACGGCCTTGTCGCCGGCGAGCGTGCGTAGCAGCTCCAATGCAAAGGGGAGTGACTGTGCCATGCCGCTGGCAGTGATGATGTTGCCGTCTTGCGTGACCTTCTCGCCGGTATAGGCGCCTTCGGGGAAGCTTTTCTCAAAGCCAGGGAAGCACGTGGCATGGCGCCCCTCGAGCAGGTCGAGCTCGCCCAGGATAAACGGGGCGGCGCAGATGGCGGCGACGTGCTTGGCTGCGGCGAACTCGCGGACCACGTCGCAGACGCGCTGATCGGCGCGCAGGTTGGTAGCACCGGGTAGGCCGCCGGGCAGCACGACACAGTCGTATTCGTCAAAGTCGATCTCATCAAAGAGCGCATCGCAGGTCACGGGGATCTGCAGCGAACTTACGACCTCACGCGTGGGCATGATCGAGACGAGCGTGGCACGTACGCCGCCGCGACGCATGACATCGACCATGGTCAAGCATTCAATAGTTTCAAAGCCATCGGCGGCGAGAACGGCAACGCTGGGCATGAGGGTTCCTTTCATAGGCGGCATACAATTAGCCGTCTTATACCCCGAAGACCTCCGCTTGCCACGCTCGATTTCCCAATGATTTTTCTGAGCAATGATTAAGTGGCTAGTTGCGCTTAAGGTGGACGACGGTCTCGCAGTGGAAGGTTTGTGGGAACAGGTCGACTGGCGTGATCTTTACGGGGGAGAAGGTGCCTTCTTCGACAAAGCGTTTGAGATCGCGCGCCAGGGTGGCCGGGTCGCAGCTCACGTAGGCGACATCGCGAGCACTCGTGCTGGCGATAAGGTCGATCGCCTCGGGGGCGAGGCCTGCACGCGGCGGGTCGACCACCAAGACGTCGGCATCCTGGTCGGGGAACTCGCGCACCGCGTCTCCGCCAATGACGTCGACGTTATCGAGCTTGTTGATCTCCAGGTTACGGCGCAGGTCGCGCACGGCGGGGCCGTAGGCCTCGACGGCGGCGACAAAGTCGCAGCGGCGGGCGAGCGGCAGGGTAAAGGTGCCGGCACCGCAGTACAGGTCCACGGCAAGCTCGTCTTCCTGCGGGTCGAGCGCTTCCATGACAAGATCGATCAAAATCTCGGCACCCTTGGTGTTGACCTGGAAAAAAGACGGGGCAGACAAGCGCATCTGACCCTCGGCGATATTCTCGGTCCATGAGCCCTCTCCGGCGAGCATTTCGACCTTGGAGACACGACGGGCCTTCTTTTCGCCCTTGCTCATCACGCGCACGATGCTCGTGGGATGAGCGGCGTCCGCCAGCACGCGGGAGACCTGCGAGCGCGGAAAAGAGCCTGTGGGCGTCCAGAGTGCGACCTCGAGTGCCTTGGTGCGGCGCGATGCGCGAATGCCCACGCGTTCGAGCCCCAAGTCATGGCTGCCGCTTAGATAGTTGAGTGCACCGACGACCGATTTGAGCGCCTTCGGGAAGCGCTTATCGAACAGCGGGCACGTATCGACGGTCACGATTTTGCTGGGGTCGACACCGTGCGTGCCAAGGCGCACGCGACCGTTGACGACGGTCGGTTCGAGCTCGATTTTATTGCGGTAGCCCCAGTCGTCCTTGGTGTGGCAGATGGGCTGTACCAACTCATCGACCTGCTCAGGAGCGAACTTGCCGATGCGCTCGAGCGTGGAGCGCAGGTTTTGCTCCTTGGCGGCGAGCTGTGCCGTGCGTGAGAGATTGCCCCACGAGCAGCCGCCGCAGATGCCCACGAAGGGGCAGGGAGGCTGAATGCGATCGGGGCTTGGCTCCAGAATCTCGGTGGTGCGGGCGCGCATGAACGACTTGCCGTCCTGTACGACCTCGGCCTCGACGGTGTCGCCTGCCACGGCGCCCTGCACAAAGACGGCCTTGCCGTTGTCGGCGTGCGCCAGCCCGTCGGCGCCGTAGGTCATCGATTCTATAGTGAACTTCATATTCCTGCCTGTCATTCGCGTTGTTGTTCGCACCATGGTAGCAGGGAAAAGCGCCCCGCATCCGAGGCTTTCCTCAAATGCGGGGCGCTTCTACAAACTGCTTCTACAAACGACTATTTCGTCTTGCCGGTAATGAGCGTCTTAAGACCCAGGCCGATCAGGCCCAGGCCCATGCGCACGCGGCCGGGGCGATGGCGCTCGATGGCCTTGGTCTTGCCGGCGGGCTTATCGCGACGGGCGCTCGTCTCGGGTGCGGGCTTGATGACCTGCGGATCGGGCTGAGGTGCAGGTGCAGGCTCGGGCTCAATGACGGTCGCCTGGACCTCTTGGACCTTGGGTGTGGCCGGCTGCGGCTCAGGAGCAGGGGCGGGCTTTGCCTCGGCGGCGGGCTCCGGAGTCGCAGTAGCGGGCTCGGGCGCTTTCTCCACGGCGGGCTCTGCGGCAGCCTCGGGCTCATTCACCGGGGGAGCTGCAACCGCTTCCGGTTTGGCAGCTGCCCCGTGTTCAACATCGGCCTGAATGGCCTCCTCGGCCACACGTTCCTTCTCCTGTGCGCGCTGCTGCGCGGCGGCCTCGGCGTTGCGATAGGCACGCTCCAGCAGGGCTTCCTGCGAGTTGAAGGGTTTCTCACCCTCTGCACGCTCCACGGGGACCCAGGTGCCGTCGCTCGTGAGGCTGCGGGCCTTCACGTTGTCGCGCAGCTGCATGCCCATGTACTCGTGCACTAGGGCGCGGCAGGTGGGGTCGAGCACGGGGAAGGCAATCTCCACGCGGTGCTCGGTGTTGCGCGTCATCATGTCTGCCGAGCTCAGGTAAATCATGTCCGAGTCCACGCCGAAAGCATAGACGCGCGCGTGCTCCAAAAAGCGTCCGACGATGGAGCGGACATGCACGTTCTCGGTCTTGCCCGGAACACCGGGCTTGAGGCACGAGATGCCGCGGATGATCATGTCTACGCGCACGCCGGCACACGATGCCTCGGCGATCTTGTCGATAACCTCGCGGTCGGTCAGCGAGTTGAGCTTAAAGAACACGCGGGCGGGCTCGCCGGCAAGGGCGCGCTGGATCTCGCGGTCAAGCCCGCGCATGATGAGCGGTTTCAGTCTGACGGGCGCCACACCCAGGAAGCGGTAGTCGCCGCGCAGGTTGCCCAGCGACAGATTGCGGAAGAACAGGTTGGCGTCCTCGCCGATGCCGGGATGGGCTGTCATGAGCATAAAGTCGCTGTAGAGTTTGGCCGTCTTCTCGTTAAAGTTGCCGGTGCCCAAAAGCGTGAGGCGCGTTAGCGCCATGCCCTCGCGATAGGTGAGCTGGCAGATCTTTGAGTGGCATTTAAAGCCCTCGGAACCATAGATGACGGTGCAGCCGGCCTCTTCCAGGCGCTCGGCCCACTCGATGTTGTTCTGCTCGTCAAAGCGGGCACGAAGTTCCATGAGCACCGTGACCTCTTTGCCGTTCTCGGCAGCATCGATCAGCGACTCGCACAGGCGGCTCTGCTTGGCCACGCGGTAGAGCGTGATGCGCAGCGAGATGCACTCGGGGTCGTAGGCGGCCTCGTGCACCAGATCCAGGAAGGGGTTCATGGCCTCGTAGGGATAAAAGAGCAGCTTGTCGTGCTGCAGCACCTGCTCGCGGATGGAGCGGGTCATGTCGATGGTGGGATTGGGCTGCGGCCTAAACGGCGTAAAGAGCAGCTCGTTGCGCAGGTGCTCGGGAATCTTGCCCTCAATGCCAAAGACGTAGCCCAGGTCGAGCGGGATATCGCAGGTAAAGACAGAGCGGCGCGAAAGCTCGAGCGCCTTGCGGATGGTCTTGAGCGTTGCCTTCTCGAGCGACCCCGAGACCGCGAGCACTACCGGCTGCAGACGCAGGCGCTTCTTGAGGATGCGCTTCATGTGCTGGCGGTAGTCCTCTTCCTCTTCGACGCCCTCGCCGTCCGGATCGATGTCGGCGTTGCGGGTGGCGCGGATCAGCGCACGATCCAGCGGCTTATAGGAGCCAAAGCAGCTGTCCAGGCAGGCGAGGATGACGTCCTCGAGCAAGATGTAGGAGTAGGTGCCGGTGGGCGAGGGGATCTCGACCACGCGGTTCATCGAGGCGGGAATCTCGATAAGGCCCAGCAGGCTCTCCTCGTCGGTGGCGCCGTCCAGACCACAGGCCAGATAGAGCGCGCCATTGCGTAGGTTGGGGAAGGGGTGGCGAGGATCGATGACCAGCGGCGAGATGACCGGCGACACGTAGGCCTGGAAGTAGCGGGTTACAAAGGTGCGCTCCTCGGGCGTAAGCGAATCGATGCGGGCGCGGTGAACGCCCAAGGTGTCGAGCTTGCCCTCGATGCTCTTAAAGATGGACTCCCAACGGGTAAGGAGCCCGGGCATTTCGGCCATGACAGCATCGACCTGTTCGGAGGCGGTCATATTGCTCTTGTTGTCGACAGGTTGCTTTTTGAGCTCTGCCAGATCGGACAGGCCGCCCACGCGCACCATGAGAAACTCGTCGAGGTTAGACTCGAAAATCGACACGAACTTTAGACGCTCGAACAGCGGAACGGTCTCATCGAAGGCTTCGTCAAGCACACGGTTGTCAAAGCGTAGCCAGCTGAGCTCTCGGTTCTGCGTGTACGAGAAGTCGCGAGGCGGTTTGCGCAGCTTTGCGGCGGCTTGCTTTTTTTCGATTTTGCTCGGCATATGCATCTGTCCGTTCAGTCCCCGCAGGGGACGGTAGCCTAACCCTATTCACTATTGTCTCAATTTAGTCGACTTGTGGCACGGACGTATTGTGCGAACGGTATCTTTACCTACTTCTTACGCTGACAAGTCATAGGACTGACGCCCTGCTCGTCTGCAAGCGGTCTATATCCTCACTCAACTGGTACGTAAGTGTGAATAAGAATGATGGATAGCTGAATATCATTGAATACAGGCGGAAACGTAAACAAACATCATTTATATACATAAAACCGATTTAGCTATGCAATTCTGAATCAAAAGTTTAGAGATGCAATTGCAAATAGTTTTTAGGAAAAAAGAGCGTTTACCTTAGAAAAGTTACTTTAGAACGCCGAAGTACATTATGGGGGAATCTCATGCGATATACCGTTCATCGCACTTTGTTGACCGTTCGGGGGCGAGGTGGAATTGCGGGTGGAATTTGGATATAACTAGAGCTGTCAGCAAGCAGCGTCCGCTATGGAAGGGCGCTGAGAGATTCGGCCGAAAGGCCCGAAAGAAAGGTAGGAGGCCATGACGAAAGGTCTGCACGTGCCTTCCGAGATCGGCAAGCTCAGGAAGGTCTGCCTGCACCGTCCCGGCGACGAGCTCCTCAACCTGCCGCCCGACGAGCTCGAGCGACTCCTGTTCGACGACGTCCCGTTCCTGGAGGTCGCGCAGCAGGAGCACGACACCTTCGCCCAGATCCTGAGGGACCAGGGCGTGGAGGTCCTCTATCTCGAGAACCTCGTCGCCGAGGTGTTCGACCAGGTCCCCGGCGCCCGCGCCGAGTTCACCGACCAGTACATCGCCGAGGCCGGCAGCCGCGGCCAGCACATGCCGCAGATCGTCCGCGAGAAGCTGGACTCCATCGAGGACAACCTCGAGTTCGTCAAGAAGACCATGGCCGGCATGACCAAGTCCGAGATCGACATGCCCCTCACGGCGTCCACGACCCTCGACTCCCTGGTCAACTCCGAGTCCGAGTCCGACCTGATCATCGACCCGATGCCCAACCTCTACTTCACCCGCGACCCGTTCGCGGTCATCGGCGAGGGCGTCAACCTCAACCGCATGTACTCGGTCACCCGCAACCGCGAGACCCTGTACGGCAAGTACATCTTCAAGTACCACCCCGACTACAAGGACGTCTCGCTGTACTTCCGCCGCGACTGCCAGTTCCACACCGAGGGCGGCGACGTGCTGAACATCAACGAGAAGACCCTCGCCGTCGGCATCTCCCAGCGCACCCAGGCCGCCGCGATCGACGTCATGGCCCAGAACATCTTCTGGAACTCCGACTCCAAGGTCGAGCGCATCCTGGCCTTCGATATCCCGGTCTCGCGCGCCTTCATGCACCTCGACACGGTCTTCACCCAGATCGACGTCGATAAGTTCACGATCCACCCCGCCATCATGGGCACCCTGCGCGTCTACGAGCTGACCGCCGGCAAGAACCCGGGCGACGTGAACATCCGCCTGATCGAGGACACCCTCGAGCACGTCCTGGAGGACGCCACCGGCGTCGACCAGGTCAAGCTGATCCCCTGCGGCGGCGGCGACCCGATCGCGGCCTCCCGCGAGCAGTGGAACGACGGCTCCAACACCCTGTGCGTCGAGCCCGGCAAGATCTGCGTCTACGCCCGCAACACCGTCACCAACGACGTGCTGTACAAGGAGGGCCTGGACCTTCTCGTCGTGCCCTCCGCCGAGCTCTCCCGCGGCCGCGGCGGCCCGCGCTGCATGAGCATGCCCTTCTGGCGCGAGGACCTCTAAGGTCTTCAAGGACCCGTACAGGTCATAATACATACATCTAGCTGCCATTAGATGTCTCCCATTGGGGCGGTGCGGGTTTTCGCACCGCCCCAATCTTGTATGAGGAACGTCAACACGATTGGATGACTGCTTTTGTAAGGAGCTTGGCCATGGACATCAAGACGATTGGCGTTGAGGAATGGCTCAACGTTTGGGAGAAGAGCGCCACGTGGGACATCGCCCAGTCGACGATCTCGTCGCTCACCATGGGCGAGCTGCGCGCGCTCGATGAACAGGACGGCGCCACGTTCTACGAGCGCCTGGACCGCGAGAAGATGAACTACGGCTGGATCGAGGGCTCGCCGGAGTTTAAGGCCGAGGTTGCCAAGCTGTATCGTCGGGAGGTCAATCCCGATCACATTCTGCAGACCAATGGCTGCACGGGCGCTAACCTCAACGCCATCATGGCTGTGGTCGAGCACGGCGACCATGTTATCGCCGAGTGGCCCACCTACGCGCCGCTCTACGAGATTCCGCGCACGCTGGGCGCCGAGGTCGAGTATTGGGAGCTTCGCGAGGAACTCGGCTGGAAGCCCGATATCGAGGAACTCAAGCGCTTGGTGCGTCCCAACACCAAGCTTATCTGCATAAACAACGCATCTAACCCCATCGGTACGGTGCTCGATGCCGATATGCTCGGCCAGATTGCCGAGATCGCCCGCTCGGTGGGCGCCTACGTGCTGTGCGACGAGGTATATCTGCCGCTCGAAAACACTGAGTCCTTTATGTCGATGGTCGACGTGTACGAGAGGGCCATTGTCACCAACTCGTTGTCGAAGACCTATTCGACACCTGCGGCCCGCGTGGGCTGGGTCCTGGCCGACAAAGAGGTATCCAACCGCATCCGTACCTATCGCGATTACACCATGATCTGCGGCGGCGTGTTCAACGATGCTCTGGCGACCTATGTGCTTGAGCACAAGGATAAGATTCTCGAGCGCAATCGCAAGATCGTGTTTGGCAACCGCGATATCGCGCAGGCTTGGATCGATACGCAGCATCGCGTTTCCTGGACGGCCCCGCAGGGCGTGTCCACCTCGTTTATCCAGCTGGATATTCCCGAGGATGACGAGGAGTTCTGCAGGCGCCTGCTGTCCGAGAGGGGAGTGCTGCTGGTCCCCGGTAGCCGTTTTGAGCTTCCCTGCGGCGCACGCCTGGGCTACTGCGCGAGCGAGGACGTTCTGCGCGAGGGCCTGAGGCTTTTGGGCGAGGCACTGGCGGAGTTCGATCGCTAGGATTCCGATGGTCTTCGGGGGCCTTATCCAAATTAGCCGAAGATAATCGAAAACGGACCCGTTTCCCTAGGGGAAGCGGGTCCGTTTTTCTATACCGAGAAGTCAAGTTGTTACAAATGGGGCCGTAAAGCGAGGCGGTATCCGCTGGGCCTTATACTGAGTTTCCGGTGAACGGTATCAAGCGTCTGGTAAACGGTAATTTATTTATCAGAAATGAATAGGACAAACTTTTTTCTGAATAAAAATGAAAATGGTTGAGACGCGGTGTGAACCGCTAATTCTATTCATAGTTTTATTGGAAATATGCAATTTGAGGATGGTTTAACAAAGTTAAGTTCCATTTGATTTTAGGATTAAAACGCGTTTAAGCACGTAAATACGCTTTATTAAGATGAAGTGTGCCATGCGTGAAGTATATGTGTATGCCGTTCACCCCCTATAAAAAACCGTTCGGGGGCAAGGTGGAAGTATGAGCTGATTTTGGATATAAATATGTCGTCAGCAATAACGCCTCACACGGAGGGGCGCTAACGAATCGGCCCTGACAAGGGCCCGAAAGAAAGGTAGGAGGCCATGACGAAAGGTCTGCACGTGCCTTCCGAGATCGGCAAGCTCAGGAAGGTCTGCCTGCACCGTCCCGGCGACGAGCTCCTCAACCTGCCGCCCGACGAGCTCGAGCGACTCCTGTTCGACGACGTCCCGTTCCTGGAGGTCGCGCAGCAGGAGCACGACACCTTCGCCCAGATCCTGAGGGACCAGGGCGTGGAGGTCCTCTATCTCGAGAACCTCGTCGCCGAGGTGTTCGACCAGGTCCCCGGCGCCCGCGCCGAGTTCACCGACCAGTACATCGCCGAGGCCGGCATCCGCGGCCAGCACATGCCGCAGATCGTCCGCGAGAAGCTGGACTCCATCGAGGACAACCTCGAGTTCGTCAAGAAGACCATGGCCGGCATGACCAAGTCCGAGATCGACATGCCCCTCACGGCGTCCACGACCCTCGACTCCCTGGTCAACTCCGAGTCCGAGTCCGACCTGATCATCGACCCGATGCCCAACCTCTACTTCACCCGCGACCCGTTCGCGGTCATCGGCGAGGGCGTCAACCTCAACCGCATGTACTCGGTCACCCGCAACCGCGAGACCCTGTACGGCAAGTACATCTTCAAGTACCACCCCGACTACAAGGACGTCTCGCTGTACTTCCGCCGCGACTGCCAGTTCCACACCGAGGGCGGCGACGTGCTGAACATCAACGAGAAGACCCTCGCCGTCGGCATCTCCCAGCGCACCCAGGCCGCCGCGATCGACGTCATGGCCCAGAACATCTTCTGGAACTCCGACTCCAAGGTCGAGCGCATCCTGGCCTTCGATATCCCGGTCTCGCGCGCCTTCATGCACCTCGACACGGTCTTCACCCAGATCGACGTCGATAAGTTCACGATCCACCCCGCCATCATGGGCACCCTGCGCGTCTACGAGCTGACCGCCGGCAAGAACCCGGGCGACGTGAACATCCGCCTGATCGAGGACACCCTCGAGCACGTCCTGGAGGACGCCACCGGCGTCGACCAGGTCAAGCTGATCCCCTGCGGCGGCGGCGACCCGATCGCGGCCTCCCGCGAGCAGTGGAACGACGGCTCCAACACCCTGTGCGTCGAGCCCGGCAAGATCTGCGTCTACGCCCGCAACACCGTCACCAACGACGTGCTGTACAAGGAGGGCCTGGACCTTCTCGTCGTGCCCTCCGCCGAGCTCTCCCGCGGCCGCGGCGGCCCGCGCTGCATGAGCATGCCCTTCTGGCGCGAGGACCTCTAAGTCTTTCCGTTTCCGGTGCGGTCCCCCTACAACCGCACCGGCTTCGCCCGTTAAACGGGCACCACTAATACTTACGTAATTCATTTCTTCGAAAGGAATCAAACCATGGGTGTTAACCTTTCCGGCCGTAGCTTCCTCAAGCTTCTCGACCTCACCACCGAGGAGATCGAGTACCTGCTCAAGCTCTCCAAGAACTTCAAGGATATGAAGCGCGCTGGCGTTCCGCACCGCTATCTCGAGGGCAAGAACATCGTTCTGCTCTTCCAGAAGACCTCTACTCGTACCCGCTGCGCCTTCGAGGTCGGCGGCATGGATCTGGGCATGGGCGTCACCTACCTCGATCCGGGTTCGTCGCAGATGGGCAAGAAGGAGTCCATCGAGGACACTGCCCGCGTTCTCGGCCGCATGTATGACGGCATCGAGTTCCGTGGCTTTGCCCAGGACGACGTCGAGGAGCTCGCTGCTAAGTCCGGCGTGCCCGTGTGGAACGGCCTGACCACCGAGTGGCACCCCACCCAGATGCTCGCCGACATCCTGACCGTCCAGGAGAACTTCAACTACGACATCAAGGGCAAGACCCTCGTCTTCATGGGCGACTGCAAGAACAATGTCGCTCGCTCCCTCATGGTCGTCTGCTCCAAGCTCGGCATGAACTTCGTGGCCTGCGGCCCCGAGGAGTGCATGCCCGCTGACGACGTCATCGAGGCCTGCAAGCCCATCGCCGAGGCTAACGGCTGCACCATCAAGCTGACCACCGACGTCAAGGACGGCGTCACCGGTGCCGACGTTATCTACACCGACGTGTGGGTCTCCATGGGCGAGCCCGACGAGGTCTGGGCCGAGCGCATCGCTCAGCTCACCCCGTATCGTGTCACCTCCGAGGTCATGGCTATGGCCAACCCGGGTGCCATCTTCCTGCACTGCCTGCCCAGCTTCCACGACACCAACACCACCATTGGCGCCGAGAAGTGCGAGCAGTTCGGCATCACCGAGCAGGAGGTCACCGACGAGGTCTTCGAGAGCCCCGCTTCCAAGGTCTTCGACGAGGCCGAGAACCGCATGCACACCATCAAGGCTGTCATGTACGCCACGCTCAAGTAAGAGCATCTAGCATCTCGCTCGGGGTGTATTGCTGCACACCCCGAGCGGTTTTATCTGGTAATAATCTCGCATCAAGCGGCAGGCACGGCACGGAAGAGCCGCTTCTGGCGAGATCAGTAAATGATTTATGAAGGGGGGATGAGAACTATGACTGAGACCGCTAAGAAAAAGCGCGGTATGCCTTCATCGTTCACCATTCTTCTTGCTCTGCTGGCAATTGTCGCAGTGATTACCGTTATCGTCTCCGGCACGTCCGGCGGCGCGGTTACTGCCGCCCGTCTGAGCGATTTCTGCACCGCCCCGATTAAGGGCTTCGCTGACGCTCTGCCCGTCTGCCTCTTCGTTATGATCCTGGGCGGCTTCCTCGGTATGATGACCGAGACCGGCGCCCTGGACAACGGCATCGCCGTTCTGGTGCAGAAGCTTAAGGGCAACGAGATTATGCTCATTCCCGTGCTGATGCTCATCTTCTCCCTCGGTGGTACCACCTATGGTATGTGCGAGGAGACCGTTCCCTTCTACGCACTGCTCGCCGCTACCATGATGGCCGCTGGCTTCGACCCCATGGTCGGTGCCGCTACCGTCCTGCTCGGCGCTGGCTGCGGCTGCCTGGGCTCCACGGTTAACCCGTTCGCCGTCGGCGCTGCCGTCGACGCTCTGACCGGCGTTGGCATTGAGGTCAACCAGTCCATCATCATCGGCCTCGGTGCCGTCCTGTGGATTGTCACTACCGCTATGTCCATCTTCTTCGTGATGAGCTACGCCAAGAAGGTCAAGGCTGACAAGGGTTCCACCATCCTGTCGATGCAGGAGCTCAAGGACGCCGAAGAGGCTCACGGCAAGGCTGCTTCCGAGGTCCACAAGGAGGTCAAGCTCACCGGTCGTCAGAAGGGTGTTCTGATTGCCTTCGCTTTCACCTTCGTTGTCATGATCGTCGGCTTCATTCCGCTGGCCGACCTCAACGAGGGCGTCGCTAACTTCTTCGACGCTGGCGCTGTCTACGACGCCGACGGTAACGCCGTCGTCCAGGGCTGGTCTGCCCTGATCACCGGCCTGCCCATTGGCCAGTGGTACTTCGACGAGGCTTCCACCTGGTTCTTCCTCATGGCCGTCCTTATCGGTATCATCGGTGGCCTGTCCGAGAAGCAGATCGTTAACACCTTTATCACCGGCGCTGCCGACATGATGTCCGTTGTTCTCGTCATCGCCCTCGCCCGTGGTATCTCCGTCCTCATGGCTAACACCGGCCTCGACGTCTTCGTCCTCGACGCTGCCGCCAATGCTCTGGCTGGCCTGTCCGGCGTGATCTTCGCTCCCATGAGCTTCCTGGTCTACTTCGGCCTGTCCTTCCTGATCCCCTCGACCTCTGGTATGGCTACCGTCTCCATGCCCATCATGGGACCGCTGGCTGTTAAGCTCGGCTTCTCGCCCGAGGTCATGGTCATGATCTTCTCCGCCGCCATCGGTGTCGTGAACCTGTTCACCCCGACCTCCGGCGCCATCATGGGCGGCCTCGCCCTGGCCAAGATCGAGTGGACGACCTGGCTCAAGTTTGCCCTTAAGCTCATCGTCGCTCTCTCCGTCGTCTGCGCCGTCATCCTGACCGTCGCCTGCGTGCTGCTCTAAGTACCCAACGGGTACCCCACGGAAACCTTGACGATCCTGTAGAGGATCACCTGGTCATCGTCTGTCCGGTGGGGTAAACCCACCGGTAGACTCCTACCTTTAGCCCCCTTCCGTTCCGTGCGCGGGAGGGGGCGCTTTTTGTTCCGCGGTTTTACCAAACCGCGGAACCGGTCGACGCTGCACGGGCACCAGAGCGACAACTTGTCATTCAAAGAGGCCGGCATGACCAAAAGGTCTATGCCGGCCTCTTTTCATGACAATTTGTTCGCTCTGGAGCCCGTTCGCTGACTTATGCTCAACCTGCGACGTTTCCCTTGTTGGTGCAAAGGTGTCAGGTTACTTTGCACCATGCCCTCCTCTTTCACGTCACCTTGCTCGCTCTGGCGGGCTTTCGCTGACTTTTGCTCCACCTGCTGCGCTGTTATTGTTGGTGCAGGGGGACAGCTTGCCCGCACTGGTTCCCATTCGCTGACTTATGCTCAACCTGCGACATTCCCTTTGTTGGTGCAGGGGAAGTGCGTGGGGGAGGGTCTGCTCCGCTATAATCGCCTAGGACATTAAATGGAAACGGGACGGGAGCCATATATGCGCCAGGGTTTCGACAACGCGAAGTATATCGAGCTGCAGGCTGCTCACATTAAGGAGCGCATCTCGCAGTTTGGCGGCAAGCTCTATTTGGAGTTTGGCGGTAAGCTGTTCGATGACTATCATGCGAGCCGCGTGCTGCCGGGTTTTGAACCGGACAGCAAGTTCCGCATGCTCAAGAGCATCGCCGACGATGTCGAGGTTATCATCGCGATCAACGCGAACCACATCGAGAAAAACAAGGCTCGTGGTGACCTTGGCATTACCTATGATGAGGATGTGCTGCGCCTGGTTGACCTGTTCCGCGGCAACGGTTTTGCTGTTGCGGCCGTGGTTATCACCCAGTACGCCGGCCAGCCCGCCGCCGATGTGTTCCGCAATCGCCTGAACGCGCTCGGCATTCCCGCCAAGTTGCACTATCCCATCGAGGGCTATCCGCACGACGTCGACCTGATCGTGTCCGACGACGGCTATGGCAAGAACGAGTTTGTCGAGACCACTCGTCCGCTCGTCGTGGTCACCGCCCCCGGCCCCGGCTCGGGCAAGCTCGCCACCTGCCTGTCTCAGCTCTATCACGAGCACAAGCACGGCACCGCTGCCGGCTACGCCAAGTTCGAGACCTTCCCGGTCTGGAACCTTCCCCTCACGCATCCGGTCAACATCGCCTATGAGGCCGCCACGGCCGACCTTGACGATGCCAATATCATCGACTCCTTCCACTTGGAGGCCTATAACAAGACTACGGTCAACTACAACCGCGACGTCGAGGCCTTCCCGGTGGTCCGTGCCCTGATGGAAAAGATCCTGGGCAAGAGTCCCTACCAGAGCCCCACGGACATGGGCGTTAATATGGTCGGCTTTGCCATCACCGATGACGATGCCTGCCGCGACGCTTCCAAGATGGAGATTGTCCGCCGCTACTTTACCGCGGTCGAAAATGTGCGCCGTACCGGCGTGGGCGATGAGCAAGTCGACCGTCTCAAGATTATTATGAAGAAGGCCGGTATCGACAAGAACTACTCGCCGGCGCGCTCGGCCGCCCTTACCAGGGAGCAGCTGACGGGTGGCCCCGTAGGCGCCATGGTCATGCCCGACGGCTCCGTGGTGACCGGCAAGACTTCCACGCGCCTGGGAGCGGCGAGCTCGCTCATCATGAATGCACTTAAGCATGTCTCGGGCGTTGACCTCGAGCTTGAGGTCATTAGCGATGAGGCGATCGAGCCTATCAGCAAGCTCAAGACGCATTTCCTGGGTAGCAAGAACCCGCGCCTGCACACCGACGAGACGCTTATGGCGCTCTCGATTACCTCGGCAACGAGCGAGACTGCGGCCCGCGTCCTTTCGGGCCTGGAGCAGCTGCGCGGCTGCGATGCCTTCTTTAGCGTGATCATCTCGCCGACGGACGAAACGGTGTTGCGCAAGCTGGGCATCAACGTGTGCTGCGAGCCCAAGTTCGAGCGCCGTGGTTTCTTCCACCGCTAAGCCTAGATAAATTGGTCTGAAAGGGGCGCATCGGATATACGTTCGGTGTGCCCCTTTTATCAACAAAGCTACCGTTTAACCTAAAAATAGCCCGTTTACCTGCCTATAAGCGATTTGGGCGGTATACAATAACCCTAACTGTTTCATCCTTTTGCGGGGATGCCGCATGATGGATGTTGCCGGCCATCATGGGGTGTGCCGGTCGCGCACGGTGCAGGTGATGCCCGTGCTCGGTTTGAGGAGGCTGCCATGGCTGGCAAGGGTCGTGCGAGTGTCAACGATATGAAGCGTGTCGAGGTGCAGGTGCTGATGGAGATCGCACGGCAGTCCGAAGACAACGGCGGATTTTATGGCTTTTCGCGCAAGACGCTTGCCGAGCGCGTGGGGGTGTCTCCGTATCGCGCCCGCGCGGCAATTGAGCGCTTGGAATCCGAAGACATCATCGAGGTCGTCTCGCGCTACAGCGACGACGGCGGCCAGCTCGCAAATGGTATTTGTCTCACGGAGCGTGGCGAATGGTATCTAGAGGGCATCCGTGCCGGTATGCTCGTGCAGGACTTGATCAAGGACGAAATCGCCGATCGATAACAGCGCGCATTCATAGTGGAAACGACGCCGCCTGGGCAACCGGACGGCGTTTTGTTTCGAGATGGAGAAATGCGATTGCGCGTAAGAAAAATTGCGTGCGGCGCGCGTCGCGAGTATTACAATGAAGACCCGTAAGATGTGTATGGACAACTTCTACGGGAAGCGCAGGTAACTCAATATGACCAAGCATGTGTTCGTAACCGGTGGCGTGGTTTCGTCCCTAGGCAAGGGTATTACCGCGGCCTCATTGGGCCGTCTGCTCAAGTCACGCGGCTACAAGGTAACGATGCAGAAGGCCGACCCGTATCTGAACGTCGACCCCGGTACCATGAGCCCGTTCCAGCATGGCGAGGTCTTTGTGACCGAGGACGGCTACGAGTCCGATCTGGACCTGGGCCACTACGAGCGCTTTATTGACGAGAACCTGACCCGCGATTCTAACTTTACGACGGGTGCTATTTACAAGAGCCTGATCGCCCGTGAACGTCGCGGTGACTTTTTGGGCGGCACCGTGCAGGTGATTCCGCACGTCACGAACGCCATTAAGGATAAGTTCCGTCGTATTGAGGAGCAGACCGGCTCCGACGTGGTCATCACTGAGTTGGGCGGCACCATCGGCGACATCGAGTCGCAGCCGTTTGTCGAGGCCATTCGCCAGTATCGCAAGGAGGCCGGCCCCGAGAACGTCTGCTACATCCACGTTTCGCTCGTTCCCTATATCGCCGCCGCCCACGAGGTCAAGACCAAACCGACGCAGCACTCCGTCAAGGAGCTCCGCAGCTTTGGTATCCAGCCCGATATTATCGTCCTGCGCTCAGATCACCATATCGACGACGCCATCCGCGGCAAGATTGCAAGCTTCTGCGACGTCGACACCGACTGTGTCTTTACCAACGAGGACTGCGCGAGCATCTACGATGTTCCGCAGCTGCTCGCCGAGCAGGACTTTGACCTGCGCATTTGCGAGCGTCTGGGTCTTGACCCGCGTGAGCGCGACATGAGTCAGTGGAACGAGTTCCTGCGCAAGCAGAACCATGCCAACCAGCACGCCGACAAGGTGAAGATCGCCGTCGTGGGCAAGTATACGCAGCTGCCCGATGCCTACCTGTCGGTTATCGAGGCCCTGCACCACGCGGGTGTGTTCTACGATCGCCACGTTGACGTGCAGCTGGTCGATGGCGAGAGCCTCGATGAGCAGAACGTCTCCGAGGTCCTGGGTGACGCCTCGGGCATCTTGGTCCCTGGCGGCTTTGGCAAGCGCGCCCTGGAGGGCAAGATCCTCGCGGCCGAGTTCGCCCGCGAGCACAAGATTCCGTATCTGGGCATTTGCCTGGGTATGCAGGTGGCCGTGTGCGAATTTGCCCGCAACGTGGTCGGCCTTGCCGGCGCCAGCTCTTCCGAGTTCGATCCGGATGGCCCGTATAGTGTCATCGACTTGATGAGCTCGCAGGAGGACGTGACCGAGAAGGGCGGCACCATGCGTTTGGGCGCCTATCCGTGCAAGCTTGCCGCCGATACCCTCGCTCGCGAGGCCTATGGTGAGGAGCTCGTCTACGAGCGTCACCGTCACCGTTTTGAGTTCAACAACGCCTTCCGTGACCAGCTCGAGGACGCCGGTCTGGTAATCTCGGGTCTTTCACCCGACGAGCGTCTGGTCGAGATGGTCGAGCTGCCGCGCGACGTGCATCCGTGGTATGTGGCCACCCAGGCTCATCCCGAGTTCAAGAGCCGCCCGACCAACCCGCAGCCGCTGTTCCGCGAGTTCGTGCGCGCCTCGATCGGCCAGCATGAGGGCGTCGATCGCTTGCAGGTGACGCCCAAGAACCTCGCTACGGACTAAGGGTGCCGGCGAATAAGGAACATACCGAAGCTACTCCCTCGTCGCTCGCCGTGGCGGCGGGGGAGTATCTCGATTACCTTGCGGTCGAGCGGGGTTTGGCGCGCAATACGATTGCGGCCTACCGTCGTGACCTGACGACGTACTGCGCCTATCTGGAGCGAGCTGACATCGCGTCTTTTGAAGATGTGACCCGTCAGGTCGTGGAGGACTTTGTTGCCGATCGCCGCGACGGAGGCTATTCCGACGCCTCGGTGGAGCGCGCGCTTGCTGCCGTGAAGGGCCTGCATGCCTTTTTGGTGCGCGATGGGGCCGTGGCCCAAAACCCGACGGCGGCGTTGCGCCTGCCCAAAAAGGCAGATCGCCTGCCGGAATACCTTTCGGTGGAGGATGTCTCGGCACTGCTCGATCAAGACTTTCCCGAGGGTGAGATGGGGCTGCGCGATCATGCCATCTTGGAAGTGCTCTACGGATGCGGTTTGCGTGTGAGTGAGCTGGTTGGGCTCGATGTGGGCGATATCCATATCGATGACGGGTTTGTCCTGGTGCGCGGTAAGGGCTCCAAGGAGCGTCTGGCCCCGTTGGTGGGAAGCGCGGCTCGCGCCTTGACACACTATATAGGTGACGGGCGCACTCTCCTGGCCGCGCATGCTCACGGGACGGAGACCTCGGCGGTCTTTTTAAATAAGAACGGACGTCGCCTGTCGCGCCAGGCCGTGCATGCGATATGCGAGCGGTATGGGCGCCAGGTGGGGCTGGTTGGGCTCCACCCCCACACTCTGCGCCACTCCTTTGCCACCCACATGCTCGCGGGCGGTGCCGACCTGCGTGTGCTGCAGGAGATCTTGGGACATGCCGATATATCGACCACGCAGGTCTACACGCATGTCGACCGAACGCAACTGACCGAGGTCTATCTGGCGGCGCATCCGCTAGCACATCGCTAGCACCTCGCTGACCTGCATATTTATAAATATTAAATGGGACGGGCCCCAGATTGCCGAGACGCACTTTTGCGCGCATGGGCAATCTGGGGCCCGTCCCATTTTTCGCTAGACACCGACGCGGTGGTGGGCCGTGTGTACCGTGGGTGGGGGAGTCTGGGGGCGATGTGAACGGTGTGTAAAGGGACGTAAAAATCGCCTCAAGGTCAACTTGAAGGTTGAGGTTCGCGGGCGTGGTTCTACAGGTGGCATCCCGCCTTTGCTGTAAACACAACATATTGTGTTTTCGAACATATGCTCGGGGGTGTTTTACAACATATTGGGGGTGGAGTGGTGGGGTGGGGTGGGGGAAGGGGTGGGGAAAGGTGTTGAAAAATGGGGCGGTTCCCCATATTATTGATGACGTCGACAGGCGGGGTGGTTCCCCGCGTACGTGCCATCTGAGTAACCGAGGGGAGGGCGCACATGGGAATGACGGGTGCATACGAGCGCAATCTCGATGCAAAAGGTCGTCTGTCCCTGCCTGCACCCCTTCGCGAGGAGCTTGGAGAGCACGTTCGCGTGTTCAAAGCCCTGGATGTCGATGCTCTGTACGTGTTCTCTGCCGAGGCCTTCGATAAGTGGGTCGAAGGACTCTTCGCGGGTCGTGAGGGCCACGAGGGTTTTAACCCGCGTGACATCAACGACCAGAAGCTCATGAGGGCGATCAACAAGCGCACCACGTCGATGGATGTGGACAGCGCGGGTCGTATCGGTCTTTCTGAGTCTCTCCGCAAGCAGGCGAATCTCGACCGCGAGGTCACGGTTGTGGGCAACTACGACCACCTCGAGGTTTGGGACCGCGCTACGGCCGATGAGGACGATGACGACGAGGCCCTGCTGGACCTCTTCTTCTCGTAAGGGCAAGGCACGAGTAACGGATGGAGCGTGGGATCTTGACACAAGAATATCGGCATGAACCTGTCATGCTCGGCGAAGTGCTTGAGTCGCTGCAGCTAAAGAGCGGCTCCGTCGTCTGCGACTGCACCCTTGGCGGTGCCGGCCATTCGGTAAAGATGGCCGCGCAGGTGGGGGAGACCGGCCTTTTGCTCGGCGTCGATCAGGACGACATGGCCCTCGAGGCCGCTGGCGCCCGTCTGGACCGCGAGGTTCCCGGCGTACCGCACCAGCTGCTGAAGGGCAACTTCGGCGACTTGGACGAGCTGCTTTGCTCGGCCGAGGTGCCCGGGGTCGATGGCTTCCTGTTCGACTTGGGCGTTTCGTCGCCGCAACTCGATATCCCTGGCAGGGGCTTTTCGTACAACGAGGACGCCCCATTGGACATGCGGATGGATCCGGGTAACAACACCTTAAACGCAGCTGAGGTCATCAACACCTATAACGAACACGACCTCGCCCGGATTCTACGCGTCTATGGCGAAGAGAAGTTCGCCTCGCAGATCGCGCGTGAGATCGTGCGCCGCCGCGAGCATGAGCCGATCGAAACCACCGGTCAGTTTGTCGAGATCATCAAGGCTGGTATCCCCGCTGCCGCTCGTCGGCATGGCGGACACCCAGCCAAGAAAAGTTTCCAGGCCATTCGCATCGAGGTCAATCACGAACTCGATGTGCTCGAGCGAGGGCTTGACGCCGCCACAAGGTGGCTCAACCCGGGCGGACGCATCTGCGTCATCTCGTATCACTCGCTCGAGGACCGTATCGTAAAGAACCACTTTAAGGAGATGAGCCAGGGGTGCACGTGTCCGCCGGAGATTCCGGTGTGCGTGTGCGGCAACGTGCCGATACTCAAGGTCATCACCCGCAAACCCCTGGTTGCCCAACCCGATGAGGTTGCGCGCAACCCTCGGGCGAGATCAGCCAAAATCCGTGTGGCGCAGCGTCTGTAGGCGCGACCGCGCGATATTGGACCTCCCGCTCGCACCATAAACGAAGCTTAAACACACTACCAACGTACTCGGGATGGGAGGCGGCATATCATGGGCTACAACACTTCAAGCGCAGCACTCGCCTATGATATGAACGCCATGCCCGCCTATCGTGAGACGCCGCAGGCCCCCGTTGCTCCCCGTGAGCAGCGCGCGCCGCGCTTTGATGTCTACACGGGCGCGGGCCGTCAGGCAAACCAGGCGGTAAGCCCGGTTTTCATGAGCGTTCTTAAAACGTTTTGCATCATTGCGGCTATCTTCATGACGATCGGTGTCGCCCGTGTGGCGCTCGCCGGCGTTACGGCCCAGGTGCTCAACAGCAACGCCGCGCTTACCAACACGCTCGAGAAGGCGACCGACGAGAGCTCCGACCTGGAGGTCATGCATTCGGTCTATGGTGCCGACACGCGCATTCGCGACCTTGCGGGCGCTTATGGCATGGTGGAGCCCAGCGAGAGCGTTACACTTGATTTTTCGCAGGATGCAGCCGCGGGCGCTAGCTCGACCGCGACCGCTCAGTAACAAGACGGTAGCTGAGTATGACAAATGACTATCGCCGCGGCTCCGACGGGGGTCGCGGTTCTGGACGTCCCTCATCGCGGGGACGTTCTGGTTATCAAGGAACGGGTCGGCCATCTTACAACGCGAGGCCGTCCTATGGCAACGACCCTGCGTCGCGTCTCCGTGGCTCGAGTGGTCCTCAAATGCATAACACCAGACCGCGCAAGAGCTCGTCGATCGAATGGCTCACGGGCACGCCGCTGCCCCGTCGCAAAGCCGTCATGGGCTTCATCGGGTTTGGCTTGGGTTTGGGCGTCCTTCGCCTTGCCGACTATCAAATCGTGGAAGCCGATAAGTTACGCGACCGCGCCGATGCACGTCGCTTGCTTGCGCAGACGCTGTATGCCAAGCGCGGTACCATCTACGACCGCAACGGCAACGTGCTGACGTCGTCGGTCGAATGCCGCAACATCGCCGTGAATCCTCAGCTTATCGAGGACGTTGACAAGACGGTATCGGCACTGGTCAAAGCTACGGGCATCGATAAAAAGACCTGTCGCGAGCTCGTTGAGTCGGATGGCACCTGGGTGTATATCAAACGTCAGGTGGACGAGGATGATGTCGCGGCGCTGGAGAAGAAGAACCTGCCAGGCGTGCTCTTTGAGCAGGCCATGAAGCGTGTGTACCCCTACGGCAACCTGGCATCGCAGGTGCTTGGCGTGGTAAACGTGGACAACGACGGTCTGACGGGCCTCGAAAAACAGTACAACAAGCTTTTGACCGGAACCAACGGTTCGCTGGTGCGCGAGCGGGCGAGGGACGGTAGCTATATCGCGGGCGGCGCCTATAAGAAGGTTGCCGCGGTGGACGGCGTGGACATCGTGACGACGCTCGATGTCAATATCCAGCGTGCCGCCGAGGACGCCCTGGCCGAGGCGGTCGAAAAGACCAAGGCCAAGAATGGCTCGGCCCTGGTCACCGATCCCACGACGGGCGAGATTCTGGCGGCATGCTCGTATCCGACATATGACCAGACCGATCTGGAAAACGCCAAGACCGAGGACATGAACTTGCGCCTGGTTACCGATGCCTACGAGCCCGGCTCGGTCTTTAAGACGCTCGTGGCCGGTGCCGGCTTCGACTTGGGCGCCGTGCGTTCGAGCACGTCGTTTGAGGTGCCGGCGAGCATTAAGGTTGGCGACGACACCGTTACCGACGTCGATAAGCGCGACTACACCATGACCATGGACGTGCGCGAGATGATGCGCCGTTCGTCCAATGTGGGCTTTGTCCTGGTGGGACGCAAGATCGGTGCCGATGATTTTGCCACCTATGTGGACAAGTGGGGTATCGGTCATAGCTCCGGTGTCGATTTTCCGGGTGAGAGTCTGGGTATCGTCAAGGAGCGCGACCAGTACGACGGCGCCACGCTGGGCTCGATGAGCTTTGGCCAGGCGCTGTCCGTCTCGCCGATTGAGGTCGCACGTGCCGTGGGCGGCATCGCGAACGGCGGCGTGATGATGACTCCGCACTTCTATAAGTCCAGCAAGGGCGATGAGAAGGACTGGGGCGAAGGCGAGCGTGCGATTTCGGAGGACGCTGCCACCCAGGTGACATCGTGCATGCAGACGGTCGTGTCCGAAGGCACGGGTGTTGGCGGTGCGGTCGATGGCTATGACGTGGCGGGCAAGACCGGTACGGCCGAGCGTGCTGACGAGAACGGCGGTTACCTCAAGGAGAACTACATGTCGTCCTTTATGGGCTTTGCGCCGACACAATCGCCCAAGGTGCTGTGCTATATCACACTCGATGGAACGCCGAGCGGCTCGGATGCCGCCGCGGTGCCATTCCAGTCCATTATGGCCAACGCGCTCGACGTGCTGGGAATCCCGCGGACGAAGTAGGGGGTTACAATCTTGAGCGTGGTCTGCCGTTTGATCTGAAGGGTGTTCACATGCCCTGCACCACGCGCGCATGGCACTGGGATACAATACGCCGATAGCATTATTAGGTTTACAGGGGAGCTGCAATGATAGAGATCGCCGTCAACAACCTCGCGGCCTCAACGGGGGCCCGAACCGTGACGGAAGAAGTCGACCGGGTATGCCGCGGGTGCGTTATCGACTCGCGTCAGGTCGAGGAGGGGACGATCTTTGTCGCCTTCCCCGGCGAAAAGGTCGACGGCAATGATTTTGCCTCCCGTGCCATCGAGTCGGGTGCCGGTGCCGTCGTGATGACGCGCGAGCCCGATGCCGAGCTGGTTTCGTTGGCGCAGGACAAGGGGTGCGCCATCTTGCTGACCGACGACCCCGTGGAGTTCTTGCTGCGCCTGGCGCACGTATATCGCTTGGAGCTTGGCTGCCTGGTCGTTGGTATTACCGGTTCCATCGGCAAGACGACGACCAAGGACGTGCTCGCCGCCGTGCTCGCCAAGCGCTATCGTGTCTGGGCCACCAAGGGCAATTTCAATAACCTGATCGGCATGCCGCTCACGGTGCTTTCCGCTCCGGCCGATACCGAGGTCCTGGTGCTCGAGATGGGCATGAACCATTTCCACGAGATTGAGCGCCTGTCCCAGTCCGCCAATCCCAACCTTGCCATCGTGAGCAAGATTGGTACCTCTCACATCGGCATTTTGGGCAGCCGCGAGAACATCGCCCGCGCTAAGGCCGAGATTGTCCAGGGTATGTGCGCCGCCGGCGACTTCTTGCCGCTGCTGGTTTTGGGCGGTGAGGACGACTTTACGCCGTTCATTCGCGATACGTTCGCCCAGCCTGCTGGTATCGATGTGATGCTGGCCGGCGTCTCGGACGATGATGAGGTCCGTGCCCGCGACATTCGTGTTGATGACGAGGGCCGTCCGGTCTTTACGCTCGATTTTGGCCAGGGTGAGACGACCGATACCATGCTTGCCATCCCCGGCGTGCAGTCCGTCCCAAATGCCGTTAAGGCCGCCGCAGTTGCCTATCGCCTGGGCGTGACGCCCGAGCAGATCGATGCTGCCTTTAGGGGCCTCACGATCACCGGGCACCGCCAGGAGATCAAGCGCGCCAAGAGCGGTGCCCGCGTCATCGACGATTCCTATAACGCCAGCGCCGAATCCATGGCTGCTGGTCTCGATCTGCTGTGCTCGCTTTCGTGCACGGGGTCTCGCATGGCGATCCTGGGCGAGATGGGCGAGATGGGCGATGAGGCTCCTCGCATGCATGAGCTCGTGGGCGCCTATGCCGCCGCCAAGAAGCTCGACATGCTGGCGTGCGTGGGTGGTGAGCTGGCCCAGCTTATGGCCGATGCCGCGCGCATGATGGGCATGGACGAGGACCGCATCCAGGTGTTCTCCGATTATCAGCAGGTGCTCGACCGCATGGGCGGCGCGCTTGAAAAACATGATGTTGTACTGGTCAAGGGTTCCCGCTTTGTTGAGCTCGACCGCTTTGTGGAAGGTGTGTGCTAGCCCATGTTCGGCAATCCCTCGTATCCAACGTATCAGGCTTTTTTGGGGCTTGGCATCGCCGCTGCCATTGCGCTGCTGCTCATGCCGTGGTGGATCAAGCTACTTAAGGTCGAGGGTATCGGCCAGCAGGTTCGTGCCGACGGCCCCAAGCGTCATTTGGTTAAGCAGGGAACGCCCACCATGGGTGGCGTTGTCATTCTCGTCGCGATTTCGCTGACCTGCCTGCTGATGGGCAAGCTCACCACCGAGCTCGTGCTCGTGCTGCTCGCCACGCTGGCGACCGGCGTGCTGGGCCTGATCGACGACCTGACCTCCGTTACGCATGGGCGCTCGCTCGGTCTGACGCCTCATGCCAAGATGATCGGCCTAACCATTATCTGTGTCACCTTTACGGTACTTGCCGTTAACTGGTGCGGCGTCGCCCCCGAGATTCGTTTTCCCGGCGGCCTGACGATTGACCTTGGCGTGCTTTCGACCACCATCTGCGGCCTTTCGTTCCCGTGGCTCTACATTGTCTTTTGCTGGCTGATGATCGCCGGTCTTTCTAATGCCGTGAACCTGACCGATGGCCTTGACGGTCTTGCTGGCGGCACCTCCATGATTGCCATGCTCGCCATGGCTGCCATGGCGTTTTTGCACGGAGACGTGAACCTGTCCATCTTCTGCACCGCGTGTGCCGGTGCCTGCTTGGGCTTTCTGTGGTTCAACTGCTATCCGGCGAGCATCTTTATGGGCGATACCGGCTCGCTTGCCCTGGGCGCCGCGTTTGCCTGCACGTCCATCATGACCAACACCGAGGTCGTCTCCCTCATCATCGGCGGCCTGTTTATCGTTGAGACCCTGTCGGTCATGATTCAGGTTGTCTACTTCCACTTTACGCACAAGCGCGTCTTCCTTATGGCGCCCATCCATCATCATTTTGAAAAGAAGGGCTGGGCCGAGACCAAGGTCGTCATCCGTTTTTGGATTATCGCTGCGGCCTTTGGTGCCGTTGGCCTTGCTTTGTTCTTCCAGTTGGGATAGTGGTCTTTCATGCCTCTTGCTGATGTCTTTAGCCTGCTCGTTTTGGGTCAGGGCAAATCCGGTCTCGATGTCGCCCGCTGGGCGCTGGCACATCCCGAGCGCGTAAGCGCCGTTACCGTGTATGGCGGCGGCACCTCTGAGCCCAATGACGCCACGCGTGCGCTCGAGGCTGCTGGTGCGTCGTTTGTCTATGGGACCGAACAGGTCGAGGGTGCCTATGACGTATGCGTGACGTGCCCGGGCATCTCGGAGTTCTCGGGCTTCTTTAAGGCCGGGCGCGAGCATGCCGTCCAGATTATGGGTGAGCCCGAGTTTGCCTATCGCCTGTCGCCCGATAACTGGATTGCCATCACGGGTACCAACGGCAAGACGACCACCACGTCGTTGACTGATTATCTGCTCAAGGCTGCCGGCGAGGCCAGCGTAGCTGTCGGCAACATCGGCGAGCCGCCGGTCAACGAGATTGACGGCCGAGCCCACAACGAGTGGTTTGTGGCCGAGCTCTCGAGCTACCAGATTGCTACGACCGCCGAGCTTCATCCTCGCGTGGCGGTGCTGCTCAACATCACTCCCGACCACTTGGGCTGGCATAAGAGCCATAAGAACTATGCGCTTGCCAAGATCAAACTGTTTGACAATATGGTCGATGACGATCTGGCGGTTGTCGACGTCGAAGACGCCGGCATTCACGAGTTCGATGAGTACATCTACACGCCGGGTCGTCGCATCTGCAAGGTTGCCTTTGACGAGCCTGAGGGCGAGGATGCCGCCTTTGTGCGCGATGGCAAGATGATCGTGCGCCTGAAGGGCGTCGAGACCCCGCTCATCGCTACATCCGAGCTCAAGATTTCGGGCCATCACAATGTTATCAATGCCCTGTGCGCTGCCACGGCTGCCCTGGCAGTCGGTGCCGATGTCGACGGTGTCTGCCGCGGTCTGGCTTCGTTCCAGCCGCTCGAGCACCGCGTGGAGCCGTGTGGCGAGATTGACGGCGTGCGCTACGTCAACGATTCCAAGGCGACCAACACCGATGCGGTCGAGAAGGCGCTGACGGCATTTCCCGATGACGACGTGATCTTGCTGCTCGGCGGCCACGATAAGGGCACGCCGCTCATGGACTTCGCGCGCGTTGTTATGGATAACGTACGCTCGGTCGTCTGCTTTGGCGATGCGCGCGAGCGTTTCACCGCCGCTATGGACGAGGCCGATGTCGATGGCGATGTGGATATCGCCCAGGCGGATGACCTGCGCGATGCCGTGGACGTCGCCCGTTCGCTGTCGAGCCGTGGCGACGTGATCTTACTTTCTCCTGCCTGCTCTTCGTTCGATGAGTTCTCGGGCTATGAGGAGCGCGGCCGCGTGTTTAAGGACTATGTGGCCCAGCTTGCCGCTGCGGCGAAATCGCAAATGGAATAGGGGTTGCCGGTGAGAGAGGAGAGCCCCCGACAAGGTATGAGGAGGCCCGACTCGGACCGTGCTTCCTCGCGGCGCAGCACACCGCGTTCCGGTCGCGGCGGGCAGTCGTTTAGCGAACGCTATATTGCCGGCGTTCCCGCCCGTATCATGCGCCCCCGTTTGATATTCATGGCCTGCTTGTTTACCTTGGTATGCTTTGGCCTGCTGATGGTGTACTCGGCGTCTTCGGTCGAGGCGCTGCACGAGAATGGCTCGGCGACGTTTTTTCTGGGTCGACAGGCCGCGTTTGCCGTGGTCGGTGTTCTGGCGCTGATTGCCATCGTGCGCGTTTTGCCGGACAGCTGGTTTGGGGAGGATGTGCTCAGGATCTTCCTCATCGGCATGATAGGGCTACTGCTTCTGGTGTTCTTGGTGGGCAGCGGCAGCCGTGGCGCCACGCGCTGGCTCAACATCGCCGGTATTCAGTTCCAGCCTTCCGAGTTTTTAAAGCCATTTGCCATTGCGTATTCGGCCATCATGCTTGATCGCTTCTTTTCGCCCGGTGGCGACATCAACGAATTCCTTCGCAAGATGGGCATCTACTTGGGCATTTCGCTCTTTCTGATCTTTATCCAGCCCGATTTCGGTACTGTCCTGATCATCCTGTTGACCCTCATGTGCATGGCGTTGTTTGCGGGTCTCGACCCCAGATTTATCATCGGCGTGCTAATCTTCGGCATTCTCGTGATCGTGATTGCGCTTGTCGCAGAGCCGTACCGTATGGTGCGTATTCAGGTTGCCTTGAACCCTTGGGCCGACGAGTATGGTGACGGCTATCAGGCCACGCTTGCCATCATGGCCTTTGCCTCGGGCGGTCTGTTCGGCCGTGGCATCGGCAACTCAACCATGAAGTACTCGTATCTGCCCGAGGCACACAACGACTACATCTTGGCCATCATTGGCGAGGAAGTCGGTTTTGTCGGAACCGTGCTGTTCTTCTTGGTGTTTGCGATGCTGATCTACTCGGCGTTTCGCATTGCCGAGCAGGCGACCGATCGTCGGGGCGCGCTCATGGCGTCTGGCTCCGCGGTCATTCTCGCAGTGCAGTTTTTGATTAACGCGCTGGGCATCCTCAACGTGTTTCCCATGACGGGCAAACCGTTGCCGTTTATTAGCTACGGCGGTTCGTCGATTATTGTGTCGCTCATGCTTGCCGGGTTGATCCTGCGCGTTTCGTACGAGAGCGCCCGCCGCGATGAGTATGACCGCCGCCGTGAGAGCTTTGCCGTTATGGATGAGAGTACCGCCGGCGTGCCCCACGTGCGCGGCGAGCGATCTTCGCGTAACGGTTTTACCGTCCTGGATGGCTCTGCGACCGACCCCGCAGCCCGCCCGCGTCAGCGAACGGCGCCGCAAGGTCGTCCTCAGCGCCCCACTCCTCGCAATGCGGGCGGCGGATATAATCGAATCGATTTGAACTCAGACCCGTCGGCGCGTCTGCGTACCGACGGCCAGGGACCGCGTGTACGAAGGGACTACCATGACCGATAAAATGACCGTTGCTATTGCAGCCGGCGGCACGGCAGGGCACATCAACCCCGCGCTCGCCTTGGCCGAAGAGCTCCGTGACCGTGGCCACCACGTTGTGTTCGTGGGCCAGTCGCGCAAGCTCGAGGGTCGTCTGGTCCCCGAGGCTGGGTTTGATTTTGTGCCCATTACGGTCACGGGCTTCGACCGCTCCCGTCCTTGGACGGCGCTGACCTCGCTGTGGCGTGTCAACAAAGCCAAGCGTGCGCTCGCCAGTCATTTCTCAAAGGTCGGCAAGCCCGATGCCGCCATTGGTTTTGGTGCCTATGTCGAGGTTCCGCTGCTGGGGTGGTGCAAGGGCGCGGGCGTTCCGTATCTGCTGCATGAGCAGAACTCTGTTCCGGGCCTGGCCAACAAGATGATGAACTCCCACGCCGCCCGCGTGTGCATCTCGGTGCCGGCAGCGCGTTCGGTCTTTGAGCGCGAAGGTGACCCTGACCACGTGCTCATGACCGGCAACCCCGTACGTCGCTCGGTGATCGAGGGCGATCGCGCTCGCGGCCGCAAGGCACTTGGCGTTCCCGAGGACGCTACGCTGCTGCTCGTCTTTGGCGGTTCACTTGGCGCCCAACACCTCAACGAGCGCGTGGTTTCGCTCAAAAACGAGCTGCTTTCGCGCAAGAACCTCTATGTGTTGCATTCGACGGGTGCCGACGGCTTTGAGGAGACCGAGCGCGCTTTGGCGCTGACGCCCGAGGAGGCGAAGCGTTACCGCGTCCAGCCTTACATCGACAACATGGGCGATATGCTGGCTGCTGCCGATTTGGTGCTCTCGCGTTCGGGCGCATCGAGCGTGGCCGAGATCGCTGCGCTCGCCGTGCCCTCGGTGCTCGTGCCGTATCCGCATGCGACGGCCGACCACCAAACCACCAATGCTCGTTATCTGGTCGACGCCGGGGCCGGCGTGCTCTGCGCCGATGCCGATATCGACGGTTCTGCCTTTGCCGATGAGCTGCTGCACCTGGTCGATGACGCGGCGGCACGCGACGCCATGCGTCAGGCGGCGCGTGGTCTGGCTCAGGATAGGGCCGCCGCTCTTCTGGCGGATGCGGTAGAGGGTTTGCGTTAGTTAGACGGGATATCGTCGGTCGCCCTCGCGCTGATGCGGTAGGTGCGGTACAGTTAACGGGTTACAGGCAGTGTTTACGCAAGGAGTACACGAGCACATGGCTGATTCCCAGACTGCAACCTCCGCGCCCGAGTTTAAGAGCGCCCACTTTATCGGTATCGGCGGCGCCGGCATGAGCGGCATCGCCCTCGTTCTGCACGAGCGCGGTTATGCCGTTACCGGCTCCGACCTTAAGACGTCACGTTATATCCGCCAGCTTACCCGCGCTGGTGTGAAGATGCATGTGGGCCATGAGGCCGCCACGATCGACGAGGTCAAGCCCGACGTGGTTGTTGTCTCCACCGCTATTCCGGAGTCCAACCCTGAACTCGTGCGCGCTCGCGAGCTTGGTATTCCCGTGTGGCCCCGTGCCAAGATGCTCTCTGCTTTGGGCCACGGCTACACCACCGTCGCTGTTGCCGGCACGCATGGCAAGACCACCACGTCTTCGATGTGCGCCACCATGCTCGACCGCATGGGTCTGGATCCGAGCTTCCTGATCGGTGGCATCGTCGAGGGCTATGACACGAACGGCAAGAACGGCTCGGGCGACTACTTTGTCGCCGAGGCCGACGAGTCCGACAGTTCCTTCCTGTTCCTGAACCCCAACGTGGTCATTGTGACCAACGTCGAGGCCGACCACCTCGATCACTACTCGGGTATCGAGGAGATCGAGGCGACTTTCGCCAAATTCATGAGCCTGGTGGGCGAGGACGGCACCGTCATCGTCTGCGGTGAGGACCCGCATCTGGTCGAGCTCGCCAAGTCGACGGGCCGTCACGTGCTTTCCTACGGCTTTGCCGAGAGCAACGACATCGTCTGCATGCACCCGGATGTCAAGGGCATCCAGAGCGACTTTATCGTTCGCTTTGAGGACGGCACTGAGCACGCTGTGGAGATCAAGAGTAATCCCGGTCGCCACAACATGCTCAACGCCACGGCGGTGCTCACCGTCGCCCATGTCCTGGGCCTTGACATCGACGCCGCCGCCAAGGCGCTTTCGAGCTTTGAGGGCGTCCGTCGTCGCTTTACCCACGTGGGCGATATCGATGGAATCACCGTGGTCGATGATTACGGCCATCACCCCACCGAGATCAAGGCGACGCTTGCTGCCGCTTCGTCGCTGGGCTACAAGCACGTCGACGTCGTGTTCCAGCCGCACCGCTATTCGCGCCTGCAGGCCCTGTGCGACGACTTTGCCGATGCATTTGCCAATGCCGATAAACTGCTGCTGATTGATGTGTTCTCGGCTGGCGAGATGCCCATTCCGGGTGTTACCTCTAAGATGCTCGCCGATACCGTGCGCGCCAAGCATCCTGGCAAGGAGGTCGTGTACTGCTCCAGCCGTCTTGAGCTCAATCAGGAGCTCGAGCAGATGGTGGGCGAGGGCGACTTGCTGCTCACTATGGGTGCCGGTGACGTTACGACCGTCGGCCCCGAGTTTATCGAGTATTTGACTGCCAAGAAAGACGCTTAAGTCTAATGGGTCTGTTTAACGCCGTCATGGCGCTCTCGGGCATGATCGACACGGATGTGATCGAGGACGAGCGCCTTGCGCGTCATACGAGCTATCGTATCGGCGGCAAGGCCGACCTCTTTGTGACGTGCCATAGCTATCATGCCCTCCGCCGCGCCGTGGCGGTGCTCGATCGCGAGCAGGTGCCGTGGGTCATCATCGGCAAGGGCTCCAATCTGCTGGTTGCCGATGGCGGTTATCGCGGCGCCGTCATTTCGCTCGGACGTGAGTTTCAGCGCACGGTTGTTGCCGATGACGGTTGTACGCTGACGGTCGGTGCGGGCGTGATGTTTGCGCGCCTGGTCAACGATGCCCTGTCGCGTAGCCTCTCGGGCCTTGAGTTTGCCGTTGGCATCCCTGGCTCGGTTGGCGGTGCGATATCTATGAATGCCGGCACACGGACCGAGTGGATTGGCTCGCTGGTTGAGGATGTCGTAACGTTTGACCCGGCATCCGGTATCAAGCATTATGCGGGGTCCGAGATCACTTGGGGCTACCGCGAATGTAGCCTTCCCCGCAATGAGATTATCCTCGAGTGCGTGCTCAAGCTTAAACCGGCGCCCAAGGCCGACATTCGCGAGCGCATGGAGCGGTACCTGACGAGGCGCAAGCGTACGCAGCCCATGGGTCGCGCATCCTGCGGGTCGGTCTTTCGCAACCCGCCCGATGCGAGTGTGGGCAAGCTTATCGAGGATTGTGGATTAAAGGGTTTTTCGATTGGCGGCGCGGAAGTTTCGCCCGTTCACGCTAATTTTATCGTTAATAACGGAACTGCCTCGGCCGATGACGTTGCCGCGGTTATCAGACATGTGCACGGAAAGGTGAGGGAGGCGTATGGCATCGAGCTCAGACCGGAAGTTAAATTCCTCGGCTTCTAGAGCATCGAAACCCACCTTCCGCCGCGCCGGAGGGCGTTCCGGCGCGCCTGCCAAACCTCAACGCAATACCGTCGCGCACTCTAAGTCTGTCGGGCATGCTCGACAGACCAGTCGTCCGGTTGTCGGCTCGCAGCTCGGCAATCGTCCGGCCGCAAAAAAGTCCTCGCGTCCCTCGGTGACGTCAAAGCCTGTTATGGGCGCCAAACCTGCCCGTCCCATGGCAACTCCTAAGCCCTCGACGGGAACTAAAGCGCCGCGTCCGGGTCGCACGCTGGGCGCATCGAAACCGCGCTCGCTGACATCGGTGCCGGCTACCGCCAAGAAGCCTTCGGGTAAAAAAGGCGTCAACCCGTTGTCTTCACTTGGGGCGATGGCAAATAAAACGTCAGACGCCGCTTCTCTCGTTACAGGCAAAGGCAAAATCGCGGGCGGCGTTCTGGCCGTCTTGGCCGTGCTCGTCGTCGTTGCCGTCGTGGTGATCAACTCTGGATTGTTTACCGCCACTGATATTCAGATTCAAGGCAGCGAGCATGTGACGAAGCACGATGCTATCCAGCTGATCGATTTGCCCGAGGGAACGTCGCTTTTTAACGTCGATCCTGACCAGATTACCGAGGACCTCAAGCAGAACCCGTGGGTGTCGGGCGTGGATGTCCAGCGTCAGTTCCCGCATACGCTCATCATTACGCCGATGGAGCGCAAGGTCATCGCAATTGCCTATATCAGCTCCGATGACCTTGCCTGGGCCATCGGGGATGATGACACCTGGATCGCCCCGCTGTCGACGTCGGTCGAAGTGGATGACCAGGGCAACGTCATCACGACGGGGCAGGGCTCAAATACCCTGACCGGCATTGATGCCGCGCTGGCGCTCGCTAAGCACTATGGCGCGGTGTTGTTGACTGATGTCTCGGCGGATGTCGCTCCGGTTTCCGGCCAGGCGGTGAGCTCCAAGGCCGTTAAGGCTGGCTTGGATTATGTGCGTGGTTTTTCGAGCGAGTTCTTGGGACAAGTCAAGGATATTTCCACGCCTTCGGTCGAAGCCATCTCGGCAAACCTCAATAACGGCATTGAGGTGTCGCTGGGCGATTCGAACGATATCGTCAAGAAGGAGCGCGTAGTCACCAAGCTGCTTTCGCAGGTAGAGGGCGTAACGTATATCAATGTGCGTTCTCCGGGTAACTATACATTTAGGAACGCTCCGACCTCGTAGCGCTGGTTGATGCTTTGTTGAGGGGCCATACCACGCCGTTTATCTGGTTTGTTTGGTTTTCACGGTCAATTATTTGACTGATACGTTCATAATGTGCAAACATAATACGGTTTACCTTTGCATTTACTTTCAACCTGAAGGTTAATGTGCGCAGGGGTCGACCCATGCTATGGCTATAACCTTTGTTCGGAGGACCGACATGCACGAGACAGAGATCAACAACTACCTTGCCGTCATTAAGGTGGTCGGCGTCGGCGGCGGCGGTACCAACGCGGTCAATCGAATGATCGAAGAGGGCATCCGCGGCGTCGAGTTTGTTGCCATCAACACCGATGCTCAGGCACTCGCGATCTCTGATGCCGATATCAAGGTGCACATCGGCACCGACCTTACCCGCGGCCTGGGCGCCGGCGCCAACCCCGAGGTTGGCCGCAAGGCTGCCGATGAGTCCCGCGACGACATTGCCGAGGCGCTCGCTGGCGCCGACATGGTGTTCATCACCTGCGGCGAGGGCGGTGGCACCGGTACCGGCGCTGCTCCCATCGTTGCCGATATCGCGATGAACGAGGTCGGTGCGCTGACCGTCGCCGTCGTGACCAAGCCCTTCACCTTCGAGGGCCGCAAGCGCAAGAAGAGCGCCGAGGAGGGCATTAAGACCCTCTCCGATTGCGTCGACACCATGATCGTCATTCCTAACGATAAGCTGCTCGACATCGCCGAGAAGAAGACCACCATGCTCGAGGCCTTCGCGATTGCCGATGGTGTCCTTTCCCAGGGCACCCAGGGCATCACCGACCTCATCACCGTCCCCGGTATCATCAACCTGGACTTCGCCGATGTTAAGACCATCATGAAGCAGGCCGGTACCGCCATGATGGGTATCGGTACCTCTTCTGGGGATACCCGTGCCGTCGATGCTGCCCAGCAGGCCATCTCCAGCCCGCTGCTCGAGAGCTCCATCGATGGTGCCACGCGCGTGCTGCTCTCCATCGCCGGTTCCAAGGACCTGGGCATCCAAGAGATCAGCGACGCCGCCGACGTTGTCGCCAATGCCGTCGATCCCGAGGCCAACATCATCTTCGGTACCGTTGTCGACGAGTCCCTGGGCGACCAGGTGCGTATCACCGTCATCGCTACGGGCTTCTCCGACTCCAACGTCAACCGCCAGGACGAGCTCTTTGCTGCTCAGCAGTCTCAGAGCAAGGCCGCTGCCTCCGCTGAGCCGCAACGCACCGCTCCGGCCACCAGTCCGGCTCAGGCCGCTCCGACCCGCAACGTTGGTGGCACCGAGCTTCCTAACTTCGGCAACGATCAGTTCGAGCTTCCCGACTTCCTGAAGCGCGGTAGCTTCTAAGTCGTTCTTTGCATTGTTGTGCACAGGGGCGTGTCCGTATGGACGCGCCCTTTTTATTTCGACTTTGTAAACTAGAACCTCCAATCTCTTTACGTTCCCTTTACGATTGCCTCCAGCGCAGCAGGTATCCTTTTAGAGAAGTATGACAGCCGTATAAACGCGGGCTGTAGCGGCGATGCCGCGGTACTTGTGTTATTAGGAGGCTTTAGTATGGCAGCACGTGCGGACAACGTTTCGCGTGTCGACCATGATGGAGTTACGTTGGTGGAGGGCGCGACATCCGATGTTCGCTTTGCCTTCACCGAGCGCGCCGGTGGCGTTTCCGAAGATGCGTACTCCTCACTCAACTTGGGCTCGCATGTTGGCGATGACCCCTTTGCTGTTCAAGAAAATCGTCGTCGTGCGCTCGAAGCTATGGGTGCCGCCGAGTGCGAGCACAACCTGCTCGTTCCCAATCAGGTCCATGGTGATCATATCGTTGCGGTGACCTCGAACGGCGCCGATGACCTTGAGGACGTTCGCGAGCAGATTGCCGAGGGCTGTGATGCCATCGTCTGCACGGCGCATAACGTGCCCGTGCTGCTCTGCTTTGCCGACTGCGTTCCCGTGGTGCTGGTGGCCCCTGGCGGATTTGCCGTGGTGCACTCCGGTTGGAAGGGCACGATTGCACGTATTTCTGCCAAGGCGTGCCAGGCGCTTTGCGATGCTGCCGGCTGCGATGCGAGCAACGTTTCCGCCTATATCGGCCCCCATATCTTGGGTGACGAATATGAGGTATCCCAGGAACTCATGGATCGCTTTGCCGCCGAGTTCTCTTGCATCGATGCGAGTGCCTCTCGCATGCTCGATCTTTCCGCTGCCATTCGCGAGGCGCTGGTAGATGTCGGTGTCGACGCGGATAATATCGTGGATACCCAGCTTTCGACTGTGCGTCAGAACGACCGCTTTTATTCCTACCGTAACGAGGACGGCACCTGTGGGCGCCATGCTGCGATCGGCGTGATGCTATGAGAAAGATCGTATCGGTCCTGAGCGCCGCTGTGCTTACGCTTACGCTGTGCGCCTGTTCTTCGGGATCTTCTACCTCTTCCATTACCGTCGCCGGCTCCACGACCTGCCTTCCTATCGCCGAGATTGCGGCCGAGGGCTTTAAGGAGGAGACCGGCATCGACGTGCTCGTTTCCGGTTTGGGTTCTTCCGCTGGCATCGAGGCCGTCAGCGCCGGCACAGCCGATATCGCCAGCTCCTCCCGTGGACTCAATGCCGACGAACAGGATCTGGGCCTGACTCCCATCGTCATTGCCCACGACGGTATCGCGGTCATCGTGAACGACGATAACCCGGTCGATAACCTCTCGACCGAGCAGCTCCGCGATATTTACGCCGGCAAGATCACCAACTGGAAAGAAGTCGGTGGCGAGGACCTGAGGATCCAGGTCATCAATCGAGATGAGGCGTCCGGCACGCGTGAGGCCTTCCGCACCATCGTGATGGACGGCACCCCGTTCGATCGCCGCTCGGCCGTTCTTTCGGGCACGGGCCAGGTGCGCGACGTGGTATCTCGTTCGCGCGGTGCCATTGGCTACATTTCGCTGGGCTTCGTCGATAGCCTCAACGCCAAGACCTCGGTCAAGGCCGTCTCGGTCAATCATGTTGAGGCGTCCGAGAAGACGGTCGCGAGCGGCGGCTATCCCATCTCACGCGACCTTTACTTCTTTGTGAAGGGTGCGCCTTCGCAGCAGGCGCAGGATTACATCGACTATGTGACGTCCGAAAAGATGGACAAGCAGATTCGCGAGGCGGGCTTTATTCCCGTCACCAACGACGAGAAGGGGAGTGAGTAGCATGGAAGCACAGGAAAACTCCCAGACTGAGCAGAATGTTCAGACGCCCAAGAAGCGCGAGCTGGCGCTCGTATCGCACAGTACCTATATCAAGGAGAAGGCGCTGCAGTGGATCTTCTTTGCCTGCGCGTTCTTGGCGGTCGTTACCGTCATCCTGATTTTTGTCTTTACCACGTACTCGGCGCTGCCCGTCTTTACCGACATCGGTCTGGCGGACTTCTTTAGCTTTACGTGGGCGCCTTCCGAGGGCCACTACGGCATCTTGTCGCTGCTTGCCGGCTCGGGTCTGGTGACCGTCGGTGCGCTCGCCATGGGCGTGCCGCTGGGCGTGGGTACGGCCGTTTACCTGGTCGAGATTGCCAGCAAGCGCGTGCGCAAGCTCATCAGCCCCGCCGTTGACCTGCTGGCGGGCATACCCTCCATCATCTACGGCTTCTTTGGCATGATCATCATCCGCCCGTTTATCGCACAACTGACCGGCGGCCTTGGTTTTGGTGCGCTGACGGCGTGGTTTGTGCTCGCCATCATGATCGTCCCTACCATCACCACGCTCACCATCGATGCTCTCAATTCCATTCCCATGGGCATTCGCGAGGCATCGTATGCCATGGGCGCCACCAAGTGGCAGACCATCTATAAGGTCGTGCTACCTGCCGCGAAGCTGGGTATCGTTGATGCCATCGTGCTGGGTATGGGCCGTGCCATCGGCGAGACCATGGCCGTGCTCATGGTCGTAGGTAACGCCCCGGTTATTCCCGACAGCATTGCGAGCCCCATCTCGACGCTCACGAGCCAGATTGCGCTCGACATGAGCTATTCCTCGGGTCTGCACCGCTCGGCGCTGTTCGGCATGGGTGTGGTCCTGTTTATCATCTCCGCCACGCTGGTGGGCATCGTCCGTCTGATTTCCAAGAAGAAGAGGGGGTAGGCTATGTCCGATTCCGTTGACACGACGGTCGATACGACCTCGTCGCGCGAGCGCATCAAGCGTGCCCTTTCCCACGGCAAGAAGGGCCGCATCAACAAGGACCTGTCCAACAAGATCATGCTTGGCGTGTTCCGTGCCGCTGCCTACATCACCACGCTGGTGCTGGTCGCTATCATCGCCTACGTGGTCATCAACGGCCTGCCACACATCTCGCTCGACTTTATCTTCGGTTGGCCCCAGGGCGTCAACGCCGAGGGCGGTATTTGGCCCACGATCGTCTCGACCGTCTATGTGACGGCGCTCGCCATGCTTATCTGCACGCCGATCGCTGTGCTGGCAGCCGTCTATCTGGCCGAGTACGCCAAGCAGGGCAAGGTCGTCGAGCTCATTCGCTACGCTGCTGACGCTTTGGCCTCGGTGCCCTCCATCGTTATGGGTCTGTTTGGCTACGCCTTGTTTGTCGAGGCCATGGGCTTGGGCCTTTCGATGGTCTCTGCCGCCCTGGCACTCGCGCTCTTGATGCTTCCCATCGTCATGCGCACCACCGAAGAGGCCATTCGCGCCGTTCCGCGCTATATCCGTTGGGGCGCGTACGGCCTGGGCGCCACCAAGTGGCAGGTTGTCTCCAAGATCGTGCTTCCTTCTGCCTTTGGCCGTATTGCCACGGGCATCGTCCTCGCCATCGGCCGTGCCATTGGCGAGACCGCGGTGGTGCTCTACACCATGGGGCAGGCCATCAATCTACCTATTTCGCCGCTCGATTCCGGCCGCCCCATGACGGTTCACCTGTACCTGCTTGCCAACGACGGCATCAACATGAACGCAGCCTACGGCACCGCGCTCTTGCTGATGGTGATCATTTTGGCCTTCAACCTGTTTGCGCGCTTCCTGTCGCGCAAGCGTCGCTAGTTAAGGAGTCCCATGTCCGTTTATCAGTCCGCTCCCACGCTGGAGCAAGCGGCCATTACGGCCAAGGATTTCAACTTTTGGTACGGTGACTTTCATGCGCTGACGGGGCTCGACCTCAACATCGCCAAAAACGCCATCACCTCGTTTATTGGCCCTTCGGGCTGCGGCAAATCGACGTTTTTGCGCTGCATCAACCGCATGAACGACCTGATCGAGGGCACGCGCATCGAGGGCACCATGACGCTCGACGGCAACGATATCTATGCCGAGGGTGTCGACCCGGTCGATCTCCGTCGTCGCGTGGGCATGATCTTTCAGCAGCCCAACCCGTTTCCTAAATCCATCTACGAGAATGTCGCCTTTGGCCCTCGTCTGCAGGGCGTGACTAGCAAAAGTGACCTCGATGACATCGTGGAAGAATCGCTCAAGCGCGCCAACCTCTGGAAAGAGGTATCCAATCAGCTCAACAAGGATGGTTTGGCACTCTCGGGCGGTCAGCAGCAGCGTCTGTGCATCGCGCGCGTGCTCGCGGTGCAACCCGATGTCCTCCTGATGGACGAGCCCTGCTCCGCCATCGACCCCACGTCCGTCTCTAAGGTCGAGGATCTGATGGCCGAGCTGGCGCCCGAGATGACGATCATCATCGTCACGCATTCAATGCAGCAGGCAGCTCGTATTAGCGACTACACCGCATTCTTCTTGCAGGAAGTTGCCGGCGAGCCCGCCACGCTCATCGAGTATGGTCAAACCGACGCGATCTTCACCAGTCCGGTGGACTCGCGGACGGAAGACTATATCACCGGCCGCTTTGGCTGATCGGTGCGACTAGTCCCAAGCTGATCGGACCTGGTCCGGTGTATATTCACTGTGCGGGCGGCATGACCGCACCCAACTGATTGGAGTGAACCATGCGCAAACTGTTTTCCCGTCAGCTCGTCGAGGCCCGTCACGAGATGCTGAGCATCTATGAGGCCGTCGATCTGGCCCTCCACGATGCCGTTAAGGCCTATGTGACCGACGACCGCAAGCTCGCCACCAAGACCAAGAAGCGCACGCTTTCGATTGACGCGCGCTGCGCTAACCTGGAGGCCGTGTGCTACAACCTGATCGCCACGCAGTCACCGGTCGCCTCCGACTTCCGCTTGCTGCAGACGATTATCTACGTCGACTTTAACCTGCAGCGCATGACCGATAAGGTTCGCCAGATCTGCCGCGCCACGCGTCATATGATCAAGGCCGACATCTCGCTGCCCCAGGAGCTCGTCGGTACGGTCGAGGCCGAGGCTGAGGCCGTCTACCAGGTGCTGGGCTCTTCGCTTTCTGCGCTCGTCACTAACGACATGTCCATCATCTGCAGCCTGGCCGTCGAGGACGAGCCGGTGCATGCGGCGTACGAGAAGTTCTTCCGCACCTTTAACCGCATGGACACGGGCGATTTTATGGACGACGACAGCAACTATGACGACCTGCGCCGCGCCATCATGGTTTCGCGCTACCTCGATCGCATCGCCTCGATTTCCATCGATGCCGCCTGCCGTCTGACCTTCCTGTTGACTGGTCAGCGCATGAATGCCGGCGATATCGCCCGCACTGATGAGGATGAGCTCGAGAGCATGCGCGTGCCTTCGGGCGAGGGTGTTATCATGAGGCCCGCCGTCGACGCTCGCTACGTTGCCAAGGTGCCCGCTAACGAGGTCAGCGAGGGTCTTCGCTACCTGCTCGATCATCTTGAGGATGAGGACGATGGCGAGGACGACGAGGAGTAAGTAACCCCGTTCGTCGAAAGATTGTAAATACCTAAGTGAGCGCGGCCTTGCACATGCGGGGCCGCGCTCTTGCGTTAGCATGGGACTACTTGTTTGGCTGTCAGCGGAGGCGATTAGCAATGGATAACTATTTGGACTTGATGCGCGCTCGCCGCGAGCAGATTCTGGAACGTTTTTATGCGGCGCTCGATCGCGCAGGCCGTCCCCACGACGCCGCGCGCCTCATTGCCGTGTCCAAGACCGTTGGTGTCGATGAGACCGTTGCCGCCATCCAGGCGGGGTATCGCCATTTTGCCGAGAACCGCCCGCAGGAGCTGGTTCGCAAGCTCACGGGTCTGGCGGAGCATCCGGAGCTGCCCGAGGTGCGCTTCGATATGATCGGCAACCTGCAGACCAATAAGATCAATGCGGTGCTGGGCTCAGCCGAGCTGATTCACTCGGTGGGTTCGCTGCATCTGGCGCAGGCGATCTCGAGCCGTGCTGTTCGCAAGATTGAGGCAGGCGAGCTCGTCGGCCCCCAGCGTGTGCTCATTGAGGTCAATGTGAGTGGTGAGGAGTCGAAGGGAGGCTTTTCACCCGATGAGATTCGCGCCGCCGCGGGTGAGCTTGCAGAACTTGAGGGAATTTGCGTACAGGGGCTTATGACTATGGCGCCCCGGGGGAATAAGGATGTGGCACGCCGCACCTTTGCGGGGCTTCGTGAGCTGAGGGATGAGCTGGAGGCGGCGCATCCCGATTTGAACCTGCCTGAGCTTTCCTGCGGTATGAGCGAGGACTTTGAGTCTGCCCTTGAGGAGGGCTCTACGCTCGTTCGCCTGGGCAGGGTAGTATTTAGCCCGGAGTTTGCAGTAAAATAAGGCTCTGAAGTGCGCACTGATTATCGGGGCGCCTGCACTAAACCGCGAGAGGACACAACCATGGGCTTCCTTGACGAGATTAAAAATAAGATGCACCTGGGCGGCCAGCAGGGTTACGACCAGGGTTATGGCCAGGACGACGACTACGGCTACGATGACGGCTACGACGATGGCTATCAGAACAACGGCTACAGTGGTGCTTCGGGCGAGGGCTTCTACACCCAAGACGAGCCGAGCAACGGCCTGCTTGGCCAGACGCGCCGCGGTGAAGCTGAGTCGGTTGCCGTGTATACGCGCTCCGGTCAGCTGGTCGGCGATGACTCCCGCCATGCCACGACGTATAACCCGCCTTCGCGCTCGCAGGACAGTGTTGCGAGCGGTTATCGTCCTGGTGCCTATGACACGCCGTCGAGCTACGCCGAGAATACCCGCGCCCGTGCCGCCGCTGCACCCGCGCCTGCACCGAGCGATGCCTCGGCCTATGCGAGCAATATCATCAACGCCACGCCGCAGCTGCCGGCCTATGTCCTGCGCCCCGAGAGCTATGACGACGTGGAGACCGTGGTGCGCCGCGTTCGCACCAAGCAGCCTGTCGCACTGATTTTTGTGGGCGTACGCACCGAAGTTGCCAAGCGCGTCTTGGACTTCTCTTACGGCTTTGCCTGCGGTCTGGGTGCCACGGTCAAGGAGGTGGGCGACCGCGTGTTCATGGTGCTGCCCGCCGGTTGCGAGGTCAAAGATTCCGATCTCAAGAAGCTTCGTGCCGACGGCTACCTTAAGTAAAGACAAGACGAGGAGATTCCCATCAACATCTACACTATCGTCCAGCTGGTCAACACGCTGTTCAACTTCTATTCCACGCTCATTGTCGTCTACTGCTTTATGACGTGGATTCCCATGAAGCAGGGTGGTTTGCTTCAGGATATTGCCGCGGTGCTTGATAGCGTGTGCGGTCCGTGGCTCAACCTGTTCCGTCGTTTCATCCCGCCGATGGGCGGTATCGATTTTTCGCCGGTCGTTGCGATTATTGCGTTGCAGTTGGTGCAGAGGCTGGTTCTGCAGCTTCTTATAGGTATACTCGTGTAGAACTGACTTAGTAACTTACGTCGGGCGTGTAGCGCCGAGGCGATGAAAAAGGAGACTTGTTATGGCTATTACCCCTGCAGACATCCAGGCTCAGACTTTCTCTGAGGCCAAGCGTGGCTACGATCCTGCTGAGGTCGACGTCTTCTTGGAGACGCTGTCCTCCGAGGTTGACGCTATGCTCGCTAAGATCGTCGACCTTAAGGGTCGTCTGACTGCTACCGAGCAGCAGCTTGCCGATGCGCAGGCTCAGCTTGCCCAAGCTCAGGATGCCACCGCCCAGGCCGTTCCTGCCGCCCCCGTGGCTGCTCCCGCCCCTGACTTCTCCGCTCAGGAGCGCCAGATTTCCGCTGCCCTGATCGCTGCCCAGCAGACCGCTGAGACCATCGTCAACGATGCCAACGAGAACGCTGAGCGTATCCGCAACGAGGCTGACGCCAAGGCCCGCGAGGTTATCCGCCAGGCTCTGACCGAGAAGCAGGCCGAGCTCGAGGAGATCGATCGTCTCAAGGCTTCCCGTGAGGAGTTCAAGGCAGAGTATCTCAAGCTCATCCAGCACTTCATGGACGATGCCCAGAATTCCTTCCCGGCCGATCTGATGGCCTCCACGCCGGTCGGTTCTGCCGCTTCTCCTGCAGTGACTGTTCCCGCCGAGCCGCTGCCCGTCGCTGACCCGGTTGTCCCCGTGGCCGATCCCTTCGCCCCGATCGACAACTTTGCTGCCGACGACCTGGACTAACATTCGGCCTACAATTTAGTGCCTAGAAAGGACCCGCAGCTTGCGGGTCCTTTTTTATGACTGTGCAGGGGCGCGCAACATAAAAAACCGAGCCCTGCACATTGTGGCGCAGAACTCGGCGAATGAGTGAGCGGTAAAAGGTAGGTTTTAGGGCATGTGCCAAAAAACTACTTGAGGAGGAAGTTGGGGAGGGGAATGGTACGGGCCTCGCGATGCTCGGGGTCGGCGATGTGGTCGGCAGGATAGCCACAGACGAGCATGTGATAGGGATAAACGCCCTTGGGCAGATTGAACTGCTCCTGTGCCACCTCTGGCTTAAAATGGCATACCCAGCACGTTCCCAGGCCCTGCTCGGTGGCCTCCATCATCATCTGATCGCAAACGATGGATGTATCGATTTCGCTGGAATTCATCTGATCATACGGGCGCACCCAAGCATCATCGGTAACGCTGCAAATAAGGAAGATAAGCGGAGCGCCAAAGATAGACCCATCACGAGCAAACCGAGGCTGACAAGCAGCAGCCTTCTCCAGAAGCTCAGGCGTATCCAACACCATCACACGGGTTGGATGGTTATTACAAGCAGAAGGAGCAATACGCCCAGCCTCAACAATGGCATCCACCACAGCTTGCTCAACAGGACGGTCCTCAAACGAACGACAAGAATACCGACCACGAGCCAGATCCAAATAACTCACAACCAAGACCTCCAAATTCAACGAATCAATCCAAAGTAAAACAAAGGGTACCCAAAGCCCCATCCACCCAAACGTTTAAGGCGGTCCCAAAGTTCCCAATCGGGTCCAAAGGCCCCGCCAACAAAAGCCCCATCGCTTTCAAAGTATCAGCCAAAGTTCCCAATGGTGGTACGTAAGGCGAAGGGCCGGCACCTGTTTACTTTCGAACGACTCTGCCATGCAGCCGGAGTGAGAAAGCAAACAGGTGCCGGCCCTTCGCCGCCGGGACACGTACCCCCAATTAACTGTTCTTCATGACAATCGAATCCACAACATCGGCCACATTCTCACAGCAGTCAGCGCAGTACTCCAGGAAGGCGTACACGTCACGCCAGGCGATGACCTCGAGCGGGTCCTTGCCGTTAACGTGCAGGTTGCGCATGGCGTTGATATAGAGCTCGTCGGCTTCGGACTCGATGGTGTTGATCTGGATGACGAGTTCGCGCAGGGTCTTGGACTTGCGGTAGTTGGGCAGCTCGACCATCAGGTCTTTCATGGCGCGGCAGGCGTCAGTCACCTTGTGAGCGATGACGGTGGCGTCGGGATGGATGCTCTGGATGTTGGTGAAGTAGACGCGCTGCACGACGCCCTCGATGCGGTCGAGCACGGTGTCGAGTGAGCAGCTCATCAGATCCAGATCCTCGCGCTCGAGCGGGGTGATAAAGGCGGTGAGCAAGGCGTCTTCGAGCTCGTGGTGCTTCTTGTCTGCCGCATGCTCGATTGAGTGCATCTTGTCGAGCATATCGTGAATCTTCGCGGGATTGAAGTTCTCGAAAATCTTGGTGAGCAGCTCGGCAGCCTGTACGGCTAGGTCGGCGCAGGCAACGTAGTTGTCAAAGTAGAACGAATCGGGTTTCTTTGCCATGGGTGGGTCCTTTCGAGGCGAAGACGGGTGGGCGAAGCATTGCAGTCCGGATGGACGCTCGGTTTGACTAGATGAACATCATGAACAGCTTGGCCATGACAAAGCTGATGAGTCCGCAGGCGGGGAAGGTGAAGAACCAGGTGAACATCATGTCCTTGACCACGCCGAAGTTGATGGCCGAAAGGCGCTTGACGGCGCCGACGCCCATGATGGCGCAGGTTTTGATGTGCGTGGAGGACACGGGGATGCCGGTAAGGGTGGCAAGCAGCAAGTTCGCGGCGCCTGCGAGGTCGGCAGAGAAGCCCTGATACTTCTCGAGCTTGACCATGCTCTGGCCGACGGACTTGATGATGCGCTCGCCGCCCACGCTGGTGCCGATACCCATAGTGGCCGAGCACAGCAGCATAATCCAGATGGGGATGCCGGCATCGCCGATGCTCGTCTGGCCGTTGGCGAAGGCCACGCCTAAAAAGAGCACGCCGATGAACTTCTGTCCATCCTGCGCGCCGTGCATAAAGCTCATGGCCGCGGCGCTCGCGATCTGAGCGTATTTAAAGAAGACATTGGCACGTCGCCTGTTGGCGGCGGCGAAAAGAATCGAGACGAGCTTGCACAGGACCCAGCCCATAACAAAGCCCAGGCCGATGGAGAGCGCCAGGCCGTAGATGACCTTCATCCACTCGTGGACGTTGACGCTGCTCGCGCCGCCGAGGGCGATGGCGGCACCGGTCAGGCCGGCGATAAGGCTGTGGCTTTGCGAGGTGGGGATGCCAAAACGCGACGCTGTGGCGCCGTAGACGACGATGGAGAACAGCGCCGCGCACAGGCAGGCGAGCGCCATGGTGCTGTTTCCGCCAAAGTCGACGATATGTGATATGGTGTTGGCGACGCTCGCGTTAAAGTGCGTCATGATGAGCACGCCGAGGAAGTTGAATGCGGCGCTCATGAGAATGGCGGCGCGGGCGGGCATGCAACGCGTAGTGACGCAGGTCGCGATGGCGTTGGGCGCGTCGGTCCATCCATTGACGAAGATGGCGCCCAACGCGAGGATCACGGTGACGGCAAGGACTGGGTTCGACACAATTTGGCCGAGGAAGGTTGAGAACGTTACGTCCATATATGGGCTTTCTCGAAGTTTGCAGGCACGTTACAAAAACATGATAAATCGTATCACCTCCTGCGGGTTTCTTTACCGAGTTCTGATGGGAGAAGTGAACTTTTTGGCACTAAAATTGAATATTAGCCCTGTTGACCGCGGGTGTTCTTTTTGCTAACACGCCATGCGGACACGTGCGATTACTACGACACTCCAAAACCACAGTCTGTTCGCTTTACAACATGCAAACATGCGTTCGATAATAGGAGGCATGGAATATCGACAGACAGACGGCAAAACTCGGCGCGTACACAAGCAGTATGTGGACGTCGTGGCTCGCATCCTCGCGGGCGGACAAGTCGTGCCAGTCGCCGTCTGCTGGGTCGACGGACGTTGTTTTACAATCGATGAAATTATCTCGACCACCGGGTTTGGCCTGACGGTCCACGGCATCCGTACGGCGACCTATAAGGTGCGTTTTGGCGGGCACGCGACCGAGTTGTATCTGGAGGACCAGACGCGCGAGCGGGCGGACGGCTCGCAGGCGCACGTGATGCGTTGGTGGGTCTGGGCCTTTGATCGTACGCTCGAGGGCGAGCGCCGTGGGTAAGGACGTACGGCATTCGGGTACAATGACAGGAATCTTGTCACCTGCTGCGCCGTCTTTCACGGCACTTTTTGAAAGGACGAAATTATGAACGATATCCAGGGCTATCAGAACGGCCCCATCGAGGCCGGCGCAAGCCGTGCCAAGGAGATGTCGCCGCGTGCGTACAATCTTGCCATGTCTGCCCTCATCTTCTTGGGCTTTTGTGCCATGGGCGCTGGTGCTTACTTTACGAGCACCATGGCGTTTGCCCGCATGATGATGAGCGGCGCCGCTTTGCCGCTGGTCTTTGGCTCATTTATTTTGACCATCGTCGGCATGGTCATGATGTCGGCCGCCGCCAGCAAGCAGTCCGTGGGCCTATCCCTTGTGGGCTACGTAATCTTTGCGAGCACCTTTGGCCTGACCGCGTCGTTTGGCCTTGCCAACTACGACCTGTCCACCATCAACACTGCCTTTATCGCCACGGCCGCCATCACCTTTGTCTTTGGCGCCTTGGGCGTGACGTTCCCCAAGTTTTTCCAGCGCGTATATGGCATCGGTTTTGGCATTCTGCTCGCCACTATTCTGGTTGAGATCGTGCTGATGTTCATGGGCGTCTCGCAGACCATCACCGACCTGATCGTGATCGTGGTGTTCGCCGGCTTTATTGGCTACGACACCTATGTTGCCACGACGGTGCCGCCTACGCTGCCCAACGCCGTGCTCATGGCGTCCAATCTGTTCGTGGACATTATCAACGTGTTCTTGCGCATCCTGAACATCCTTGGCCGTCGCGACTAGTGGCGAATTGCGGCGGTGCTTGCCGTGCGTGTAAATCGATGCGAAAGGCGGTCCTTCGGGGCCGTCTTTTTTGTACGCGGCGGGGTATCATGGATGGGAAAAGCCGATAGCGGCAGAGACCGAGAAAGGTGACCACTTATGGCAGACGTCGACAACAGGAACCGTAACCGCAGGTCCAACCGAGCGGGTCAGCCCAATCCCAAGCGCGAGGGCCGTGCCAAGGCCGCCGAGCGTCACGTGGCAACTGTGTCCGAAGCGTGCGCCAAGGATATCGAGCGTTCGCTTGCCGGTGTTCGCGAGTTTGACGGTATGCCTGCCGGCTTTGTCTCGGCGATGAAGGCCAAGGTTCAGAGTGCTGTGACCACCGAAGAACAGATTGCCGAGGACGTCGAGGGCGCGGAGGCTGCCGAGGTCGAGGCAGCACCCGAGAGCGAGGCAGCGCCCGAGACCGAGGCAGCTCCTGAGCCCGTCGAGGAGCCTGCCGAGGAAATCGCCGAAGCTGAGTCCGCGCCTGCTGAGGAGCCTGCTGCGTCCCTGCCTGAGGTCACCGTGCTCGATGCCTCCGCCACGCAGGCCATCTTGGACAACGGTCGTGGCTATGCGCAGTTCTGCGACATGGCCGTGCTCGCCTTTGCCTCGTTCACCAACCCGGGCGGTGGCTATATTCAGGGTTATCTGGGCCAGGAGGCCACACTGTGCGCCGATTCGTATCTGTACAACGTTCTCGATAAGCAGCGCAAATGGTACGGCGAGAACCGTCGCCGCAACATCAACTGCGAGCTCTATCGTAACCGCGCCCTAGTGGTGCCTGCGGTGCGCTTCGACCGCAACCACGTGCATGCATACGCCGACGTGATCGTGGCCGCCGCGCCCAACGTTAAGCGCGCCCGCCAGGAGTATCGCGTGAGCGACGATGCTCTGCTGGATGCCCTGCGCGACCGCATTCGCTTTGTGCTTGCCATCTGCGACGAGCTGGGTCGCGAGAAGCTCGTGCTGGGTGCTTGGGGCTGCGACAACAACGGCTTTGACGCAGAGGCCGTGGCCGAGCTCTTCCGCAAGGAGCTCGCGTCGGGCGACTTTAAGGTCAAGCAAGTCTTCTTTGCCGTGCCTTCTACGCGCTGGGATGAGGATTTTGCCAAGTTCGAGCACGTGCTGGCAAACTTCCCCGAGCGCAACGAGGAGTCCTATGCTCAGGTTGCCGCTCGCGCTGCGGCAGCTCGCGCCGCCGAGCAGGCCCAGGCTGCTACCGAGGATGATGAGGACGAGGACGATTGGCGCAAGTACCTGTAACCGGTACGTGTTGACAGATAGGTCGAGCCGGCGGGAGAGGCTGCTCCCGCCGGCTTTTTACTAAAAGGAAGGGCTTACGATGAAAAACGTTCTATGCTTTGGCGACAGCAACACCTATGGTTACGATCCGGCGGGCATGCGCGACGGCACCGCGGTGCGCTATGCGCGGGATGTGCGCTGGTGTGGCGTGGCCCAACGTGACTTAGGCGAGGGCTGGCATGTAATTGAAGAAGGCCTCAACGGCCGCACGACGGTACGCGACGACATGTGCCATCTGGACACCAATCTTAACGGCATTCGCGCGCTTCCGATGATGCTCGAGGCCCATAAGCCGCTGGACGCCATTGTGATCATGCTGGGCACCAACGACTGCAAGACGGTCTTTAACGTGACGGCTGCCGATATCGCTCGTGGCGCCATGGCGCTGATTCGCGCCGTCCGCGCGTTTCCGTGGACCGACGCTGCGCCTTGTCCGCGCATTCTGCTGATGGCGCCTATCAAGATTAAGCCGCAGATCGCCGACGTATATATGACCGATTTTGACGAGCATTCCGTAGAAGCCTCGGAACATTTTGGTGAGTACTACGCGCATGTGGCTGAGCAGTTTGGCTGCGACTTTTTGAATGCCGCTGATTTTGCCGAGCCGGGCGATATCGATTATCTGCACATGATGCCCGAAAGCCACGAGAGCCTGGGCCACGCCGTGGCAGCCAAGCTCCAAGAGATGCTCGGAGAGTAGCGCGACCCCAAGCCACCGCAAAGGGGACGGGCGCCTTTGCGGTGGCTTGGGCTGCGAATCTTAATATTGCCACATGTGGTTGACGGGGCCAGAGCCTTTGCCCATGTCCAGGCCGGCGGCCAGAGCGCCTGTCAGGTAGGCCTTGCCGGCGTTGACGGCGTCGGCAAGATCCATGCCCTGGGCCAGCGCGCAGGCGATGGCGGACGAGAGTGTGCAGCCGGTGCCGTGTGTGTTTTCGGTCTCGATGCGCTTGTGGCGGAACCACGTGGTGAGTGGATCTCCCAGATGGTTGCCCTCGTCATCGAGCGGCGCGGGTTCGGCCAGTACATCGTTGGCCTCGTTGACAAGATGCCCACCCTTAACGAGGGATGCGCAACCAAAGCGGCGGGTGAGGAGCATGGCAGCATTTTGCTGCGTGCGCTCGGAGTCGACCTCGTAGTCAAGCAGGGCCATGGCCTCGGGAATATTGGGCGTGATAACCGTCGCTAGCGGGAACAGGCGGCGGGTGAGCGCCTCGGCGGCATCTTCGGCAATCAGCCGCGCGCCCGAGGTGGCGACCATGACGGGGTCGACGACAACGTTTGTCGCGTTCCAAGCGCTCAGGCGGTCGGCGATAACATCGATAATCTCGGCAGAGGAAACCATGCCAATCTTGACGGCGTTGGGGCGGATATCGTCAAAAACGGCATCGATCTGCGCCGCGACAATATCCGGGGAGATGTTCTGCACGGCGGTAACGCCCAGTGTGTTTTGCGCTGTGATGGCGGTGATGGCCGTCTCGGCATACAGGCGGTGCGCCGTGATGGTTTTGATGTCGGCCTGAATGCCGGCGCCACCGCTGGAATCGGATCCCGCGATGGACAGGACGGCAGGTACCTTACTACGATCCATGTTCGCTCCCTTGTTCGGTCGGAATCAAATGGGTCTTTAAGCCAGCATTATAAAGATGCCCGGGACGACTCTATGTCGAACCCGGGCGGGCGATGCAATCTTTACGCAAACGTAAGCAAATGTTCACACGTCAACAATTGACAGGCGCCAGCTCGCCGCCAGAGGCGGCCGCGGCGACAGGGCTAGTCCTCCATGCCGAGGTCGATCGTGGTGCCCTCGAAGATCTTGTTGACGGTTCGGACGGCGCACATCTTGCCACACATGGTGCAAGTGCCCTCGGTGGCGGCGGGGGACTCCTCGTAGCGCTTCTTGCCCGTAACCGGGTCGAGCGCGCACTTCCACATGGCGTCCCAGTCGAGCTTGCGGCGTGCCTGGCCCATCTTGTCGTCCATGTCGCGGGCGTGGGGCACCTTTTTGGCGATGTCGGCGGCGTGTGCGGCGATCTTGGTGGCCATGAGGCCGTCGAGCACATCCTGGGCGTTAGGCAGGCATAGGTGCTCGGCCGGTGTCACGTAGCACAGGAAGTCGGCACCGGAGCTGGCGGAGATGGCGCCGCCGATGGCAGCGGTGATGTGGTCGTAACCCACGCCGATATCGGTCACCAGCGGTCCGAGCACATAGAACGGAGCATTGTGGCACAGGCGCTTCTGCAGTTTCATGTTGGCGGCGATCTCGTCGAGCGCCATGTGACCCGGGCCCTCGACCATGACCTGGACGCCGGCGGCCCAAGCACGCTTGCATAGCTTGCCCAGCTCGATCATCTCGGCGGTCTCGGTGGCGTCGTTGGAGTCGTAGAGGCAGCCCGGGCGGCAGGAGTCGCCGAGCGAAATCGTCACGTCGTACTCGTGGCAGATTTCGAGCACCTCGTCGTAGAACTCGTAGAAGGGGTTCTCGTTACCGGTGACTTCCATCCAGCCAAACAGCAGCGAGCCGCCGCGGCTGACGATGTTCATGAGGCGGCCGGTCTCCTTGAAGGTCTTGATGACCGATTTATTGATGCCGCAGTGGATGGTCATAAAGTCCACGCCGTCTTCGGCGTGTGCACGCACGACCTCGAGCAGATCGTTCTTGGTCAGCTTGACCAGCGGCTTTTCCATGTAGCCGATGGCGTCGTACATGGGGACGGTGCCTACCATGAGCGGCGTCTCGTCGATGAGCTGCTGGCGGAACTGGCGCGTCTTGCCCGAGTTGGAGAGGTCCATGATGGCGTCGGCGCCAAAGTCCTCGGCGATCTTGACCTTCTTCCACTCTTCGGCGGCATCGGCCTTATCGCCCGAGATGCCCAAGTTGACGTTGACCTTGGTGGACAGGCCCTCACCGACGCCAAAGGCGCGCATGCCCTTTTTGATGTGCACGATGTTGGCGGGAATGGCGATGCGGCCGTCGGCCACGCGCTCGCGGATGTACTCGGGGTCGCGATGCTCGCGCTCGGCGACTTCCTTCATCTGCGGTGTGATCTGCCCGGCGCGGGCGAAGTCGATTTGCGTGACGAGCTTGGGCTCGGTCTGTGTGCTCATTGGCACGGCTCCCTTCGTTGGCATTACCCATATCAGGTTTGCGGGTCAGGGCGGGCGCGCCCAGTCTCAGCCTGCCGTCTTGTCCTGCAAGCTCCCCGTTTATGTGGTGGGCTCAAGTATAGCCTGAATGGGTACGATTGGGCCAACGAGCGTGCCTGTGGGGAGGCGAACATGGAAGACAAGCATCTATATCGAGAGACGCAATGGGATGTATCGGCCGAGGAAAGCCGTGCGCACCATGGCCTTGTCGCGATTGACTTTGCGGTGCTTGCCGTGCTGGTGATTGCCTTTTGTATTTGGACGTTTGGCGGTCGCGGCGGCGCTGCCTGGGAGTTTGAGGCTGATGATAGCCTACCGATTATGACGGTGAGGAGTACTGGCGGTAATGCCAATACGCTCGCCGTTCCGGGCGATTATTGGTACCCGTGCGATGAGTTTGTGCAGTTGCAGCTGAGTGGTGGGTCTATTCCTGGTGAGGAAATCGAACGCGTGACGTATGATGCGACGTTCAAAACGTTGACGGTGAAGCTCAAAGATCAAGGGGATGTGCCCACGACGATGGATATCGCGCTGACGGAATGGCGCCTGGAGCCCCCGTCGGGTGTTGCGGTGTCCGAGGTCGAGCACGTCAAGATTGTCTATCAGGACGGTTCGACAAACGGGATTGCAAAGGCCGACGGTCTAGCAGAATAGGTGTCGAGCCTAGCAGCCAATTCATAAAAGTTGCGGTGGAATAGTTCCTGATTGTGCGAAAAAGGCTCAAATAGGAATTATTCCACCGCAAGTTATATAGAGAAGGCTGAGCGGGTCAGTGTTGGGTGCCGGCTCTAGAGCATCTGTTCGTTGATGAACATGAGGGTGCCTAGGTATGAGAGCTCGGGGACGTGGCGATAGCCGATGTTGAATGCGGTAAGTTCGCTTGCATCCTCGAGCTTGTTTTCTGCCATCCACCGCACCATGGAGCCGCGCGCCTTTTTGCTGGCGGTCGACCGTTGGATGGGCTTCCCGTTGCGGATACCCTCGCCAAAGAGACACGTGACGGCTGTGGCGTCGCCCGCGAGGTGGGGCAGAACGGCTTTGGCATACTCTACGCTGGCGAGGTTGACGATCGTGGTGTTTGAGCCTGCCGGGGCGATAGCCCGCGCGAGCTTATCGCTCCAAAATGCGTAGAGGTCTCGGGCACCGTCGACGACAAGCTTCGCGCCCATCTCCAGCCGATACGGTTCGACGGCATGAAAGGGACGAACGCACCCGTAGAGGCCGGAGAGGATCCACAGATGGTCTTGCAGCCATGCGAGCTGTGCGGAATCCATCACCTCGGGTGCCATGCTCTGGTATTGAATGCCGTGATAGGACATGACGGCAGGGGAGAGGTGACGGGCGAGTGCGGGATTGTCGAGATCGCCGCTTTTCAGGATGGGCCCGAACTCATGCAGTGTGTTGAGGCAAGGTCCCAGCAGTTTGTCACTCACGTTCCACAGCGCCTGCAGGCCGCCGCTGCCTTCATTCCGCTCGATATCTAGCAGTGCGCGGTGGAGGCGAGCCGTCTCGCGCACAAAGGGTGGGATGCCCAGGACTTCAAAAGCATCTTGGGCCGCGCGCATCTGCTTGGCGGGCGAAATGATGACCTGCAGCATGGACTCTCCTCTGCCAAAAAAGTTGCGGTGGAATACGGTCTGTTTTGGCCGTTTATGGGCCAGTTTAGTCCGTATTTCACCGCAACTGATGAAGGGTTGGTTAGGCTCGCTCGATGAAGGCCTTGTAACCGCGATATGCCTCGTAGATGTCGGCCTTGTTGGCGACCTCCCACAGGGCGTGCATGGACAGGACGGCAACGCCGGAGTCGATGACGTTCATGCCGTACTTGGCCATGATGTAGGCGATGGTGCCGCCGCCACCAGCGTTGACGCGGCCGAGCTCGCAGGTCTGGAAGTCCACGCCGGCCTCGTCCATGATGTCGCGGACGAGGGCCACATACTCGGCGTCGGCGTCGTTAGAGCCGCCCTTGCCGCGGCTGCCCGTGTACTTGTTAAAGCACAGGCCGCGACCCATGAAGGCGGCGTTCTTGGTCTCGAACTTGCCGGCATAGCCCGGGTCGAAGCCGGCGGACACGTCGGAGGAGAGCATACGGCTGCGGGCGAGCGCGCGGCGCAGAGCCAGCGGGCTGTCCTCGCCGGCGAGCATCATGATCTCGGCGACGGTGTTCTCGAAGAAGCGACTCGTCATGCCGGTGGCACCCACGGAACCGATCTCCTCCTTGTCGACGATGAGCGTGATGCTCGTGCGCTCCACGTTGGTGACGTTGATCTGGGCGAGCATGGAGGGGTAGGCACAGACGCGGTCGTCATGGCCATAGCCCAGAATCATGGAGCGGTCGAGGCCCATGTCGCGGGCGGGGCCGGCGGGCACGACCTCGATCTCGGCGGAGAGGAAGTCCTCCTCCTCGACGTCGTACTGCTCCTTGAGGATATCCAGGAACATCTGCTTGACGGGCTCCTTGGGGGCGTCCTTGTCGTCCTCATCGAACTTGACGGGACGGCCGCCCACGATCACGTCGAGGATCTCGGCGTCGACGGCGTCTTTGGCAGGCTTAGACATCTGCTCGCTCGAGAGATGGATCAGCAGGTCGGAGATGGTAAAGACCGGATCGTCCGCCTTGTCGCCGATATTGATGTCGACGGTGGTACCGTCCTTTTTGCAGATGACGCCCACGAGTGCGAGCGGGGAGGCTACCCAGTGGTAGCTCTTGACGCCGCCGTAGTAGTGCGTGTCGAGATAAGCCATGTCGCCGGCCTCGAAGGCGGGGTTCTGCTTAAGGTCCAGGCGCGGCGAGTCCACGTGCGCGCCCAGGATGTTAAAGCCCTGCTCGAGCGGGGCGGTGCCCAGATTGACGAGCATAAGGTCCTTGCCGTGGTTAGCGGCATACACCTTGTCGCCTGCCTTAAGCTCGCGGCCTGCGGCGATTACGGTCTCCAGGTCGACGTATCCCGCCTCCTCGGCCATCTTGATGCCGGCCTTGACGCACAGGCGCTCGGTCTTGTTCTCACTCAAAAACTGCTTATAGCCGCGGCAAAGCTCCTCGAGCTCCTCGATTTGCTGTGGCGTGTACTTTTTCCATGCGCAGGGACGCTCCATGACGCAGGCTCCTTTCGGATCGATCGTGCTGGTTGATGTACCGTGAGCCATCGTATCACGCGCGGGCTCACGGTGGCGGGGGAGCTTGATGTGAGGTGGCCGCGGGGCGGGGAGCGTGTAAACTGGAGTGAGCAAACCGTGCCCAGCCCAAAGCGAGGTATTCAATATGTCTGACAAGCGCCGCACCTTTGCCGTTATCGACGGCAACTCGCTCATGCATCGCGCCTTCCACGCCGTGCCGCCGACCATGAACGCGCCGGACGGTCGCCCCACCAACGCGATCTTTGGCTTTCTGAACATGTTTCTCAAGATGATCGATGCCTTTAACCCCGACGGCGTCGTCGTGGCGTTTGACAAGGGTAAACCGCGCGTGCGCATGGAGATGCTGCCGCAGTATAAGGCGCAACGCCCGCCCATGGACCCCGATCTGCATGCGCAGTTCCCTATGATTAAGGAGCTGCTCGCCGCGCTCAACGTGCCGATTCTGCAGTCCGAGGGCTGGGAAGGCGATGACATCCTGGGAACCATGGCGCGCCTGGGTGAAGAGGCCGGCTGCGACATGCTACTGGTGACCGGCGACCGCGACATGTATCAACTCGTGACCGAGCACGTCAACGTGGTCTCGACCCGCAAGGGCCTGTCCGACGTGGCGATTATGACGCCCGAGAGCGTGGACGACCTGTATCACGGCATTACGCCGGCGCTCGTGCCCGATTTTTACGGTCTAAAGGGCGATACGTCCGACAACATCCCCGGTGTACCGGGCATCGGTCCCAAAAAGGCGAGTGCGCTCATTGCGAAGTACGGTAGCCTGGACGAAGTCATCGCGCATGCCGATGAGGTCAAGGGCAAGATGGGCGAGAACCTGCGTGCACACATCGATGACGCACTACTGAGCCGCAAGGTTGCGACAATTCGCACCGATGCGCCCGTCGAGCTCGACTTTGAGGCGACGTCCTTCCCGGCGTTTTCTGCCGATGAGGTTTCCGCGGCGCTGGGTACGCTTGGTATCACCGCCATGCAGAACCGTTTCTTGGCGCTGATCGGCGGCGAGGGCGGGGCTGCTGCCTCCAGTGTGTTTGAGATACCTGCTATGGTTCGCGCAGCCGCCGGCGATGCCGACGCGCTTGGTGCCGTTGCGGCTGAGGTCTCCCGCGCGATTGATGCCGGCGAGTGGGTCGCCGCCGTGGTGGACGACGACAAGGAAGAGGGCGCGCTCTTTGGGCTGACGCGCACGCTGTGGTTGGCGACGTCCAAGGGCCTGTTCGCGCTCGAGGAGGGCGACAGCTGTGCGGCGGCTGAGGTTGAGGGCTTCAACTTCGCTCACGGTGTGATCGCCGGCGTGCTTGCGCGCCTGTTTATGGAGGGCCGCGTGGCGAGCCCGGATACGAAAGCGCTGCTGCACGAGCTTTCGCCCATCGATTCTTCTGAGCCCGAGCTCATGGATCCGCTCGCTGCCGATTCCACGTGCATCTTCGACACCGTGGTCGCCGCTTACCTGTTGGATTCCGACCGCTCCGAGTTTGACGAGGCATATCTGGCCGATACGTATCTGCAGATGGCGCTGCCTGCGGCGCGCGGCGCAGAGGGTGCTGGTGAGGACGCTCCGGCGCCTGCCGCCCGTGCTGCGGCTCTGACGCTGGCGCTCGTGGCGCCGTTGCGCGAGTGCATGGCCCGTGAGAATGCCGCCAACGTGTTCGATGGCATCGAGATGCCGCTCGTTCCGGTACTTGCCAAGATGGAGCGCGCGGGCATGCTCGTGGACCCCGACCGTCTGCACAGTCTGTCCGAGGGTCTGGCGACCCAGATTACCGAGGTTGAGCGCAGTATTCGCGACCTGGCGGGTGACGAGACCTTTAATATTGGCAGTCCTATGCAGCTGTCGCATGTGCTCTTTGATGTGATGGGGCTTCCGACCAAGGGCCTCAAGAAGACTAAGCGCGGCTATTATTCGACCAACGCCAAGGTACTGAGCGACCTTGCGCGTGACCACGAGATTGTTCGTTTGATCTTAGACTGGCGTGAGAAGTCTAAGATCAAGTCCACCTATCTGGACACGCTGGGCCCGCTACGCCGAGGCGACGGCCGCGTACACACTACGTACAACCAGACCATCACGGCAACGGGGCGTCTGTCCTCGAGCGACCCGAACCTGCAGAACATCCCGACGCGCTCTGAGCTGGGCCGTACCGTCAAGACGGCGTTTTCGGCAGGCGAGGGAAGCGTCTTTTTGGCGGTGGACTACTCGCAGATCGAGCTGCGTCTGCTGGCACATCTCTCAGGTGACGAGCACTTGGTGCGCGCCTTTAACGAGGGCGAGGACTTCCATGCCGAGACGGCGGCGCGCGTGTTCGGTGTGCCGGTGTCCGAGGTAACGCCCGACCTGCGCAGTCGCGCCAAGGCCGTGAACTTTGGTATCGTGTACGGTCAGCAGGCCTACGGTCTGTCGCAGTCGCTGCATATCTCGATGGCCGAGGCGCGCGACATGATCGACCGCTACTACGAGGCCTACCCGGGCGTGCGTACGTTCCTCGACAACGTGGTGGCGCGCGCCAAGCAGACGGGCTACGCCGAGACCATGTACGGCCGCCGTCGTCATATTCCGGAGCTCAAGGCCAAAAATCCGCAACTCCGCGGCTTCGGCGAGCGCACGGCCATGAACCACCCCATGCAGGGAACCGCCGCCGACATCATCAAGATCGCGATGGCCCGCGTAAGCCGTCGCCTGGAAGAAGAAGGCTTTGCCGCCCACATGATCCTGCAGGTACACGACGAACTGGACTTTGAGTGCCCCGTCGATGAAGTCGAGCGCCTAACCACCATGGTCCGCGACGTCATGGAGCACGTAGTAGACCTCCGCGTCCCCCTAATCGCCGAAGCCAGCACCGGCATAACCTGGGCCGACGCGAAATAGAAAAACAGCCACAGGTCCAAAGCAGCCAAACCAGAAGGGAGTCCCTTTCAGCAAGGAACTCCCTTCATCCATAATTATTCAGCCAAGTATCTAGACGCCAAGACGCCATCTAGGCGGCAAGCAAGTCACCCTAGGACCTGGCCGGGCGAGGCGGGTAAGTTTTTCGTAGATTCCGCACGAGCCGGAAAGCACTTAATGTGCTTTCCGAGCGAGCCCAGGACCTGACCGAACGAAAAACTTACCCGTCTCGCCCGGCCAGGTCCGACGAGCCACGTTAACGAGCCGCCAAGATGGCGTCGATGAGCGTCAGTACGCCCCCGTCGTTGTTGCTCGGAATGCGCCATTTGGCATGCGCGTTCATGTGCTCCTCGGCATTGTCCACGATAAAGCTGTGACCGACGCGCTCCAGCATGGGGATGTCGTTGTAGGTGTCGCCCACGGCGGCAGCATCGGCAATATCGATGCCCAGGTGCTCGCACAGGTGAGCGATGCCGGCGCCCTTGTCGACGCCCAGGTTCATAAAGTCGATCCACTCGCGCCCAGCGTTGGTGACGTAGAGCTTGTCCGAGAACTCGGGGCTATAGGTCTCGCGGAAAGCGGGCTCGGCGTCGTAGCCTGGGAAGAAGACCGAAATCTTGTTGGACTCGAAATCGATGCCCTCAAAGCTGTCGACGTAGTTGATTGTGTTGTAGTAGACGCTGATCTCGTCGTGGTATTGATGGTCGCGGGCAAGCACGTAGAACTCGTCGAAGCAGCACAGGACGGGGACAGCGCGAGGATCCTCCGAGGCACGGCTCAAGACCTGCTGATACAGCTCCACGTCAATATTGCTCTTATAGATATAGCTGCCGCGATAGATCACGCACGCTCCGTTATCGGGACAAAAAGCGAGGCGGTTCTTAATGCCCTCGAACATCTCTTCGAGCTTGGGGGCGGGACGTCCGCTGGCGGGGCAGAATACGATGCCTGCGTCGGCGAGCTTGTCCAGACGCTCGTCGAGACCCTGGGGCAGCACGCGATCGTCGGTCAGCAGCGTCTTGTCCATATCGACGGCGAGAATCTTAATGTTGCCGATGTTGGCGTCCGATTCGTAAGTTTGCATAAAAATGCGCCTTTCGTTTCGAGATTGTTTCAGACGTTATAACCATCAACTAGTAGTCGAGCGTATTTTCGCAGGAATGGTGCGTATTTGCACTGCAATTCACAAACTAATGAAAAAACTTTTCAGAAATTTGAATTTGTCGCTTGCGCAGCGTGCACTTTATCGTAATATAGCGAACATCGAAAACGGAGACGGCAAAAGAGCCGTTTACCGAGGAAAAGGTACCGTTTGCGATATTTGAATTGCGCCCGGCGATACGTGAGAGGAGAGGCAGATGCAGTTCGTAAAGATCATCACCACTGCAGACAATGCCATCCGACGCCAGCGCGCAATTTCCCGACGACGATAACAATCGTCTCTGTCCGCATGGGGCGCAATGCCTCAACAGAGTCATTTTGAGGTCGTTGGGTTTAAGCACGACATAGCCGCATGTTTCTAGGGCATGCCTGTGATGCATTCTGCTGGATAACCTGATATTGCACGGTTTTTGACCTCAAAGTGACTTGCAACTGACCGATGTTCTAATTAGCTACCAAGGGCGAAAGGAAACAGCCATGAGCAAGGAAAAAGTCGTTCTCGCATATTCCGGTGGTCTTGATACATCCGTATGTGTCAAGTGGCTCCAGGACGAGAAGAATCTCGATGTCGTTTGCGTCTGCGGCAACGTGGGCCAGGAAGAGACCGGACTGGATGCCAAGAAGCAGAAGGCGCTCGACCTGGGCGTTCTCGATTGCCAGGTACTCGACCTGCGCGACGAGTTCTCCGATGAGTTCCTGACCAAAGCCATTGCAGCAAACTCCATGTACGAGAACAAGTATCCGCTGCTCTCCGCCCTGTCTCGCCCGCTGCTTGCCAAGAAGCTTGTTGAGGTCGCCCACGAGTTTGGCGCGACCTACGTCGCCCACGGCTGCACCGGCAAGGGTAACGACCAGGTCCGTTTTGAGGCCGCCGTCAAGGCCCTCGACCCCGAGCTCAAGGTTATCGCCCCGGTTCGCGAGTGGGACCTGAAGTGTCGCCCCGACGAGGTCGCCTATGCCCACGCCCACAACGTGCCGGTTCCCGAGGGTGCCAACGACAACCCCTACTCCATCGACGACAACCTGTGGGGTCGTGCCATTGAGTGCGGTCACCTGGAGGATCCCTGGAATGAGCCGCTCGACGACGCTTGGGTTATGACCAAGAATCCCGAGGACACCCCGGACACCCCGACCTACACCGAGATTGAGTTTGAGGCCGGCAAGCCCGTCGCCGTCGACGGCAAGAAGATGAAGCTCTCTGAGATCGTCATCGCCCTCAACAAGATCTCCGGCGACAATGGCTTTGGCCGTCTCGATCTGGTCGAGGATCGCCTGGTGGGCCTTAAGAGCCGCGAGTGCTACGAGGTTCCCGGCGCCCTGACGCTCATCACCGCCCACAAGGCGCTCGAGGACATCTGCGTCGAGGGCGACCTGCTCAAGACCAAGATTAAGCTCGAGCAGGATTGGGCCACCGCCGTGTACAACGGCCAGTGGTACAGCCCGCTCAAAAACGCGCTCGACGCCTTTATGGCTGACACCCAGAAGTTCGTGACCGGCACTGTCCGTCTGAAGTTCTTTAAGGGCAACTGCCATGTCGTCGGCCGCAAGAGCCCCTTCAGCCTCTACGACTACGGTCTGGCTACCTACGACCGCGACACCACGTTTGACGAGAAGGCCAGCGCCGGCTTTATCGAGATCGATACGCTGTCGCTCAAGACGTGGGCAAAGGTCCAGGGCCCCAGCTCTGCTGCCGCCCAGGCCTAGCGCCTCCTTCCCTTGGTATCCGCGCGGCCCATCCGCGTGATACATAACGGGCGCACGGGGTCCCTACCTTTCGTTATGCTTGCTGACACTTCTTAACATCGGTGGCCCCTACGTTCCGCCCGCATATATGATGCCGCGTCTGCGGCTGAGTCCGAGCCCCGCCGGGGTTGTCCGGCGGGGCTCCTTCTATCAATTTGGCGGCTCTGTGCCTATATATATGAGGAGTATCCATTATGTTCAATGCTATCGCGCATGCTTTGCTTGCCCTTGCGCCCGAGTTCGATGCTGTAAGGGTCGAGGACGTTCCTATGAGCCTGAAGGCCTGGATCGATGGTTCGCAGGGCAACATCCGGAGGGAGACGTTGGGCGCCAAGTGCATGGTGCGTCACTTCTTTGCAAATTAGCCACATGGCTCCGCACACGGTGGGGAATGTGCAAAACTAGCGGTTGAAAAATCGCTTTAGCGATATGGCGCATTGCTTTGGGCGCTTGTTTTGGTATTTGGAGAAAGGGGACGGTTCCATGGCTCTTTGGGGCGGTCGTTTTGAGGCAGGCGTGGCCGAGGTCACGCAGGAGTTTGGCGCGTCGCTGCCGGTCGACAAACATCTCTATAAGCAGGATATCGCCGGCTCTAAGGCGCATGCCAAGATGTTGGCCGCCCAGGGCATCATCAGTGCCGAGGACGAGCAGGCGATTGCCAAGGGCCTGACCGGAATCGAACAGGATATCGATGCCGGCAACTTTACCTTCGACATCAACGACGAAGACATTCATATGTCCATCGAGAGCGAGCTGACGCGCCGCATCGGCGAGGCCGGTAAGCGCTTGCATACCGGGCGTTCGCGCAACGACCAGGTGGCGACCGATACGCGTCTGGGCGTCAAGGCGCTGGCCAAGGAGCTCATGGAGGCCAATCTTGAGCTGCGCCATGTGCTGGTGGATGCGGCCAAGAAGTACGACAAGGTGATTCTGCCGGGCTACACGCACATGCAACATGCTCAGCCCGTGCTGCTGTCGCATCACCTGCTGGCGTATTCCTGGATGTTCGCGCGCGACTTTACGCGCCTGAAGGCCGCCTTTGATGCCGCCGACAACTGCCCGCTGGGTGCTGCCGCGCTTGCCGGTACGAGCTATCCGCTCGATCGCCAGATGACGGCTGCCGAACTTGGCTTTGCGGGCGTGATCCCCAACTCGCTCGATGCCGTTTCCGACCGTGATTTTCTGCTCGATCTGCATTACGCCGGATCCGTCATGGCGATGCACCTGTCGCGTTTTTCCGAGGAGATCGTACTGTGGTCGAGCTCCGAATTTGGCTTTATCACGCTTTCCGACTCGTACTCCACTGGCTCGTCCATCATGCCGCAGAAGAAGAATCCCGACTTTGCCGAGCTTATCCGCGGCAAGAGCGGCCGTGTGTATGGCAACCTGGTGCAGCTGCTCGTGACCATGAAGGGCCTGCCGCTTGCTTATAACAAGGACTTGCAGGAGGACAAGGAGGGCGCGCTCGATACCGCCCATACGCTCATGCAGTGCCTGTCGGTTATGGCCGGTATGATTTCGACTTGGGCCGTCAACGAGGATGCCATGGCGCGCGAGTGCGGCGTGGGTCACCTTGCCGCCACCGATGTTGCCGATTACCTGGCTAAGCGTGGTCTGCCGTTCCGCGAGGCTCATGCCGTGGTGGGGCATCTGGTTCTGATGTGTGAGAAGCGCGGCTGCAATCTTGAGGACCTGCCGTTTGAGGTGTTCCATGAGGCAAGCCCGCTCTTTGAGCGCGACATTACCGAGGCGCTCGACATCCCGTCGATTGTCGCCGCGCGCACGACCGAGGGCGGCACCGCCCCTGCCGCCGTTGCCGTGCAGCTGCAGCGCGCCGAGGCACAGCTCGTGGCCGACGAGGGCGTGTTTGGATCGCTGACTAAGGTCGTCGAGATGGGCCACGGGGTAAAGTAGGGATTTGGCTGAAGCCGTTTTGGCCATTTATTGATAAATCGTTTTCACTTTACGGGCGCCTGCTGATGTGGGCGCCCGTATTTTGTTGCTATGGGGGAGGGGCTTGTCGAGAACTTCTGTAGGACCTTTGGGCAGGTTGTGAAGGGGTTACGTTCGCGGGCGGCAACCGACCGCCTGCTCTGTTCGATGCGGTTGATGGGCGGTCGGATGGTACTCTAATCGGGCTTCGAAACAGAAGTGACACATATGGAGCGCTTTAATAAATTGCAACGTTTCAATAAACAGCTTTTTGTTTAACTGCAGCTAAAACTCTGTTACGATGCAGTCCAGGCGGGTGCCGGAATGGGACTTGGGCACGCGCGAACCTACTTGAAAGGCTACTTTTATGGCTATCGAGAAGACCTTCATCATGATTAAGCCCGACGCCGTGCGCGACCGCAAGATCGGCGAGATCGTTGCTCGCATTGAGCGCAGCGGCCTTGTCATCGAGCGCATGGAGATGACCACGCTCGAGCGCGCTACCGTCGAGGAGCACTACGCCCATCTGGCCGACAAGCCCTTCTTTGGCGGTCTCTGCGACTTTATGACGAGCGGTCCGGTCGTCAAGATGGTCGTTTCCGGTCTCTCCGCTGTTGCTAAGATGCGCACCCTCATGGGCGCTACTAATCCGCTTGACGCTGCTCCTGGTACCATCCGCGGCGACTTTGCCGTCGATGTCAACGCCAACGTGATCCACGGCTCCGACTGCCTGGAGAACGCCGAGATCGAGATCAAGCGCTTCTTTGGCTAAACCAGCTTTGACTCCTTAAAGCTGTTAGCGTGTGGCTTGGGCGCCGCGGAACTCCATCTGCGGTGCCCTTTTATTCCAAAATCTATGCAGGGGCCCGCTCGGACATGTGTTCCGAGCGGGCCCCTGCTGTTAGCTTGTGGCACTGAATAGTTTAGGCTTCGTCGACGATCTTAAGGCCGCGCGTGTGATCGATCTCGTTGAGGAGGTTAACGCGACGCTCGTGACGACCGCCCTCAAACTCGGCGTCGAGCCACTCGTCGACAATCATCTTGGCGAGCTCGGAGCCCACGACGCGGGCGCCAAAGGCGAGCACGTTGGTATTGTTGTGCATGCGGGAGAGCTTGGCGCTGAAGGGCTCGGAGCACACAACGGCGCGTACGCCCTCGACCTTGTTGGCAGCCAGGCTGATCCCGACACCGGTGCCACAGATGAGGATGCCCAGGTCGACGTCGCCGTTGGCAACGGCCTTACCCACCTTGTAGCCGGCGATGGGGTAGTCAAAGCTCTCGGAGGTGTCGGTGCCAAAGTTCACGACCTCGCAGCCGCGCTCCTTCAGGTGCTCGGAAATGATGTTCTTGAGCTCGACGGCGGCGTGGTCGTTACCGATACCGATCTTCATGGATGGTTCCTCTCTGGTCTGTGCGGCGCAAATGCTAAAGGTGTTTACCGCGTTCGACTGCATGATAGCGCGACTTTTGCGTAAACGCTCGAGCGTTTTTTGGTCAAACGCTTTAGCAGGCAACAAGACTGGCTTCTCGTGAATGAATGTCGTCAGTTTGCGCTTGAGCGCCGTCTGCCGGAACCATGGTTGCGGTTTTTGATGCATTGTTATCAAATAAAGGAGCTAACTTTTTTGAGAGCCCAGCCCGTTATGCAAGCAGGAGATACCTATGCCTACCGATTCCATCCGTGATGCCGCGTTTTGCGATGTTTTGAACCGCGAGCTTGTCTGTGCACTCGGCTGCACCGAGCCCATTGCCGTTGCCTATGCAGCGGCGCTGGCGAGCCAGACGCTCGGTTGCGAACCCGATCACATGGACGTTGCCTGCTCGGGCAACATCATCAAGAACGTTAAGAGCGTGACCGTGCCCAATTCGGGCGGAATGCATGGTATTGAGGCTGCGGCCGTGCTGGGTGCCGTGGGCGGCGACGCCAAGAGCGCTCTCGAGGTGCTCGAGAGCGTTGACGATAAAGACCGTGCGCGCGTGTCCGAGCTCCTCGCCGACGCCGGCTACTGCGATGTGTCGCTTGTCGAGGGTGTGCCCAACCTCTACATCAAGGTGACTGCGACGGCCGGGGGCCATACCGCGGTCGTCGAGATTACCGACCACCACACCAATGTCACGTGCCATACGCTCGACGGTATTCCGGTGTGCGGCAAGTCGGCGGGGGAGTGTGCCGCCTGCGCCGAGCGCGTCGTGGCCGAGCGGGCGGCAGATAATGCCGATACGCCCATGTCGATTGAGACTATCATCGACTTTATCGAGGACGGTGACATTGAGGACGCCCGCGCTGCCGTTGAGCGTCAGATTGAGCTGAATGGCGCGATCAGTGCCGAGGGTCTCGCGCACGCTTGGGGCGCCGAGGTGGGCCGTACGCTGCTGGGTGCTCGTGCCGATGACGTCGCCTGCCGCGCCCGTGCCCGTGCGGCCGCCGGGTCCGACGCCCGCATGAACGGTTGCGCGCTGCCGGTCGCCATTGTGTGCGGCTCGGGCAATCAGGGCATTACCTGCGCATTGCCCGTCATGGAGTATGCCGAGTACCTGCGTTGCGACCACGAGCGCCTGGTGCGCGCCGTGATGCTGTCCGATCTTATCGCCGTGCATATCAAGAGCTATATTGGTGCGCTCTCGGCGTTTTGCGGTGCTATTTGCGCTGCGTGCGGCGCCGGCGCTGCGATTACCTGGCTGTGCGGTGGCACGCGCGAACAGATTGGCGCGACGGTCTCGAATACGCTTGGCAACGTGGGCGGCATCGTGTGCGACGGCGCCAAGGCGAGCTGTGCCGCCAAGATCTCGGCTGCCGTCGATGCGGCGATTCTGGGCCACGATATGGCCATGCAAGGCCGCGGCTTCCGCGCCGGCGAGGGCCTGATCCAAGATACCGTTGAGCAGACGATCGCCAGTATGGGCTACGTAGGCCGCGTGGGCATGAAGGACACCGACGTCGAGATCCTCAACATCATGATCGGCAAAACCCAGGTTTGTTAGTTACGCGGTTTTACCAAACCGCGTAACCGGTCGACGCTGCAAGCCCGCCAGAGCGGCAATCTGCCTTTCAACTTCGGCGGCATGACCAGAAGGTCAATGCCGCCTTGTTTCAAGGCACCTTGCTCGCTCTGGCGGGCTTTCGCTCATATGACCCAATCCGCTGTCAAGAGCCACAATGGCCCCGCCGACCGCTTGCAATCGGTCGGCGGGGCCTGCCGTTGAACCCGTCCCGGTCCGCCCCCGGCATGTCGTCGACGCCTTCGGCTCAGTCTCATATCCGCGGATACCGTTCTGTCGGCCCGCACTCCATTCCTTCGGCGGGGTTCCCCAAGTCTGTCGAGGCGCATGCGGAGGGCTCCGCGCGCACAGCGAAATAGGGGGTATCCCCGAAGGCCGCCCGGCTCGCCGGGGTAGTGTCGAGAAAGTTGGTGTAAGGGCCCTTGCGGCCCCTGTGTCCGATATCCGGAATCAGTTGATATCCTAGGCCGCCTCCACGCTGTCGGCAAGTTCCAGGCTTGATTCGATCATCTTCCTGGCCGCCTTCTCCAGCTCCGCCCAGTCGTGCTCGCCCGCGGCACCCATTCTGAACGCGGTGTCATGCATCTCGGCCATCTTCCTCTCCGAGAAGTAGCGCGAGCCGGACCATGTCTCGGCCTGGTCGCACATGACGGCGCCCACGAGCCTGAGCAGCGAACTCTCCGACGGGAAGACCTGCACCACGCGCGAGCGGCGCTTGATTTCCCTGTTGGCGCGCTCCTGCACGTTGTTGGTGCGCAGGCGCTTCCAGTGCGACGGCGGGAAGTCCAGGTACGCGAGCGCGTCGGGCTCCGCCTCCTCGAGCACCCTCGCCGCCCTCGGGCAGCACCCCTCCAGCATCTCGCACGCCGCGTGGTACATAGCCACGGCGGTGGCGGCGTCCCCGGCGCGGAAGACCGACGAGACGATGCGGCCCATGCGGCGCCTCAGCTGCCAGGAGCCGGCCTCGCGCATGCAGTCGCGCATCAGGTGCACGGCGCATCGCTGCCAGGCCGCCCCCTGGAAGACCTCGCCTACGGCCCTGACCAGGCCCCCGTGGGCATCGGATACGACGAGCTCGGTGCCGGTCGCGCCGCGGTCGCGCAGCTTCCGCAGGAAACCGAGCCACGATTCGTGGGACTCCGTGTCCACCACGGACACCCCCAGCACCCGCCTCCAGCCGGACTCGTCGCAGCCTATCGCCGTGACCACCGCGGTTGAAGCCACGCGGCCCCCGCGGCGGCACTTGACGTAGGTCGCGTCGAGCCAGATGTAGGGTATCGCGCGCGCATCGAGCGGCCCCTCCGCGAGGTCGGCTATCTCGGCGTCGAGGGTCGCGGCGATCGCGCTCACTCGGTCCCTGCCGAGCCTCTCGATGCCCATCTTCTCGGCTATCCTCTGCACCTTCCTGGTGCTGGTGCCGGTGGCGTACATCTCGGCCACCGCCGCGACGAGCGCGCGGTCGACGCGCTGGTAG
>NZ_JBDGAV010000002.1:9432-88859 GCF_040910325.1 Collinsella aerofaciens | reverse complement strand
GCGTTGACCACCTGCTCGGCGAGCAGCCTGAGCAGCGACTGGATGTCGACCATCCCGTCGGTCGACCTCGGGATGGCGGCCTTATCCGGCATCGCGTCTGCTAATATCTCCATAGCGGTCCCTGTCCTTTCCCAGAACCTGTGTTATGTAGCAATTCCAGATTCTAGGACAGGGGCCGCTTGCGTTTGGCGGTCAGCCGTCGGCGCGCTTACACCAACATTTCCGACGCGATCCTCGCCGGGACGGGGGCTGTGTCTATTCCGCGCCCTCCCGGCACATCATGCCGAGGGCCCAGAGCCACCTCACGAGCTCGGCCGCGGTGGCCGCGTTGGCCTTCGCCGCGGGCACGCCGCGGGCGAGCATCTCCTCGCGCCGCCGCAGGAGCCGCTCGGACCCCTTCCTCCCGTGCATCCTTATCTCGAGGGGCACGCCCGTGTCCCTTGGCATGAGCTTCGGCTGGTGCCGTGCCGCGGCGTAGCACCATGAACCCTCAACGGCCAGCTTCCTCACGAGCGCGTTGCCCGCACCGCTGATGCCTCCGAGCCGCACGGAGTCGCCACTCGACCTCTGACTCGGCGCGAGGCCGAAATAGGCCGTGACCTGCCTTCCGGAACGGAACCTCGTGAAGTCGCCGACCTCGGCCGAGAAGGCCGCGGCCAGCGCGAAGGCGCAGCCCTTGATCGACTGGAGGGCGGCCACCTCCGCGGCGATCGGGCTGGCATCCACGGCGGCCCTGTACTCGGAGAGCAGGTCCGCCCGGGCCTCCGCCGCGGCCTCGACCTCGTTCCTCAGGGCGGCGAGCGTCCGAACCCCGCCATCGTCCTCCGGCCTGACCTTGTCGAGCCACCTCAGGAAGTCGTAGGTCCAGTACTTCCTCGGGTTACCGGCGGGCGTGGTGCCGCCGTAGACGAACCCCCGCTTTGCGAGGAAGGCGAGCAGCCGCTGCTTGGCGGTCGCCAGGCGCGCGGTCGCCCCGTCGTAGGCGCCGGCGAGGTCCCTGATGCCTTCGACCTCGGGGGAGGGGACCCATGCGGGGGAGATGTCGTGGGCGAGTATCGCCTTGGCCATCCTGGCGGCGTCGTTCCTGTCGTTCTTGGAGGCCGAGTCGGCGGCCGACCTGGGGATCTTCGAGACCGCGGCGACGACGCACTCGACGCCGAGCCCGGCGAGCTCCCGCTGCGGGGCGAAGCCGAGGTAGCCGCTCTCGTAGGCCGCGAGCGACGGCCCGGGGAACCCATCCATCCACCCGGCGATCTCGCCCCAGGGGTTGCCGGGGAACCTCCTCGTCACGGCCTCGCCGGTGTCCGCGTCGAGGGCGCAGACGGTGGTCGACCTCAGGTGGACGTCCATCCCGAACGCGGTAGAATACTTTGGCATGGGAGCCTCCCAACCTCGTTGCGGCGCGGCTGCGCCTATGGCACTTCAACATCATTGTCGCAGCCCCGACCCGCGGTCACGAGCGGGGGCTCCTATCTTTTTAGTGCCCTCGGATTGGGTCATAGTGTCTGTCGTTGCCAAAACATCGGCGCCATCTTTGTAATGTGAAAAGGGGCTGAACCTTTGTCACATTCGGTCTGCGGCGTTATTTTGTTTGGAGCGAGGGAGGGGTCCTACGACAGTTCGTCGGCTATTTGGTGCTCGTAGAAGGCTTCGATTACGGCGTTGAAGTCGTGGGCGAAATCTTCCATGGTTCCGCGCCAGGTGGCGCGTCCCGGTTTTCCTTGGCCCACAAAGGCGGTTTGGATGCCGCAATCGGGGGACGGGAAGTCGCGTTTGGGATCGTTGCCCACCATAAGGACCTCGTGCGGCTCGAGTCCCATCACCTGAAGCTGCTCTAGATAGTAGGTGGCATCGGGCTTGCAGCGGGTGGTGTTTCCCATGTGCGTGACGAGCTCAAAGGGGGCGTCGGCCAGGTCGCCCCAACCCATGCGGCACTCGATGGCCCCCTGCGGAAAGCTGGGGTTGGTAAAGAGCGCGCAACGTAGCCCTGCATCCTGTACGGCCTGAAGCGCGGCATGTGCGCCGGGCATGGCGTGGGCGTTGATGACATCGTCGTTCTTGTACGGAAGAACTTCGCGGTCGTAGTAGGTAAACGCCTCGTAGATGAGTGGGTCCGAGAGGCAAATGCCGCACCGGCGCTCAACCTCTTCTTGGTAGAACTCAAGATTGGTGCGATTATCCGTGCCGCTTCGGCGGTTGGCGTTGAGGTCGACCAGGATGGTGCCGAGGCGCGCCATCGTGCCACCTCGGCTGCGTCGTCCGATATCCGCGAGCATCGACGAGACATCCTTAAAATAGCGAAGGATGAACGCGTTGAGGTTGATGCTAAGAAGCGTCTCGTCCATATCGAAAACGACTGCTTTGAGCACGCGGGCACCTTTCTCGATAAATCGTTCCAGAATCGTTGCTCCGGATACTTTACCCCAAAGCCGTATGCCTAACTGCCTATCGTCAATTTATGGAGACGGTCGTCCACAAGATTGCGAAAAAGTCTCCATACGAGTAAAAAATCGCAGTTCGCGCTTGAAATCGAAGTAATTTCCCCGTAATCTATACGAACGTGATTGCATAAGCGTCACATTAGTATCTGTCGGCTCCCGAGTGTTCCTAAACGTTGTGTGCTTGTCGCACCCTTCTGTAGGTCCTAGCAATCGGGGCCCCGTAGTTCGAAAGGGGTCCACCTTTGAGTGAGATTCAGAACTCGTCCATTTTCTCTCTTGACGATGTCAATGAGGAGGAGATGAACAACCTCATCGACGGTACGATTACCGACTTTGATGAGGGCGATCTCGTTAACGGCACTGTCGTTAAGATCGAGCATGACGAGGTGCTCGTTGACATCGGATTCAAGTCCGAGGGCGTTATCCCGGTCCGCGAGCTGTCCATCCGTAAGGACGCTAACCCTGCAGACATCGTTGCACTCGGTGATCCCATCGAGGCTCTGGTTCTCCAGAAGGAGGACAAGGACGGTCGTCTGGTCCTGTCCAAGAAGCGTGCCGAGTACGAGCGTGCTTGGAACCGCATCGAGGAGAAGTTCAACTCCGGCGAGAACGTCGAGGGCGAGGTTATCGAGGTTGTCAAGGGCGGCCTGATCCTCGACATCGGCCTGCGTGGCTTCCTGCCCGCTTCCCTCGTCGACCTCCGTCGCGTCAAGGACCTCACCTCTTACATGGGCACCCGCATCGAGGCTCGCGTCATCGAGATGGACCGCAACCGCAACAACGTCGTCCTCTCCCGTCGCGTCGTGCTCGAGGAGTCCCGTAAGGCTGAGCGCTCCGAGATCCTGTCCAAGCTCAAGTCTGGCATGCGTCTCCAGGGCACCGTTTCCTCCATCGTCGACTTCGGCGCCTTCGTCGACCTCGGCGGTATCGACGGCCTCATCCACATCTCCGAGCTCTCCTGGAACCACGTCAACCATCCTTCCGAGGTTGTCAAGGTCGGCCAGGAGGTCGAGGTCGAGGTTCTCGACGTCGATCTCAACCGCGAGCGCATCTCCCTGGGTCTCAAGCAGACCACCGAGGATCCGTGGCGCGCACTGGTCAAGAAGTACCCCGTCGGCGCTATCGTCGAGGGCACTGTGACCAAGCTTGTCCCGTTCGGCGCTTTCGTCGACCTGGGCGAGGGCATCGAGGGCCTGGTTCACATCTCCGAGATGGCCAACAAGCACGTCGATCAGCCTTCTCAGGTCACCCACGTGGGCGACAAGGTTCAGGTCAAGGTCATGGAGATCGACCTCGACCGTCGTCGTATCTCCCTGTCCATGAAGTCCGCTGCTGAGACTCTGGGCGTCGAGATCGAGGTTACCCCGCTGCCTTCCGAGAAGAAGGACGAGGAGACCGACGCCGAGTAAATCGGTTTGACGATCACTTGTTTGAAGGGATCCGTCCGCAATGGACGGGTCCCTTTTTGCATTTGGCGCAGAAATGCGCAATGCTGGCGTGCTGTCCACGGGCTATTGGATTGTCGGTGCATAAAAATGCCGACATCCCGCCTCGGGGAGGAGGCGGGAACGCACCGAGTAGACGGAGGGGTGCGGAGCGCGGTCGCGTCTCGACTGACGACGTTGCCCATCGACGACCCTATTGTACTGTATAGCGTGGTTCTTGGTTTATCGTGTCGAACGCTTGTGTTGTGCCATTGCCTGCGGCAACGGTGTGCTACACTCTTGCACTGCTGAGTGGGCCAGACGGTCGCGCGATGTGCTGCTTGCAGTACGCGTGAGGAAAGTCCGGGCTCCAGAGGGCGGGATGCCGGCTAACGGCCGGGCGGAGTGATCCGACGGAAAGCGCCGCAGAAAAGAAGACTCCCACCTGCGCCGCAAGGCGTAAAGGGAAAAGCTGAAACGGTGGTGTAAGAGACCACCAGCGTCGTGGCAACACGGCGGCTTGGCAAGCCCCATCCGGAGCAAGCGCGAATAGGAACGCTATGGGCCGGCCCGGTCCGCGTTCGGGTAGCGTGCGTGGAGCTGCACGGTAACGTGCAGACAAGATAAATGACCGTTCACGACAGAACCCGGCTTATCGGTCCACTCAGCACTTTGTTGACGCTGCGAACCCGTCAGCGCGGCAATCTGCCTTTCAAGCCTTCGGGCATGACCATAAGGTCAATGCCCTCGTCTTTCAAGGCACCTTGCTCGCGCTGACGGGTTCTCGCTGTCGGTGACGGTATCATTGGCGTTCCCGTTCTTGTTGGCAAGGTCAACGGTGCTGTCTTTGCCGTATTATTGAGGCTGTTTGTTGCTTTGCTTGTTGTTGAGGGGCTTTGTTGGACAGCTATTTTACTCTGCAATCGAATATTGAGGCTTCGGGCGAGTTTTTGGACCGCAAGAGCCGGTTTATTGCCCAGCTGGTCCATATTGAGTCCGAGGACGAGGCGAATGCCTTTATCGAGATGGTTCGAAAGCGTCATTACGACGCTCGACACAATGTTCCCGCGTGGATTTTGGTCGATGGACGCGAGCGTCAAAGCGATGATGGTGAGCCGAGCCGCACGAGCGGTATGCCGACGCTCGAGGTGTTGCGCGGCGCGGAGCTCAAAAATGTTTGCTGCGTAGTGACGCGCTATTTTGGTGGCACGCTGTTAGGGCCCGGTGGCTTGGTGCGCGCCTATACCGCGGCGACGCAGGCGGCGGTGGCCGCGGCTCAGGAGGCTGGGCAGATTGTCGAGATGACGAGTGTCGTGCCTGTTGACGTGCATGTGGCCTATCCGCAGTATGAGCAGGTGCTTCGTTTGGCGCAGGATTCGGGTGCCAAGGTTTCGGATACCGATTACGCGGATGCCGTGACACTTCACTTGGTGTTTAAAGCGGGGGAGCAGGAGCCGTTTTGCGCTAAGATGCGCGAGCTTATGGCGGGGCGCGAGGAGATTGAGGTCGGCGCTCCCGAATTTGCCGAGTTCTAACGGCGACGGCCGGCGTGCTTTTGGATGGATTCCAAGCGCGCCGGCCGTCGTTTTTCTGTTGCTGCCGTTTACTCGGCGAGTCGCTTTAGCATATCGCAGGCGATCTCGACGGCATCGTCGATGCAGCCGGGGCAGCTGCGGAGCGGACCCTTGTCCGTTCCGATGCCCTTGAGCGTGCCGCAGACGGTCGTCGTGTTCTTCTCACCAAAACGCTTGGCGATTTCGCGCGACAGCTTGTAGGTTTGGCCCTTGGTCTTGGGGTTTTCCATGCCGTCGCTCATTACAAAGCCCATGATGGCCACGGCGCCCGAAATGGCGCCGCAAGTCTCGGTCATGCCGCCCATGCCGGCGCCAAAGCCCTCGGTGAGGGTAAAGGCGACCTGGGGGTCGAGCCCGATGGCGGGCACGAGCGTGCAGGCGACGGCCTGGGCGCAGTTAAAGCCACGGGCGTGGTATTCGGCAGCTTGAGCCTGACAGGCGGTGATGTCGAGCTGGGCCGTATCGATTTGCTTCATCGTTGTCTCCTTGGTCACGGTGTACCCGCCTATGGTACCCGTGACGGGGCATGTAATCATCGAGAGCTTCATGTATGCCTCGTTTTTATCTATCGAGCAAATGCCCAAGGCTTGAGATAAATACCCCTGATCAATTTGTCCAATAACCTATCTTGGGGATGGGTTGAGAGGGGTGCAGGGTAGCGGTATCGTGAACCGAATGAAACGTAACCCAGGCAAGGGAGCTAGATATGAGCGAGCAGACCATCGGTACCACATGTGTTCAGGGCGGCTATCACCCGGGAGATGCCGAGCCGCGCCAGGTGCCCATCTACCAGTCCACCACGTGGAAGTACGACACGTCGGAGCATATGGGTAAGCTGTTTGACCTGGAGGAGTCGGGCTACTTCTACAGCCGCCTGCAGAACCCCACGTGCGATCTCGTTGCCGCCAAGATCTGCGAGATGGAGGGCGGCACCGCTGCGATGCTCACGAGCTCGGGCATGGCTGCGAATTTCCTCGCGATCTTTAACGTGGCCGGTGCCGGCGATCACGTAGTCGCGAGCTCTGCCATTTACGGCGGTACGTATAACCTGCTCGCCCACACCATGGGCCGCATGGGCGTGACCTGCACGTTCGTCGCCCCCGACTGCACCGATGAGGAGCTCGAGGCAGCCTTTGAGCCCAATACCAAGCTCGTCTTTGGCGAGACGATCGCAAACCCCGCCCTTGCCGTGCTCGATATTGAGCGCTTTGCCAAGGCCGCGCATGACCACGGCGTGCCGCTGATGGTCGACAACACCTTCCCGACACCCGTGATGTGCCGTCCCTTTGAGTGGGGCGCCGACATCGTTACGCACTCCACCACCAAGTACATGGATGGACATGCTGCCTACCTGGGCGGTGTGATCGTCGACCACGGCCAGTTTGACTGGATGGCCCATGCGGATAAGTTCCCGGGTCTCACCACGCCCGACGAGAGCTACCACGGCGTGACGTATGCCGAGAAGTTCGGTCGCGAGGGTGCCTTCATTACCAAGGCCACTGCGCAGCTTATGCGCGACCTCGGCCCCATGCAGAACCCGCAGGCGGCCTTCTTCCTGAACAGCTCGCTCGAGAGCCTGCATGTGCGCATGCCGCGTCATTGTGAGAACGGCCTGGCCGTTGCCAAGTTCCTGCAGAGTCATCCCAAGGTACGCTTCGTGAGCTATCCGGGCCTGGAGGGCGACAAGTACTATGATCTCGCTCAGAAGTACATGCCCAACGGTACCTGCGGCGTTGTGAGCTTTGGCTTTAACGGTGGCCGTGCGGCGGCCGAGACCTTTATGAAGAGCCTCAAGCTCGCCCAGATCGCCACGCACGTGGCCGACGCCCGCACTTGCTGCCTGCATCCCGCTAATGCCACGCATCGCCAGATGAACGATGAGGAACTCATTGCCTGTGGCATTTCCGCCGACATGGTGCGCTTGTCGTGCGGCCTCGAGGACACGGCCGATCTGATTGCCGACCTTGAGCAGGCACTCGAGCAGTGCTAGGCTAGCGTGCGTGCGAGGCGTGGGACGGCTTTTCGGCTGACGACGTCCTCATAGTTCCGATTCCGTAGGCGGGACCCCGATCGTGTCCGTTTGTAGGCGATTGGGGTCCCGTTTTTGCGTTGCACGATAGAAAGGATATACATGGAGAAAACTGCCGAGCAGCTGCGCCGCGAACACATTGCCCTAGAGGGCGACACCCACGGTAAGAATAAATGGGCGATTCTGTTCACCGTGCTCGTCATGACGTTTATGGTGTGTCTGGATTCGACCGTCGTGACCGTGGCGCTGCCCGTGATGCAAAAGGAGCTGGGCGTGGGCCTCGATCGCATTCAGCTGGTAAGCTCGGTGTATCTGCTTGCGACTTGCGTGGCTATGTTGCCGTTTGGCCGTCTGGGCGACGTGCGCGGCAAGGTGAATGTGTTTCAGTTGGGCGTCATCGTCTTTTCGGTCGGTTCGCTGCTGTGCGGCCTTTCGGCCTCGCTCGAGGTTCTTATCCTGGCGCGCATTGTTCAGGGCGTCGGTTGCGCGGCGGCCATGGCTAACAACATGGGTATCATCACCGAGTCGTTTCCGGCGCGCGAACGAGGCCGTGCCATGGGTATTCTCGCGACCTTCGTGGCCCTCGGCATGATGTGCGGCCCCGTGCTCGGCGGCATGCTGGTGGCAAGCTTTCCCTGGGAGAGCATCTTCCTCATCAACCTGCCCATCGGCGTAATCTCGTTTATCGTGGGGCTCTACACGCTGCCGCACGTTAAGCCAGAGGCCGGCGAACGCCCCATGTCCCTGATCGAGGCTGCTCGTCGCTGCTTTGCAAATTCGGCCTTCACCATCAACCTTGCCTGCATGCTCATCGTGTTTGTTGGCATTGGCGCATCCGAGTTTATCCTGCCGTTCTATTTTCAGGACGCCCACGGCTTTGGTTCCGACATTTCCGGATTGCTCTTTTTGGCGCTGCCAATGGTGAATGCCTTTATCGGCCCGCTTTCGGGTACGGTTTCGGACCGTGTTGGCTGCGAGGGCCCCACGGCAGTCGGCCTGGGCGTGTACGTATGCGGTCTTTTTGCGGTAAGCACACTCGACGAGCATTCTTCCATCCCTGTGATCGTGTGCTGTGTCGCGTTTATGTCGTGTGGTACTTCGATTTTCCAGAGCCCCAACAACTCGCTGTATATGGGCTCGGCTCCGCGCGAAGCGCTCGGCTTTGCGGGCAGCCTGGGCAGCCTGGCGCGCTACGCCGGCATGGCACTCGGCATTACGGCGGCGTCGCATATCCTGTATGGGCAGATGAGCGTGGCGATGGGCGAGGCCGTGACCAGTTTTGTTGCAGGCCGTCCGGATGTATTCCTATTCGGCTTTCGCTCGGTGTTTTACGTACTTATGGCTGTGGCCGCTGTGGGCTTTGCGCTTGCTATGGTGCGTTTGGTGAAGATGCGCGCCCGCCATTAGCGTGTTGGGAGGCTGTCTGCCACGATTCGCGCCGTCCCAAAAAGACTGGTTTGTGGTGCGATGCGGCTTGTGGGGCGGGCGGGGGTCGGTCCGTGGTAGACTATCGAACAACGTTTATTAATCGCGCGGTATCGTTGCCGTGAGAAGGGGTTGCGCCATGCAGGAGCTTGAGGATCGTATTCGCCATGACGGCATCGTAAAGGCCGGTAACGTCCTTAAGGTTGATGCCTTCCTCAACCACCAGTGCGACGTTGAGCTGTTCGACCATATGGGCGCCGAGTGGGCCCGTCTGTTCGAGGGTGTCGAGATCAACAAGATCCTGACGATTGAGGCTTCGGGCATTGGTATGGCCTGCATCGCAGCTCAGCATTTTGGCGGCGTGCCGGTGGTCTTTGCCAAGAAGGCCCAGTCCATCAACCTTGACGGCGAGCAGTATGCCACGACCATCTACTCCTTTACCAAGCAGAAGGAGTATCCGGTCATCGTCGGCAAGCGCTTCCTGTCCGAGGGCGACAAGGTCCTGATCATCGACGACTTCTTGGCCAACGGCTGCGCGCTCGAGGGCCTTATCAAAATCTGCGAGGCTGCGGGCGCCGAGGTTGCCGGCATTGGCATCGCCGTTGAGAAGGGCTTCCAGGGCGGTGGCGATAAGCTCCGCGAGCGCGGCTTCCGCGTTGAGAGCCTGGCCCGTATCGCCGATATGGACTGCGATACCGGCGAGATCACCTTCGCCTAAGCGCGCAACACAAGCGATTGGTATGCGATGTGACAAAGGGACTTTCCCTTTGTCACATTTTTTATGAGGGGAGGTGTTGATATGGATGAGAACAAGATGGGATGGCGCGAGTATGCGCGCTATGCCGAGATGTCGGTCGAGGAGTTGGCGCGCGATTGCGAGGTGCGGGTGTTTCGCGCGACAGGTCCGGGTGGACAGGGCGTGAACACGACGGACTCGGCGGTGCGCATGAAGCATGGGCCCACGGGGATTACCGTGACGGCGCGCGAGAGCCGCAGTCAGTTTCAGAATCGCAGCTGCTGTTTGCGTAAGCTGAGGGCAGAGCTTGAGCGTCGCGGGCGTCCACCGCGTCGACGCGTAAGGACCAAGGTGCCTCAACGCTCTCGCCAGCGCAGGCTCAACGACAAGCACTTCAACGCGATTAAAAAGGCCAACCGTCGCAAGCCGGGCGGGGAGGAATGATCTTCTCAATACGTTGCGGTGAAATAGGGACTGTTTTGCGGCTTTAGCTGCATAAACAGTCCCTATTTCACCGCAACTTAGGTGGGGCTAGCGGGTGGGGTGCCAGACGTGGAGGGCGCCGCCGAGGATGTCGACCTCGATGCGCGAGGCGACAACGGGCTCGCCGTCGGCCTGGATGGGGTAGTCGGGCTCCTCAAAAGTGAGCTCGGCATGGCGGCATCGGCGCATGCGAACCGGTGGCAACTTGGTATGGTGGCCGTCCTTGGCCGAAAGGAACACGGGAAGCGCGACCGCGCGAGGGACGGGGCCACAGGCGTAGCAGACGTCGAGTATGCCGTCGCAGGGGTCGGCGTCGGGACAGATGCGATAGCCCGAGCCATAGGTAGGTCCCAGCTGAATCGCCATGATGATCGCCCTCACGCGCTCGGCGGGCGCGCCGTCAAAGCTGGCTGTCATGGGGTAGTTGCGATAGCGCAGGCCAAACTGCTCAAGTCCCGAGAGGGTGTAGAGCGGAGCGCCCGTCAGGCCAGTCTTTTTGCGCAGCTCGGTGGTGCCAAGGCCGATAGCAGCATCGATGCCGATCGAAAGCGTCTGGTCATAGTACTCAACGGAACATTCGCCGCTACCGCTTGCGGGGTTCCATGAGCGAATCCGCCCGATGTCCTGACGCTGCAGCTCACAGGTGAGCAGCGCGCCAAAATCCTTGCCGGAGAAATCTTCGATGCCGAGCGTTTGGGCAAAATCGTTGCCAGAGCCCACGGGCAGGACGGCAAGGGCGGGCCGGACCGCCTCATTCTGCGTCATGAGTCCATTGACGACCTCGTGGATCACGCCGTCGCCGCCAAGGGCGATAACGGTGCGATAGCCCGTTGCCTGCGCGGCGAGTTCCTTGGCATGTCCCATGCGCTCGGTCAGCACCAGGTCAAACTGGGATGCGCGTGCTGTCATGTCCAAAAAGCGTTGCAGGCGCTCGGCAACTTTGCGTGCCGCACCCGACTGGGCGGCTGGGTTGGCGATGATGAGCGTGCGACCAAAATCAGTTGCGTGCATGGGGCGACTCCCGGCGTGTGACATGACGGTGCGGTCGCGCTCAGGTCGAATTGCCCCCGATTGTGGCTGCACGGTGATTATTAGATCTACTCTATCAGGTCGTTGTGGCGCTCGATAGCCTCCGCTACCGTACCGCCCTCATCCACAATAAGCGAACGGCGCTTGGGTGAGATGATGCGCTGAGCGGGGTACACGCCGCGGTGTCCGCCGGCGAGATAGCTGATAAAGGCCACGATGACAAAGAACCCGGCTGCCGTGCCGTGGAACAGGTCGATGGCCATCATACAGGTGGTGATGGGCACGTTAAGGCCGGCACAGAACACGCCGAGCATGCCGAGAGCCGCCAGAAAGCTGGGATCGATTCCGACGAGGCAACCTATCCAGCCGCCGAGCGCCGCACCGATACCAAACAGGGGCGTGACCTCGCCGCCTTGGAAGCCGGCGCCCAGGGTGAGCGCTGTGACGACCAACTTGATGGCTGCGTCCGCCAGGGTGGTGTTGCCGGCAAATCCAGCGCCGGAAAGCCACGTGGAAAGGCCGGCGTAGTCCCAGGCGTCGAGGAGGGCATAGGCGGCCAAAACCACGAGTGCGCCTATAAGTGCGCGAACGAGGTAATTGGTGATAAAGCGACCGTACAGGCTCTTGACGGTTCTAACCGACCAGGCAAAGAGGCGTGCCGTCAGACCGAAGATGATGGCGCTGATAACAACGATGACGACTGTCTTGGGCGTCATGGCGGGAACGCTGGCGATGACATTCGCTTCGTACTCGGTACCCAGGGCGAGTGATGTAAAGTAGCCGGTAAACGAGGCGACCAGACAGTAGATGCCCGCGGTGTAGTCGATCTTGCCGATAAAACACATCTCCATGCCAAAGAACGCGCCGGCAAGGGGCGAACCGAATACGGCGCCAAAGGCCGACGAGATGCCGGCGAGCATGAGGTCGTGGTGGTCATGCTTTTTGAGGTGGGCGAGGCTCGAGATGTTGCTGGCGATGGTGCCGCCAATCTGTACCGCGGCTCCCTCGCGACCGGCCGATCCGCCCGTTAGGTGCGTGAGCGTGGAGCAGACGAAGGTGAGGACGGCCATGCGCATATGGATGAGACGTGTGCCCAGAGCGGAGTCGATGACCAGGTTGTTGCCTCGTTTGGCGGCAAGGCCGTGGTTTTTGTACACCCATGCGGTGGCCATGCCCACAACGGGAAGCAGCGCGTAAATCCATGCATGGTGCTCGCGATAGTCGGTCGCGATATTCAGCGAGGCCAAAAACGCCCAAGCGGCAACGCCCATGGCGAGCGAGACGATGACGACGAGTGCGAGCAACTTGGCGCTTGCGAGTAGGTTGCGGACATTGCGGCGCGTGTCGGCAGCTAAGAGATGCTCGGAGCGGGTGATCTGATGCCTGCCTGCCATGATGACGTCGTTCAGGGAGAAAAAACCGCCGTCGTCGAGTGGCTGGGAATGATCCTGCGCCTCGTTTGCGCTTTCGGGTTTGTCGTTATGAGCCATATGTTCCTCTTTTAGGTTGTAACGCAAGCATTATAAAACGCGGTAAACGCGACGAGCCGGTGGGTTGGTTTCCATTCTGTTTCGCGGCCTGCAACCGACAGGTGTATTTGCGGGTACAGGCCGAGTCGCGGTCGTGCGTCGGGGGATTATACTGAGACAAGCATAAAGAATCGGCGCTCCTGTTGTGCGCCGTGGCATTAAGAGGTGCATATGGCAGAGAAGCTCATTCCGCTGGAGGACGCGCAGTCGATTGTTCTGTCGCATGTTGTTCCGACGGATCTCATCGAGATTCCCGTGTGGCAGGCCGCCGGTCTTCCCTTGGCCGAGGACGCGGTGGCCGATATCGACATCTCGCCGTTTGCCAACAGCGCTATGGACGGATATGCCGTGCGCTCGGCGGACTTGGTGCAGGCGTCTGGCGAGGCGCCGGTGACGCTCGACGTTATCGGACACGAGGCCGCGGGCCATGTGTTTGAGGGCGCAATCGCCCCGGGCGAGACCGTCCGCATCATGACGGGCGCGCCGGTTCCCGAGGGTGCGGATGCCGTGGTGAAATACGAGATTGTCGAGGTGCTTGACGGCAATGGCAACGAGGGCTCACGCGTGAGCTTCTCGGCGCCTGCCAAGGTGGGGGAGAACGTTCGCTCTGCCGCCGAGGAGGCTCATGCCGGCGATGTTGTGATGCACGCCGGCGAGGTCGTGGCTCCGGCGGGCGCCGGCCTACTGGCAAGCGCCGGTTACGCGAGCGTGAAGGTCCATGCCGCTCCGCGCGTGGGCATTATCTCGCTGGGCACGGAGCTGGTCGCGCCGAGTGAGCTGCCGGCGCGCGGGCAGATTCGCGACTCCAACTCCTCGGCGTTGATGGCCGAGGCACTCGATGCCGGCGCCGAGCCCGTGTTCTTTGGCATTGCGCCCGATGATGAGCAGGCGATTGCCGAGCTGGTGCATCGTGCCGTGCAGGAGTGCGATTTTGTCATTACGAGCGGTGGCGCCTCGGCTGGCGACTACGACTATGTGACGGCGCTCGTCCGGCGCGAGGGCGTGGTGCTGTTTGACCGCATCTCGATGCGTCCGGGCAAGGCCATCACTTTTGGCTTGCTCGGGGGCAAGCCCTACCTAGGGCTTTCAGGCAATCCGGCTGCGGCGTATGTAGGCTTTGAGATGCTCGCCCGTCCGGCGATTCGCAAGATGCGCGGCTTTGCCGAGGGCGTGCGTCCCGTGCAGCAGGCGACGCTCACGCACGGCGTGAAAAAGCGCCAGGACCGACGCTTCTTCGATCGCGCCACGGTTTTGCGCGACCCCGAGACCGGTGAGCTGTTGGTGACCGAGGCCAAGACGCAGAATTCGGCGCTGCTCGGCACGATGCAGCGGTCCAACTGCCTGCTGCGCATTGACGAAGGACCGTGCGAGCTCAAGGCGGGAGATGCCGTGGACGTTGTTCGCGTCGACCTGCCCGAGGGCGCCGTGTTGTAGGAGGAATGCTATGGAGCTGAAGATTTCGATTGTGACGTGCTCGGATACGCGCGATCTTGCCCAGGACGAGGCGGGTGCTGCGCTCGAGGAACTCATCGTGGCGCAGGGCTGGACGGTCGCCTCACATGTGGTCGTGCGCGACGACGTCAGCGAGATTGGTGATGCCATTGCGGAAGCCGCCGATGAGTGCCACGCCAATGTCGTGCTTACCTGCGGCGGCACGGGGCTTTCGATGCGCGATGTGACGCCCGAGGCGACGCGTGCCGTCTGCGAGCGCGATGTGCCGGGCATTGCAGAGGCAATCCGTGCGTACTCGATGACCAAGACGCGCCGCGCTATGCTCTCGCGTGCTATTTGCATGCAACGAGGTCATACACTTGTCGTAAACTTTCCCGGTTCCACGAAGGCCGCCCGCGAAAGCTGGGAGGCCATAGCGGACCAGCTGGAGCACGCGGCTCAGATGACAGCGGGCGGCGGACATACCAACTAAGCTATTTACCTGCGGTGGGGCGACCTTATCGGTCGCTCCGCTTTTGTTTTCCGCCGAATCGACGCCGAGGTGTACGGTAACTCGAAACTATATTCTCAGGCGAGAATAATTTCTCACTAACATTATTCGCGCAAAAGTATAATCTGATTGCAGATTAAAGCCCGCGGTGGGGTACCCGGGCACAAGGTCCGAAAGGGTTGAATATGTTCGATATGGTTTCTCGCCGCGGATTCGTCTCGCTTTCTGCTGTCGCCGCTGCCGGCCTTGGTCTTGCTGGCTGCTCGGGCAGCAAGACGTCCGAGCCGGCCGGATCCGATGCCGGTTCTGCTAAGGCATCTTCCAAGAAGGCTGTCGAGCTGCAGGTCTTTGCCGCCAACTCGCTCGAGAAGGCTCTGCCCGAGGTTCAGGAGCTCTACACAGAGCAGACCGGCACCACGTTTGCAGACACGCAGTTTAAGGCCTCCGGCGACCTTGTCGAGCAGATGCGCGCCGGTGCCGCCGTCGACGTGCTCATTACCGCTTCCAAGGGCACCATGGATGACGCTGAGACCGCCGAGCTCGTCGACGTCGATACGCGTGAGGACATGTTCGTCAACGACCTCGTGATCATTCGCGCCGAGGGCTCCGACACCAAGGTCGAGGCCGTCGCCGACGTCGCGAATCTGGACGGCAAGATCGCCATTGGCGACGCTAAGACTGTTCCCGCTGGCAAGTATGCCAACCAGGCCCTGGCCTCCGTGGGCCTCTACACCGGCACCGAGGGCGACGACGGCGAGTATGCGCCCGAGATCGCCGATAAGGTTGCCCTGGCCGATAAGGTGGGCACCGCCGCCGCCTATGTGTCCACAGGCGACTGCGTGGCCGGTTTTGTCTACAGCTCCGATATCTTCCGTTACGACGGCATCGAGGAGGCCTTCGTGTGCCCCGAGGATTCGCACAAGCCCATCGTGTATCCGGGTGCCGTTGCAGAGAGCTCCGAGTACGCCGACGAGGCCAAGGCGTTCATCGACTTTTGTCTGACCAACAAGAAAGCTCAGAAGATTTGGGCTAAGTACGGCTTTGAGCTTTCCGCGTAGTGCGGCTTGGCGCGATAATTCCATCGTTTTGTGTTTCACTCCGTCCTTGTATTCGCTTGGAGCTTTTCGTGCTTAATAGATTCCGCATGCTTGTCGCCTGTGCTTTGACCTTCGCGCTTTGCTGTGTGCCGGGATTTGCGTTGGCTGGGGATGCTGAGGACGGGGCCCAGGTTGCTGCGACCGCTCATGGGCTTTCCTATGGGATCGAGGGTTTTGAGCGGTTGGCCAAGGGGACCGCTCGTGCCATGGAAGGCCAGCCTGAGGGCTACCGGTTTCCCGTTGACGAGGACGTGGACCTTGTGGTGGCGCCTGCTGCCGATCGCGTTGTGGTGTGGATATCGCCCAAGGCGGTCGAGAAGTTTGGATTGGATCCGCAGGACAACGAGTGCGTATCGGGTCTCAAAGCCCTCGTCTGTGAACTCGACAGCGCAAACTGCATGGGAGGTGCGCAGCTGGGGGACGTGGATCTTCCTTGGTATGTTACGGCGGAAACAACGTTTGATGCCGGCGGGTATACCTATGGCTTTGACGAACGAGGTGCGGATGGGGACCGCTATGTGGTGATCGCATCAGCCTCGGGTGATGCCAAGAGCGGCGCGCGTTGGCTTGATAGCGCTCAAATGGTAGAAGCATCGTCTGTCGTGTTGCGGGATGAGCAGGGCCCCTTGACCTCTCTGGCCTCCTTTTTGGGCGACATCGACTATCGCCCGTTTTGGGTGTCCATTAAAACGTGCGGCCTTGCCCTGCTGATCTCCTTTGCGCTGGGCCTGTTCGCCGCGTGGAAGACTATGGGTACCTCGAGTCGCATCAAGGGCCTGCTCGATTCGGTCTTTACGATTCCTATGGTGCTGCCGCCCACGGTCTGCGGCTTTCTGCTCCTCATGCTGTTTGGCCGCTCGACCGGGGTGGGCCAGTGGCTCATCGCGCACGACATCTCGATCGTCTTTACCTGGCCCGCGGCGGTGATCTCTGCCGTGGTGGTGTCGTTTCCCCTGGTCTACCGTACGGCGCTCGGTGCCTTTGAGAGCCTCGACACGCAGATGCTCGATGCGGCGCGCACGCTTGGCTGGTCCGAGCGTCGCATCTTTAACAAGCTTATGATGCCCCTTGGTTGGCCCTCAATCGCAGCGGGCACGGTGCTCGCCTTTGCCCGCGCGATGGGCGAGTTTGGCTGCACGCTGTTCTTTGCGGGCAACTACGCCGGTATTACGCAGACCATTCCCATCGCCATCTACTTTGAGTGGATGGGCGGCAATACGTCGGTGGCCCTCTTTTGGGTCGTGGTCGTAATAGCATTCAGCTTCCTGGTCATCCTATTCATCAACATGTACACGGCGCATTCGCAAAAGTATCGCGAGCGTGGTCTCTCCCGTGCGGAGCGCAAACAGGCCAAAGATCTCGCCGGACAGGGTGATTCGCTCGACCCGGCGGGCGGCGATGCCCTGCGAATCGATCGCGAGGCGCTGGCCGAGCTTATGCGCGATGACGCGGTTGCGAAGGGAGGTCGATAGGCCATGTCGCTCGTTCTGGATATCAAAAAGCGCTATCCCGGGTTTATGCTCGACATGCAGCTTGAGGCCGGCGAGGAGCGTGTGGCGCTGCTGGGCGCCTCGGGTTGCGGCAAGAGCTGCACGCTGCGCTGCATTGCCGGTGTTGAGACGCCCGACGAGGGCAAGATCGTCGTCAACGGCGTGACCTTTTTTGACTCGGCGGCGGGCATCAACCTGTCGCCCCAGGAGCGAAAATGCGCCCTGCTGTTCCAAAACTATCAGCTTTTCCCCAACATGACGGTGGCCGATAACGTATGCGCCGGTGTAAAGGATGCGGGCGACGCCGCCGCGCGCAAAAAGCTCGCCGAGCGCTACCTGGGTATCTTTGGACTGGCCGATTTTGCCGACCGCTATCCCGTGCGACTCTCGGGCGGTCAGCAGCAACGTGTGGCGCTTGCGCGCATGGTGGCGGCGCATCCGGGCATCTTTATGTTCGACGAGCCCATGAGCGCACTCGATTCCTATCTTAAGAGCGCCCTCGAGCAGAACATGCTCGACCTGTTCGATGTATGCAACCGCACCGTGCTCTACGTGAGCCACGACATCGACGAAGCGTGCCGCCTGTGCCAGCGCATCTGCGTGATGCACGACGGGCATGTTGAGGAGATCGGCTCAGTCGAGGACGTGGTCCGCCGTCCGCAGACGCTGGCGGCGCTGCGCCTGACGGGCTGCAAGAACACAAGCCGGGCGCGCAAGATCGGCGACGAAGAAGTTGAGGCCCTCGACTGGGGCATGAGCTTTAACGTGGGTCGCGCGGTTCCCGATAATGTGGCGTACCTGGGCATTCGCGCAAGCTACTTCCATGTTGACAATCGCGCGGGGCGGGGTCGCAACAGCTATGATTTGCACGTGGCCCGAGTGAGCGATTCGCGCTTTGAGCGCCTGGTGCTGTTGGACGTGCCGCGTACTGATGCGCCCACGCGTCTGCAGTGGAAGGTCAACAAAGTGGGCGTGCCTGTCGACGAGCTGCCGCAAGCAGGCGAGAACCTGCGCATGCACTTCGATGCGAGTAGGATTCACCTGGTTTGTCGATAGCGCCGGGTAATGCCGTCGGGGATATAAGCCTCGGCGGCTTTGTCTTGCCGTTCGCCGAATGAAGGATGACAAACTCTTATCAATCAAGATAATTATTTATTAAACGACGGTACACGAGGTTGTCGTACGAATGTCAACGGTGTTCGCATGGTCGACGACCGTTGATATAGTTGACCTCAACTTGTAGAGGAGGGTGCGCACATGCCGCAGACGACATACATTCGCCGCGTTGCCGCGCGTGCCCTATATATGGCTCGGAGCCGCATATGAGCAGGTATGTTCACGGCTCCGGGAGAGACGACGCACAACTAAATAATCAGCTGCAAAGCAGGTTCCCCAAAATTCCGGGTTTAGTCGCGGTCGGGTTTTCGCCACCCACCGTGCAGCAATACCGTAGCTATTCATTTTTGATTCGAGAGGGGAACCGTCATGGCTGAAGAATTTGATTTCCATCCGATGTGGGAGAGCCTCGGCATGAATCTTGCCGACCACGACATGCTGCTGGGCGCCGTGGGCCAGATGTACGGCGATATGTTCCTGACGCAGAACAATCGCCCCAAGTCCACGTCCTACCTGGATTTTGTCGCCACCAACATCCACAGCGGCCGTATTAAGGAGATGCTCGACAAGAAGGAGGCCGGCGAGGCCACCAAGATCGTCGGTTCGTTCTGTGTGTACGTGCCCGAGGAGATCGTACTTGCCTGTGACGGCATTCCCGTTGGTCTGTGCTCGGGTGCCGACTGGGCGACCGACAAGGTCGAGGAGCATCTGCCGCGCAACACCTGCCCGCTCATCAAGAGCTTTGCCGGCTTTAAGCTGGGCGAGGTCTGCCCCTACATTGAGTCGAGTGACTTGGTGGTAGGCGAGAACACCTGCGATGGCAAGAAGAAGGCCTACGAGTTCTTTGCCACGCAAAAGAACATGTACGTCATGGATATTCCCAACGTGCACGACGAGTCGACGCTCGTGACCTGGAAGGCCGAGGTCAAGAAGCTTGCCGCCAAGATCGAGGAAGAGTGCGGCGTCACGATTACGCCTGAGCGCCTGAAGGCTGCCATCCACGCCGTCAACGAGAAGCGTCGCGCCCTGCAGCGTCTGGCTGCGACCCGCGCTGCCGATCCGGCGCCCATCAGCGGTCTCGACAGCCTGCTGACCGTTCAGGCCGCCTTTATGGATGACACGCCGCGCCTGACCGGCGCCATCAACGAAATGGCGGCTGAGTGCGAGCAGCGCGTTGAGGCCGGCGAGGGTGTGGCGCCCAAGGGCACCAAGCGCATCCTGTACACCGGTACGCCCATGGCCGTGCCCAACTGGAAGCTGTTCAACCTCATCGAGAAGGCCGGCGGCGTCGTGGTGGGCGAGGAGTCCTGCACGGGCTCGCGCTACTACAAGGACCTGGTCGACGAGTCCGGTGAGACGGTTGGCGAGATGCTCGACGCCATCGCCGAGCGCTACTTTAAGATCAACTGCGCCGTCTTTACGCCCAACGACCAGCGTATGAAGGACATTGTCCAGATGGCCAAGGACCTGCATGCCGACGGCATCGTCGACGTGGCCTTGCAGTTCTGCGCGCTCTACGAGATGGAGTCGTTTGCCGTGGAGAAGGCCGCCGAAGAGGCCGGCATCCCGTTTATGCACATCACGACCGACTACGCCGGCGAGGATGCAGGCCAACTGCAAACCAGGATTGAGGCTTTCTTGGAAACCATTTAGGGCTATCCGGTCCAGCGGCTTCCCCAAGCACCCGATCTTGCCGTTCAAACCATCGCTTGCATACCAAAGTACGCGGCGCTCCTCTTTCACGGCAACCTCGGGCACCTGGGAAAGCCGTTTCCTTGGTTGGTTAAAAGGTTTGTTAAGGAGTTATATGTCGGAAAATATTGAGCAGCCGTTGCCGTCCACGTTTGAGGAGTTCAACGAGCAACGCAAGGCGGCGTTTATTCGCGTCAAGGATTATAAGCAGGCGGGTAATCGCCTGGTCGGCTTTTTGTGCAGCTATACGCCGCTCGAGATTATCGATGCCGCGGGCGCTGCGAGCGTGGCGCTGTGCGGTACATCCGATGAGGTGACCCCCGAGGCCGAGAAGGTGCTGCCGGCAAACCTCTGCCCGCTCATCAAGTCGACCTACGGTTTTGTTTACTCGCAAAAGTGCCCGTTTACGTACTTTAGCGACATGATCATCGGTGAGACCACCTGCGACGGCAAGAAGAAGATGTACGAGCTACTCAACGAGCTCAAGCGCACGCACATTCTGCATCTTCCGCAGGGTCGCGATCGCGCCTATGAGCGTGAAGGCTGGTACGAGGAGTGCCGTCTGCTCAAGGAGGAGCTCGAGGGTTTCTACGGAATCACGATTACCGACGATGACCTGCGCGCTGCCGTCCGTCGTCGCAACCGCTTGCGTGCGGCCCAGCTCGACATGTTTGCTCTGCAGGCCAACCAGCCGGCGGCCATGAGCGGCGTCGACCTGATGAGCACTATGTTCGCCGGTACGTTTAGCTTTGATATCGAGGCCTATACGCAGCAGCTGGAGCAAAAGGTTGTCAAGCTGCGCGAGGCCTACGACGCGGGCGAGCGCCCGGTTGCGGCGGATGCCAAGCGCATTCTGATCACCGGCTGCCCGGCGGGCGGCGTGATCAACAAGATCGGTCGCACCATCGAGTCCAACGGCGGTGTGGTCGTGTGCATGGACGACTGCTCGGGCGAGCGCACGGCGGCCATGATGATCGACCCGGACGCGCCCGACATCCTGCGCGCCATCGCCGACCGCTACCTGGACATCAACTGCTCGGTCATGACGCCAAACGACGGTCGTATGGAAAACACGCTGGCCATGTGCGAGAAGTATCACGTCGATGGCGTAGTGGAGAGCGTGCTCCAGGCGTGCCACACCTTTAACGTGGAGAGTGCGCGCATGCAGGAGGCAGTCGAGGGTGCGGGCATTCCGTATATGAAGATCGAGACCGATTACAGCAACGGCGACATGGGTCAGATCGAGACTCGCATCGCCGCCTTCATCGAAACCCTCCAGCTTTCTCAGGCACCGGATCTTGCCCCTCAAACCGTCGCTTGCGTACCCAAAGTACGCTGCGCTCCTCTTTCGGGGCAATCTCCGGCATCTGAGAAACCTAGAGCTAAGGCGCCTGAACGCGCCGCTACCTTTGATGTTTAGATTGGGAGAGGGCCATGGTAGGGATCGGGATCGATATCGGGTCTACGGCGGCTAAGGCCGCTGTGGTCGATGGGGAAGGTTCGGTGGCATGGACGTGCGTGCAGCCAACCGGGTTCTCCTCGGTTGATGCGGCCGAGCGCCTGCGCGGCGAGCTTGCCGCGGCTGGCTATGACGTGGCTGCCGACGACGTGCGCGTGATCGCGACTGGCTACGGCCGTGTCGCCGTGCCCTATGCGCACAAGGTCGTGACCGAGATTACCTGCCACGGCACCGGCGCCGTGCGCCTGTTTGGCGACCACGGCACCGTGATCGACGTGGGCGGTCAGGACACCAAGGTCATCCAACTTAAGGGTGGCCGCGTGGCCAAGTTTGCCATGAACGACAAGTGCGCTGCCGGCACGGGGCGCTTTTTGGAGATCATGGCCGACCGCCTAGGCATTTCCCAGCAGCAGATGGCCGTCCTGGCGCGTTCCGGTGAGCCTACCAAGATCAGCAGCATGTGCACGGTGTTTGCCGAAAGTGAGGTTATCAGCCTGATCGGTCGCGGTGAGCCGCGCGAGAACATTGCACGTGGCGTGATCGACAGCGTGGTCTCGCGCGTGGCGACCATGGCCGGGCAGGCCGCGGGCGCCCCGTACTACCTGACCGGTGGCCTGTGCGAGAACGCCTTCGTGGTGGAGCGGTTGGGCGAGCTACTGGGGTCGCCGGTGACCACCTCGCCCCAGGCTCGCTTTGCCGGAGCGATTGGCGCGGCGATTCGCGCACAGGCGCTCAATTAATGCATCCGCCGCAGGCTCGCATTCATGCGTATACTGGGAGAAAATGATTGACCGATGAGAGGAGGTATCGATGGCTGACGATCAGATTAAGCTCACGTCTATGACGGCCGCGAGCGGTTGAGCCGCTAAGTTGGCCCCCGGAGCCCTCGCCCAGGTCCTGGGCGATTTACCCAATGTGCATAACGACAACTTGCTCGTGGGGTTCGATACCTCCGACGATGCGAGCGTCTTCCGCGTAGGGGAGAACCTTGGGCTCGTGCAGTCCATCGACTTCTTCCCACCGATGGTCGACGACCCGTTTCTATTTGGCCAGATCGCCGCGGCAAACTCACTGTCGGACATCTACGCCATGGGCGGGCGGCCGAGCCATGCCATGAACTTGCTGTGCATCCCGAGCTGTCTGAGCGTTGAGGTTGCCGGTCAGATTCTGGCGGGCGGCGCCGACAAGTGCGTCGAGGCGGGTTGCTCCATCGCGGGCGGTCACACCATCAACGACGACGAGCCCAAGTACGGCCTGTCCGTGAGCGGGTTTGTCGCGCTCGACCGCATGCTCGCCAACAGCGGCGCGCGCGTGGGCGATGCGTTACTGCTGACCAAGGCGGTTGGCTCGGGCATCATCACCACGGCCATTAAGGGCGAGCTCATCGAGCAGGACGAGGCCGCAGCCATGTTTGACTCGATGCGCACCCTCAACGAGGCTCCGATTCGTCTGGCCGAGGGACTTGAGCTTCACGGCTGCACCGACATTACGGGCTTTGGTCTGATCGGGCACGCATGCGAGATGGCCGAGGGCTCGGGCGTGCAAGTTGAGCTTGCGTCGGGGGCGGTGCCACTCTTTGACCAGGTGCTCGACATGGCGCGTTTGGGCATTATCCCCGCGGGCTCCTACCGCAACCAGGACTTCTTTGGCCCGCGCGTGACGGCCGACGAGGACCTTGAGCCGGGCATGCTCGACGCGCTGTACGACCCGCAGACGTCTGGTGGCCTGCTTATCGCGGCACCTGCTGCCGATGTGGATGAGCTTGCGAGCCGTCTACATGCCGAAGGACGTATCGCCGCCGTCGTCGGGCGCGTGTACGAGCCGGTACCAGGCGGTCCTGCCGTTCGCGTTGTGCATTAAGGAAAACCGTTTATGCGACCGCCTACTGTTCTGGGCGGTCCCTTTTGAAAGGAAAAACTATGTCTACCAAAATTGAAGTCAATGCCATGGGCGATGCCTGCCCGCTGCCCGTCGTCAAGACGCTCAGAGCCCTGAAGCAGCTCGATGGCGAGGGCACAGTCGTGACCTCGGTCGACAACGAGACCGCCGTCAAGAACATCTCCAAGATGGCGCAGGAGAAGGGCTGCACGGCCTCAGTCGAGAAGGTTTCTGACGCTGAGTGGCACGTGACCGTCGCGACCGCCGGTGCCGTGGCCGTTGCGGACCCCGAGCAGGACGGCGCTGCTTTCTGCGACGCCAGCGCCGGCAAGGGCAAACTTGTCATTTCCGTCTATACCGATTGCATGGGCCGTGGCGACGACGAGCTGGGCCACAAGCTCATGAAGGCGTTTATCTTTGCCGTGACGCAGCAGGAGGAACTGCCCGCGACCATGCTGTTCTACAACGGCGGTGCCAAGCTCACCGTCGAGGGCTCGCCGGTGCTCGATGACCTGAAGGGCCTGGCCGAGCAGGGTGTCGAGATTCTCACCTGCGGTACCTGCCTCGACCACTATGGCATTAAAGACCAGCTTGCGGTGGGCGAGGTCACGAATATGTACGTGATCGTGGAGAAGATGGAGCAGGCCGTGCGCGTCGTGCGCCCGTAGCGTATTGGTTGGAGTTGCCATGAGGGAGAAGCGCCCGGCGCTTGTCATCACGTTTCCCACCACGGCGGCCGCCATGGGCTGCGAGTCCCTGTGCATCGAGCGCGGCCTTCCCGGGCGAACGATTCCCGTGCCCGGGGAGGTCGCTGCCGGCTGCGGTCTGGCGTGGAAGGCGTTGCCTGCCGATGAGGAGCTGCTGCGCAGCGAGCTTACCGCGGCGGGCGTTCCCACCGAGGGCTATACCGTGATTGATATGTGGGAGGTCGTGCGATGATCTACCTGGATAACGCGGCGACGACCATGCACAAGCCGCAGACAGTGATCGATGCCGTGACGCAGGCGATGTGTTCACTCGGCAATGCCGGGCGCGGCGCCACGTCGGGTGCCCTCGATGCTGCTCGTACGATTCACGCTTGCCGTGCCAAGCTCGCGCGCCTTTTGGGTTGCCCGAGGGCGGACCATGTGTGTTTTACGCCCAACTCTACGGCGGCGCTCAACACCGCCATCAACGGGGTGGTGCGCCCCGGCGACCGCGTGGTCACGACGGTGCTCGAGCACAACTCGGTGCTGCGTCCGCTCAACCGCCTGGCGGCAGAGCAGGGTGTGACGGTTGGGCATGCGGGTTGCGATGCGAGCGGCGTGCTCGACTACGACGAGCTCGAGCGGTTGGTCACGCCGGGCACGCGTGCTGTGGTGGTGACGCACGCCTCCAATGTGACCGGCAACGCGGTCGACATTGCGCGCGTGGCGGCCATGGCCCATGCGGCCGGCGCACTGGTAATCGTCGATGCCTCGCAGTCTGCCGGAACGGCGCATATCGATATGCAGGCCATGGGGCTTGACGTGGTGTGCTTTACCGGCCATAAGGGGCTCATGGGACCTCAAGGCACCGGTGGCCTGGCCGTGGCGGAGGGCATTGAGGTGGCGCCGTGGGCCATGGGTGGCACGGGTGTGCACAGCTTCGATCCACTGCAGCCGCTTGAGTGGCCCACGCGCCTTGAGGCGGGCACGCTCAACGGTCACGGCATCGCGGGACTTTCCGCAGGTCTTGACTTTATCGAGGCACAAGGCGGGGTCGAGGTGATTGCGGCACACGAGCGAGCACTGGCGGATCGCTTCCTTGCCGGTGTGCGCGAGATTCCGGGGATTAAGCTCTATGGTGCCTTTGGCCAACCGACGCGCTCGGCGATCGTCCCGCTCAACGTGGGCGATATCGACTCTGCCGAGATCTCGGATGCACTCATGCAAGGGTGGGGGATTGCGACGCGCCCCGGCGCCCATTGCGCCCCGCTCATGCACCGTGCGCTGGGGACCGAGCGTCAGGGCGTGGTTCGCTTCTCGTTTGGGTATTTCAACACGGACGAGGAAGTCGACACCGCGATTGACGCTTTGCGCGATTTAGCCTGCTAAAGCGTATATACTTGCGGGACGGGTCTTTTGCTCGTCCCGTTTTTGTTTTGATTCGAAAGGTGCTCTCATGGCCTCATCCGCCTCGCGTGGTCTGCGTTCCGACCATGTCGTTACCGTCGGCATCGCCCTGTTCTCGATGCTCTTTGGCGCCGGCAACCTCATTATTCCGCCGTTGCTGGCGCTGCAGGCAGGTTCTGCCACGCCGGTCGCCATGCTCGGCTTTCTGATTGCCGCCATCGGCCTGCCCGTCATGGGATTTATCGCCGTGGCGCTTGCCGGAACGGCGCGCGAGCTTGCCGGCCGCGTGCACCCCAAGTTTGGCGAATTCTTCGTTGCGGCGGTGTATCTGGCCATCGGCCCGTGCCTGGCTATTCCGCGCACGAGCTCCACGGCCTTCGAGATGCTGGTACCGCTGCTGCCCGAGGGCGTCTCGCTCGGCACGGCACGTCTGGTGTTTGCCGTTGGCTTCTTTGTCGTCGCGTTTGCGCTCACGCTGCGCCCGGGTGTCATCACACGCGTGCTCGGTCGCATTACGGGCCCTGCGCTCATTGCGCTTATCGTGCTCGTTGTCGGCGCCGCCGTGATCTCGCCGCTGGGACCGGCTGCTGCCCCGCAAGCTCCCTATGATGCCGGCGCTGCGGTCCAAGGCTTCTTGACCGGCTACCAGACCATGGACCTGCTTGCGTCGCTCGCCTTCGGCATCATCATCGCCGAGACCATTCACGAGCTGGGCGTGACCGATGACAAGCGCGTCGCTTTTGAAATTTCGCGCTCCGGTGTGATCGCCGGCGTGCTCATGGCCATCATCTACTGCGGCTTGGGCCTTGCCGGAATGCAGCTCGGCACCGTGATGCCCGACGCTACCAACGGCGCCGCCATCCTTGCCCGCTCTGCCTCCATGCACTTTGGCCTTGCCGGCACGGTCGTGGTCTTCGCCATCTTCTTCCTTGCCTGCATGAACGTGTGCATTGGCCTTATCAGCTGCTGCTCGCGTTACTTCTGCGAGACGTATGTGGTTAAAGGGGGAGCGGAGGCCTCCGAGGAGGCCATGCGCCGTCCCTTTGCGATTCTTGCCTTTGTGTTCGCAGCGTTTTCGTGCGTGCTCTCCAACGTGGGCCTCGACGTGATCCTCATGTTCTCGGTGCCCATACTCAATGCCTTGTATCCCGTCGCCATCGTGCTGGTTCTCATGGGTTTGGTACACGGCTTTTGCGACGCTCATCCGCAGGTGTGGGTCTGGGTCGGCGGTGTGGTTGCCGTGCAGAGCGTGATCACCTCGGTCCGCGATGCGTTCTTTGCGGGCGCGTGGCTGCCGTTTGATGTGCTGCCGCTGGCGGATATCGGTGCCGCGTGGGCGCCGGTTGCCGTGGTTGCCTTTGTGATCGGCCTGCTCCATAGTCGTTTTGTTGCACATTCGAGGAGCTAAGGCATCAATGCTTGCACAGGCGGGGAGTCTCCCCTATAATTTCCTTCGCTTTGGGACACGCAAGGTTTAGACCTTAGCTGCTCAACACCTTCGGGACGTGGCGCAGTTTGGTAGCGCGCCTGCTTTGGGAGCAGGATGTCGCAGGTTCAAATCCTGTCGTCCCGACCATATCTTGCGGGCGTAGTTCAATGGTAGAACCCCAGCCTTCCAAGCTGATGACGCGGGTTCGATTCCCGTCGCCCGCTCCATAGGATAGTTTTAACGGCTTTGGCTCCATTTGGTGCCAGAGCCGTATTCATATACATGTCGGGGACCCCACATCCCCTCCTAAGTTGCGGTGAAATAGTTCCTGGACTAGCCAATAGCTGTTATCCAGGAACTATTTCACCGCAACTTATTGAGGCCGAGCGGGCTGGGTCGATGATGGGTTCTTTTGTCGAGAAGATGAGGGCGGCCGGTCAGGAGTCTGCGTAGGGTTTTGTGGTCGGTATACCGTAGCCGCGCATCATGGAGCCGAACGCTTTGACATCGTAGGTGTCTAAGAGCTTGAAATGAATGACGTTGTGGCCCATAGCACGCAGGTTCGCGTCGCGCACGAGGGCAGCTCGATAGGTTTTTGCCGCAGTATGTTCCGGATCATTTTGGGCATCGCCCTCAAACTTGCCCAGTCCATGCAGCTCAGCCAGCATCCAAGAGCCGTTTGGCATCTGCCAGCCGTAATCTGCCAAATAATAGCCGGTGTTTCCCGGTCGAGTGATTTCAACCTGAAGTTCGGGAGCGGCAACTCCTGCCATAATCATTGCCGCCCGTGCTTCGGATTCTCCACCGTTATCCGACCTGCCATCCATGTGTTCAAAAACGTCAAATGCGCGCGCGATGCCGTGCAATCCGCGGCAGTTCGCTTGTGCATATGCACGCAATTCTTCACGCTCGACACCGTACTCACGAGCCAACCCGTCGACATAGCCTAGTGCATATCGAAAAGCGCTCGTTCGGGCGATGTCGACCACCGTGCGATATGGATCCGTTAGCGTAAACGGGCCGAGCTGCCATACGTCGCCCGGTCGCCAGCGTCGGTATTCAACGAATTCGTACATATCGCGTCTGGTGGAACGCGGTAGCAGCACTTGCACCTTGTCGAGAAGCGAATATGCAGAACCGATGCCATAGAGCAGCGCCGCCGTTGCTCCACAAAACACGGCATCCGGTTCAACGACCGCAATAGCGGATGCCAATTGAAAGATGCGATCTTCGACGCCGAGGTCATTCCAATACGCGGGATCAGCGTAGACATGGTTGTAGAGTCGAATAATCATCTCTTTTTGCATGAGCGCGTAGGCACAGCGTTCGTCCCATTTTTTGGTAGCTACAAACAGGTGCCCGCCATGATGGGCCTCGAATAATCGGAAGAACAGCTCTGCTTGCGGTTTGGAACAGCGTTTATCATGACTCATTTTCGACCCCATGGTCTCGAGGGGGAGTGAATGACACTACGCTATCCCATATTTGGTCCGCCAGACCTTGCCATGAACTGACCAAAAGCTTGACGGGGCAGGTCAGAGCCATGAGCCAGAGCCAAACATATCGGCAAACGGTTGATTAGTGCCCCTCGGTGGCACTAAAAACCACCCTTACAGAAAGTTGCGGTGAAATAGTTCCTGAAAAGCTCGAATAAGCCTAAATCCAGGAACTATTTCACCGCAACTTAGGAGGGGATGGGGTTAGCTGCGAGGGCGGTGGCGGAGCTTGTCGATGGTGGAGTCGGTGCTTCGGCTGCGGGCTTCGGCGGCGCGGTCGCGGGCGTCGGCAGCGGTTTGGCGCTTGTGGCGGTAATCGATCATGCCTTGGATGATGGGCTTGCCAAAGCTCACGACATCGTCGTTATAGATGGCGGTACGGGCGGCAAGCAGACAGTCGGTAAAATCCATATGGGTCTTGCCAAAGAGTTTGATGGCAAGGGCGACAACGGTGGGCTCGTCGACCATGACGTCATCGAGCAACCTCTTCATGGCCGCAGCAATCTCAACGCGGGGAACCTTATAGACGTCGCGCAGCGTGACCACGACGCGCGTGATGATTTCGGGGTAGACACGTGCGGTGCGCGTGGCGATGACCTTGGCGGCGCGCGGTGACAGGACCTCGTCGTCGTCAAGCAGGTAGCGAAGGATGACGGTCTCGTCGATGATGGTGCTACTCATGGATATCTACTTCCTCGGGACCCAAAATCGAATCGTCGCATTCTGTGGCAAGGTACTCAATCCAGGCATTGCGCTCCTCGGAGCGGCGATTGGGGTCCCCATATGCTTTGAGCGATCCATAGGCGGCGGTGCCGTCCTTTGAGCGCACGGCGACCGGCTGAAAGGGAAGCTTGCGCATCAAAATGCTCTGCGCGACAAATAGGCGAACGGCCTCGGCAAGCGATGTGCCCATGGCGTCGTAGAGGCGCTCGGCATGCTGTTTGTCCTCTTCGCGAATGCGCACCTGCAGGATGGCTCGTTTTTGCGTCGATGACATCACTGGCCTCCCTTAATGAGCGTGCAATATGAATGGTCAAATACAACATTGGCTAATAATAGCCAATCTTATAACCACTGCTTTATTGCACTCAAGTTAATGAGCGCGAAATATATATCAAACGTATTACATCCTTTATAAACGAGCATGAAATCTCCCCTGGATGTACGCGTGTAATACACTTACCTTTATAGCTACCCAAGAATAATCCTAACCAGCCAAAACCCCTGCAATACACCCGTATTGCAGGGCCTATGCTCAAGTTTGCCACCTACAACTGCGTATATTTAACCTGTATATCGTTGGAGGAATTCTATCGAAGTGCTTGTTTCGCCGCATGCACTCGATACGCCGATGCCGGACCACGGGCGGTCCGGGGCAACGTCGACAGGGTCTCTCCGGCATGGGATTCAGGAGGGAGTGAACAACATGGGCAATAAACGAGTCGTAGCCGATTCTTCGCGCTGCATTGGGTGTCAAACCTGCATGGCGGCGTGCATCGAGGCACACGACATTCCCGGCAACATCGCCGCGCCGCGCCTGCGCGTGACGCGTACGTACGAGATCTCCGCACCGGTGGCTTGCCATCACTGCGAGGATGCCCCGTGCGCGAAGGCCTGCCCCACGGGTGCCTTGTTCTTTGATCCAAAGAACCATCGTATCGGCGTCAACGAGGACAACTGCATCGGCTGCAAGAGCTGCGTCATGGCATGCCCCTTTGGCGCCGTGAGCGTGGCGACCACGCAGGTTCCGGTCTTGATGGGCGACGTTCGCGTGGGTTCGCAGACCAAGAGCTTCGTGCTCAAGTGCGACCTGTGCGTGGACCGTCCCGGCGGTCCGGCGTGTGCCGAGGCGTGCCCGACCAAGGGCCTCACCCTGGTAGACGAGGAGCGCCTGGCGGAACTGACTGCCGAGCGTGCCCGCGCCACCATCGAAAACGAGGCGTAAGCGGGCGGCCATACAGGCCCAATGATTGTCAAATAAGTACCGAGTATTCGGTAGCAGAGAAAGGAAGGAGGGTGTCATGGAGAAGCATAAAGTGATCTGCCCGTATTGCGGCGCCGGTTGCCAGTTTAACCTCTTGGTCCAAAACGGCCAGGTCGTGGGTACCGAACCGCTCAACGGCATCACCAACCAGAGCGAGCTGTGCCTTAAGGGCATGAGCGGCTACGACTTCATCAACGACACCAAGATCTTGACTCCTCGCGTACTGCACCCGATGATCCGCCGCACCAAGGGCGCGGATCTTGAGCGCGTAAGCTGGGACGAGGCACTGGATTTCACCGCATCTAAGATGCAGGCCATAATTGACGAATATGGTCCTAACGCTGTCATGACCACCGGCTCTTCGCGAGGCGGCGGCAATGAGGCGAACTACGTCATGCAGAAGTTTACGCGTGCGTGCATCGGCACCCACAGCGTGGACAACTGCGCCCGTACTTGACACGGCCCTACTGTCCTCGGTCTGATGGACACGGTTGGTTCAGGTTGCATGTCATGCTCCATCCCCGGTATGGAGGATGCGGGCTGCATTTTCCTCTTCGGCTATAACCCTGCCGATTCGCACCCCATCGTCGCAAGGCGTATCGTGCGAGCCAAAGAAAAGGGTTGCAAGATCATCGTCGCCGACCCGCGCCATATCGAAACCGCGCGTATCGCCGATCTCTACCTTCCGATCAAGAACGGTTGCAATGTCGCGTTCCTCAACGCCTTTGCCAACTGCTTGGTCAACGATGGCCTCTACGACAAGAAATTCGTCGCCGAGCACACGAACGGCTTTGACGAGTGGTGGGAGACCATCAAGAATTACACTCCCGAATCCGTACAGGACATCACGGGTGTCGAGCCCGCGTTGATCCACCAAGCTGCCGAGATGTACGCCACGGCGAAGCCCTCTGCCATCATTGGCTGGGGTATGGGCGTATGCCAGCAGAAGCAGAACCTGAAGACGGTGCACACCATCGCCTCCATCGCCTGCGTTGCCGGTCAGATCGGCAAACCCAATTCCGGCCTCGCGCCCGTGCGCGGTCAGAACAACGTCCAGGGCTCCTGTGATATGGGCATGCTGCCCAACCTGTACCCTGGCTACCAGAAGGTCACCGACCCGGCTGTGCGCGCCAAGTTTGCCAAGGCTTGGGGCGTGCCCGAGGAAAAGCTCCCGCTCGAGGAGGGCTACAAGCTCACCGACCTGGGCCACCTGGTCGACGAGGGTAAGGTGCACTGCTTCTACAACTACGGCGAGGACCCGGTGCAGACCGAGCCCGATTCGGCCGGCATGCGCAAGACGCTCTCCGAGCTGGACCTGTTCATTTGCCAGGACATCTTTATGACGCAGACGACCATGCTCGCCGACGTCATCCTGCCCGCTACCTCTTGGGGCGAGCACGAGGGTGTCTTTACCGCATCCGACCGTAGCTTCCAGCACTTTGACGCGGCCGTTCCGCCCAAGGGCGAGTGCCGTCACGACTGGGAGATCTTCGCGGACCTGTCTACGCGCATGGGCTATCCCATGCACTACGACAACACCGAGCAGATCTGGAACGAGTGCATTAGCCTGTGCCCCAACTTTGTGGGCGCGACCTACGAGAAGATGGCTCCCGAGGGCGGTTACGCCCAGTGGCCCGTCAAGAGCACCGATGTGAACGACCGCGGTACGCCCGACATGTTCGCTGGTGGCAAGTTCACCACCAAGGACGGCCGCGCCAACCTGATGGCACACGACTGGGAGGCGCCCTCCGAGCTTCCCGACGATGAGTACCCGCTCATCCTGTGCACCGTCCGCGAGGTCGGCCACTACAGCTGCCGCTCGATGACCGGCAACTGCAAGACGCTGGCACTGCTTGCCGACGAGCCCGGCTTTGTCCGCATGAATCCCGCGGACGCCCAGGCACGCGGCATCAAGAATGGCGACATCGTCTCGATCCACAGCCGCCGCGGCCAGGTATACAGCCGCGCCGACGTGAGCGACCGCATCAACAAGGGCACGGTCTATATGACCTACCAGTGGTGGATCGGCAAGTGCAACGAGCTGACCATGCACAAGGTCGACCCGGTCTCGCATACGCCCGAGGACAAGTTCTCCGCCTGCCAGGTCGACGCTATCGCCGACCAGGTCTGGGCCGAGGGCGAGGTCGAGCGTCAGTACACCGAGCTCAAGCAGGCTCTGGTGGACGCCGCCGCTCCCCAGGACGTTGAGCCTGGCGCCGCCAAGTTCGACGACGAGACGCACGTGAATCAAATCGTGTAGTCCCGTTCTCGTTGGCTTTTTGGGCCGGGCGTCCCGTACGTTCGGGAGCCCGGCCCGTTATTTTGAAAGGAAGTGGGGATGAACCGCTTCATCGACATCAACCCGGAGAGGTGCATCGGCTGCGGAACATGCCAGTCCGCCTGTGCCGACGCCCACCGGATGCAGGGTCTTCAGGATACGCCGCGCCTGGCGCTCGTGAAGACCGGCGGTATTTCGGCCGCCCTTGCCTGCCACCATTGCGAGGGTGCCCCCTGCGCCGAGGTCTGCCCGGTGAATGCCATCGAGCACGATGGCGATCGCATCCACGTCAAGGAGCAGGAGTGCATCGGGTGCAGGCTGTGCGCCATCGCGTGCCCCTTCGGAGCCATCCATCCCGATGGCACGTCTATCGCCGGTGTCGCAGGCATGTGCGACCCGACGCCTTCGTATCCTAAGTCCCTGAGCAGCCTGCTTACGTGGGCTCCCGGCCAGTACACCTGCGCTGTTAAGTGCGACCTGTGCGCCTTCGATCCGGACGGTCCGCATTGTGTGGCGGCGTGCCCCACCAAGGCGCTGACCGTCATGGGCGGCGCGGCCGATCGCGAGCTCGACGAGGCCAAGCGCCTGCGCTCGATCGAAAACGGTCCGGTCGTCGACGTTACCGCTGTGGCCCAGGGTCTGTCCGAGAAAGCAGAAGGGAGCGTAAACAATGGATAGCATGACGCTGTTTATCGCATCGCTTGCCGTCTCGTGCGTCGGTGCGCTCGCCTCGGTTCTGCTGATTAAGGCCGACAACGCCGCCAAGACCGCCGGCTGCCTGATCGGCGCCGTCGCGGCCGTGCTGTCGTTCATCGCGGGCCTCGAGGCCGTGCTTGGCGACGTTTCGTCCCTCAACACGGTCTTCTTCTTCCCGTTCGCCCGTCTCGAGCTCTTGCTCAACGGCCTTGCGGGCCTGATCGTGGTCCTCATCTCGATTCTCGCCTTTGCGGGCTTCATCTACGGTCTGTCCTACTTCGACGAGTACCCGGGCAAGGTCGGGCGCGCCGGCTTCTTTATGAACACCTTCGTCGCCTCGATGATGCTCGTCATCACCGCCGACAACGTGTTCTGGTTCCTGGTCGCCTTTGAGCTCATGTCCCTTACGAGCTACTTCCTTGTCGTTATCGAGGAGAACAAGAACTCCATTAGGGGCGGTTGGCTCTACTTCGTCATCGCGCACGTGGGCTTCGTTCTCATCATGGCGAGCTTCCTGCTCATGACCAACGGCGTGGGCGGTTCCTTCAGCTTCAGTGATTTCCGTACGCATGACTTTGGACCCGCCGTCTCCTCCGCGTGCTTCGTCCTCGCGTTCTTCGGATTTGGCGCGAAGGCCGGTATCATTCCGCTGCACTCCTGGCTGCCCCAGGCGCACCCCGAGGCGCCGTCCAACGTGTCCGCCCTCATGTCCGGCGGCATGATCAAGATCGGCATCCTGGGAATCCTCAAGGTCGGTCTCGACCTGCTCGCGGGTTCGGGCGTCCAGCTCTGGTGGGGCCTCATGGTCCTGGTCTTCGGATCCATCTCGTCGGTCCTGGGTGTCGTCTACGCCCTACACGAGCACGACATCAAGCGCCTGCTTGCCTATCACTCCGTCGAGAACATCGGCATCATCTTGCTCGGTGTCGGCGCGTCCATGACGGCGCACGCCCTGGGCAACGACGTCATCGCGACGATCGCGCTCATGGCCGCCCTCTACCACACGCTCAACCACGCCATGTTCAAGGGCGAGCTGTTCCTCGGCGCGGGCTCCCTGCTCTATGCCACGGGTACGCGCAACATGGAGAAGATGGGCGGTCTGTTCCGCCGCATGCCGGTCACGGCCGTCTGCTTCCTCATCGGTGCCCTTGCCATCTCGGCCATCCCGCCGCTCAACGGCTTCGTTTCCGAGTGGTTCACCTACCAGTCCCTGTTCAACATCTCGACGCTCTCCGACCCGGTCGTCATGGTGTTCGCCGTCGCCTCCGCGGCCGCCCTCGCCATCACCGGTGCCCTGGCCGTCACGTGCTTCGTGAAGGCCTACGGCGTCTCGTTCGCGAGCAGCCCTCGTTCCCAGGAGGCCGCGAACGCCAAGGAGTCCCCGGCTCCGATGTTGTTCTCGCAGATGCTCCTCGCGGCCATCTGCGTGGTACTGGGAATCGGCTCCCCGGTCATCGCCCCGGTTCTGGGCGACGTCGCCCAGAGCGTGCTTGCCGGCTCCGCCGTCACAGCCACCTCGGGCGTGTCTCTCGTGAACGAGATTTCCGGTGCCGCCACCTCCACCCCCGCGATCGCCATCGCGCTCGTGGTCCTCACCGGCCTCGCGTTCGCGTTGAGGTCCTGCCTCGGCGCCAAGGCCCCCGCTAAGAAGACCGACCCTTGGGCGTGCGGCTACGAGCCCAACGAGCACATGCCCGTCGTCGCCACGAGCTTCGCGTCCGACGTCGAACTCTTCATGGGCCCGCTCTACACCCTGCGCGAGGTATGCACCAAGATCTGCTGGTCCATCGCGCACGTGTTCCAGAAGCTCACCGGTGTCGCCCAGGGCGTCGAGCCCCTGCCCGACCGTTTCCTGGTCGATGCACCGAGCGAGGGTGCCGACAAGCTGGCCGGCCTCGCCTCCAAGATCGAGGGCGGCAACTACTCCGTATACATCTGCTACATCGTCGCGGCGCTCGTGGTCTTCCTCGTGCTCGCCGTGGTCATGGTCTAGAGAGGGGAGAGGATATTATGAACATCGTTCTTGCGATGGCGCAGGGCCTCGTGGTCATGCTGGTCGCGCCCTTCTTCTCCGGCCTCGCCCGTGTGATTCGCGCGAAGATGCACAATCGCCGCGGTCCGTCCATCCTTCAGGATTACCGGGACCTCGCGAAGCTCATGGCGCGTCCCGAGTCCGTGAGTTCCGACTCGAGCTTCGTGCTGCGCATCATGCCGCCGCTGTTCCTCGCGGTGTCGTTTATGCTCGCCATGGGCCTGCCCATGTTCACGCTCCAGAGCCCCATGCCCGTCTTTGGTGACGCCATCACCATCATGTACGCGCTCGCGCTGTCCCGCTTCTTCTTCGCGCTGTCCGGCGTGGATTCCTCCAACGCCTACGCGGGCTTCGGCGGTATCCGCGAGCTCCTCATGAGCGTGCTCATCGAGCCGTCCATGCTCATCGCGCTGTTCACCGTCGCCATCGTGTGCGGCTCCACGGACATTGCGACCATGGGTCAGCACATCGTTACGGGCAACGTCTCGAGCGTCGTCGCCGTTATCCTCGCCGGCGTCGCCTTCGCGGCCGCCTGTTACATGGAGCTCGGCAAGCTTCCGTTCGATCAGGCCGAAGCCGAGCAGGAGCTCCAGGAGGGCCCGCTCGCCGAGCTCTCCGGCCCGTCCCTGGCCATGATGAAGCTCGCCATGGGCATGAAGCAGGTCGTGGTCGTCGCTTGGTTCACCTCCATCTTCATCCCCTGGGGAGAGCCCGCGACCATCGGCGTCACCGCTCTCGTGGGCGCCGTCGTCTTCCTCGTCAAGTGCCTGGTCGATTTCGTCGTCTGCGGCGTGCTCGAGAACTCCGTTTCCCGTTCGCGCTTCAAGGTGCTCGGTAACCAGACCTGGGCCGTCGTCGGCATCGCGGTCCTCGCGTTCGTCTTCGTCGTCGTAGGCGTGTAGGGAGAAGGGAGAAACTATGTCAATCGAATCGAGCTTGTCCCTCTTTGCCATGGTGGCGATCGCCGTCCCCATGCTGGGCTCCCTGCTCATCGTCATGCTGCCGCGTCCCTACGCTAAATGGATCTGCGCCTTTGCCGGCGGCATCGCCACGGTCGCTTCCGTTGGCTTGGCCGCGACGTTTGCCGGAAACGGCATGAACGCGGTCGATGTAACCTGGGCGAGTATGGGCCAGACCTTGGTCATGGGCTTCATATTCGACCGGATGAGCACGCTGCTCGCACCCGCGTTCGTCGCTATCGGCCTGCTCGTCGTCATCTATTCGTTCCCGTACATGAGCGATAAGAATAAGGAGCATCCCGACGCGCCCCGTCGTCGCTTCTACGTGTACTTCTCCACGTTCATCGGCGCCATGGCCGGTCTCGCCTACAGCTCCACCATCGTCGGCCAGCTCGTTTTCTTCGAGATCACCGGTGTGTGCTCCTGGGGCCTCATCAGCTACTACATGACGCCCACGGCCAAGAAGGCCGGTATGAAGGCGCTCATCATCACCCATATCGGCGCTCTGGGACTCTACATCGGCGCGGCCTTCCTGTTCGCCGGAACCGGCACGTTCGCGCTGAGCGCGATCTCCCAGCTCGATTCCGGTATGAAGACCGTCGTGCTGCTGCTCATCCTGTTCGCTGCTTGGGCCAAGTCCGCCCAGTTCCCGCTCTACATGTGGCTGCCCTCCGCAATGGAGGCCCCCACGCCCGTTTCCGCCTACCTTCATGGCGCGTCCATGGTTAAGGTCGGCGTGTGCGTGTTCGCCCGCGCTCTTGCGAGCGCCGGCGATATCCCCGAGATCGTCGGTTGGGTCGCCATCATCGACGCCGTCGTGACCATGCTCTTCGGCTTCCTCATGTACCTGCCCCAGAAGGATATGAAGCGCCTGCTCGCCTTCTCGACGATCGCGCAGCTCGCCTACGTGTTCTTTGGCCTGGGCCTCTCCGTGTTCGGAAGCCAGATGGCGTTTAACGGCGCCGTCGAGCACATCTTCAACCACGCGTTCACCAAGACCCTGTTCTTCCTCATCGCTGGCTCTCTCAGCTTCACGCTGGGAACCCGTATGCTGCCCAAGATCCAGGGCCTCATGAAGAAGTACCCGGTCACGGGCGTGGGCTTTGCGGTCGCCGCGACCGCTATCGCCGGCGTGCCCCCCATGAGCACGTTCTTTTCCAAGTTCCAGATCATTTCCGGTGGCTTCGCGGTTGGTGCTACCAACACGGTCATCTTTGTCCTCGTGTGCGTCATGGTCGTCGAGACCGTCGCCACCTTCGCATGGTTCCTGCGTTGGATGGGTAAGGTCCTGCCCGGTGAGCCGAGCGAGACCGTGGCCGCCGGCCAGCCCCTTCCGCGCGCCATGGCGTTCGTGTTCGTCGTCCTCATGATCATGGTCGTCGTCGCCGGTCCTCTGTCCTCTAGTTGGATGGGTTAGGAGGTAGGACATGGGTTATTCGTTAGTCAATATCCTGGGCGGTCTTCTGATCGTGACCTCCACCATGGTGGTCGTCTCGAAGACCATCCCGTCCGCCATTAAGTGGTACGCGATCCAGTCGGTTGTCCTGGTGGGCGTGCTGCTCACCCTGGGCCTCACCACCGGTGCCACCGAGCTTCTCATGTGGGCCGCGTCGGCCTTCGTCACCAAGGTGATCCTCGTTCCGTTCATTCTCAACCGTGCCTACAAAAAGATGGGTTCGCCTGCCGATAGCACGCTGACCTCCTCCATCAAGCCGGCCTGGACCATCATCCTCACCGGTCTGGAGGTGGCCATCTGCTTCACGGTGGTCACGCGCCTGAGCCTGCCCACCGCCGAGGTGGCTACTCCGGCCCTCGCCATCAGCTTCGCGCACTTCTTCGTCGGCCTCACGTGCATCATCTCCCAGCGCAACATCCTCAAGCAAATCTTCGGGTACTGCCTTATGGAGAACGGTAGCCACGTGACGCTCGCCCTGCTCGCGCCCACGGCCCCCGAGATCATCGAGATCGGCATCGCCACCGACGCCATTTTCGCCGTCATCATCATGTCCGCCGTCGTCGTGAGGATCTGGAACGACACCAAGTCGCTCGACTCCCACGACCTGACCGAATTGAAGGGGTAGGCCATGGATGTTTCAATGCTGACGGTCGCCCTGCTCGCTTGTCCCCTCGTGTTCTCCCTGATTATGGCTGCGCTCCCCAAGACGACGTCCTACAGCGTCTTTGCGGGGCTCAACACCATCTCCGTCGCGGCGACCCTCGTCCTTTCGGTCGTCACCGCGGGAACCATGCTCTCGAGCGGGCAGAATATCGACGCTTTGGGCCTGTGGCTCCATCTCGATTCGCTCTCGTCGATCTTCGTCCTTCTGGTAGGCATCATCGGGTTCATCACCGGCGTGTACTCCATCTCCTATATCAAGATCGATATCGAGGAGAAGACCATGCCGGCCGAGCGCACCAAGCAGTACTACGCGCTGTTCAGCCTGTTCGTCTTCACGATGCTGCTCGCCTGCCTGTCCAACAACATCATCCTCACCTGGGCGGCGGTCGAGGCCACTACGCTGTCGACCGTGTTCCTCGTGGGCATCTACAAGAACAAGCAGGCGCTCGAGGCGTCTTGGAAGTACGCGATGGTCTGCACCGCCGGTGTGGCCTTCGGCCTGTTCGGCACGCTGCTCATCTACGCGAACGCCGCCGATATCATGCCCAACGCGCATGAGGCCGCCTTCCTCACCTCCATCATGCCCTACGCCGACCAGTTCGACCCGATGCTCGTGCGCCTCGCGTTCGCGTTCATCGTCATCGGCTTCGGCACCAAGGCGGGCCTGTTTCCCATGCACACCTGGCTGCCCGACGCGCACTCCCAGGCTCCGAGCCCGGTCTCCGCGCTGCTCTCGGGCGTGCTGCTCAAGTGCGCCATGCTGGTGATCATCCGCTTCTACTCCCTGTCCATCATCACGGTGGGCGACACCTATCCGCGAACGCTCCTGCTCATCCTGGGCACGCTGTCCATCCTGGTGGCTGCCCTGTGCATCTTCAAGCAGGACGATATCAAGCGCCGCTTCGCGTACTCCTCCGTCGACAACGTCGGCGTGGTCGCGCTGTGCCTGGGTATCGGTGGCCCGCTCGGTATCGCCGCCTGCCTGCTGCACTGCATCTTCCACGGCTTCACGAAGGCGCTCGCCTTCTGCATGGCCGGTAACATCCAGCACATCTACCACACCCGCGACCTGAACAAGATCAAGGGCGTCGTCGAGATCGCTCCCGTCACGGCAGCGCTCACCATCATCGCCCTGCTCGCGCTCGCCGCCTTCCCGCCGTTCGCCCTGTTCATCTCCGAGTTCCTCACCTTCGTGGCCGGCGTTCAGTCCGGTCCCATCTGGGTGGTCGTGCTCGTGGCCATCGGCCTCACCGGCGTGTACTTCGCCCTTACCGGCATCGCGCTCAAGTCCATCTTCGGCAAGGCGCCCGAGGGCATGAAGCGCCACGAGGTGCCCGCCCTCATGATCATCCCCGAGATCGCCCTCGCGATCGTGGTCATGTGGTTCGGTATCGCCACCCCGGTCGCCATCACGAGCGGCGTCGAGGATGCAACGTCCGTCGTTTTGAACCAGAGCGTCGAAGAGCTCCACGAGGCCCCTCTCTACCGCATGGTGTTCAGTTCCCAGACCAAGACAAGTGAGGTGAATTAGCACCATGGCAGAACCTGAAAAGAAGGACTACGCTCGTCGCTGCGAAAGCCACGTCGAGGCCCTGCGTGCTGCAGTGCCGGGCGCTATCGAGAAGGTCGAATGGCAGTGCGAGGACCAGCTGACGATCACCGTCAAGCTGGACCGTCTGCCCGAGGCCGTCCACTACCTGTATTACGAGCGCTACGGCTGGATTCCTGTGATTGTCGGCAACGACGAGCGCAGCCTGTGCGGCCGTTACGCCGTGTACTACGTCATCTCCATGGAGGGGGAGGACCCCGGCTGGGTTACCGTGCGTGCCGAGGTCGACCCCGCCAAGATGACGTTCCCGTCCGTGACGCCGTTCGTCCCCGCCTGCGTGTGGGGCGAGCGCGAGCTGCGCGATATGTTTGGCCTGATTCCCGAGGGTCTGCCCGATCGCCGTCGCCTGGTGCTTCCCGACGATTGGCCCAGCGGGCTGTACCCGTTGCGCAAGGATTCGATGGATTACCGTTTCCGCCCCGCCCCCGCGAGCGACATGGAAAACTACGAGTTCTTGGCCGACACCAAGGGCAAGGAGACCACGCTCGTTCCCATGGGACCGCTGCACATCACCTCCGACGAGCCCGGCCACTTCCGCCTGTTCGTCGAGGGCGAGACGATCGTCGACGCCGACTACCGTCTGTTCTACGTGCACCGCGGCATGGAGAAGGTCGCCGAGACGCGCCTGAACTATGACGCCGTGACGTTCCTCGCCGACCGCATCTGCGGCATCTGCGGCTGCGCCCACTCGGTGGCCTATGCCGAGGCCGTCGAGCGCGCCCAGGGCATTCATGTCCCGCCGCGCGCCCAGTACATCCGCGCCATCATGCTCGAGGTCGAGCGCCTGCACTCGCATCTGCTCAATATTGGCCTGGCATCGCACTACACGGGCTTCGACTCCGGCTTCCAGCAGTTCTTCCGCGTCCGTGAGAAGTCCATGGACCTGGCCGAGAAGCTCTCCGGTCACCGCAAGACCTACGGCCTCAACGTGATCGGCGGCGTGCGTCGCGACATTTTGGCCGAGCAGAAACTCTCCACGCTCACGACCATCCACCAGCTGCGCTCCGAGGTTCAGGAACTCGTCGACATGCTGCTCTCCACGCCCAACTTTATTGAGCGTACGAGTGGCATCGGCATTCTGGATCGAAAGATCGCACGCGACTTCTCGCCGGTCGGCCCGCTCATGCGTGGCTCGGGCTATGCCCGCGACGTGCGCTTTGACCATCCCTTCGACGGCTACGCCGATCCGGATGTCCAAAAGATGCACGCCGCTACGGCCGACACCTGCGATGCCTTCGGCCGTACCGCCGTTCGCATCCAGGAGGTCTATGATTCGATCGACATGATCGAGACCATGCTCGAGAACTGCCCGTCGGGCCCCATCCTCACCACGGATTGGGAGTACACCCCGCACAAGTACGCCATCGGCGCCACCGAGGCGCCGCGCGGCGAGGACGTGCACTGGGCCATGCTCGGCAACAACCAGAAGTGCTACCGCTGGCGCGCCAAGGCGGCCACGTACAGCAACTGGCCGGTCCTGCGCTACATGTTCCGCGGCAACACCGTGGGCGACGCGGCGCTGATCGTCGGCTCGCTCGACCCGTGCTACTCCTGCACCGACCGCGTGACGGTGACCGATGTCGCCGCCAAGCGCGACCACGTGCTCGACAAGGAGCAGTTCGAGAACGTCTGGCGCGACAAGTCGCCGCTTGCGGGCGAGGGCACCATGGCCGCTCCGCTCGATGAGGAGGCGCTCTAATATGCTGAAGCTTTGGAAGGTCAACGCCAAGGCCGGCGACGCGACGGTCAAGTACCCGTTTGCGCCGTTTCCCACCAACAAGGACATGCGCGGCAAGCCCGAGCATAATGCCGAGCTCTGCATCGCCTGCGGTGCCTGCGGCGTGGCGTGCCCGGCCGATGCCATTCGCATGGACACCGACCTGGCGGCCGATGCCATTACCTGGTCGATCGACTACGGCCGCTGCATCTTTTGTGGCCGCTGTGAGGAAGCCTGCCCCATGGAGGCCATCAAGCTCACCGAGGAGTTTGAGCTGGCCGTCATGAGCAAGGACGACCTCACCAGCAAGAGCGTCTATACGCTCGAGCACTGCTCGCGCTGCGGCAAGCCGTTTGCCCCGCACAAGGAGATCGACTACGCCAAGCGTCTGCTGCAAAAGGCCGGCGGCATGGAGGCCGAGCAGGCCGCCCGTACCGTCGGTATGTGCCAGGAGTGCAAGCGCGAGCTCGACGCCCTGCGCGCCGCCTCGGCCGTAAAGACCGGCAACGCTGCCGGCATGGCTGCCAACGAGACGCTTGCGTCCGGTGAGCCCCAGGGCCCCGGCATGGAGTATCTGGGCGGCCACGGCGTGAACCCGGAGTATATCGACCGCGAGCTCAACCCCGATGCGCCCGAGATTCCCGCCGGTCCGGCGCCGGTCGAGGGCATCATCATGGATTTTGAAACGAAGGAGGAGTAACCATGGCCGAACCCACGCTTTTGCCCGAGCGGCTTCAGTACCGCCCGACCAAGATCGAGCTCGACGAGAGCATCGAGAAGGCCAAGGCGACCCTTCTTAAGAAGATCAAGCGCTCGGTGTACGTCTACCGTGTCGACTGCGGCGGCTGCAACGGCTGCGAGATTGAGATCTTCGGTTCCATCACGCCCGTCTTTGACGTCGAGCGCTTTGGCATCAAGGTCGTGCCCTCGCCCCGTCACGCCGATGTGCTGCTGTACACCGGCGCCGTGACGCGTGCCATGCGCATGCCGGCCCTGCGCGCCTTTGAGGCCGCACCCGATCCCAAGATCGTGGTGTCCTATGGCGCGTGCGGCTGCACGGGCGGCATCTTCTACGACAACTACTGCGTCTGGGGCGGCACGGACAAGATTCTGCCGGTCGACGTCTACATCCCCGGCTGCCCGCCCAGCCCCGCGCAGACCATCTACGGCTTTGCCATGGCGCTCGGTCTGCTGGACCAAAAGCTCCATGCCGAGACCACGGTGGAGGCCGCCGGCGAGCAGGCCGATATCCTGCACCCCGGCGTGCCGTACAAGCTGCGCGTTGCCATCGAGCGCGAAGCTCGCGCCATGAGCGGCTACCGTTACGGCCGCGATTTGGCCAACGAGTTTATGGACACGCTCGAGGGTGCGCCCAAGGGCGATATCCGCGGTGCCATGGCACTGCTCATCGACAAGCAGGATGATCCGCGCCGCGTTGAGGTCTACTCGGCGCTGCAGGATCTGGTGCTGGCCGGAGGTCGCTAGATGGAGCTCACGGACCGCTCTGGTTACTTTGCGGGCCCCGGCATGCTCGGCGGCTCTTTTGGCGATGCCTCGCGTGCAAGCGACGAGGCCGCCGAGGGCGTCGCTGACCCCTGCCTGGGCCACGCGCCCGACCAGGTGGTCTTCTACGAGCTCACGCGTAAGTTTGTGGAGACCGAGGAAGACGTTCCCCAGGAGGCCTGCGACGTGCTGTACTACACGCTCGCCGTGGGCCACCACACCGGCGTGCTCGATTGCTTTGAGCCGCGCCTGTCGGTGCCGGTGAACGTCTTTTATTCGCTCGTCGACGCGTTGCCGGAGGGGGAGGCCAAAACCAAGTTCGAGGCCATCCGCTCCTTTGGCGAGTGCCAGCTCGACAAGGCGGCGGTGCCGTCGCTGCTCGAGGCCTGCGATGCTCTGCTCGACGAGCGCGGTTTTCGTGTTTCGGCCAAGGCTGGCATTTCGGTGTTCGATGACGACTTTGGCCTGCATGCCCAGCAGGTCGCTTTCTTAATGAAGTTTCGCGATCTGGTTGAGCGCGTGCGCGATGTGTCGGGCGTGTATCTGACGGGAAGGTTGCAGTAATGGGTCGCGTTGTAGATGGTCGTGTGAACGGCGCCCCGTTTGCGGGTATCGTGCTCACGGCGGGAAGCGTGCTGCGCGCCGACGATGCCGCCGGCCCCGTGCTCTCCAAAAAGATGGAGGACGCACCCATCGCCGGTTGGTACACCATTGACGGCGGCCAAACGCCCGAGGACGACATCATCGAGGTCAAGCGCGAGCGTCCGCCGCGTCTGGTCTTGGTCGATGCCGCCGACATGGCGCTGCCCGTCGGCGCCATCCGCTTGCTCGACAAACGTGATGTGGCCCGCAAGTCGATGTTCACCACGCATTCGCTTCCCTTGTCGATTCTGATCGAAGAGATTGAGCAATCGTGCGATGATATCGTTTTCGTCGGAATTCAGCCGGGCGACACGGAGTTCTACAACCCCATGTCCCCGGAAGTCTTTGACGCCGTCGACGCCGTGTATGACGCCGTGGCCGCCAACGACTTTTCCCACTTTGTCCGCTTGGGGCAGGAGCTATAGGAGCGCTTGTCCCTGCTGATTAGGAAAGAAGTGATTGACATGGCAGATTCCAAGGTGGAGTACCCCGCTCCCGATTGCCTGGCGCCTGCCGCGATCGAGGCCAAGACCGAGGCCGCCGGCGTGACCAAGGCCAACCTGCCGGTCGCAAAGGCCTTTCTGTTGGCAATGTTCGCCGGTGCGTTTATTGCCTTCGGCGGCCTGTTCTTTACCGTGTTCTTGAGCGATAGCACGCTGGGCTGGGGCGCCCAGCGCGTCGTGGGCGGCCTGTGCTTTTGCCTGGGCCTGGTGCTCGTGCTGGTGTGCGGCGCCGAGCTGTTCACCGGTAATTCGCTTATGGTCTGCGCGCTCAAGAGCAAAAAGATCACCCTGGTCCAGATGCTCAAGGCTTGGGTCGTCGTGTGGCTTGGTAACTTTGCTGGTGCCCTGTTCATCGTCTTTTTGGTGTACATGGCTGGCATTTACAAGCTCAACGGCGAGGCGGTCGCCAATTCCATGGTGAGCGTCGCCGCCGGCAAGGTGACGGTCGACTGGGTGACGATCTTCTTCCGCGGCATCCTGTGCAACATCTTTGTGTGCCTGGCCGTGTGGATCGGTACCGCCGGCAAGACCGTGGTCGATAAGGTCGTGGGCATTTTGCTGCCCATTGCCGCCTTTGTGGCCTGCGGTTTTGAGCACTGCGTTGCCAACATGTACTTTTTGCCCATGGGTGCCGTGATGCACGCGTGCGGCTATGGTGCCGACGTCGCCGGCGCCGATGCGCTCAACGCCGCGGGCATTGCGTTTAACCTGTCCGCCGCCACGCTGGGCAACATCGTGGGCGGCGCGGTTCTGGTCGCGCTCGGCTACTGGTTTATCTACGCCAAGAAGTCCGAGGCGTAAGATACCGTCTGTTTGACGTTGGGCCTCCTGCGGGGCGTTGCCGTGCGGGAGGCTTTTTGGGTCTGGGGCTCGTTGCCGGGCTTTTGGCCTGTTGTGTTTGGCTGATGAAAGGGGTAATCGAGATGGCATCTGCTGTGAAGCGTGACGGTCGCGCCGTGGTGACCACATGCGGGGGATGCTATGCCGATTGCGCCTTTGCGGCACGCGTTGAGGACGGTCGCGTGGTGGCCGAGCTGCCGGTGCCGGGGCATCCGTGCGCGGCGCGTGCCCTCTGCGCCCGCGGTCGGCATCGCCTGGCAATGCCGTTTGACGAGCACGATCGCATTGTGCACCCCATGCGCCGACGAGCTGATGGCTCGGGGTTCGATGTGATTTCGTGGGACGAGGCGTTCGCGCAGATCGCAGCGCGCCTTGGGGAGATTGTTGACGGGCATGGTCCCCGTGCGCTGGGCATGACGCTCGGCGTGCCCTCGTTCGACCGTTACTGGGCGCATCGCTTTATGCATGCGCTTGGCTCGCCCAACGTGTACGGTGCCGACGGCGCCTGCGAGGTAAGCCGTCTCACCGGTTGGGAGCACAGCCTAGGCTACAGCCCCGCCTCCGACCTGGCGCATACCGATTGCATCATGTACCTGGGGCGTTCCATCGTCGATTCGTCGACGATGGGGGCCGTTGATGCGCTCAACGATGCGCGTCGCCGTGGGGCGAAGATTATCGTGGTTGACCCCCGGCGCAGCGGTTCGGCTGCTATTGCCGACCGCTGGTTGCGCGTGCGCCCGGGCTGCGACCTGGCCTTGCTGCTGGCCATTGCGCATGTCTTGATTGCCGAGGACCTGTATGACCATGAGTTCGTGACCCGCTATACCACGGGTTTTGACGAGCTGGCGCAGGCGGCCCGTGCTTGGACGCCCGAGTGGGCCGAGTCGATGTGCGACGTGCCGGCTACAGAGATTGTCGCCACGGCGCGCGATCTCGCTGCCGCCGCGCCTGCCGCTGTGGTGGATGCGGGCTTTCATGGTGGCATCGGTATCGCGTATGCCAATAGCACCCAGACCGCGCGCGCTATCTGCTTGGTCGATGTGCTGCTGGGCTGTATCGGACATGCGGGCGGCGCGCTCAATCCACCCACGCCGCTTGTGTTGGGCGACCTCGATCCCGCACGCTTTGCGACGCCGCCGGTGCCGCGTGAGCCCAAGTTGGGGTCCGAGCGCTATCCACTGGTCGATCCGGTGCGCGGCCTGTGTACGACCATCGGTCAGTCGATTCTTGCCGGGGACCTGCACGGGCTGATCGTTTACGCCAGCAATCCCGGCGCGGGCTATGGCAACGCCGGGGCGTGGCTATCGATTCTGGAACAGCTTGATCTGCTCGTGACCGTTGGTATTCGCTGGTCCGAGACAGCGCGCGTTTCTGACTTCGTGCTGCCCGACGTGACGTATCTGGAGGCCGACCGTGGCGTGGGAACGGTGATAGGCAGCAACGATGCGCGCGTGTTCTACCGTAATGCCGTGCTGCCCGTGCAGCATGACGACACGCGTCCCGGTCGGGAGATCTTTGCCGGGTTGGCTGCTGCCTGCGGCGTGGGCGAGTACTTCCAGTTTACGTCTGACGATCTGGCGGCTGCCCAGGTGGCGCCTTTTGGGATCAATCTGGACGAGCTCAAGGAACGCGGCTGGGCCGACACGGGTGTTGCGTTGCCGTCGCGTACGGGCGAGCCGGCGATTCCCTTGAACGGTGGCAGGATCGCGCTAGCAAGCGACGTGTGGGGCCGAACCGGCCTGGGCCGCGTTCCCGGTTGGATCGCGCCCATGGTGGAGCCCGGCCCGGGGATGTTTCGCCTCATTAGCGGCAACCGTCCCTTTGAGTCGCATACCTCGCGAAGGCTCGCGGCCCAAGGTGCCGCCGAGGCTGGATCGGACCTGGATGCCGTGCAGATGAATGCCGATGCTGCTGCGCACATGGGCATCGCCGACGGCGAGATCGTCGAGCTCGTGAGCGATATGGGCCGCGACCGCGTGCGCGTGGAGCCGACGCCGTATCTGCATCCGGCGTGTATCTTTACGTCGGCCGCCCCCGGCGGGCGTTCGTTTGGCGCCGATGCCGGTGGCGCTCAAGCCTTGGGCGTGGGCCCGCTCGACCATACGCCGCTGCGCTGGGACCCGTTGACGGGTGCCGCGCTCACCCAGGAAAACGCCGTTCGTGTGGAAAAGATCGCGGCGCGCGAGGATAATAACGAGTAATTGACTCAGCTGATGTATTCGACTGATCCACGTTTCTTTTGAAAGGCCGCACATGAGCGATAGCCAGAACATGTCCGATGAGGTACGCGCCCGCCTGCGCGCCATTCCTTCCGTCAACGAGCTGCTTGCCGAGTGGCCGGTTGTGAAGGCGGCGGGGGAGACCTACGACGCGGTGGTCCATGCTGCTGTGACTGCTGAGCTCGACGAGGAGCGCGCCGCGATTCGCGCCGGTGCCGCGCCGCGTTCCAAGCGCGAGCTGGCCTCGGCCATCGAGTGGCGTGCGCATCGCTCCGCGCTGCCGAGCCTGCGTCCCGCCGTCAACGCCACGGGTGTGGTTATCCATACCAACTTGGGTCGCGCCCCGCTCGCGGAATCGGCTGCCAAGGCCGTGGCCGAGGTCGCGCGCGGCTACAGCACGCTCGAGTACAGCGTGGACACCTGCTCGCGCGGGTCGCGTAAGGAACATGCCGCGCAGCTCATTCGCTCGCTTACCGGAGCCGAGGACGCGCTGGTCGTTAACAATAACGCCGCCGCCGTGCTGCTAGTGCTGGCGACTCATGCTGCGGGCAAAGAGGTTATCGTCAGCCGCGGCGAGCTTGTCGAGATTGGCGGCAGCTTTCGCATCCCCGATGTCATGGCGGCTTCGGGCGCCAAGCTCGTCGAGGTCGGCGCCACCAACCGCACACACCTGACAGATTATGAGCAAGCCATTACGCCCGATACGGCCATGATCCTCAAGGTCCATCCTTCCAACTATCGCATCGAGGGCTTTCACGAGGAAGTGGGCTCTCGGGAGCTTGCCGCCCTGGCCCACAAGCATGGTCTGCTGTTCTACGAGGACCAGGGTTCGGGCGCGCTGTTGCCCGACGACATCTTGGTGCGCGGCGGCGAAGAAACCACGCCGGCTTCGGTTTCGGCAGGGCTCGATATCGTGTCGTGCTCGGGTGATAAGCTGCTGGGCGCCGCGCAAGCGGGCATTATCATGGGCCGTCGCGATCTGGTCCAGGCCTGCGGGTCGCATCCGCTTATGCGTGCCCTGCGCCCGGGCAAGCTCGCACTCGCGGCGCTCGAGGCTACACTGCGCATTTACATGGATGGGGCGGATGTGGCCCATCGTGAGGTGCCGGTGCTCAACATGCTCACGCTTCCGCAGGCTCATCTGGAGCGTCGCGCACGCAAGCTGCGCGAGCTGATGGTGGCGGGCTTCGATAAGGCTGGCTGCCCGTGTGCCGTGCAGGTGGAAATCGTCGAGGAGTCGTCGACTCCCGGCGGCGGCTCGCTGCCTACCGTCGAGTTGCCCACCATGTGCGTTGCCGTGCGTCTTGTCGATGAGCGTCTTTCCGTTGACGCACTCAAGCGCTCGCTCGTCCAAGATTTCGACACTCCGGTCGTCACACGAACCTCGCACGATCGCATTTTGTTTGACGTCCGTACGCTCGTGGGCGACCGCGATATCGAGACAGCGGCATCGACGCTCGTTGCGTGCGTTAAGAAGGCGATTGCTCGATGAGTGAGGTTCAGGCGCTGGTGGAGTGTCCCGTTATCGTTGGCACGGCGGGTCACGTCGACCACGGTAAGTCGGCACTGATCGAGGCGCTGACCGGCAAGAATCCCGATCGCCTGGAGGTCGAGCGTCGCCGGGGCATGACGGTGGAGCTGGGCTTTGGCGAACTGGCACTGCCGAGCGGCAAGATCGTTGGCCTTGTCGACGTGCCGGGCCACGCGCATTACCTGCGCGCTATGGTACAGGGTGCGACAGGCATCGACGTTGCCGTGCTGGTGGTCTCTGCCGTCGAGGGCGTAATGCCGCAGACGCGCGAGCACGTGCACGTGCTGGAGCTGCTGGGCGTCACGCATATGGTGGTGGCGCTGACGATGTGTGACCTGGCCGATGCCGAGATGACCGAGCTTGCCGAGCTCGATGTCGATGACTTTTTGTCGGGTACCGTGTTTGCGGGCGCGCCGATGGTCCCCGTGTCGTCCAAGACCGGCGAGGGGATTGGCGCGCTGCTGGCCGCGCTTGACGATCAGGTTGGTACCTGCTGGGATTCCTGCCGCGACCGTGCCGAGCGTACCGATGCCGCGCCGCGCTTGCCGATTGACCGCTGCTTTACGATCAAGGGCACCGGCACCGTCGTGACGGGAACGCTGCACGATGCGCCGGTTGCGGTGGGCGATGTGCTCGTTGCGCTGCCGTCGCGCACGGCCTGCCGCGTACGTGGGATCCAAGTGCATGGCGACACGCAGCAGGCGCTGCCCGGTCAGCGTGTGGCGCTCAACCTGGTTGGCGATGGCGTCGCTGCGCTCGATCGTGGTGAGATGCTCGGCGTGGAGGGTCGCTTTGGCCAGACGCTGCGCTTTATGATGGCGTTTACGTATTTGGGTCGCGAGGGAGCCAAGCCGCGTGTGCTCGAGTCGGGTGCGCGCGTGCATGTGATGGCGGGTACGGCCGAAGTCGTCGGCCGCATCATGTTCATGGAGGGCGAGGCCCTCATGGCGGTGGGCGAGACGCGAGTGGTGCAGGTACGCTTGGAGGAACCACTTCCGCTGCGTGCCGGCGACCATGCCGTGGTGCTGTCGTATTCGCCCGTTATGCTTATTGGCGGCGGACGTGTGCTGCTTTCGCGCTGCCGTCGCTCGCGCGAGCTTTCGGCGGGGGAGCGCGCACTGCTTGCGGCACTTGAGGCCGGCAATGCCGTTGCTGGTGTTGAGGCGTGGTTGGCGCTGCAGACGTTGCCGGTCGTGGCTGCCGACGTTGCCGCGGCGCTGGATCTTGTTTCCGGTGGGGCCGATGCCGCGCTGAAAGAGTTGGTGGCGCGAGGTGCTGTATACGAGCTTGCCGGCTCGGGCGATGCGCTGTATGTGAATGCCGCCGTGCTCGACGCTGCGATGGATTCACTGGCGGCGACCCTGTCAGCCATGCACGCGGCGGCTCCCAAGGAAACGGGCTTTACGCCTGGCGCCGTTGCCCATGCTGCGTGGCCTGCCGCTGATGAAGGCGTTGCCGCGGCCCTGATTGCCGAGGGCTGCTCCCGTGGCGTGTGCGCCGCCGAGGGCGCCGAGGTATTCGATCTGCATTCGGCCGCCGCGGCGGCACGCGTGGTGCGAGAGGCTTGCGAGCGCATCGTCGCGCTGCTTGACGAGGCTGGCCTGGATGCACCGGCGCTTCCCGAGGTGGGCGAACAGCTGCAGCTCGGTCGCGACACCATGACGCGTGCCCTGCGCGAGCTTTCGCTCAACCGCTCGATCGTTAAGGTCGAGCGCGACGTTGCCCTGTCCGCTGCCGCCGAGTCCCATGCGCGTGAGCTTGTCGCCGCCGCCATAGAGGCAGCCGGCGGCGCTGCCACCACGAGCGTGCTGCGCGAGGCCCTGGGTGTGTCGCGCAAACGCGCCATCAGCATCTTGGAACACCTGGATGCCGTGCGCTTTACGGCGCTCGACAAGGAAGCCGGTGGCCTGCGCTCCCTGCGCTAGCCCACCCTTATCAGTTGCGGTGAAATAGTTCCTGTTTTCGGCATCTAACGCCAAACCAGGAACTATTCCACCGCAACTTCTTGCTCGTCTTTTTGGGATGGAGCCGTTTCGGTTTGGTAAAATACCGGCGCACTTGGGAACGGATGGGCTCCGGTGGGCTCCGCGGTCCTCAAAACCGTTGCGAGGCGTGCAAAACGTCTTGGATGTGTTCGATTCACATACGTTCCCGCCATACGCTACCAGCGCTTTTGTGCTCGCGGTCTTGCTGCGTGCCGCAAGGGCGCTGTTTTGTTTTTGCATGGGTTTGCCGTGCCGCCCGCTTTATCGGCGACGGTATTTGGCTTCGTGCACCGGGTTTCGAGCATGCCGATGGAGGTGTTTTGCCGTATGACTACCGTAAGACGGGCCGATCTTTCTTGCGTCGTCCAAGCGGGCGGGCTGTCCTCACGCATGGGCCGCGATAAGGCGCGCATGGCGTTTTGCGGCGAACCGCTCATCGAGCGCGTGCTGGGTCGGCTAGCGACAGTTGCCGGCGAGTTGGTCGTGACGACTTCGCGTCCCAGCGAGCTTGCCTATCTTGAAGAGCACGCGTTTGGCGGTCTGGTGCCGCGTGTGGTGGCGGACCTTGAAGGACCGGCGGGTGCCATGCGCGGCATCGCGAGCTCGTTGGCCGCGGCGCGATTGCCGTTCGTGGCGATCGTCGCCTGCGATATGCCGTTTGTCTCGCCGGAACTCATCGGCGCGCTCGCCGATCGTGTTGAGGCCGAGGCGCTCGATGTGTGCGTGCCGCGCGAGGAGCGGGGGATTGAGCCGCTTTGCGCCGTCTGGCGCCGTGACGCGTGTGCGCCGGTTGCCCAAGAGCTGCTCTCCTGCGACCGACAGCGCATTCGCTGTCTGATCAATCGCGTTCAGGCCGGTTATATGGATGAGCCGCAGATCGTTAAGGCCGCGGGCTCGACGCTCTGCTTCGAGAACGTCAATACGCCCGAGGAGTTTGCGGCGGCCGAGTTACTCGCCTAGACGATTGGAGTTGCCATGTCTCACGATATTTGTCCCGACACGGGAGAACCTTGCACTTGCGACGGGTCCGAACCCTGTACCTGCGGTTGCGGTGGCTGTGGACATACTGCGGAAGAGGAAGCGGCCGCCGCGGCGTATCGCGATGCACGCCGCGAAGGCCCGTCCGGTGATGCTCTCGACCATGAACGCAAGATCATCGTTTCGTTCGATAGCACCTTCGATGTGATGGAATGCGAACAGCTGTGCCTTGCCGCCGGTGTGCCCGGGCGCATCATGCCGCTGCCCGGCTCCATTACCGCAGGTTGCGGCCTGTGCTGGGCCATGCCGTTCTCGGGCGATGCCCTTGCCGCCTTCCGCGCCGCCACCGAGGGCCGCGTAACCCCCGCCGACTACCATCAGCTCGTCCTCTAACCGCCACACTACCACAAAGGTGCCTGTCCACAATGTGGTGGTTCGGAACATGTGGGCGAAACAGGTTTGAAACACGGGTTTTGCACGTCAGGCACTCAAAAACGCTTCTACCTGCATCGTAATCAAAACGAAACATCTGCTCGTCGGCTTATGCGAAACTTTCCCGCAACAGTGCGATATTATCCATACACGATAAAGCTCGCGGCGCATAGGGTGCCGCGACCAACATTTTCGTTTCCCATCATTGGAGGAAGCATGAGCTACACGCAGAAAGTTCTCGAAGAGCTCAAGGCCCGCTATCCCGAGCAGCCTGAGTTCATCCAGGCCGCGACCGAGATTCTCGGCACCATTCAGCCGGCGCTCGACGCCCACCCCGAGTACGAGGAGGCCGCCCTGCTGGAGCGCCTCGTCGAGCCCGAGCGCATCGTCATGTTCCGTGTTCCCTGGGTCGACGATCAGGGCAAGGTTCAGGTCAACCGCGGCTATCGCGTCGAGTTCAACTCTGCCATTGGACCCTACAAGGGCGGCCTGCGCTTTAACCCGACGGTCACCCTGGGCATGCTCAAGTTCCTGGGCCTGGAGCAGATCCTCAAGAACAGCCTGACCACCCTTCCCATGGGCGGCGGCAAGGGCGGCTCCGACTTTGACCCCAAGGGCAAGTCCAACAACGAGATCATGCACTTCTGCCAGTCCTTCATGACCGAGCTCTATCGCCACATTGGCCCCAACACCGACGTTCCCGCCGGCGACCTGGGTGTTGGCGGCCGCGAGGTTGCCTACCTGTTCGGTCAGTACAAGCGCCTGACTAACGAGTGGACCGGCGTCCTTACCGGCAAGGGCCTCTCCTTTGGCGGCTCGCTCGCCCGTACCGAGGCCACCGGCTACGGCCTGGCCTACTTTGTGGACGAGTACCTCAAGAGCCGCGGCGACTCCTTCGAGGGCAAGAACGTCGTCGTTCACGGCTCCGGTAACGTCGCCATCTACGCCGTCCAGAAGGTTTCCCAGCTCGGCGGCAAGGTGCTCGCCTGCTCCGACACCCACGGCTGGGTCGAGGATCCCGACGGCATCGACTACACCGTGCTCGAGCACATCTACAACAAGAAGCGCTCCGGCCACGACAAGGGCGTTACGCTCGCCATGTACGTCGACGAGAAGCCCAATGCCACGTGGCACGAGGGTGACGGCCGCGGCGTGTGGCAGCTGCCCTGCGACATCGCGCTGCCCTGCGCTCGCGAGAACACGCTGCTGCTCGAGGATGCCCAGGCGCTCGTCGCCAACGGCTGCAAGGTGGTCGGCGAGGGCGCGAACATGCCCACGACCATCGAGGCCACGACCTACTTCCAGGAGAACGGCGTTGCCTTTATGCCTGGTAAGGCTGCCAACGCCGGTGGCGTGCTCGTGTCCGGCCTGGAGATGAGCCAGAACGCCGAGCACCTGTCCTGGACCTTCGAGGAGGTCGACGGCAAGCTCGAGCAGCTCATGCGCGGCATGTTCCACAATGTGGACGACACCGCCAAGGAGTATGGCCAGGAGGGCAACTTTGTCATGGGCGCCAACATCGCCGGCTTCCTGAAGGTTGCCGACGCCATGCTCGCCCAGGGCGTCTGCTAAATCTTCGCTCGACATAGCATGTGATGAGGCTCCCAGCTATCTGGCTGGGAGCCTTTTCTATCCCGGAGGACTCCTCATAACTTGCGGTGATATACGGACTGTTTTGCGTTCCAGAACGGCTAATCAGTCCGTATATCACCGCAAGTTATGTATGGGTGGGTGGATTTTGTCCTAAAACGGTGTGCGGCCCCTCGTTTGGTACACTTAAAGGTACTGGACAAGTGAAGAGATGGGGGAGAACGTGCTCAAGTTCGGTACCTACGTCCGTGTTGGAAACGCGGCCGAAGCCTATGAGCTCTTGCAGAAGAACCGCAACAACAAGATTGTGGGCGGTGGCATTTGGATGCGCTTGGGTTCGCGTCGCGTCGCGACGGCGATTGACCTTTCGGCCTGCGGACTCGATCAGATCGAGGAGACCGAGACCGAGTTTCGCATCGGTGCCATGTGTACCCTGCGCCAGCTCGAGCGTCATGCCGGGCTCAACGCGCTTGTCAACAATGTCTTTGAGTTCGCCGTCCACGATATCGTAGGCGTGCAGCTGCGCAATACCGCCACGGTGGGCGGCAGCATCTACGGCCGCTTTGGTTTTTCGGACGTGCTCTCGGCCTTTTTGGCGCTCGATTCCTATGTTGAGCTGACGGGCGCCGGCCGCGTGCCGCTCGCGGAGTTCGTGGACATGGGCTACGTACGTGACGTGATCGAGCGCGTCGTGGTCGTCAAGCACGATTACCGTGCGAGCTACGAGGCCGTGCGCAAGGCCGCGACCGACTTCCCCTCCTTAAACGTCACCGCCGCCTGGTGGGACAACAGCTGGCATGTCACCGTGGGCGCCCGCCCGCTGCGCGCGACCCTGCTGCAGGGCGAGGCTTGTGGCCTGGTGAACGAGCAGCCTTCCGAGGACGAGCTTCGCGCCCTTGCCGCATCCGTGCGTTCCCTGAGCTACGGCACCAACCTTTGGGGCTCGGCCGACTACCGCCGCCGCATCTCGGCCCCGCTTGCCGTCCAGGCTGTGCGTCGCGCCGCCGGCATCGAGCTCTCGGCTGCGCTTGCCCGCGAGCTCGAGTCCGTGCAAGTGCCTAAGTTTGCCACGGACGAGTATTCCTGCCGCCGCGTGCCCGGCGTCGATTCTAGCGAGGTGCGCTAATGGCTGCCAAACTCATCGATCTTTCCTTTACGCTCAACGGCCGCAAGGTCAAGGTTCAGATTGCCCCCGACACCATGCTCTTTTCGCTTTTGCGCGAGCAGGGCTGCGCGTCGGTGCGCTGCGCCTGCGAGACCACCAACTGCGGTCTGTGTACGGTGTGGCTCGACGGCGACCCGGTGCTGAGCTGCTCGGTTCCCGCCGCCCGTGTTGAGGGCCACACCATCACCACGCTCGAGGGCCTCAAGGCCGAGTCCGAGGCGCTCGCCCGCGCAATGGCTGCCGAAGGCGCCGAGCAGTGCGGTTTTTGCGCCCCCGGCCTTATCATGAACGTGCTGGCGCTTGCCCGCGCCGCCAAGGAGGACCCGAGCCTCGTCGCCACGCGCGAGGAGCTCTCGCGCCAGCTTGCCGGCAACCTCTGCCGTTGCAGCGGCTACGAGAGCCAGCTGCGCGCCATCGTGCGCTTCCTCAACGAGTCCGGCGTGCAGGTGGGCTTTGAGATGCCCGAGCTGCCGGTCAACGACACCAGCTGCGACGGTGTCTCCTACAAGCAGATCACTCACAAGCAGCCCAAGAAGGACTCGAAGGCCCTGCTCGAGGGACGTCCCGTCTACACGGGCGACCTGGTGCCCGCCGGCGCCCTGATCGTCAAGCTCAAACGCAGCCCCTATGCCCGCGCCAAGATCCGCTCCATCGATACATCGCGCGCCCTGAAGGTGCCCGGCGTGGTGGGCGTCTACACCTACGAGGACGTGCCCCAGCGCCGCTTTACCATCGCCGGCCAGAGCTATCCGCAGCCGAGTCCCTACGACCGCCTGATTCTCGAGAACCTCGTCCGTTACCAAAACGAGGAGGTGGCGATCGTCGCCGCCGAGACCGAGGAGGCCGCCGACAAGGCACTCAAGCTCATCAAGGTCGACTATGAGGTGCTCGAGCCCCTGCTCGACTTTACCCAGGCGCTCGATAACGACATCGTGGTCCACCCCGAGGGCGACGTGACCTTTATGTTCCCGCAGGGCGGCGACGTTGCTCGCAACCTGGTGTGCAGCGGTACCAGTGATTTTGGCGACCTTGACGAGGCATTCGCCCAGAGCGACATCGTCTTTGAGCGTACCTACACCAGCCAGGCCACGCAGACCGCGCCCATGGAGACCTTCCGCGCCTTCGCGACGACCGACGCGTTCGGGCGCATCTCGGTGACCACCTCCACGCAGGTGCCCTTCCACGTTCGCCGCATGGTCGCGCAGTCGCTCGACATTCCGCAGTCGCAGGTGCAGGTCATCAAGCCGCGCATCGGTGGCGGCTTTGGCTCCAAGCAGACGGGCTGCTGCGAGATCTTCGTGGCGTTCGTGACGCAGCAGACCGGCCGCCCGAGCTACTGCTGCTACACCCGCGAGGAGACCATCACCGCGGGCAACTCGCGCCACCAGATGCAGATGACCGTTAAGCTGGGCGCCATGAACGACGGCACCATCACGGCCATCGACCTGCATACGCTGTCCAACGCCGGCGCGTACGGCGAGCACGCCACCACGACGATCGGCCTTTCGGGCCACAAGAGCCTGCCCATCTACAACCATGTGAAGGCAAGCCGCTTTAGCTGGGACGCCGTCTACACCAATACCAACCGTGGCGGCGCGTATCGCGGCTACGGTGCCACCCAGGGCCAGTTTGCCGTGGAGAGCGCCGTCAACGAGCTCGCCGACATGCTGCACATGGACCCCGCCGACCTGCGCGTTAAGAACATCGTGCGCGAGGGCGAGGTCATGCCGCAGTACTACAACGAGAAGCTCAACGCCTGCGCGCTCGACCGCTGCCTGCTGCGCGCGATGGACATGATCGGCTGGCGCGACAAGCCGCTGGCCGTGGACCTGGGCGACCGCGTGCGCGCCCTTGGCTGCGCGCTCACCATGCAGGGCTCTGGTATCTCCAACGTGGATATCGCCGGCATCGACATGCGCCTGGAAGAGGACGGCTTTATTACCATCGGCACCGGCGCTACCGATAACGGCATGGGCGTCGACACGATCCTGGCGCAGATTGCCGCCGAGGAGCTGGGCGTGGAGAGTTCAATGATCGTGGTACGCGGCGTGGACACCGACGTGTCGCCGTTCGATGCCGGCTCGTACGCGAGCTCGGGTACGTACGTGACGGGCCTTGCCGCCAAGAACGCCGCGACCGAGCTGCGTGAGAAGATTTGCGCCAAGGCAGCCCAGATGTGGGACGTGGACGCCGCCGACGTGGTCTTCGATGGCCAGTACGTGCGTCTGTCCGACGAGCGTGCCGCGCGCGAGCAGAACCGTTACCTTACGCTGCGCGACTTTGCCAACCTGTGCGTCAAGAACATCGCGGGCGGCGACGCGCTGACCTCGCATGCCTCTGCCTGCCTGCCCGTTTCGCCTCCGCCGTTTATGGCCGGCATTGCCGAGGTCGAGGTCGACAAGGCCACCGGCAAGGTGACCGTGGTGGACTACGCGGCGGCTGTGGACTGCGGCACCGTGATCAACGAGGCGCTCGCGCGCGTCCAGGCCGAGGGCGGCATTGCCCAGGGTATCGGTCACGCGCTCTACGAGATCGTCGAGCATGATGACCGCGGTCGCCTGCGCACCGGCAACTTTATGAGCTACAAGCTGCCCACGCGCCTGGATATCGGCAGCATTCGCGTGGCCTTTGAGCCGAGCTACGAGCCGACGGGCCCGTTTGGCGCCAAGTCGATCGGCGAGGTCGTCATCAACACGCCACTCGCCGCCGTTGCCTCGGCCGTGGCGCACGCCACTGGCCATCAGGTTCGCTCACTGCCCATCACGCCCGAGAAGGCCCTGCTGGGGGAGTAGCGGGTCAGCGAACAAGTCGTAATGGGCGGGGCGGGGCAACTCGCCCCGCCTTTTGCACTCGTGGTGAGGTCGTGAGCCTGTAAAACGTGTGCGTGCGCTTGTCGTTCGTATCTGCTATCATTCCTAGTCTGTGCGCTCATGCGGGCGTGGCGGAATTGGTAGACGCGCCAGATTTAGGTTCTGGTGGGATTCCCGTGAAGGTTCGAGTCCTTTCGCCCGCACCAACGCATCTGCGTCGGCTTCGGCCGTCGCGACTCTTTGTTGCATAAAGGTACCAGCACCTCAGATAAGCTGGGCAGTATGAGGAGGAACGTGTTGAACATCACCGCTTCTGACGTCAAGGACGCCAAGCTCACCGCTACGGTCACCATCCCGGCCGCCGACGTCGACGCCGCGATCAAGAAGGCCTACAAGGACACCGCCAAGAAGTACCGCTTCCCGGGCTTCCGCGCCGGCAAGGCTCCCCGTCCGGTCATCGACTCTGCTCTTGGCGCCGAGGCTACCCTCGCTCAGGCCACCAACGACCTGATCGCCGCCAACGAGCCCGCCGTCCTCAACGAGCTGGACATCGTCCCCACCAAGAACGGTGACTACAAGGAGCTCGACCTCGCCAAGGATCACGAGGACTACACCTACACCGTCGAGTTCTCCCTGCGTCCCGCCGCTGAGCTCTCCTCCTTCGACGCTGTCGAGATCGAGATGCCCCCTGCGGAGGTCACCGAGTCCGAGATCAACAACCAGGTCGAGATGCTCCTCAACTACCGTGCCACCTTCGAGGACGTCGAGGGTCGCGCCGTCGAGGCCGAGGACTACGTCACCGTCGACCTCAAGGCCGTCGAGAACGCCGACAACTTCGCCGCCGAGGGCCGCATGCTCATCGCCGGTAGCGACAGCAACCCCAAGGAGTTCAACGAGGCTCTGATCGGCGCTAACGTTGACGACGTTAAGACCGTCACCTGGACCGACGAGGTCGAGGAGGGCGAGGAGGCCGAGACCCACACCGTCGAGGTCACCGTCAAGGGCATCAAGGTCCGCAACACCCCCGAGCTCACCGACGAGCTCGTCAAGTCCGACTTTGGCTTCGACAGCATCGAGGCCATGCGCGACGCCATCAAGATCGAGATCGAGCAGGACAAGGCTTCTCGCCTCCCGGCCGAGAAGGAGAACCGTTGCGTCTCCGCTCTCGCCGAGCGCCTGCAGCTCGACGAGATGGATGCCGACTACGAGCAGTCCGTCTTTGAGGAGCTTGGCCAGAACTTCCTGTCCAACCTCGCTGCCCGCGGCATGACGCTGGACACCTGGCTGCCCGCTTCCGGTCTGACCATGGAGCAGTTCATCGGCGACCTGCACAAGCAGGCCAACGACGTTGCCCGTGAGTCCCTGGCTCTGGACGCCCTCGCCCGTGAGCTCAAGATCGAGGTCACCGAGGACGACATCAACGCCGAGTTCGAGAAGGCCGGCGTCAAGGACGTCGAGGCTTCCAAGGCCGAGTTCATCGCCGATGGCCGCATGCCTGCCGTCCGCGAGTCCATCCGTCGCTCCAAGGCCGTCGACCACCTGGTCGAGAACGCCAAGGTGACCGAGGTCGACGAGACCGCCAAGGACGCCGAGTAATTCTCGCCACCTTGCCCGCGAGCGCATGCATGCGCCCGTGATGGGGTAAAGTTATACACCGGTTATCCGGTTGCTTCGTACGGTGCCAGCCAATGCATAGCATGCGGGCACCGTACGTTTATCTAGAACCACTATTGGTCCGTAAGAGAAATGGAGATGCGTATGATCGCTAAGTTCGATTCCGCCCTCGTGCCATACGTTATCGAGCAGACGCCGCGCGGCGAGCGCAGCTACGATATCTATTCGCGCCTGCTCAACGACCGCATCATCTTCTTGGGCGAGGAGATCAACTCCGTCAGCGCCAACCTGGTCGTTGCCCAGCTGCTGCATCTTGAAAGCCAGGATGCCGAGAAGGATATCTCGCTCTACATCAATTCGCCCGGCGGCGAGGTCTACTCCGGCCTGGCGATTCTGGACACCATGAACTTCATCAAGCCGCAGGTCTCCACCATCTGCGTCGGTATGGCCGCGTCCATGGCCGCCGTGCTGCTTTCGGCCGGCGCCAAGGGCAAGCGCTTCTGCCTGCCGCACTCCAAGGTCATGATTCACCAGCCCAGCGGCGGTGCACAGGGCCAGCAGACCGAGATCGAGATCGTGGCCGAGGAGATCAAGAAGACCCGCCGTGAGCTCAACCAGATCCTGTCCGACGCCTCGGGCCAGCCCATCGAGAAGGTTCAGGCCGATACCGAGCGTGACAACTACCTCACGGCTGCCGAGGCCCTCGACTACGGCCTGATCGACCGTATTGTCACCTCGCGCGACCTCGCCGCGAAGGACGCCTAGGATGGCCGGTAACATGCTGGACGGCTTCGACGAGAACGGCAACCCCATCCGCTGCTCCTTCTGCGGAAAAGAGCAGGGTCAGGTCCGTCGCCTCGTAAAGGGCCCGACCAATATCTTTATCTGCGACGAGTGCGTTGCCGCCTGCTCCGAGATTCTTGAGGAGTCGCTGGCTTCGGACTTTATGGACGCCGCCCGTAACGGCAAGCTGCCGGGCTTCCTCAACGACCACGGCCAGACTGCTGGGCAGCCCGCCGTGGACCCCGAGACCGAGGGCTTTGAGCTCGAGGACGACCGCCAGGTCATCACGCACGTGCCGACGCCGCACGAGATCTATGACGAGCTTTCGGCCTATGTCATGGGTCAGGAGGACGCCAAGCGCGCTATGTCGGTTGCCGTGTACAACCACTATCGCCGCGTGATCGAGGGCGGCGCTGCGGTGTCCGCTTTTGACGGCGGCATGGGCTCGCAGTTCGACAACGATATGGACGAGGTGGAGCTCGCCAAGTCCAACATCTTGCTGCTCGGTCCCACTGGTACCGGCAAGACCCTGTTGGCCCAGACGCTCGCGCGCATCCTCGAGGTGCCGTTTGCCATCGCCGATGCCACCGCACTCACCGAGGCCGGTTACGTGGGCGAGGACGTGGAGAACATCCTGCTTAAGCTCATCAATGCTGCCGATGGCGATATCGAGCGCGCGCAGGTTGGCATTATCTACGTGGACGAGATCGACAAGATCGCCCGCAAGGCCGAGAACCTCTCCATTACCCGCGATGTCTCGGGCGAGGGCGTTCAGCAGGCGCTGCTTAAGATCCTTGAGGGCACGGTGGCAAGCGTTCCGCCCACCGGCGGCCGCAAGCATCCCCAGCAGGAGCTGCTGCAGATCGACACGACCAACATCCTGTTTATCTGCGGCGGTGCCTTTGTGGGTTTGGACAAGATTATTGCCGATCGCGTGGGCAACAAGGGCGTGGGCTTTAACTCTGAGATCGCCGGCCCCACTTCGGTCGACGAGAACGACCTGCTGCGTCAGGTGCTCCCGCAGGACCTCAACGCCTTTGGCATGATTCCCGAGTTCGTGGGCCGTACGCCCGTTGTCACCCAGACGCAGGCGCTCGACGAGGACGACCTGGTGTCGATCCTGACCGAGCCCAAGAACGCCGTGGTGCGTCAGTACCGCAAGATGTTCCAGCTCGAGGACGTTGAGCTTGAGTTTGAGGATGCGGCCCTGCATGAGATCGCCCGCATGGCGCTCGCCCGCAAGACCGGCGCCCGCGGCCTGCGTTCCATTTGCGAGGACGTGCTTCAGCAGACAATGTTCGATCTGCCCAGTGAGGAGGGCGTTTCCAAGGTCGTTGTGACTGAAGCCTCCGTCAAGGGCGAAGAGCAGCCCCAGCGCATATACGGGTAAACCAGCAAAAAACTTGCTTGCAAATAGCCTCTGACCATCCGTGGTCGGAGGCTATTTTATATATCCGCAATAACCCCAACTACCTGTGTTATTCTGTGTGTTTGTTTAAGCCTCAGCGAAGTCATATCAGACTGAAGTAATCGATACCTAAGGGGAGGAATGTAGGCCCGATTTTCGTAGATTCCGCACGAGCCGAAGACCACTTAATGTGGTCTTCGAGCGAGCCCAGGACCTGACCGTGCGAAAATCGGGCCTACATTCCTCCCCGGCGGGACAGGGAGAGATATATGGAAGAGATGCCCAAGAACTACGATCCGTCGACCAACGAGCCGGCGATCCTGCAGAAGTGGCTCGACGGCGGCTACTACAAGCGCCGCGAGGGCGTGGGCGACTGCACCGTCACCATTCCGCCTCCCAACGTGACCGGCAAGCTCCATATGGGCCATGCTACCGACGACTCCATCCAGGACGCCATCATCCGTATGGCTCGCATGCGCGGCAAGTCCACGCGCTGGGTGCTCGGCACCGACCACGCCGGTATCGCTACGCAGACCAAGGTCGACAAGAAGCTCAAGAGCGAGGGCATCAGCCGCCTGGAGATCGGTCGCGACAAGTTTGTCGACGCCTGCTGGGATTGGACCCACGAGTACGGCGGCATCATCGTCGAGCAGATCAAGCGTATGGGCTGCTCCGTCGACTTCGATAACGAGCGCTTTACCATGGACGAGGACTACGCCCAGGCCGTGCGCAAGGTCTTCTGCGACTGGTACCACGACGGTCTGATCTACCGCGGCAAGCGCATCGTCAACTGGTGCCCCAACTGCACCACCGCCATCTCGGACGACGAGGCCGAGTATAAGGACGAGAAGGGCCACCTGTGGCACCTGCGCTACCCGCTGACCGAGCCGGTTAACGGCCAGGACTACATCGTCGTTGCCACCACGCGCCCCGAGACCATGCTCGGCGACACGGGCGTCGCCGTCTCTCCGAAGGACCCCGAGAAGGCTGCCTTCGTGGGCAAGACCGTCATGCTGCCGATCGTTAACCGTGAGATCCCCATCTTCTCCGACTACCACGTCGACGCCAACTTTGGCTCTGGCTTTGTCAAGGTCACCCCGGCTCACGACCCCAACGACTATGCCATGGGTCAGGCCCACGACCTGCCGCAAATCAATATCTTCGATGAGCACGCGGTGGTCGTCGAAGGCTACGGCGAGTTCACCGGCATGAACCGCGATGAGTGCCGCGAGGCCGTCATCAAGTGGTTCGAGGAGCACGGCCTGCTCGACCACGCCGAGGACCTCGATCACTCCGTCATGCACTGCTACCGTTGCGACGCCGCGCTTGAGCCGTGGCTGTCTGAGCAGTGGTTCGTGGCCGTTGACAAGCTCAAGGGGCCGGCGCTCGACGCCGTCAACTCCGGCAAAGTCACCTTCCACCCCGCGCGCTGGACGCAGACCTACACCACCTGGATGGAGAACCTCAAGGACTGGTGCATCAGCCGTCAGCTGTGGTGGGGCCACCGCATTCCCGTGTTCTACTGCGAGGACTGTGGCTGGGAGGACGCCCTGACCGAGGACACCGACGTGTGCCCCAAGTGCGGCGGCCATCACGTGCACCAGGACGAGAACGTGCTGGACACCTGGTTCAGCTCGCAGCTGTGGACCTTCGCCACGCAGGGCTGGCCGCAAAAGCCGGAGCTGCTCGAGGGCCATCACCCCACGACGGCGCTCGTCACCGCGCGCGACATCATCGCGCTGTGGGTCGCCCGCATGGTCATGAGCTCGCTGTACTTCCTGGACGAGGTGCCGTTTAAGGACGTCGTCATCTACCCGACGATCCTGGCCAAGGACGGCAGCCGCATGTCCAAGTCCAAGGGCAACGGTGTTGACCCCATGGACCTTATTGGCATGTACGGCGCCGACGCCATGCGCTTCAACTTGCTCACGCTGTGCACCAACAACCAGGACGTCAAGTTCGATGCGAACATCGACAAGAAGACCAAGAAGCTTATCGACAGCCCGCGTACCGACCAGGCCAAGTCGTTTGTGACCAAGATCTGGAACGCCAGCCGCTTCCTGCTTATGAACATGGAGGGCTACACGCCCGGCGAGCCCGTCGTTGAGACGCCGGCCGACGCCTGGATGTTCAGCCGCCTGGCCAAGGCCGTGAAGATGGTCACCGAGGGTATTGAGAACTACACCTTTGGCGACATGGCCCGCGGCGTGCAGCAGTTCTTCTGGAACGAGGTCTGCGACTGGTATGTCGAGGTCACCAAGGCCCGCCTGAAGGGCGAGGGCCGTCTGCAGGCGCAGCGCAACCTGATCTTTGTGCTCGACACCTCCATTCGCCTGATGCACCCGCTCATGCCGTTTGTCACCGAGGAGATTTGGGACAACATGCCGGCGAGCGTGCTCGACCTGGACGCCGAGGGCAACGTGGACCGCGCCGAGGCGCTCATGATCGCCAAGTGGCCCGAGCCCGCCGACTACGCCAAGTACGTGGACGAGGACGCCGAGCGCGCGTTTGAGCTGTGCCGCGCCGTCGTTTCCGCCGCCCGCGCCACGCGTTCGCGTTATCGCTTGAGCCCCAAGGCCGAGCTCGACGTGGTCGTGCGCGCCGGTGCCGAGGATATCGAGAAACTCGAGAGCCTGCGCTCGACGATTGAGCCGCTGGCCAACACGGCTTCGCTGGTCATGGGTACCGGCGTTGAGAAGCCGGCCGCGAGTATTGCCGTGGTCGATAGCGGCGTCGAGGTCTTTGTGGTGCTCGAGGGCAAGGTCGACCTTTCGGCTGAGAAGGCGCGCCTGGAGAAAGAGATCGCCGCGGCCCAGAAGGAGCTCGCCGGCTGCGAGAAGACGCTGGCCAACGAGGGCTTTGTGGCCAAGGCCGCGCCCGCGGTGGTCCAGAAGAAGAGGGACCGTGCAGCTGAGCTCAAGGAGATCCTGGCGGCGCTGAACTCGCAGGTTGCTGACTTCTCGTAGGCGGTACTGGGGGACGCGGTTTGGGGCTTTGCTCGCTACTGCGGACAGTCCTGCTCGCACGAAGGCCACATTAAGTGGCCTTCGGCTCGTGCGGAACTTGTATCGAGCAAAACCCCAAACCGCTCCCATAGCGGTTACGGGGGCGTTCGCTGCCTGGTAGGGCCACTTGGTTGTGGCCTTGATCTCGCTGCAAAGCGGTGTTTGGCTGATATTTTGAATGGGAGGGGCTCGTTGTTGATTCGGGCCTCTTTTTATGTTGAGGGGACTTTGGGTTATGGCTAAGCGTTCTGGGTCGTATGTCGTTCCTTTCTCGTTTGAGTTGCTTTCGTTTGATGAGGCTGTGGGACTTGCTGCTGATACGGGGCGGATTTCTGGGGATGCTGGTCCTCTGCTCGAGACGGTTGTCGATATGCTCGATGAGCTGGGGCGTCCGGACGAGTATTTCGATTGCATTCAGGTTGCCGGTACCAATGGCAAGACTTCGACTACGCGTTTTTCGGCCGCCATCCTTCGCGGCGAGGGGCTCAAGACCGCGCTGTATACGTCGCCGCAGCTGGTGCGCTATCCCGAGCGCATGGAGGTTGACGGGCGCGTTGTTAGCGACGAGGCCTTTGCCTGTGGCGTTTCGGCAGCTGTCGAGGCGGGTCGTCGCGTGAATGCGCGCCGTGTGGCGGCAGGGGAGCGTGCCTATTCCATCACGCCGTTTGACCTGCTGACGGCTGCCGCACTTGTAGTGTTTGCCGAGGCCGCGGTGGATGTTGCCGTGCTTGAGGTCGGTATGGGCGGGCGTTGGGATGCTACGAGTGCGACCGATCCCTTGGCCGTCGCCATTACGGGCATTGGACTCGACCATACACGCATTTTGGGCGACACGCTTGAGGCCATTGCGGGGGAGAAGGCCGCGGTTATCAAGCCCGGACGTCTGGTTGTGCTGGGTGAGGGTACGCACGAGTCGAGCGTTCAGCGTGTGATGGACGCCCGTTGTCGCGAGTGCGGCATTGTGCCGCTGGTGGTGAACCATGCCACGACCAAGGTGCCGGAGCACGTGGGCGATACGGTTGAGTTTAGCTGCACCACGCCGCGTGCGATCTATACGTCGAGCATGGTTAAGCCAGCGTATCAGCCGCAGAATGCTGCGTGCGCGATTATGCTGTGCGAGGGCTATCTGGGCCGCGAGCTCGACCATGACAAGCTCGATGCGTCGCTTATGGGCTGCCCCACGCCGGGTCGATTTGATGTGCTGGGAACTGGTCCGCTCAAGCTGATTGACGCCTGCCATAACCCTCAGAGCTGCGAGAACTTTGTGAGCGCGCTGGACGAGATCGATCCGTGCGTAGAGAATCGACCCACGCTACTGTGCGCTGCGCTGGCCGACAAGGACGTGGCGGGCATCGTTGACGTTCTGGTTCCGGCGTTCCCCCGCGTGGTCGTGACGCAGACCGATTCCGATCGCGCCCTGCCGGCAGAGGAGCTCGCCGCCCTTGTGGACGCCGATAAACTCGCGGGCGTGTACGCGAGCGTGCCCGAGGCCCTCGCGGCTTTCGAGACCGCGGGCGAGCCCTTCGTAGCAGCCGGCACCATCACCCTAGCCGGCGAAGTAGCCGGCCTGCTGCGCTAACCCATCCCCTCATCAGTTGCGGTGAAATACGGACTGTTTTACAAGCCAGAAGCCTCAAACAGTCCGTATATCACCGCAACTCAAAAGCAGCTAATTTGGGATGGGGCTTTTTGGCTGCCCTGTGCCCCGAGCTGACTCGTTTGCCACGAAATGGGCCCATCTACTACGTTTGACCGGTAACCCTCAACCATGCCGGGAATTACAAAAATAAAACTGCAGGTAGACGGCTTGCTGGTTTTCAAAAAAGACCCGCATGCTCGACCCATGCGGGTTAAACGTAGTAGATGGGCCGTTTTCGTGGCGCGGCGTAATCGCAATATGACAAAGGGGCTGTCCCTTTGTCATATTGGCTAGTCTAGGCGGACTGGGTCGTGGGGGTAGGCGTTGAGAATCTCGACGCCGGACTCGGTGACCAGGACCAGGTCTTCGATGCGGACGCCGGTGCGGCCGGGGAGGTAGATGCCCGGCTCGATGGAGAACGTCATGCCCGGCTCCACGACTTGCTCGTTGACCAGCGATACGTCGTCCGGTTCATGGTCCTGCAGACCGATCGAGTGACCCAGGCGATGCGTAAAGTACTTGCCGTAGCCAGCATCCTCAATCACGTTGCGCGCGGCTCGGTCCAGGTCGCACATGCGCACGCCCGGTGCGATGAGCGCCTCGGCGGCCTCGTTGGCGCGGCGCACGATGTCGTAGATGCGCGCCGTCTCCTCGTCCGGCTCGCCCCAAAAGAACGTGCGCGTCATGTCCGAGCAGTAGTTGCGATGGCGTCCGCCAATGTCGAACAGCACCACGTCGCCGCGCTTGAGTGCCGTATCGTCGGGCTCGTGGTGCGGGTCGCCGGCGTTGGCGCCAAAGCTCACGATGGGCGGAAAGCTAAAGCCCTCGCAACAGTGCTTGCGATACAGATTGAGCATCTGGTCGGCAATCTCGCGTTCCGTCACGCCCTCGTGGACGAGCTTGATAACATCGGCCATCACGGCATCGTTAGCGGTCGAGGACGCGCGCATAAGCTCCTGCTCGGCGGCATCCTTGTAGGTGCGTGCGGCGGTGACGGCAAAGTCACCCAGGAAAAACTCGCTGGCTGCGTGGCGCTCCATGAGCGGCATCAAAAAGCCAGAGCGCATGACGGTGTCGATGCCGAGTGGTTTGGTCGGATCGACTTCGCGAGCGATGGCATCGGCCACGACATCGTTGTCGGTGTGATAGGCGATGCGGGCATTGTCATACTCGGGCAGCTGATGCAGCGCGTTGACCAAGATCACGGGCTCGCCGCCGCGTGCGAGCAGCACGCCACAAAAACGCTCGAACATATCGGCATAAAAGCCGGTCAGGTAATAGATCGACCATGGGTCGTTTACGAGCAGCTGTGCGCCGGGGTGCTGAGCCTCGAGCGCATCGAGCACGCGCGCCACACGCTGGTCATCGACATGTGCCATACATCGTCCTTTCGTTAGGGTGCCACCATGGTATCCCCAATGCCAGGGTAGTCAATTTGCGTCGGGGCTATTTTAGCTGCGTCCAACATGCGGAATGATTTTTCTGGGACGTGTCTCTATAGTTTTGTCAACTGCGTGCTTCGCGCCATTTCGGCATGACGCATCCGGGCATCTGGCGCCCCCGCTTGGTTTCCTCTTCGGTTGATCCCGCCGCCCGCTAGGCCGCGTACGGGACGGCGTCGCGCATGATCGCGTAGATGACCTTGAGCCTCTTCCTCGCGACCGCCTTCAGCGCCTTGCTGTGCCTCATCCCCCTCGCCCTGCACTCCCCGTAGTACCTCCCGAACCTGTTGTCCGTGCCGATGAGGGAGTTGCAGCTGAATATGAGCAGGTTCTTGAGCCGCCTGTTCCCGCCGTGCTGAGGCGACGTCGACCTGATGCTGCTCCCGGAGCGCCTGTCTGACGGCGCCACGCCGCAATAGCTCGCGAGCTCGTCGTGCCCCCTGAACGCGGATATGTCGATCGACGTCACCAGCGCCGCGGCGGTCTTGGGGCCGATCCCGGGCACCGTGAGGAGGCACTCGTAGACCTCGTCGCCCGCCAGCGAGTCGGCCACGAGCGAGTCGAGTTCCTCGATGTCGGCGTCGAGGGAGGCTATCTCCCGGGCGAGTATCCGGACCGCGACGTCCTCGCCGGCCGGGAGCCGCCTTCCCGAGCGCGACGAGGCCAGCAGCGCCTCCCAGAGCCTCCTGGCCCCCGCCGCGGGGGCGCCCGCGCGCCTGGCGGCGTTCGAGAACCTGCGCCAGCCGGCGGCCGAGCACCCGGCGGCCCCGCCGAACTCGGCCAGCATCGACACCTGCCAGCGGCTCGACGGGTCGACCGCGCCCTCGAGCGCGGGGTCGGCCTCGAGCAGGGTCGCGCGCAGCCTGTTCTTCGCGCGGGTCCTGGCGGACGACGCAAACTCGCGCTGCGACGACAGGATCCGCAGCGAGGCGGTCCCCTCGGGCTCCTCGGGCGCCGGCCTGAGGGCGCGGGGCACGCCGAGCGCGGTGCGCGCGATCACCTCGGCGTCGATGGCGTCGGTCTTCGCGATGCCGGGGAACATCCCGCGGGCCTGCTTCTCGGCATATCCGGGCAGGTAGGCGCAGGGGTTCCCGTGCGCATGGGCGCGCGCGAGGACCAGTGCGCCGATGTTTCGCTTCTGGTCGACGACGACCAGCGCGCCGGAGCCGGCCCGCTCGAGCAGCCGGTCGATGTCGTCGGGCCTGTTTGCCAGCTCGGCCCTGAAGGCGACGCCCCCTCCCGCATCGAGCGCGCACGCGCTGTGCGAGCTCTTCCCGACGTCGATCCCCAGGTAGGCCACGGGCGTCTCTGCTGCAGGCATGGTGTATCCTCTCCCTTGAGCCGGCCGTTAGCCGCGGAAGCGACACCCACATTACCCCGCCGTGGCCCGGTCCGGGCCCGGCACATCTCTATCAGTCGTTCCCCGCGGCCCCTCCCGCCCCGGCGGCAACACGTCCCGGGCCCTCTACGGGGCAGGGGCTGACGGCCGTCCGGGGCGGTCGGCCAGCGACCACCGGTACGGCTCAATCGTATAACCGTGCAACGGAAAAGAGCCGCCCTTTCGGACGGCTCAAACTGTAATGGGGATGAAATAATCATTCGGCACCCAATGATTATTTCATCCCCGTCCCAGAAAAATCATTTGAGCGAACGTTCGGGCAAAAGTAGCTAAAAGAGGCCCCTCCCAAATGGGCTGGTTTTTAAAAGTATGGCGGATTACGGGGCTGGACCTGTATTACTTGACCATGGGTAAAATCGCGAAAATCAAACCGCAGGTAGACGGATTATCAAAAATCGAAAAATGCCGGCATGGATGGGGATCTCCGAATTGGCCCCGTAATCCGGCATAGTTTTGAAATGGTACTAAAATAGTCAAAAGCTAATTACCGATTCGAAGGATAGTTGCGGTGGAATAGTTCCTGGATGCCGGGGTTTTGGCGGAAATCAGGAACTATTTCACCGCAACTGAGGTCGGGGATGGGGTGGATGGTGGGATAGCTAAAAGAGCCTCGTACTAAATGAGCTGCTTAGGCTGGGTCGATGTCCATGCTGGCGATGAGGTCGATGCCCGTGTTGAGGAGGTTGGGGAGGACGACGTTGCCCATGCGGATGGGGGCGTTGACGACTAGGTCTCGGATTAAGTTCATGGCTTGGGCGTGGAGCTCTAGCGGGATGGCTTCAGCGGTGCGCACGGGGAGCAGGGCTTCGTCGCCGCCGGATACGGCCACGGTGGTGGTGAGCACGCGCATGGGGCAGGTGAGTTCCTGGTGTGCGAACTTATCACCGCGCGGGCAGCTGTTGCCGGTCACGGAGCGTACCTCTGCCACGGCGCCGTCTGCGTCGCGCTCTACCTCCACGGTCAGGAGACACTCGGATGGGCAGGTGGTGCAGTTGAACTGCAGCGTATCGATTGCGTTATTGCTCATGAGCTATGCCTTCTCGATGGGATCGACGGACAGGACAATCTCGCTGGCACCCAGGTCGAGTGCGCGTTGAATCACCTTTGCCGGCAGCGGGAAGCTTTCCATCACGCTCGGTTTAAACGGGCGGATCTTGCCTGCAAACAGTTCCTCGTTGCCTGCCAGAATGCGCACGCGGGCGGCGTCGACCGGCCGGCGTACACGGAAGTTGAGTTTGGTGAGCGCCATGGCCGTAATGCGTCCCGGCAGCGCGTAGCCCGCGATACCGGCAGGGGAGACCGTGAGTTCGCAGCCAGGCGTCACACCCGCGCCGCCACCCAGCGCCCACGCCGCCGCAGCTGCGCCAGCCCCCTCGGACTCGGTCGTCACGTTGTCGGCCAGGTCGTGCACGTGCAGGACGTTGCCGCAGGCAAAGATGCCCGGCACGCCCGTCTGCAAACTCTGGTCCACCACGGCGCCGCGCGTGTGTGGGTCAAGCTCTACGCCTGCGGCAACCGAAAGCTCGTTCTCGGGAATCAAGCCCACCGAAAGCAGCAGTGTGTCGCACGGAACAATGCGCTCGGTCCCCGGAATGGGCGCCAGGCGCTCGTCGACCTGGCTCACCTCGACGGCTTCCACGCGGTCGTGCCCGATCACGCGCGTGACCGTGGTAGACAGATGCAGCGGAATGTCAAAGTCGTTCAGGCAGTTCTTCACATTGCGGCGCAGGCCGTTGGCGTATGGCATGATCTCGTACACGCCCTCGACCGAAATCCCCTCGAGCGTGCAGCGGCGTGCCATGATAAGCCCGATGTCGCCGGAACCCAAAATGACGGCGCGCGAGCCGGGTTTGAGGTTCTCGATATTGATGTATCGTTGCGCCAGGCCGGCCGTAAACACGCCGGCGGGACGACTGCCGGGGATCTTGATCTCGCTGCGGGTGCGCTCGCGGCAACCCATGGCAAGGACGACCGCGCGCCCGGTGAGCTGCAGTATGCCGGCAGGGCTCATAAGCGTGACGGTATGGACTGCGGTGTCTTCCGTAGGCTCGCCTGAATCAATCCCAAGCACCATACTGTTCAGGAACAGCGCAATGTCGGTTGCGTGCACCTGGTCGATAAAGCGCTGCGCGTACTCGGGACCGGTGAGCTCCTGCTTAAAGTGAGACAGGCCAAAGCCGGGGTGGATGCACTGGCGGAGGATGCCGCCCAGGTGCTGCTCACGTTCAACGATGGCCACGCGCGCGCCGGCCTTTTGCGCGGCCAGCGCGGCCGCCATGCCGGCGGGTCCGCCACCGATGACGACCACGTCGAAGGCTTGCGTTGCGACGGCGCTCGCCTCCGCGCGTCCGTCGCGCATATCAAACGTTGCCATCCTAGCGCACCCCCTTTAGCGGTCCCTCAACCAACCAAGATCCGGTATCCTCCAACAGCACCTCGCTGGGGTCGCAGCCCAGCTCGCGCGCGATGATCGCCACCACGCGGCTCTGGCAAAAGCCACTCTGGCACCGACCCATGCCGGCCCGGCAGCGGCGCTTGACGCCTTCGACCGAAACCGCGCCCGGCTGGCGTCGGATCGCGGCCACGATTTCGGCCTCGGGCACCGTCTCACAGCGGCAGACAATCTGTCCCCACGCGGGATCGGACTCGATCAGCTCCTCCTTGCGCGCCAGCGGTGCGCGGTCAAAGTCGTCCGGCGCGCGGCGAATTGGGTTCCAGTCCGCCCGCTCGTGCAGCTCCACGCCCGCCTTGCGCATCACAAGCTCCATGCGCTCGGCAATGGCCGGCGCGCTTGCCACACCCGGCGACTGAATACCCGCCGCCTGGAACAGCCCCGGCACCACGGCCGACTGCCCAATAAAGAAGTCGTTCGTACCCTGAATGACCGGACGCCCGCCGGCAAACGCACGCACCACGCGGCGCGTATCCAGGTCGGGCACCAGCTTGCGCGCGCCGGTCAGGAGCGCGTTGACATCGCCCGCGTAGGTCTGTGTATCGCCCGGCTCACGCACGGCGGCGGTCGCGGTAATCACGGTGTTGCCGTGTACGGTACCCGTGACGATAACGCCCTTCGATATCGGCGTCGGCACCGGGTAGAGCGGCATCAGCGCGCGCGGTTCCTTGTCCAGCACCACGATGTTGCCCTGGCGCCAGACCATCTGAAACTCCTCGGCACCGGCCATATGCGAGATGTCCGCGGCGCCGTTGCCTGCGGCGTTGATCAGGTAGCGGCAGTGCACGTCTCCTGCGGGCGTTGCCAGCGTAAAGCGCGCGGCTCCGTCATCCGAGCCGGCAACTTCAATTGCCTCTACTGGTGCAGACCGCATAAACGTCACGCCGTTGGCCACGGCGTTCTCCAGCGCGGCGATGGCAACCTCAAACGGGTCGACAAACCCAGTCGAGGGGCACCACAGCGCGCACGTTGCAGAGGCACTGGCGCGCGGCTCTAATTCGTGGATACGGTCGGGTCCGACGATCGACAACTCGGGCACGCCGTTTGCCAGGCCGTTGCTGCGAAGCTGCTCCAAGTGCGCGCGGTCCTCGTCGTTAAAGCCCAACACCATCGACCCGGTGCGGCAGAACAGAAAGCCTAGCTCCTGCGCCCACGTACCGTACAGCTCGCAGCCACGGGCGTTGACCTGTGCCTTTACGGTGCCCGGCGCCGGATCGTAGCCAGCGTGCACCAGGCCGCCGTTGGCCTTCGACGCGCCCAGCGCAATATCGTTAGCCGCCTCGACCACGCAAATGGACAGTTCAAATCGCGCGAGCTGCCGTGCGATGGCGCATCCGGTGATGCCCGCGCCGACAATCGCGATATCAAACGTTTCTGTCACAGTGCCTCCCAGACGAGTTGACAGGCTGTCAATAAGACCATCCTACGGTCTACATACCCCCAGCACGGCGGCAATGCGGCGAACAGCCCCGCAACACCCGCCAACGGCAGACGAGGGGAGACCCGGCACGGATGCCGACCTCGTTAGACCGCGGCGCGGGCACCACCATCCAAGCTCGCGGTCGATGTCGCCGCCCGCTGCAGATTGAGATGTTTCTATCCGACCATGCCTGCGACCTGCCAAATCGTTAACCCCCGTGTTACACTAACTCGAGCTGTAACTACCCCGAAAGGTACACCCCAATGTCCAAGTACATTTCTGAGCTCATGTCGCCGCAGCTTATGGGCGTCGTCTATGCCTTCGTTGGCTTTATCGTCGCCCTGTATGTGCTGTCGGTCGTCTATGTGTTCATCGACGCTCGCCGCCGCGGCGCCAGCGCCTACGTGGCATGGGGCATCATCGCCCTCATCCCGTTTGTGGGCCTCATCGCCTACCTGGTCCTGCGTCCGCACTCCTACGCGGCCGACCGCGAGGAGCAGGAGCTGGACATGGCCCTGCGCGAGCGCCAGCTTGCCCAGTACGGCACCTGCCCGCAGTGCGGCGCCCCCATCGAGAAGGACTTCGTCGTCTGCCCGGTGTGCGACACTCAGGTTCGCAACGTCTGCCCCAGCTGCCATCGCCCGCTCGATGCGCACTGGAAGGTCTGCCCCTACTGCCGAACTCGCATCCAGTAACGCATCCATCGCCGGGCCGGCCGCAAGCTGCGGGCACGCCGCAAGCCACATGCGCACCCCGCCCACACGATGAAGCATGCGTAGAAAATCGCCCGCCGTGCCATTAAGGTGCGGCGGGCGCTTGTATACCAAGGCAACCTGCCTATAATGATGCAAGTTAAAACGCCGAGCGCATCGCACGCACTTGCATCAGGCATCCGAGAGGAGAAAACATACCCATGAAGGCACTCTACAATGACGGTTCGGTGGCCGAGCTCCCGCAGGACGAGGTCACGCACGTCATCCGCCACTCCGCCGCGCACATCATGGCGCAGGCCATCAAGCGCCTCTATCCCGAGGCCGACTTTGCCTACGGTCCCGCGACCGACAACGGTTTTTACTACGACGTCGACCTGCCCGAGGGCGTCAAGATCAGCGAGGACGACTTCCCCGCGATCGAGGCCGAGATGAAAAAGATCGTCAAGGAGAACCTCAAGTTTTCCGTGTACGAGAAGCCCCGCGCCGAGGCCATCGCCCTTATGGAGGAGCGCGGCGAGAAGTACAAGGTCGAGCACATCGGCGACCTGGACGACGACGCCCGCATCACCTTCTACCAGCAGGGCGACTACATCGACATGTGCGTCGGTCCCCACATCTGCTACACCAAGGCCCTCAAGGCCTTTAAGCTCACCGGCGTCTCGGGCGCCTACTGGAAGGGCGACAAGGACAACAAGATGCTCACCCGCATCAACGGCGTCGCCTTTGCCACTAAGGAAGAGCTCGACGAGCACATGCACATGCTGGAGGAGGCCAAGAAGCGCGACCACCGCAAGATCGGCCGCGAGATGGACCTCTTTATGATGCGCGACGAGGCCCCCGGCTTCCCGTTCTTCCTGCCCAACGGCATGATCCTTAAGAACACGCTGCTGGACTACTGGCGCGAGATCCACCACAAGGCCGGCTACGTGGAGATCTCCACGCCGCTCATCATGAACAAGCAGCTGTGGAAGACCTCGGGCCACTGGGACCACTACAAGGACAACATGTACTCAACCGTCATCGACGACGAAGAGTACTGCATTAAGCCCATGAACTGCCCGGGCGGCGTGCTGGTGTACGCGAGCAAGCCGCACTCATACCGCGAGCTGCCTATCCGCGCCGGCGAGATCGGCCTGGTGCACCGCCACGAGCTGCGCGGCGCCCTGCACGGCCTGTTCCGCGTGCGCTGCTTTAACCAGGACGATGCCCACCTGTTTGTGCGCCCCGACCAGTTGACCGACGAGATCGTGGGCGTAGTCAACCTCATCGACTCCGTGTACCAAAAGTTTGGCTTTAAGTACCACGTAGAGCTTTCCACCCGCCCCGAGGACTCCATGGGCTCCGACGAGGACTGGGCGCGCGCCGAGGAGGGTCTGCGCACCGCTCTGGAGCAGCTGCACATGGACTACGAGGTCAACGAGGGCGACGGCGCCTTCTACGGTCCCAAGATCGACTTCCACCTGGAGGACTCGCTCGGTCGCACCTGGCAGTGCGGTACCGTGCAGCTCGACTTCCAGATGCCGCTCAACTTTAACCTGGAGTACGTGGACGCCGACGGCACCAAGAAGCGCCCCATCATGCTGCACCGCGTTTGCTTTGGCTCTATCGAGCGCTTCATCGGTATTCTGATTGAGCACTTTGCCGGCAAGTTCCCCACCTGGCTGGCTCCCGTACAGGTCAAGGCACTTCCCGTCTCTGAGAAGAGCCGCGACTACGCCCACGAGGTTTGCGCCAAGCTGGAAGAGGCCGGCATTCGCGTGGTCTGCGACGACCGCGACGAGAAGATCGGCTACAAAATCCGCGAGGCCCGCAGCATCGATCGCGTACCCTACATGCTCATTCTGGGCGAGAAGGAGGTCGAGGCCGGCAACATCTCCGTCCGCGATCGTTCCAACGAGACCGTTCAGATGAGCGTTGACGAGTTTGTTGCGAAGGTGCTCGAGGAGATCAAGACCCGCGCCTAAGGCAAGCTTCACAACAATTAACAAAGGCGACCGTCCGCAAAGGCCGGTCGCCTTTTTCATGCCGAAATAAGAAAAGCCGCTGGTTGAGCGGCTTTTTTTGTTGCACAAAAAGGTACAGGTTTTTGTATCTTTCGACAGATGACATTATACGAGCAATTAATCAGCGTTTGCCCAGATTACGCAAAATGTACTGACATTAGGTGCATCTCCATACCCCTCTATAAAAACCTGTACTTTTGCGACTGCGCCTAGCTGCGAGCGAGAAGCCTGTTCTAAACGCCCCTGCATTTGCGTGCATCGCAAAGCCAAAAGAGGGGGCGAGAACATGGAACAGACGGCACGGCGCCAAGAGCAGCTGCCGGGCGCATTTAACGGCGCCACCACCAACAGCCAGCACGGCCGCGTCCGCTGGTATCTGGTCCATACCCCCCATGGAAAAGAGCGCGAGATCTGCGAAAAGGTTCGCCGCATTATCCCGCACAACCTTATGCAGGACGCTTTTGTAATGCAAAAGGAGTTCTGGTTTAAGCGGGACGGCGCCTGGTCGCTCCAAACCAAACCCATGTACAAGGAATATTTTTTCGTCGCCACGCACGATGCCGCCGCGCTCGATAGGGCCTTGGCCCAGTTGAGCTTTGGCTGTCGCATCGCCGGAAGTAGGGAGCGGGCGTACATGCCCATGCCCGACGATGCGCAGGACTGGTACCGCAGCGTGTTGGACGACGACGGTGTTGTGCGCAACAGCGTAGCGCGCATAGAAGACGGCGTGTTGCACATAGAGCAGGGTCCCTTGGTGGGGCAAGAGGCCCGCGTTAAAAAGATCGACCGCCATAAACGCTGGTGCCTGGTAGACGTGGGCGAAGGTAACTCCGCATTTAGGGAGCTGCTACCGCTCGACGTTCCCAGCAAAACGTAAGGGAGACGTCGCACTGGCAATTCGTTCGCATTTTTGAATTTACCGATTGGGGGATCCCTGGGGAACGGGGATGTATTTTTGACTGTGGCTGCTAAAGAAGTAACAAAGAGCTGTGCGCCTGCGGGGGCGGCACTGATTGCCCAGGCCATGGACCGGCGCGAGGGCGCCGGCCGTTACAAGGCCATGCAATCCATCATGGACTGGGACCGCTCGCGCTTGGCATATAGGGCAGTGAAGCGCGCATTCGACATCGTGTTCAGCGGTGCCGTGCTCGTCGTCATCGCTGTGCCCAGCCTGGTGCTGGCCGCGGCCATCCGACTGGAGAGCGAGGGCAGCCCCTTCTATAGTCAGATCCGCGTTGGCCGCACCCGTCCCGACGGTAGTTTGACTACCTTCCGCATGTGGAAGTTCCGCTCCATGTACAAGGACGCCGACGAGCGCCTCGCCGAGCTCAGGGAGCAGAACGAGATCGCCGGCGCCATGTTCAAGATGAAGAATGACCCGCGTGTCACCAAGATTGGAAAGTTCATCCGCAAGCACTCCATCGACGAGTTCCCGCAGTTCCTGAACGTGTTCATGGGTCAGATGTCCGTCGTCGGCCCGCGCCCGCCGCTGCCCAACGAGGTCGCGGAGTATACCGAGTACGACCTGCAGCGCTTGGCTGTGAAGCCGGGCATTACCGGCTGGTGGCAGGTGACTGACCGCAACGATACCGACTTCGACGGCATGGTCCGCCGTGATTTGGAGTACATCGCCAAGCGCGGCCCCATCACGGACTTGAAGATTGTTCTCCTCACGGTCGTTGAGGTCTTTACCGGTGGAGGTGCTTGCTAAATGACTGAACCGGTTAGGGTGGCTCAGGTTGTTGGCAAGATGGTTGGTGGCGGCGTCGAAGCTGTCGTTATGAATTACTATCGTCACATCGATCGCGGTAAAGTGCAGTTTGACTTTCTTGTTGATTCCGATTCGACGCTTGTTCCCCGTGACGAGATCGAATCGCTCGGTGGCAGGGTCTTTGAGATACCGCCCTATCAGCATGTAGCTGAATACCAGCGAGAGCTTCAGCGTCTCTTTAAGCAAGAGGGCTGGAAGATTGTCCATAGTCACATCAACGCGCTTTCGGTCTTTCCTCTTCGTGCTGCGAAGAAGGCGGGTGTCCCCGTGCGTATCGCCCATAGCCACTCTACGAGTGGTAGGGGTGAGTATGCCAAGAATGCCCTGAAGGCCGTGCTGAAAACGCAATCAAACCGGTATCCGACTCACCGTTTTGCATGTAGTAAATTCGCTGGTGAATGGTTATTTGGATCGAGTTCTCAATTTGTAGTCATGCGTAATGCTGTCGACTTGTCTGTTTTCGCGCCAGATGATGAGGATCGCCTAAGGACGCGGCGATCGCTTGGTGTTGCTGATGGACAGCTTCTAATTGGGCACATTGGTCGTTTTACAGAGCAGAAGAATCACTCATATTTGCTTAATATATTCGATCAGGTTTTAAAGATTCGTAATGATGCAGTTTTAGTTTTGGTTGGTTCTGGTCCGTTGGTTGAACAGATAAAGGACCAAGCTGATTGTCTGGGGATTAGCCATTCTGTTCGGTTTTTGGGCACTAGAAGCGACGCAGCATCTTTATATCGAGCATTTGATGTTTTCTGCCTGCCGAGCCTGTATGAAGGCCTCCCAATGGTCGGAGTTGAATGCCAGGCATCGCATACACCCATTCTTGCGTCTGATACCGTTACCTCTGAGACCGCTGTTACATCCATGATGCAATTTGAATCACTTTCTAGCTCCTGTATAAAGTGGGCCGAAAGACTTATTGAGTTGAGCACAGAGGTCTTCGCGCCTGGCGACGATGCCGGTTTGCAGGTATTTGAAATTAATGCTGCGGCCAGAGTGTTATTGGATTGTTATATGACCTATTTAGGTTCTGTTGATTAAGGGGATAGCTTGACTATTACATGTTCTAAGCGAGTCGCAGTCGCGTCGTGTCATGACAAAATCAACTTTGGCAGCGTTCTTCAGGCGTACGCGACCCAGCGTGCCCTTGAGGAGCTGGGAGTTGAAGTCAATACTATTGATAAACGTGGCCTGGGTCATGCTATTTCTGAAGGACGCAATGATTACTATCTTGAGCATCTATTTGATGTAGATCTTTATCGTGCAAAGCTGGGTTTTGTAAAGCATCGCATCAAGCAGAAGCTTGATGCTGACTTTGGAAAGAAAATGGCAAAGAGGAAAAGTGCATTTTCATCTTTCGAGTCAACACATTTTAGTTTTACTCCTCAAGCCGCTTCGTTTGAAGAACTTGGGGCGCTTGTGGCTGATTATGACAGCGTTGTTGTTGGCAGCGATCAGCTTTGGCTGCCTGTTAACATTGCTGGTAGGTACTTTACACTATCTTTCGTGCAGCCTCCTGTCCGCAAGGTGTCTTATTCCACTAGTTTTGGAGTATCTTCCCTTTCTGAAAAATATCTTCGTAAAACAAAAGATTTTCTTTCCGATTTTTCGGCCATTTCTGTTCGCGAGGATACGGGAGCGGATTTGGTAGAGAAAGCTACGGGCGTCCGATGCTCTGTTGTATGCGACCCTACGATGCTGCTGGCTAGAGATCAGTGGGCAAGCCTTGCTTGTTCCTCTTCGATTGACGTTCCTGACGAGCCCTATGTTTTCTGCTATTTCATGGGTAAGAATGCATGGAATCGTGAATGTGCCCAAGAG
>NZ_JBDGAV010000002.1:0-9282 GCF_040910325.1 Collinsella aerofaciens | reverse complement strand
GACTCTTTCCACGGAAGCGTTTTCTCAAATATTTTTGAGGTGCCTTTCTTCTCGTTCCGTCGCCACGAGAATATGGGTGCTCAGTCTACGAACTCACGTATTGATACATTGTTGCGTGTCCTTGGAAACTCCGATCGTATTTGCGAATCGAAGGATGCTTTCCGTGCCGCAATGGCAAATGAAATTGACTTTGTGTCAGTACGTCAACGACTTAATGTGTATAGGCATGAATCGGCCAATTGGCTTAAATCAGCTCTTGAGTTGTAGGGAACAGTATGATCTCCATCACGGACAAAAGTAAATGCTGCGGTTGCGCTGCCTGTGCTCAAAAATGTCCCAAGCAGTGCATATCAATGGAATATGACGCCGAGGGCTGCGAGTACCCCGTAGTCAATGCTGACCAGTGTATTGATTGCGGATTATGCGAAAAGGCTTGCCCAGTGCTTAATGTTGATAAGGACGAGCCTAAGTCCCAACGAGCCTTTCTAGTCCAGCATAATGATCAAAAGGTGCTTGCTGAAAGCACTTCTGGTGGAGCCTTCACTGCCCTTGCTCAGGCCGTGATTGCCAACGGCGGTATTGTGTTTGGTGCAGGTTATTTGCGCGGTGAACAGCTTGTGCGAGCCGAAGGAGCCCCTGGGCGACTTAAGGTCGGACATTTTTCTGTGGAAAGCGTTGATGAACTTTGGCGCTTCCGCAACAGTAAATATGTTCAGAGCGTTGTTGGCCCTGCGTATCCCGAGGTCAAACAACAACTAAAAACTGGACGTGAAGTTCTCTTTATTGGTACCCCTTGTCAATGCGAAGGCCTGCTTCGATTTTTGGGCGGCAAGCCGGCAAATTTACGCGTGGCAGACTTCGTCTGCCGCGCGAACCCCGCTCGCGCTGTGTTCGCGCGGCAGGTCGAATGGCTTGACGCAAAGGTTGGCGTAAAAGGTGAGACCGTTCTTTTTAGAGATAAATCACGGTTTGGCTATCGCTATTCAAATATGTGCGAGCTCGAAGGCGAGACTCTGTATGGTGAACGGCTGTACAGTGAAGGTGTCGAAACAGATCCTTACCTAAGGGCCTTTTTTGCTGATCTTTCAGATCGACCCATTTGTTACGAATGCCCGTTTAAAAAGCGTTATCGCGTTACTGATTTGACTTGCTGGGATTTCTTCGATGTTTATCGACTCTCGAAAGAGTTCGACGACAATCGGGGCGTCACTCGAGTTCTCATCCAAAGCGATGAGGGACAAGAATTGCTTGATCGAGCCTCAAGCTATGCCCGTATGAAGGAGATTGATGTTGAGGCTGCAGTAGAAGGTGTTCGTGAACTTACTAAGTCCGTGAAGCTGAATCCGCGTCGCGATGAATTCATGGCTGATGTGGCGAATCTGGATGGTGAGGAGCTTATGAATAAGTGGTTCCCCGATTCCGGAAAAGTAAAAGCCGAGCGCTTTGCTAGGCATACATGCGAAAAGCTTGGAATTTATGACCCGATGAAGCGTCTGGTTAAAAAAATCATCAAGAAGTAGCCTATTGTTCGAAAGGGAATTGATGATTCCTAAAGTTCTGCACTACATCTGGTTCGGTGGAAGTGAGCTTCCTGAACTTGAAAGAAAATGCATTGAGTCTTGGTCGAAGATCATGCCTGATTGGGAAATTCGTAGATGGGACGAAAGCAATTTCGATATAAATCAATGTGAATTTTGTCGTGAGGCATATGCCTCAAAAAAATGGGCGTTTGTCAGCGATTATGCGCGCTACAGAATACTGTATTCAGAGGGTGGAATCCTTCTCGATACAGATGTCGAAGTCCTGAAGCCTCTGGACGAGCTTTTAGATAATGAGGCTTTTGCGGGATTCATGAAGAATAATTTCTTCTTGAATCCCGGCCTCATCATGGGTTCTGAGCCCGGAAGCCATGTCATGAGCGATGTCGCAAAATTATATGAATCTATGAGATTTGAGATGCGAAAAGGCCGCAACTCTATGGATACCTCTCCGAGGGTGCTAACTGATTACCTGGAAGTGAGTTGTGCTCTTAAGAGAGATGGTTCATTTCAGCAGTTAAATGGTTTCACTGCATACCCTGCTACTTATTTTGATCCCCTAGACAGTCATAGTGGCAAGTTTGAAATTACTGATGATACATATTCTATTCACCATTATTCAGGCACCTGGTTGTCACCCGCTAAGAAGTTCCGTGTTGAAATGCGGAAAAAGCTTGCGCCAGTAATTGGACCCAAGCTGTCTTGGTTCATCTCCTCTGTTCTATCGGTACTTAGATTTGGAAGGAAGGCTTTTTAATGGTTTCGTCTGCCTTAGACCACAATAAGCCTAGGGTTTTAGTATCTGGCCTTTCAAATGGGCTGGGTGGAACCGAAATCGTTGTTGGTAGGTATATAAAGGCCCTCAGCTCATATGCTACGTTTGAATTTCTTGCTTCGTTTGAGGGACTTGGTGTTGCCGCAATTGAGGCCAAGCTTAACGGATTACCTTATGTCTGTTCATTTGGCGTTCCAGATGCGGCTGATATTTCTGATATATTTTTAAAATGCTCCTTTAATGTTGCCGAATGGATTGAAGCAATTATTTCTACGGGTCGTCCAAATAAGCTTGCGGGGGGCGTCTGTTTATGACGTCAACAAGCAAGCAAGTAAATTGCTGTCAATCTTCCTTGGTCGACAATCCTCTCGTGAGCGTGATTGTGCCGATGTATAACGCTGAAAAAACGATTCAAAAGACATTAAATAGTCTTCAGCGTCAGAGTGTGAGCAACATTGAAATAATTATTGTTGATGATGGGTCGACAGATCGTGGCGCTGAGCTAGTTATGGCTATTGCAGAGGGCGACAACCGGATTAAGCTGATTAGTCAAAACAATAGTGGTGTATGCGTGGCGCGTAATAGGGGTATCGATGAGGCCTCCGGTGATTGGGTGGCATTTGTTGATGCTGACGATATGCTGCCTATAAATGCAGTTAGGCTGTTGCTTGAATCCTCAGATGGCTGTAGCTTGGTTATCGGGGCTCTACTGAATGAGCATGGCGATTATTCGGGCAAGGCTATAAGCATCGACTGGAAAACAGCATGCTCTCTTAGCCTTGCATTTTGGGATAATGTTAATAAAGTTCCGTTTTCGAGCTTTACTAAAGGTGTTGTATTCCGAAGCGTTTGCGGAAAGATATTTAAGAAATCATTATTCCGGAATGGTTTTCTTAAATTTGAAGATGGCATTCGTTTCGGTGAAGACGCGTTGTTTATGGTAGATGCTTATCGTCTGGCTGAAAGTGTAAAAGTAGTGGACTCGGCGGTCTATTGCTATGTCAACAATAGTGATTCAGTAACGAGAAATACTGATATCTCGGCTATCGAGAGTGTTGATAATTTACTGGTAAAACTATATGAGCTATGTCACGTGAATCCGGATTTAAGCGAACTATATAAGCAATCTGCAGTCAGGGAAGTCTTATCTTTGATTCGTAATTGTGCACGTTTGGAATCGAATCAGCTTTTTAAGCCTGTCTCTAATATGGTCTGCCAGTCGTATTTCAGCTATTTAATGGAAGGCTTTGCTTCTCACCGCTATTCACGTCGATTTATCTCTGAAGTGAAAAATCGCATTACGATCCGTCTTCTTCTTGCGAGGCGTGTTATGGCTGCAATTGGCTTTACTAAGTTTGTTTATGGGGTACGTTAATTGAATTTGACTAATGTGGAAAGATCATGGACTGAGATTATACGAGCAAATGCCGGGGCTGTAATGTTCAGCTTTGCTTTGGCTTTATTTTCAGTTTCCTATTATATTGGATCAGTAAATGCTACCAATGTGTTTGGGATTTCTCTTGCGGTGCTTTCGCTGGTCCTTGAGTTGTTTGCCTTAGCGTTTCTACTGCTGAAGCTTTTACTACAAAAGACTTCTCATGTGAAAGTGCTAGTTGGCTTGCTGCTGATTTTAATTTGCGTCGGGTCGCTGAAATCAAATAAAGCCCCTCAGATTATTTGGTTGGCGCTGTTTTGCCTTTGCGCTGAAGACGTCCCTGAATACTACATCTCAAGGTCTATTCTTGTATCGTCCGTCTTTATGCTATTGATGGTTGTTGGTCTCAATAGTGTCGGTGCCATTCCTTCTGTATTAATGTCGCGCGGTAGCAATTTTGTACGAAATTCGATGGGCTTTGCCCATCCTAATAATTTTGGACAGCTTTTGTTTATTGCTTATTCTGCTTCTATTTTTGAGCTGAAAGGCAGAAGCGGTCTTGCGGGCATCTTCTGTTTCGCAATTGCTTTTTTCGTAGCTGATTCAAAAACTTCTGCAGCAGGCATTTTCGTAATGGCCTTGTATTCGGTTATTTCATTCAGAAGCCCCCGTTCAAAACCATATGGGTCCCTATTTACTTTTTTACCGCTTTTTCTGGCGATTATTAGTATAGCCCTGCCCTTTATGTGGTCCCATGGTGCCAATAAATGTCTTGTTCAGCTTGATAATTTAATGACCAATCGGATTTTTTATTCCGCCTATTATTTTGAAAACTACCCTCTGACTGTTTTTGGTAATGACTTAACGGCCATAGTTTCGCTGCCGTCTGCAACGGGTGGTTATTTAATACAAACAAGAGTCATGCTTGACAATGCATATTGTCGACTACTTATTCAATACGGTTTGATCCCATTTACCGCGTTTGTTGCTTTCTATTGCGTAGCGATAAATAAAGCGCGTATTTCGGCCCACGTGACATTCATGGGCTTGGTCTTGTATTCCCTAATGGGGTTTGTTGAATGCGGAATGTTATATCCAGCATGTAATTTCTTTATGCTTATGGCGCTGCCCGCCTTTTCAGATAAGGGGCCCTGTCAATCCAGGGCGCCATCAAAGGATGTTGTGGAGATGGCTAAATAATGGCAAAAATTAATACTACCAAGTCAGACATTATATGGAACTATGTAAGCACTGTTCTTTCAATGGGGAGCAGCTTCCTTCTTCTTCCGTTTCTGCTTGCTTACTTATCTAACGCCGAACTTGGTCTCTGGTACACTTTTGTTGCCATTGGGAATTTAACGCTGTTATTTGAATTTGGCTTTACACCAACTTTTGCGAGAAATATTGTCTATTGTCTTAGCGGTGCGCGTAGCATTAGCAAGAGCGGCTACGATTCATCTCAAGTTGGTGATTCTGTAGACTATGAGCTGCTTGGCAAATTGATTAAAACATCCCGGATTGTTTACGCGTTAATTTCTTGCGTTGTCCTGATGCTTACCGCTACAGTTGGAACTGCCTACATTTCTTCAATTTCAAGTGCTATTGATCCCTTTTCTTGTTGGACCGCATGGTTAATTTTTTGTTTTGATGTGTTTTTTAATCTATTCTTTTTTCATTATACGACCTGCCTGAGAGGGTTCGGGGATATTTCCGCTGAAAGCAGGGCAAAGTCTTATGGTCGCATTGGGCAGCTTGTGGTTTCTGCGTTTTTGCTGTTTATGGGTTTTGGCATCATTGGCGCTGCCATCGGTTATCTGTTTAATGACATTGTGCTGAGATTTTTTTGCGGTCGCTTTCTGGAGGTTCACTCAGAGGCGATAAAAAAAGCAAACGATGCTTGTACGGGTGTTTCTATTTCTGAAATAAAAGAAACGTTTATTTCAGTGGCTTATTTGGCGTGGAGGGACGGCGTTGTTCAACTTTGCTGCTATGCTTCCACTCAGTTGAGTTCGCTGCTCTGCTCCTATTTTCTTGGTGTGGAGGTTAACTCTCAGTATTCATTAATTATTCAAGTTGGCGGTGCAATTTACGGGTTTGCCAGCGCCTACGTTCGATCTTTTATTCCAATGTTTCAATCTGCTTATGCTGGTGGCGAAGTTCAGACTGCACGAAAAATTATTGAAAAAAGTCTGTCTCTATATTGGATTTTAATTGTTGTATGCACGATCGGTGTCTGGTTTGTCGGCTTCCCAGTCTTGTTCCTAGTTAAGAAAGGTTTTTCCCCCGACGGGCTTCTTTATTTCGCCTTGGTTGTTTATCTTGCGGTTTGGAACCATCATTCATTGTGTTGTAATTACATTATCAGTACGAATGAAATCCCCTATCTCCCGGCTTATATAGTTTCGGCTATTGCAGGTTTTTTATTGTCGTATGTCTTAATTTCCTTTACTGGCATGGGCGTCTGGGCGCTTGTGGTTGGTAATGGGGCCGCTCAGCTTGCATATAATAATTGGAAATGGCCTATATACCTTGCGCGTAAATTCTCTTCCCATTATTTTGCGTTGATTAGAGCTGGTCTCATGCAGTGGTCCTGCGCATTGAAGAAATAAGTGTTAATCACTGCTTTAATGCGACTTATGATTTCGATCGCGCCGATAGTGCCGAGAAAGTGGTGTAGAGTCCGATCCGAAGTAAGTTGCATGGCGTTGGGGAGCAGAGCCTGCTCGGCAGATCACCATTTAGATGCAAGGCCTATAACCCGATCGCAAACCTCCAACGCAGCAGATCGATGCGTGACGATGATGACGGTATGACCGAGATTTCGCATGCGGTCCAGCATTTCTCGCTCGGTCTTGGGGTCGAGGGCCGATGTGCATACATCGAGCAGAAGCACGGGGGAGTCGGAGCAGACCGCACGCGCAACGGCAAGGCGCTGGTCCAGGTCTCCATACCAGTTGTCGTTGGTGTCGTCCCAGGTTAGGTCCATCTGGCACCATTTGCCGTCGATCTTTACGGCGTTCCAGGTGTGGCCGTTGCCGGTGATGCGGCCGTTGGCGATGCCCGCGGCGTCAAGGAGCTTGGAGTAGATGCGCTGGTAGCTCTCGCAGGTGCCCTGGTGGCGCGTGAGGCCGCTTTCGGCCGAGCACCAGTTGAGGCTGTGGTCGTACTCCAGCTGGTCGAGCGTCCAGTCGTGGAGCCACAGCGCCATGTCGTATTCCGAGCCGTTTGTCTCTTGTCTGCACAGGTCAACGGTGTTGTTGACGATCTGCGTGACGCTCGGGCGGGAGGCGTCGTTTACGGTCACCTCCGCCGTGGTGCGCAGGTAGTAGATCCCCTTGTCGTTTTGGGGGTCGTTTCTGTCGTTGTCCATAAAGTAGAAGTAGATGCGGTACGTGCCCGAGGCCGTGAATTCAAAGGTAAAGTCGTGGCCCGCGGTGCCCAGGCTGCAGTAGCTGGCCCATGCCGGGCGCGACGGGTCGCAGACGCTTTCCTGGCTGCCGCCGTCCCAATAGGTGGGCACGTCCATGCGCGCCTTGGCCCGGGACGAGCCGTTGGTCTGGGTTACGTGGAAGGTCGTCGCGGTGCCCGCGGGGCGTCGTTCCACGAAACGGTGAAGGTGACGCCGTTTTGGGTTGCGGTGGCGGAGTGTGCGTAGCCGGTTTGTGACGTGGTGGAGATCGCCGCGGGCGTGGGGTTGGTTTGGGCTCGGAGGGATGGGGCGGGGGTGCCGGTTGCGGCGGTGGTGCCGTCAGCGCTTTCCGTGTTGACGGCGCTGGTGCCGGTGGATGTTGCGGTGCTGTCCTCTGCGGTATCTGCTGTCGCATTTGCTTTGGTGCCGTCTTCGGCCTTGCCTGTGTCGCTGCTCGTGGCGTCGGCTTGCGCCTGCTGCTCGGCTGTTGACCGAGGCTGCATGGCTTCCGCAATGGCTGCCATGGGTATCGTCGCGCTGACCATGGCCGCGCACGCGATCGCGCAGAGCAGGTAGTAAAGGGGTCGTTTCATAGCGGAGCCTCTCGGTGAGCAGCCAATAAGGTCCGAAGGCAGCTCCAGGCCAGCACTCCGCACATATTTTGTTGGGTTTATTTTACGGTAATAGACTGCGGATAGAGGGTCCTGTTAATAAAATTGGGGCACGGTTTTTGTTCCGCACCCCTTAAATCAAATGCTGTGCCGTATTGTTGGCAATCAGCAGCTATTCAGGATGGTTCCTACGCCTCCGTGGGCTCCACGCCCAGCTCGTTGCGGACGAGCTCGAAGGCCGCGGCGATGGCCTTGTCCATGTCGTAGTACTTGTAGCCGCCCAGGCGACCGGCGAAGACCACGTCGCCCTCCTGCGCCGCCAGCTCCTCGTACTGCTTGTACAGGGCCTCGTTCCTGGCGTCGTTGATGGGGTAGTAGGGCTCGTCGCCGGGCTTCCAGTCGGCCGGGTACTCGCGCGTGATGACGGTCTTGTCCTGCGTTCCGAACTCGAAGTGCTTGTGCTCGATGACGCGCGTGTAGGGGACCTCGCGCTCGGTGTAGTTGACCACGGCCACGCCCTGGTGGTCGGCCTCGTCGAGCGTCTCGGTCTCGAAGCGCAGGCTGCGGTACTCGAGCGTGCCCAGCTTGAAGTCGTAGAACGCGTCGATGGGGCCGCAGTAGATAGTCTTGGCGGCGATATCGGGCTCGGCGGCGGCCAGCTCCTTGGACAGATGGGGGCTGGAGGTGGGCTTTGGGTTGGATGGTGGCGTTGGCCACAGGTTATTCTCGGTTATTCTGCAGGGTTATATTATTTTGTAATGACCGAGTAAATTTGACCTTGGCGCGCGTGATTGTCTGGTTTTGTTTGGAGGACGTTTTATCTTGCATCGTTCTATGTTTATTTCTGCTGGAGAGCTTGGTCAGCCCCTTGATAGCTCAGTTATTGCGAGGATGTTTAATTGTATTCAAGGTGACTTGGATGGTTTTATTGCTGCATTGGAAAAGGCGGAATTTGAATGTAGGCTGCCAGCTCTAAGTTCTCTCTGGGCTGATGTCCGCCATGAAAATGCTCAAGAAATATTGCATAATCAGCTTCGTGTTGATGGCATGTACTTACAGTTTCCTGAATACATTAGTTTACCTAAGGGGGCGACTGTTTTTCGTGCGCGAAGTGTCTCTTCTTCTCTCGATTATGGAGCTCAATTTATTGACCAGGGTCAACTGTGGGAGCCACCGAATAACTGCGTGACCAATTTTGGGCGATTAAACAAACCCGGTGAGAGCTATTTATATGTCAATTGCGGTGACCCAGTCACGACGCTTGACGAAGCCAGGGTGAACGTTGATGACCAATTTGCTTTGATAGCGTATGAGGTCGCTAGACCTATTAAAGCTATTGGTATTGGTGTTTATATTCCTTCCGAAGTGCGTAGGCTGTTTGGGCAAAGCCCGACTGCATTCGGACAATACTGCCTGCTGCATGATTATTTGCATCAAGAGTTTTCTCGCCCCTTTGAAGTTCTCGGTGAGACTACCTATCAATTGAGCAATGCAATTTGAGTATTTGCTCGCTTGAGCACTGTTGAATATCGCGAAACAGCACCGCCGATATCGCGCTTGGGCACCGGGGCCGA
>NZ_JBDGAV010000001.1:262028-273759 GCF_040910325.1 Collinsella aerofaciens | reverse complement strand
GGGCCGCGGGGGCGTTCAGCTAACTGCGGGAATGGCCTATTTGCTCAATGTGTTCGGCTGAGATCGGAAATCAACCCTCCTGTAAAAATGTCGGAAGCAATCGTAAAATTGCACAACAACGCCGCACCCGAAAGTCAAATGCGGCGTCTACATCAATACCTATGTTGTATCGCTATGCGAATGGCTCGTCCTGCTGTATGGGAAACGTCACCGTAATGGTGGTTCCCACGCCCAACTCGCTCGACAGATCGAGCGTGGCGTGATGATACAGGGCCGCATGCTTGACAATGGCAAGCCCCAGACCGGTTCCGCCGCGCGCCTTGGACCTACTCTTGTCCACGCGATAGAACCGCTCAAATACCTTGCCCTGTTCTTCAGGCGCGATACCGATTCCCGTGTCGGCGACCGCAAGGAACGGATGGCCTTCGTCGTTGGTGCCGCACTGCAGCGTAACCGTACCGCCGGGTCGATTGTAGCGGATGGCGTTGCTCGCCAGATTATAGATGAGCTCGTCAATCAAGCGCGACACGCCTTCGATGACCACAGGCTTGGTCTCATGACTTATCGTCACATTCGCCTGACGGGCGACCTGTTCAAGACGCTGCTCAACCGCGTAGATGGCACGCGAGAGCTCAATAGGCTCCGTGGAACCAATGGGCACCGCCTCGCCCTCAGTTGCACGCTCGGCCTCGTCCAAGTTAGACAGCGTAAGGATATCGTTGACAAGCGCTGCCAAGCGGCCCGCCTCACGATAGATGCGACCGCCAAAGTTGCGCAGGTCGCCCTCGCCCTCGACCATGCCGTTTGCGATGAGCTCGGCATAGCCCGAAATCGCCGTAAGCGGCGTCTTGAGCTCATGGGTGATATTCGCCGTGAACTCGCGGCGCATACGGTCGTTGTCCGCTAGCACCGCCATTTGGCGCTTGAGTTCCTGGCGCTGCGACTCGATACGCTCAAGCATGGGGACCATCTCGGCATAGGCGTGCTCATAGCTACGGCGTGGGTGGTCCAAATCCACCTCTTGCAACGGCGCGATGATGGCACGGGACTCGCGGCGCGCCATAAAAAACGAGAGTACCGCACCCGCTGCTGCGATAAGCAGCATCGGCGCCACCATCGACAGCAAAATCGCCGCAACGCCAGGCTGGGCCTGCGCCAAGCGGACAACCTGGCCGTTATCAAGGGCGACGGCGCGATACAGCATAATCTCGTCGAGCGTAGAGCTTGCGCGCTCCGCGGAACCCAAACCACTCTCAAAGGCCTCGATGACCTCGGGGCGATCGCCATGGTTGGGCAGTGTGGAAGGCGACGCCTCGTTGTCGTAGGCAACCGATCCATCCTTGTTAATCAGCGTGATGCGCAAGTCCTCGCGATCGAGACTACGCAAGAACGGGATGGGCTCCTGCTGTTCGTCGAGAGCGGCAGCAATGAGCTCGGTTTCCTGCGCCAGATTGGCACTCGTGGCATCCGCCAAGGTGTTTTGCACAAAGAACGCACCCAGCACCGTAAACGCCACGATAACCGCCATGGCGCAGACAAAGATCGTCACAAAAACGCGGTGCGACAGCGTATGTTTTCCCTGGGGGGCGAAGACCACGGGTTACTCCTCCGATGCGGTGGCCGCGGTGTCGTCGCCTTTGGCACCATCGCCGGCAGAAGGCTCGGCCAAGCGGTAGCCCACGCCGCGCACGGTCTCGATGGCGCTGGCATGCTCGCCCAGTTTTTGGCGAAGCGTCTGCACGTGCACGTCAACGGTGCGCGAACCGCCGTCGAAGTCCCAGCCCCACACGCTCTGCAGCAACGACTCGCGGGTAAAAACCACGCCGGGCTTGCGCATGAGGTACTCGAGCAGGTCGAACTCGCGCAGGGTGAGCTTAAGCGGCTCGCCGGCAACGGTCACCTCGCGATGGCTGGGCGAGAGCACGATGTCGCCCACGCTGAGCACATCGCTCGCCTGCTTGACCATGCCGCCACGACGCAGCAGTGCGCGGCAGCGGCTCGCAAGCTCCATGAGCGAAAACGGCTTAGTCAGGTAATCGTCGGCACCGCCATCGAGCGCCATCACCTTGTCGAGCTCGGTATCCTTGGCGGTAAGCATCATGATGGGCACCGTCGCCGTCAGGCGATCGGCACGCAGTCGACGCATAATCGCCAAGCCATCGGTATCGGGCAGCATGATGTCGAGCAGCACAGCATCGGGTACCCGTCGCGCCACGGCAGCCTTAAACTCACCGTCGCACGAAAAGCCTTCGGCCTCAATCCCCTGCTTGCGCAGCGCATAGACCGTCAAATCCCTGATGTTGTCATCGTCCTCGACGTAATAGATCATGTTGAACCCCTTTGCGGCCGGCATGACCGCATCTTAACCCTAAAGGTACCTTTACTAGATGGTATCAGCCAAAACGCCCCGTCAAATAATCCGCCGTGCGCGGATCGGTCGGATTCTTGAAGAGTTGCGCGGTGGGCGCGTGCTCCACCAGCTCACCCAGCAAAAAGAATGCGACCGAATCGGAGATACGCGCCGCCTGCTGCATATTGTGCGTAACGACCACGAGCGTGCAGGTCTCTTTGAGCTCACAGGCCAGCTGCTCCACCACCAGCGTCGACACAGGGTCGAGTGCCGAGGTCGGCTCGTCCATCAGCAGAATGTCGGGCTGCACGGCAAGTGCGCGGGCGATGCACAGACGCTGCTGCTGGCCGCCCGAAAGACCCAGACCCGACTCTTTGAGCTTGTCCTTGACCTCATCCCACAGGGCGGCGCGTCGCAGGGAGTCTTCGACCAGCTCGTCGAGCACGACGCGATCGCGCACACCCATACCGCGCGGACCATACGCGACGTTGTCGTAGATGCTCATGGGAAACGGGTTGGGGCGCTGGAACACCATGCCCACGCGCTGGCGCAAGCGGCAGATGTCGTAGTCGCCCAGGATATCTTGACCATCGAGCGCAATCTTGCCCTCGATGCGGCAATCCTTGATGCCGTCGTTCATGCGGTTAAAGCAGCGCAGCAACGTGGACTTTCCGCAGCCCGAAGGCCCGATGAACGAGGTGATCTGCTTGTCGCGGATCTTGATATTCACGTCCTTGAGCGCATGGTGGTCGCCATAGAACAGGTCGAGGCCCTCGACATCGATACGCGTCGGCGAGGCGGCAAGATCCTCTGCCGTGGGGCGAGTCGCATCCCCAACCTCGCGCTCGCGCGCGGCCTCGACCTGCGCTTTCATGAGTTCTTCAAGCTCCGTGGGCTCCACAGCCGCAGCAGCCGTCATACCGCATACCTCCACATCGATATCAATTCAGCAGTATCGATAGTAGGAATCGCGGCTCATATGCACGTGAGCGCATTGTCAAGTGTTTGTAAGGGCACACTGGCTATGCGGCGGGCAGCTCGATGGTGAATATCGTGTGTTCGGGCGTCGATTCACATGCAACGGTACCGCCGTGCGCGCATACGATCTCCTTGGCGATGGCAAGCCCCAGTCCAGCGCCGCCGCGATTGGTCGCACGCGCCGCATCCAGGCGATAGAACTTCTCAAAGATCACCTTGAGCTTTGCCTCAGGGATGGGATCGCCCTGATTGATAAAGCGCACGCGCACGCCACCGCCGTCCCGGCGTCTGGCCTCGATCGTGATGGTCGAGCCCTCATAGCTATAGGCAATAGCGTTTTTCATGATGTTGTTGAACACGCGAGCCATTTTGTCGCCATCCACGAGCACCGTCAGGTCCTCGCGAATATCAACTTGGACTTCCTTATGCTGCTCGTTGAGGATGGGATAGAACTCGTCAGTCACCTGAGCCAGCAGCAACCCCAGATCAACATAGCCGCGCGTGAGCACGATATCGTGGAAGTCAAAGCGCGTGATATCGAAGAACTCTTCGATGAGCGTATCGAGCCGGTGCGCCTTGTCGAGCGCCACGCCCGTAAAGTGCGCACGTTGCTCAACCGGCAGCTCGGGAGCCTCTTGCAGCAGCGAAAGATAGCCCACCACACTGGCAAGCGGGGTGCGTAGGTCATGTGCCAAGTACGTGACCAAATCGTCCTTGCGATGCGACTCGTCACGCAGAGCTTGCTGCACCTTGCGCTCACGGTCACGCACGCGGTTAAGGGCGCCCTCGACCTCCAAGAAGTCGCCGTCGATGTTGTCCCAGGTGTCGGGGTGATCGATCAGGCGATCTTGAATACGAGCAGCCAGCACACAATCGGCATGCTGCTCGCCCTGCTCGTAGCCCTGGTAGTACAGGGCGCGGCCGCACAAGAACAGCACGCACACGGCAAGCGCCAGCACAAAGCCAAGCATGTTGAATACAAAGCCGGCATCGAACAGCACCGGCCCTTCGATGCCGCCGAGCGCCATGGCGCCAATCGCCAACGTCATGGCCCACGCGGCGCCGCCAATCACCATGCAGCGGCGCACGATCTCAAATCGATCGATCAGCAAAAAGCCGACAAGCAGCACCGCCAAGATTCCAGCGATGTTATCAATGCCAATCAGCAGCAGGGTCAGCAAAAAGAGCAGCACCGTTGCAAGCGCGCGATTGTCGACGACCGACCTCACGTAATCAAAGAGTCGATCGGGCACCTCGAACGCTTGTCTATCGTCTTTTGTCATATCAAGATCCTCACAAGCGAAAAGCGTTATTCGATGATGTAGCCGACGCCCCAGACGTTTTTGATAAAGCGCGGCTTTTGTGCGTCGTCGCCAATCTTTTCGCGCAAGTGGCGAATGTGCACCATCACCGTATTGTTGGAGCCGGGCATAAAATCCTCGTTCCACACCGCACGGAACAGGTCCTCCACGGCCACCACGCTGCCGCGATGCTCGACCAGATACAGCAAGATTGAATACTCGGTGGGTGTGAGGCGTACCGGTGCACCGTCCACCGTCACGGAACGAGCATCGCGGTTGATCTCCAAGCCGTCGAGCTGAAGGGTCGGCGACTCGGCCGCCTGTGCGCGGCTACCGTAGCTGGTGTAGCGGCGAAGCTGAGCGTGCACGCGCGCGATGAGCTCCAGAGGACGAAACGGCTTAACCACGTAATCGTCCGCGCCAAGCGAAAGGCCCTCGATCTTGTCTTGCTGGGCATCGCGCGCCGTCAGCATGATCACGGGATAGGTATGGCTGGAACGGATCGTACGCAGCAGCTCAAAGCCATCGATATCGGGCAGCATGACATCCAGCAGCGCCAAATCGAACTCCTGCTCCAAGATTGCCTTGGCAGCATCGGCCCCGCTATAGGCAATCTGGACATCAAAGCCCTCTTTTGTAAGGTAGATACCAACCAAGTCGGCGATGGCCTTCTCGTCATCAACTACCAGTATGCGCTCGTTCATGCGTGCTCCTCTCGCGCTCCATTATGCCCGAGGCGACGCACGCCACACACAACAAGCGTGGGTGATTAAGTCGGCCTTAAGCACCCTTGCGCCCGTTCGGGAGCGGATGTGGGCCACGCACGCACGCGATGATCGCCGACGCCGGCAAATGATATACTCTAGTTTCAGAAGAGACCATCCCGTCGAAAGCGAAATCTGTGAAGTCCCTCACCTCTTTTGCAAAGCGCTCAGCCCGGCTTGCCGCCGGCTTTGTCTGCGCTATCGCCCTTGCCGCCGGCGTGCCCACCGTCGCCGGCGCCCAAGTGCTCACGACCGACAATGTTTGCGGCAAAACCGCCGATGTGCGCGGTATCACGGCCGAAAACCTGCCCGATATCGATGCGACCAATGCCCTCGTCATGGGCAAAGACGGCACCGTCTACTATGCCCGCGGCGCCGATGAGCAGGTCAAGATTGCCTCGATCACCAAGGTCATGACCGCAATCCTAACCGTCGAGAATTGCAAGATGGACGAGAAGGTCACGGTGAGCAACGCCGCAGCCACCGTGGGTAATTCGACCGCCGGCTTGCTCGAAGGCGACGAGCTTACCGTGGAGCAGGCACTACGCGGTCTGATGATTCCCTCGGGCAACGACGCCGCCATCGTGCTCGCCGAATATGTGGGCAAGAAGATCGACCCCAAGACCAAAGACGCCGAGGCCACATTTGTGAAGGCCATGAACGAGCGCGCTAAGAAGCTCGGCTGCACCGGTACGCTTTTTGAAAACCCGCATGGTCTGGACTTTGATGAGTGGGCTGGCAATATGCACTCAACCGCACACGACGTAGCGCTGATGATGCAGGAGGCCATGAAAAACGACACGATCCGCGAGGTCGTAGCGAGCGAGGATTCCTGGATCGAGGTCACGGGCGCCGACGGCACCGACCATTCGCATTCCATGGACACGCATAACTATTTGCTGGGCCAAGATGGCAACATCGGCGGCAAGACCGGCACCACCGACGACGCGGGCTATTGCTTTACGAGCGCCTACAACCGCGACGGCGACGAGATCTACACCGTTATTTTGAACTCCACCACCACCGATCAGCGCTTTACCGATACCGCCACCCTTGCCAACTGGTACTACGGCCACAAGGTGACGGTCGCAATCGCCAACACGCAGGAAAAGACCGCCAACGGCAACCCGCTTATGGCGCGCGTTGGCCAAACCGACTGGACGGATAAGACAATCGACGCCACACTCGCCGATCCTACGGCGCAAGCGACCGTGTTTTCCCTTGCCGGCGAGGTGACCGAAAAGGTTAGCTACGACGATCTTTCGGGCACGGTGCATGCGGGCGACAAGGTGGGCAGCGTTACGCTCAAGCAGGACGGCACCAAGATCGCCGTCATGGACCTGGTTGCCGACGAGGAAGGGGCAGGGCCGAATCCCATTGAGTGGCTCCTTGTGAAGCTCGACCGCCTGGGCCGCCGCATCGACAACCGCCCGCTCACAGCCGAGAGCGAGACCGTAGCCAAGGCGCCCGAGGTGTAGGGCTGGGGGAACATTACATTTGAGATTGGAGAGGCGTCCAACGGGGCGCCTCATTTTTTGAGGGTTCGAATCCCCAGTTAACATTCTCCTAATTAAAAAAAGGGCCCCAAATGGGACCCTTCTTTCAATTCATACTGGCGGAGAGCTGGGGATGTCCGGGCATGCTACGCATGCCCTCCGGCTTCAAAGCCTGGCGGCTTTTCGCCCACGGGCTACAAACGCTTTCGCGTTTGCTTAACGCCCGTGCCCTCTCGGGTTCGAATCCCCAGCCTCCTTTCTCCGTACAAAAAAAAAGGCCCCAAATGGGACCCTTCTTTAAAGTTAAACTGGCGGAGAGCTGGGGATTCGAACCCCAGATGCCCTTTTGGGGCATACTCGCTTAGCAGGCGAGCACCTTCGGCCTCTCGGTCAGCTCTCCGTAACAGCCGTTCTATAGTAACCAAACAGCCAAGGATGGGCAAGGGGAAATTTTGGAGCGATTCCAATTTGCCAGTAGACGTCTCAGCCAATCATCTCAATCTGTAACAGTTGCAGGACAAATCTTCGTCCAGAGGTTACAGATTTAGACAAACAGTCGGCGCCATCCGCAAATGTCTCAATCTGAAACACCTGCATGCCGTAATCCCCTCTAGATGTTACAGATTGAGACAAAGATACGGGGGCAACCCCAGCGGCGGCGTCGATGCCTCCAGTCTTTATTAGTCCTCTCGAACGGTCTCCAACAGATAATCGCGCATGTACGGAATTGCAAACGAAACACAGCCATAGCCCGCGGGCTCAATCAACCCCGCATCGATCAGACGCTTGCGATATGACCCAACTTTGTTCGCCGACAAACCCATCTTCTTGGCGATATCGCCGTTGGCGATATCGACGCCCTCGCATTGAGCCATCGCCGCGAGATACTGAAACTGCCGTTCCGACACCCTGCGCAGCGCTGGGGCAATCACCATAGCATTAAAGCTATCAAGAGCCGCCTGGATACCCTTACGAGCCGCCTCTTCGCTCACGCTCTCCGCCCCACTGCGCGCAGCAACCTGCCAAGCGTAATATCCGACCAGCTGGACCATAAAGGGATAGCCTGCCGAAGCTTTCGTTAATAGCTCAGCGGCACCTTTGTCGAGCTCCTTGCCCGCTCGTCTCATCGTATCCTCAAACGATCCGCCAACTTCAAAATCGGAAAGCCGAGTAAGTTCAACATGTTTGGCTCGCTGAAGGAACGTCAACGTATCATCCACCACCACGCCATCTACCGATGTCGGCAGCCCGGCGAAAGCGAAAGCGACATTCGCTCCTTGGCGGATCAAGAGCTGCATCTCATTGCCTAGCTCGCGCATTTCCTCAGTTGAGGCATCCTGGATCTCGTCGAGCGTAATGAGCAGACCACCGCGCTTCGCAGCATCGTACATCGCCTCGCCCAGATGAGAGGCCGACTTCGACATCTCCATGGAGCCAAGGCTGACCCCTAAAATCGATGGGGAAATCGAGATTGATTCAAGACGAACGTTTCGCTGCAGAGCCTCGAGGATTCTATTGCAAAAACCAGCATTGGAGGCAACGTCAACGACCTCGAATCCTTTTTTGCGTGCAAGGTCACCCAATGCATTAAGGAGCACCGTTTTACCTGTGCCTCGGACGCCCGAGATGCGCATGAGTCGATCGGGGGCACCAGGACCATTCTCAAGAGCCTCGGCAAAGTCATCCAAAACAGTGTCCCGTCCGATAAGCTCAGGCGGATTCATGCCCGCCGTTGGCTTAAAGGGGTTAACAGCTTTCGTCATTCTGCCCTCCTCTGCTAGTTTTAACAACTTTAACAAAGTTTAACAACTTTAGCAGAGTTTAACAGTTTTAGCAGGCTCGGCGGCTTTATGCCTTACCGATCCTGCCGGGTCCTCCCGCCCGCGCCGATACAAATAGCGCGGTGCGGCCCCTCTATATCGCCCCTACCCCAGCGAGCGGTTGAGGGAGCCGAGCTCGTCGTTGCCCATGGTGCGCCACATTTGGAAGATGCAACCGCGTGCCAGGAAAAAGAAGCCGTTGTCGACCAGTTGCACAGCGGCATCTGCCAGCTGATTCGTCACGGAGGACACTGGCGGCAGCTCGAGTCCAGCCTTGCGGATGGTCTCGACCGCCTCCTCGAACGTCGGAGGCTCGCTGACGCCCATCTCATTCATAAGGCCCTGCATTTCTTCCAGCGCACTACTGCCCGATTCCTCACCGCGCGGCACCAGACGGTAACAAGCCAGCGCTAGGTCGAGCTGATCGCAATTCCAATAGGCAAACGCCAAGCGATAGAACAGGTAGCCGATTGCAGAACGATCGCTGGCAATACGTAGGCCGTGGCGCGCCACCTCGATAATCTCGTCAAAACGCTCCAGACGCGCAAGCACGTTGATGAGCGCAAAGTGCGATTGCATGGACGAGCGCGCCAGATCGTAAAGATGGCGCACCTCGGGCAGCGCTCGTTCAAAGTCCTCTTGCTCGGCGTAAAAACTGCAGATCTCGTGCTGGGCAAAGTACAGCGCATCGGGCGCACGAAGGATTCGCACAGAGCGGTCTTCTTCCAACACCGGTAGCACCATGCGCACCAGCTGGTTATCGCAAAACTGCGTTTGAACCGGACCTGTCGCCAAAAGCTCGGCGACGGCGCACTTAGCCTCCAGCTCCTCGACAAGACGGGAAAAGCCTTCAAAAGCACCTGTACGGTCAACTTTTGCCTGCTCGCGCAATTCAACAACACGGGCCACGTATGGGTCGTCGTCCTCTTCCATGACCTCCAACTCGTCAGCCGTATCGGCAAGCAGCAGATCGCGCAGCGCCGGCGGCAGCGTGCGATGGTCATCACGCGGACGAGCATGAACCTCCGCAGGCTCAATCGTCTCCGGAGCGGTTGACTCATACGCCTCAAGCACACGCTTGCACGGCATATCGTCCATGTCCATGCTCTCAAGATCCTTGGCGACAGGCACGCAATCGGCCAGATAGGCCGCGCGCCCAAAGAAATACGTTGCGACAACACGCTCGCCCTGCTCGCCGTCGGGAGCCGCAATCTGCACGTAGCAGCGCGTGATGCGAGCGCCCGAAGCAAAGCAAGCCGCCGCGAGTGTAAGCACAATACGCGCATCGTGCTCAGTGGCCCATGCTGCGCGCTTAGGCTCATCCACCTCGCGCCAGGCGTCATCTTGAGCATCGTATTCGCGCTGCGGCATAGCATCGACAACCGTGCGGCCAAATCGCACCAACATGATGCCCTCGGCGACGTTCGCTCGATAGGTGTAGTCGAGCCGCGTGACCACGTTGAGCGCCTCTACGATACGTGCAAAACGGGTGCGAACGTCCCACTCGCCACCCGGCTGGCACGCAACCGTCCCCGGCTTGGCCCACGGGTTGTCATTCGACAGCGTTTCGAGCAAGCGAGGAACGTCGCCTGTCGTCTTGCTGATATGCCATAGGTCAAAGAGCGAGCAGCCCTCAAAGCTTGGCGACGAGGCAACGGGGCCCAACCCTGCCCCAATACGCTCAAGGATGCCCGATAGGCGGTTCAGGCGGCACTCGATGGCAAGCAGGGCATCGATCTCGTCCTGGTCCAGCAGGCTACGGTCAAAATTGAGATAGAAGAGTCTCGAGCGATCGATGCGCGCCAGGCTCATTTCGGTTTTGGCCGCGATGGTGCGCAGGCGAGGCAGATCAACTTCGCCCATCAAAGCGGCGGCATAGCGCTCAATGCCACTTGGATTATCTGTATGGTCAATGCGGTAGAGCAATGTTTCGATTGCATCGGGCAGCGGTGTGGAATCAAAACCCAGCAGCACCTCAACCGGCTCAGGGAGTTTTACAAGTTTGATCTTGTCGACGGCATTTTTCATGCCCTCGTCGAGGCCGTCACCGTCTGCCGTGCCTGAGACAGCGTTTTCAGAATCGGCGAATATCACGTAACGCAAGAACATCGAGGCCATGAACTCGCCGTAGCGAAGGCTGCGCGTCGAATTCCACGTCTCGCGATCGGATTGTTCGCGCATGGGGCCTTCGGGAGAGCCGATGACTCGCGCCCGGGAGTGCATCGTCCCATCGGTACCCCTGACCGCAATCTCACCGACGCTGGAATCGGACTCGTCAAGAATCAGCTGCATGTCGGGATCGTCGGGCAGCGGAGCCTCGCTGACGGGGCGGTCCACCTTGTACACCTCACCCGAAACGCTTACGTAGCCCAAAAGCGACACATGACTTTTGCCAACGAATTCGACGACATAACAAGATTCATGCTGATCCTCGCCAAAGAGTTTCCAGACCACGCCATATGAGCGTCCCGCAGGCTGCTCGGGCATCGCCGGAAAGTGCTTCTTGGGATCGAGAAACCTGAGCTTGTATGTCGGACGCTCTGCCACGAAATATCACCCTGATCGGTCGCTTGAAGAAGGAGTGGTCGCGAATAAGTCGCGACATCTACTCGGAATCTTACACGAGTCGACAGGAAATCGTCCCTTTGGACGAAAGCACTCAAGCCGGCGCAAAAGAAAAGCCCCCGTTGCCGGGAGCTTTAATCTCAAATGGTGCGGCGTATAGGATTCGAACCTATGACGTTCTGATTCGTAGTCAGACCCTCTATCCAGCTGAGGTAACGCCGCGACTTGTTGATTATTATGCACATCGACTGAATAAAGGTCAAGCATTTTTCGAAAAAAGTTATCAAATTTGATTTTTACTCATTTTGACCACTTGATGCTATCTTCGACGCATCGCGATATAAGAAAAGCCTCCGTTACCGGAGGCTTTAAAGTTCAGTTGGTGCGGCGTATAGGATTCGAACCTATGACGTTCTGATTCGTAGTCAGACCCTCTATCCAGCTGAGGTAACGCCGC
>NZ_JBDGAV010000001.1:194323-261929 GCF_040910325.1 Collinsella aerofaciens | reverse complement strand
TGGTGCGGCGTATAGGATTCGAACCTATGACGTTCTGATTCGTAGTCAGACCCTCTATCCAGCTGAGGTAACGCCGCAACGCACGGATTATTATGCACGTGACCCCTCGATGGGTCAAGCGACAATTTGGAAAAATTTTACGGAGTGCTGATTAAGACGCCCGCGCCTCGACTGAGGTTCGAATCCATGCAGCGGCGGCATAAAAGAAAAGCCCCCGTTGCCGGAGGCTTCAAGTTCAATTGGTGCGGCGTATAGGATTCCGCGCATCCGCTTCGCGGATCCGCACCGGCTTCGCCCGCCTGCCGGCGGACTCGCCCGCGGGCTAAAAACGCTCCGCGTTTTCTTGACGCCCGCGCCTCGACCGAGGTTCGAATCCATGCGGTGCCGCCGTAAAAGAAAAGCCCCCGTTGCCGGAGGCTTTCGATTTCGATTGGTGCGGCGTATAGGATTCGAACCTATGACGTTCTGATTCGTAGTCAGACCCTCTATCCAGCTGAGGTAACGCCGCAGCGCAAGACATATAAAACCACTTTAGCTTATTGGAGTCAAGCACAATCTCAAACTTTTTTGTGGAACGCGGTTTTGTCATGCTGCTCCGCATATACCGCCGTTCCCCGTACGATTGATTGGCTTTTCGATCACGTCAAACTTGGCATCAAGTTCTCTCAGGAGCGATCTCACCCGCTGGGCGCAATCATAATCGGCAAACGAGATGCTCAGCATGCGCGCGACCTGGTTGGAAGTCCCAACTCCATAGAAGTGCTCCAGCGCCACAAGCCCCTCGTGCGTCACAAAGGTCTCGACCACATGCGGCGACTCCTCATAGCACCATTGCGTCAACGGCCCCTCACTCGTCTGCCGAACCACCAGGCCGCCCATGCCAGACGGCTCACACGTTACAAGCAGGTACTCCCCGCCCTCGTCGCTCTCAAACAAAACCACCCGATCATCAAACAGCTCCATCGCGTCCCCTTTCTCTCGCTCTTATTTAGCAAAAGCATAGCAGGTAGATGGCTGTATACAGAACAGTTGTTCGTGTGTTTTCTATTGAGCTGTCCGCACGGCATGGTATGGACCTACGCACGAAATAGGGCGCCCCCGAAGGAGCGCCCTTGCATATCCCCTATGCAGGCAAGTTACGCGACCGGCTCGATCTTCTCGAGGCCGCCCATGTAAGGACGCAGAACCTCGGGAATCGTGATGGTGCCGTCGGCGTTCTGGTAGTTCTCCAGAATGGCGGCCATGGTGCGGCCGGCCGGCAGGCCGGAACCATTGAGGGTGTGCAGGTAGCGCGAACCCTTGAAGTTCTCGGGGTCGCGATACTTGATGTTGGCGCGGCGAGCCTGGAAGTCACCGCAGTTGGAGCAGGAGCTGATCTCCTTGTAGGCGTTGTAGCTCGGCAGCCAAACCTCGATGTCGTAGGTCTGACGGGCAGAGAAGCCCAGGTCGCCGGTGCACAGGCTAATCACGCGATACGGCAGGCCCAGCTGCTGCAGCAGGTACTCGGCCTCGGCGGTCATGCTCTCGAGCTCCTCGTCGGACTCCTCCGGCTTGGCAAACTTGACCATCTCAACTTTGTCGAACTCGTGCTGGCGAATGATGCCGCGGGTGTCGCGACCGGCGGAACCGGCCTCCTCGCGGAAGCAGGGGGTGAAGGCAGTGTAGCGGCGAGGCAGAGTGTCGGCGTCCAGAACCTCACCGGCATGCAGGTTAGTCAGTACGACCTCGGCAGTAGGGATCAGGAAGTTGTCGCCCGAGACGTGATAGGCGTCGTCCTCAAACTTGGGCAGCTGGCCCGTACCGAACATGGTCTGACGCTTGACGACGATGGGCGGCCACCACTCCTTGAAGCCACGGCTCGTGTGCGTGTCCAGGAAGAAGTTGATAAGGGCGCGCTCCAGGCGGGCGCCGGCGCCACCGAGAACAGTGAAGCGGCTGCCGGAGAGCTTGTTGCCGCGTTCGAAGTCGAGGATGTCCAGATCGGTGCCCAGATCCCAGTGCGGCTTAAAGTCGAAGTCGAACTCGCGCGGGGTGCCCCAGCGGCGACGCTCGATGTTCTCGTCCTCGTCCTTACCGTACGGGGTGGCCTCGCACGGAATGTTGGGCAGGTGAGACATGAAGTCGTACTGCTCCTGCTCAAGAGCGGTACGGCGCTCGGCCAGACCGTCGATCTTCTCGTTGACGGCGCGCACGGCCTCCTTGGCGGCCTCGGCCTCGTCCTTCTTGCCCTCCTTCATCAGGGCGCCAATCTTCTTGGACTCGGCGTTACGCGTGGCCTGGAGCTCCTCGACCTCGGTGATGACGGCACGGCGCTCGTCGTCGAGTTCAAAGAACTTCTCGCGATCCCAAGACGTCTGGCGATTTGCCATGGCGGTATCGATGGCATCGGGGTTCTCGCGAACAAACTTGATATCAAGCATTAGATCCTCCGGCGATATACATTCCATTTAGGTTGCAACCTTGTACATGTATGGGCAAGTATATACTTATGGGCGTTTACGACCCAACTCAACTACGCAAGAAGGCACCCAATGGACGCAGTTTTTTCCTTTTTGTTTGGCACCCGCACCGGTTTCGCCATCCTTTTCGCCGGCGGCATCCTGCTATTTGCGATTCTTGCCTTTGTGATGGAGAAGCGCACCCATAAAATGTATGTCGACCGCGGCCCCAAGTCCGAGGATGAGGAGGACAGCTTCTGGGACTAACCTGCCAAATAGAGACAGGCTTATTTTGGTCGGTTTTATCTGGGCAAACGCAAGCGCCCCGCAACTGGAATTGAGCCAGTTGCGGGGCGCTTTTTGCTCAAGGTACAAAACCGCAGGAAAACCCTGCAAAATGAATCTGTCCCTTATTGGTCAGTTTACTGGAGAGTAGCGTCGATGGCCTTGACTAGGGCGCTGCGCATGCCGGCGTCCTCGAGCGCGACGACGCCCTTGATGGTAGCACCGCCGGGCGAGCACACGGCATCCTTCATCGCTGCGGGATGCTGGCCGGTTGCAAGCTGCAGCTTTGCCGTACCCAGCACCATCTGGCTCACAATACGATAGGCATCGGCGCGCGGAATACCGTGTTTGACGGCCGCATCGCCCAGAGCCTCGATCGCCATGGCGACAAACGCCGGGGCGCAACCGCCCACGGTACCGCCCACAAACAGCAGGCTCGAATCGAGCTCGACCACTGTGCCAAGCTTTCCGAGCAGATCGAGCACCGTGGCACGCTGTTCGCCGCTAAGCGTGGAAGCCTTCTCGCAGGCGATAACGCCCTCGCCCACCGAAACCGGCGTGTTGGGCACCGTCGAGATATGAGCGACACCTGGCAGGACCTGTTCCCACTTGGCGCTATCCCAGGTCCAAGCGACCGAAAGGACGACCTTGTCGGCAAGCGCATCCTTGAGTGGAGCGAAGACCTTCTCGATCATGTACGGCTTGACCGCCGCAACCACGATATCGGACGCGGCAACAACCTCCGCCGCATCGTGGCAGGCAGCCATGCCCCGCGCCTCGCAACGCTCAACCAGAGCATCGTAGCGGCCTGCGCAGGCGCACATGTCGCCCGCGGCCACGCCGGCGGCAATCCAGCCATCGGCCATAGCGCTCGCCATATTGCCAAAACCGACAAATCCGATCTTCATATCACACAGTCCTCTCAGATGCGTTGCTCAAAACGAAAGTCATTGTCCCACGCCATTGTTTCGTGTTGCCGACCTACTTGTGATACGGCTCGCCACGGCTAATCTTGCAGGCGCGGTAGATCTGTTCCAGCAGCACCACGCGCGCCAGGTTGTGCGGCAAGGTAATACGTCCAAAGCTGAGCATCTCGTCGGCGCGGGCGCGCACGGCATCGCTCACGCCGTCCGATCCGCCGATTACAAAAGCGATGTCGCTGTTACCTCGCAGCATGAGCTCATCGAGACGGGCCGAGAGCTCCTCGCTCGAACGCTCCTTGCCCTCAATGGCCAGCAGAATCACATGTGCCCGCGGTGGCAGGGCAGCAAGAACCGCCGCGCCTTCTTTGTTGCGCGCGGCATCCACACCGCCCGCCTTGGCCGGATCGATATCGGCAACCTCGCGCATATCTACCTTGGCATAGGCGCCTAGGCGTTTGGTGTATTCGGCGCACGCGTCCTTCCAAAAGCGCTCTTTAAGCTTGCCAACGCAAACAACGGTATATTTCACGCGTGCCTACTCCTTCGACTCGCTTTGAACTTTGCCAGCGGTCAGCATCTGCTCGAACATCGAGGCCGACTGCGAGAAATCGCTCGGCAGCACGACCGTCGAGGTTTTGCCCGTGCGAGCGAACTCCGTCATCATCTCGGACCACTGCGTAAACATGAACAGCTGGTTGGCCTCATCGTTGCCGACGCCCGTCTCCTGGATGATCTCGAGCGAATCTTTGATGCCCAGCGCAATGGCCTTGCGCTGGTTGGCGATGCCCTCGCCCGCCTTTTCCATCGCCTCGGCCTCGGCGGTCGCCTCGGTGACGCGCTTGATGCGATCAGCCTCGGCGAGCTCCTGCGCAGCGGCGCGCTTGCGCTGGGCGGCGTTGATGTCGTTCATGGAGTTCTCGACCTCGGTCGGCAGCGCGATCTTGGTGATGAGCGTCGACACGAGGGTGAAGCCGTAGGCGGCCATCTGCTCGGAAACGGTAGCGTTGACATCCTTGGCGATGTCATCCTTCTTGGCAAAGACCTCATCGAGTGTGTAGACGGGAATCGAAGAGCGCAGGGCGTCGGTGATGAAGTCACGCATCTGGTCGACGGGCTCCTGCAGCATATAGTAGCTCTTGTAGATGCCCGAATCCGCCGGGCCAGCACCCATGTCATAGCTCACGTGGTACTGAGCAGAGACTTCAAGGCCGATGGTCACGTTGTCCTGGGTCTTAACGTCGATGCCAAAACCGTTTTTCATGGTGCGCAGACTCACCGTGGCGGCCTTGCGGTCGATCACGGGCACCTTCATGTGAAAACCCGCGTTGACGATGCGGTTGAACTTGCCCAAGCGCTCGATGATCACAGCATGCTGCTGCTCAACGACATAACAGGCGTTGGGGAGCAGCAACAACAAAATGATGATGGGAAGCAGAAGACTCGTAAGGGCGGCAATGATTCCGGACAACAGCATGGTCTCTCCTCTGATAGGCACACGTTGGCACTAGGATACCCGCACGAAGCAGCCACGTGACACCAACAGGAGGCCCATAACAAAAAAGCTCCCATTGCTGGGAGCTCTTTCAATCAATGGTGCGGGCGAAAGGACGTCCGCGTATCCGCTTCGCGGATCCGCACCGGCTTCGGCCGCCTGCTGGCGTCCTCGCCAGCTCGCTAAAAACACTCCGCGTTTTCTTGACGCTCGCTCCTTCGCAGGTTCAAGTCCCCGCGATGGGCCCATAACAAAAAAGCTCCCATTGCTGGGAGCTCTTTCATTCAATGGTGCGGGCGAAAGGACTTGAACCTTCATGGGGTTGCCCCCATACGGACCTGAACCGTACGCGTCTGCCAATTCCGCCACGCCCGCGTGCAGGAATTAGAATAACGGAGCGCCACCGCGAACGCAAGAACTATTTTTGAAAAAGTTTGCAGGCATTTTCCCAGGCGGCTCGGGCGATTGCCTCGGCGTCCTCGCCGGTACGATCGACGCGGTCGTTGACCAGCGCGTTTGCTGTGATGGAAATCATTGCAGGCTCGCACTCAAGACCGCGAATGGGCTCCGGCGCCATATAGGGACAATCCGTCTCGAACAAAATACGGTCGAGCGGTGTTGCCGCGAATGCCTCGCGCACCTCGTCGTTGCGCTTAAAGGTAGCCGCGCCGCCATAGGCGATGTAACAACCCAAATCCACAAAGCGCTCCATCGTGGCTCGGTCCTCGCCAAAGCAGTGCAGTACGCAACCGGCCTGGGGCACGCCGACCTCGCGCAACACGTTGTAGGCGTCCACATGCGAGGTGCGCTCCCCATCCGAGTCCTCATGCCGCAGGTGCAGCTCCACCGGCACATTGCGGCGCACGGCAACTTCGAGCTGACGTGCCATGCAATCAATCTGCATGCTATGGGGCGCCGGCGCGATGTCGTCATCGTAATCCATGTGGTAGTCCAGGCCGATCTCGCCGATACCGGCGCACAAAGGGTCATCGAGCGCGGCAACGACCTGCGCGTGAATGTCGTCGGTATAATCCGGCGCGCCATAGGGGTGAACGCCAGCGAGATACTTGATCTGCGGAATATCCCGCATCGGCAGAATTTCGCGCACGAGCCAGTCGCTATAGTCCGTCACGCTGCGCTTGTCGGCGATGGGGTCGAGCATCGTCACCAGCAGGTCGACGCCCGCAGCCTTGGCGCGCAGGAGCGTCTCGGGCACCTCCTTGCCCCAAAACGAAAGCAGATGCGCATGCGTGTCGGCAAGCGGTGCCAAGGGCACGGGGCAGGCGACCGTCTTCTTTTTCTTGGTAAACGTCACGCGTTCGGCATTAGGCGTCATGGATTAGCTCCTGGGCCAGGCGGACAAAGTCGGCAACATCGAGCGTCTCGGCGCGCGTGGTGGGTGCGATACCGCAAGTCTCAAAGGCGGCATCGAGCACGTCCTTGGCAAAGCCGTTGGCGCTCATGGAATTGCGGATGGTCTTGCGACGCTGAGCAAACGCAGCATCAATTACGCGAGCCACAAACTCGCGATCGAGCCCCTCGGGCACCACGCCGTCAACACGGTCGATACGCACGACGGCCGAGTCCACGTGCGGCGCCGGCATAAAGCAACGCGGCGGCACCTCAAAGCGACCCGTAACCTGCGCATACAGGCCCAGCTTTGCCGTATAGCCGCCATAGGTCTTGTTGCCCGGCGTTGCGGCAATGCGATCGGCAACCTCCTTTTGAACCATGACGACGGCGCGCTTGAGCGCGGGCATCGTCTGGAAGAACTGAAGGATGATCGTCGCCGCCACGTTATAGGGCAGATTCGCGACAAACACCGTGGGTTCACCACCAGCGGCCTGCTTAATCTGCTCCAGCGTCACCTTGAGCGCGTCGCCCATGATAAAGCGGAAGTTGGCATAGTCGGCGGCGTGGGCATCGAGCACCGGCTCGAGCTCGGGATCGGCCTCGATCGACGTGACGCACGCCGCCTCCTGCAGCAGCGCAAGCGTGAGTGTGCCAACGCCCGGGCCAACCTCGAGCACACGCTCATCGCCCGCAAGCTCGGAAAGCTCGCAGATGCGCTCAATTACATGATTGTCGATCAGGAAGTTCTGGCCCAGGCGATGCTTGGTCGCAAGGCCAAACTCCTCCAGCAGTTCCCTTGTTGCCGTGGAGTTTGCCACAGGCGAAGTTGTCATAGTTGCCTCCTTAGCATGGTGGCGGCGTCTTGAAGCAAAAGGGCATGGACCGTTGCGGCCATGCCCTTACATCTAAACAGCAAATTGCCGATATGGCGCGCGGCGTCTTAGCCCAGACGCGGGAACAGCGGCTCGCCCTTCTCGACGGGCTGACCACCGGCAAGCAGGCCCCAAGCGCAAATGCCCTTGAGGTCGTCACTCGTGGCCTCGTCCTCGCAGGACAGGCGGCGCAGGGCCTCGGCAGAGGTCTGGGGCATGAGCGGCATCAGCAGGTGAGCGGCAATGCGGATGGCCTCGAGCAGGTTGTAGATCACAAACGCCAGCTCGTCAGCCTTGGCCTCGTCCTTGGCAAGCGCCCAGGGCTCGGAGTCCTCGATGTAGTGGTTGGCGGCGTGGATGAGCTCCATGACCTCGTCCTTAGCTCCACCGTAATCGAGCACGTCCATCTTGGCCATGTAGCGCTCGACCAGACCATCGGCGATCTTTGCCAGCGGGTTGTCGAACGCATCGAACGATGTGGGCTTGGCGGGCGCGCAACCGTCAAAGTACTTGCCGCTCATGTTGAGCGAACGCGAGATCAGATTGCCCCAGCTGTTGGCCAGGTCGGCGTTGTAGACCTGCTCCATGCGATCGAAGCTGATGGCACCGTCGGTGCCGGGGACGACGTCGGTCATAAAGTAGTAGCGATAGCCCTCGACGCCCAGCATGTCGATAACATCCTGCGGAGCGATAGCATTGCCGCGGCTCTTGGACATCTTCTCGGCCTTGCCGGTCTCGGCATTGCGCACGGTCAGGAAGCCGTGGGCAAAGACGTGCTCGGGCAGGGCCTCGCCGATGGCCATGAGCATGGCCGGCCAAATAACGCAGTGGAAACGGATGATGTCCTTACCCACGATGTGGAACTGCGCGGGCCAGCGATAGGCCAGCTCGGCACGCGCCTCGTCGGTGTCGACACCGTAGCCGACGGCCGTCATATAGTTGAGCAGCGCATCGAACCACACGTAGGTCACGTGACCCTCGTCAAACGGGACCTGAATGCCCCAGTCAAAGCTCGTGCGGCTCACGGAAAGGTCGTTAAGGCCGCCCTCGACAAAGCTGCGCACCTCGTTCATGCGGAACGCAGGCTCGACAAAGTCGGGGTGCTCGTCATAGAGCTTGAGCAGCTTGTCCTGGAAGGCGGAAAGCTTAAAGAAGTAGGACTCCTCCTGCACGCGCTCGAGCGGACGGTGGCAGTCGGGGCACAGGTGCTGGCCGACGCTGCCGTACTCCTCGTCGCCCTTCTGGACCTGCGTATCGGTGAAGTAGGTCTCGTCAGGCACGCAATACCAGCCGTCGTAGCTGCCCTTATACAGGTAACCGGACTCCTTCATGCGCTCCCACAGGTACTGCACGGCATGATGCTGGCGCGGCTCGGTGGTGCGGATGAAGTCGTCGTTGGAAATCTCGAGCTTGCTCCAAAGCTCCTTGAAGTGCGGAGCCTGGCTGTCGGTCCACTCCTGCGGCGTCATGCCATGCTTGGCTGCGGCCTCGGCGACCTTCTCGCCGTGCTCGTCCATGCCGGTCAGGAACTTGACGTTATAGCCGGCGGAGCGACGATAACGGGCCTGAACGTCGGCGATGATGGTGGAATAAGCCGTGCCCAGGTGCGGATCGGCGTTGACGTAGTAGATGGGCGTCGTGATAAAGAACGAAGGCTTGCTTTGATCCATGGGGTTTGTCCTCCAGAAAAACGTTGCATACAGGGGATGATTCTAGCGCAAGGGCTGGATATCCTCCATCTATTGCATATCGAGCACCATGGCATAGACATCGCGCTTGCGGCGCGAATACTTCTGAGACAGGCGCTTGGCCACCGCAGAGGCGGGCTCCCCCTCCTCGAGCGCGGCGCGGATATCCTCGCGCAGGGCCTCATCGGAATCCGCTGCCGCGGCGCCAACCGGCACGATACCGGCCTCCTCGTCCTCGCTCGGCGGCGCGATGACCAGCGCAATCTCGCCCTTTACCTCGCCGCGAGCACGCAGCTCCTCGGCGAGCTGGGCAGCGGGCCCGCGCAAGACCTCCTCGTGCAGCTTGGTGAGTTCGCGGCAGACGGCAACCTCACGCTGGGGAAAGACCTCCGCCACGGCCTCGAGCGTCGCCACGATGCGATGTGGAGACTCGTAGAAGATGAGCGCGCCGGGCACTACGGCAAGGCGCTGCAAACGGCGCACGCGGTCGCCGTGCTTTCGGCCCAAAAAGCCCTCGAAGAAAAAATGCTCGCAGGGAATGCCGGACGAAACGAGCGCCGTGACGCAAGCGGAGGGCCCGGGAATAACTTCTACGGGCACATCGGCCTCACGCGCCGCCTCGACCAGCGCCTGGCCGGGATCGGACACACTCGGCATGCCGGCGTCCGAGGCAAAGGCGAGGGTCTCCCCCGCCAGCAGACGGTCGACCAGGCCGGCGGCGCGGCTGGCGATCACATTCTCGTCGCAACGGACAAGCGGCTTGGAAATGCCCAGGTGCATCAGCAGCTTCGACGTCACACGCGTGTCTTCGCAGCAAATGGCATCGGCGGCGGCAAAGGCCTCGCCAACGCGCGGGGACAGGTCGCCCAGGTTGCCGATGGGCGTGCCGACCACATAGAGTTTGCCCGTATGGGCGCTGTTTTGCGTCATATCAACCTATTCAATCATGCCGCGCTCGAGCGTGCCGAGCGCCGCGCGGGCGTCCCACGCTGCAATGCGCTTCTCGGTCTTCCACGTTTGGAAGAACCAACCGGCAGCCGGCGCAAACGAAGCCAGCTGGTTGGCGATAAACACGCGCTCGTAGGCATTGCGCCCCTCGGGCGTAACCGACGAGTTGGCAAAGATCGCCGCACCCGACCATTCGCCCACCAGCACGGGGAACCCAGTCGAGATCGCTTCTTTAAGCTCGCGCTTGTTACGCGAAATCGCCGTCGTCAGCCCGCGGGGACTCGTGATGTCGAGCGCATACTCGTCACGGTAATGGTACAGGTGAAGGTCCATGTAGACGTTCTTGTACTTGGCGCCGCGCATAAAATGCTTCCACTCGCTGGGATGCCCCGACGACGAGAAGACGACGATCTTATCCTCGGGCATATACGAACGGACGAGCTCGTAGGCATCGCGATAGAAATTGCGCAGGTAGTGGGCCGGAATGCCATCCGTCATGGTAAAGAGACTCTTGCGGACGCTCATCTGTGGCGTATCCAGCAGCTCAATGCCCAGCAGGCTCTCGGCCTCGCCGTAGCGATCGGCCAAGCGCTCGAGCACGTCGAGTGCGACATGACGGCCGTTGGTGGACGAATGCCACTCGGCAACAGCCTCCGGCGTGGTGGGCGAATCGTTGGAATCGCCCTGGCCACCGGGCACAGTTGCCAGATCGAGCAGCACGCGGATGTCGTACTTGGCAGCCCACTCAATTGCACGGTCGATGTAGTCGACAACCGAGATGTAGGACGCATCGGACTCCTGCGAGCCAAAGGCATACCAGGGCACCGGCAGACGCACGGCATTGAGACCGATCTGCGCCATACGGCGAAAATCGTCTTCACTCACAAACGTCTCGTAATGACGGCGCATGCGTTCGTTATAGGCGGCGGTGCCCATGGCCTCCTGCAGCTCGGCCGCATTGGATGCACCGGTCGCCGCGTATAGCGACGGGGTCACCCAAGGCTCGGGAATAAACCAGCCAGAGAGATTAACGCCGAGTATCCTCTCCATCACTGCCCCCTTCGGATCGTGCAGGCCGAGCCTGCATCGTATTGCACAGGAAAAGTATCGTTTTGAGTATACCCGCGCGTGCGGACAGACGACCGAACGGTCTGTAAAGTGGCGCAAAAGCGGGAGGAATATCTGGGCGGGCCCGAGATGGCGCGCCGAGATGTACATATGCGCCGGAAGTAGGCGGCCGAAAAGCGCATCCCGTTCTGAGCGCGGGATCTGGGACGCAGTTTCCGCCAAAGACCGCAAAAGGAAAGCACATCCCATTCTGACGCCGGATTCCGGGTCGCGCTTTCCCAAGCGGCCTCAAAGCGGAAAACGCATCCCACTCTGAAGCCAAATTCCGGGACGCAATTTCCGCAGAGCCCTCAATAAAAGAAAAGGACCCCTTTGCAGAGGTCCTAGTCAATTCAAGGTGGCGGGGAAGGGAATCGAACCCCTGACACGAGGATTTTCAGTCCTCTGCTCTACCAACTGAGCTACCCAGCCATTTGAGGTGTGCCTTGTTTCAAGGCTTGATTAGTATAACCAAGGACGCGTTCCGGTCAACCGAGAATTTTAAAAAAGTTTTTGAGCACAGCCTCGGTTCTATAAATCGGCACGTCAGAGGCATCAGCCGGCAGCAAGAAGTTTTTCACTCAGAGCCGCACGGGCAAACTCACTTGGCGTCATCCCCTCGGCAGCCGCCCGTCGACGAATGGCCTCCTTCATTCCCAGAGGAATCTTGACCGACAGCGTTGCCGTCCCCTCACCTGAGAGCGGGGGCCGTCCATGCACGATCCCACCAACGGTGTGTTCGCCATCCGGAAACTCTCCGCGCTCGTACGACTCGCACCACGCGTCAATCATTTCATCCGTTACAACCTGACCATTAGCGGCCGTATACGTCTTGCCCATCATCGACCCCTTTGCCGAGCCTGTTCAATCTCCTGCCAAAATTTCTTCTGGACTGGAGACAAGGCATGAATGATAAGCCACCCACGGACAAGCTCGACCGCGACAAGCTCCACGCTTCGTCCGTCTGAGAGCCATCCAATTGCAAGCCATCTCGGCGGCTCGTCCTTCGGCTCGCGACGAATGCACTCAGTAACCGCAAGCCAAGCGCTAAGCACCTGCTTTTCCGTCAGGTGCTTTTTAGCGTTGGGATGGATCTCAACATCCATGCATCTTCTCCTCCATCTTACCCAATTTCGTATGACGAAAGTCCACTGTCGCCAATTCTTAAGCCGGCACGCGTTGGAGAGCAGGAGTCGAAACAATGATTGAAGGACGCTCTAGTACGGTCCAGGCGCCGAGGCAGGAGCACATGTGCCAAGGACGAACGTTTTCGTAGCGCGCGAGGATATTGCCGTCGCGATCGATGAAGGCGATGTCGATGGGATAGGCCATAAAACACGTATGGACCGAAGAGCAGCGTGGAAACGCCATGACGAGCGACAGGCCGTTGGCGGCAACCGGACGCCGTCCCAGCATGCCGCGCAGGCGCACGACAAACGACTCCGCCACCACAAACTCGGCCGGCGTCCAACCCAGCCTATTGAGTGCCCGCGCGTAGGCGATGTAGGACGAGACCGCGGTCACATGACCACCCCCGGATGCCATGGATCGACCGTCACCGCGCGCTCGTGCGACAACGTTGTCGGCGCCCCCAGCGGAACGCCAGCGATGCTGAGAGAAGTCGGCCACGGCTCATAGTGCATGGTGCAGGTGTAGGTCCTAAACGTACCGGATAGGGAGAGCAGGCCACCATCTGATGCCTTCGCGCCTTGCTCGCTCGACACTTCGATCTGCAAGTCATAGCCTTCCATGGCATTCAGAATTTGAGTCTGGACCGTCGCCGAGGCATCGGCAGAGCTTTCGTCGCCCTCCCCCTCCGACGCCACGGCATGCGCTAGCACGATGTCGGGCACCACGCGGTCGAAGCGCGCGACAGCGCCGGCAAAGATCATGACGTTGTACACGATGAGTGCCAGCACCAGCAAAACGGGCGTAACCACTGCCATCTCCACCGTCGCTTGGGCGCGCTCCTCGCGCAGACGCATGCGGATACTCATTACGACCCACCGCCCAGAGCGCCAACCAGCGTGGCGACATCGACGGTGAGCGGGATGGAGCCGCCGCCGGGCAGAGGAATCTCCGCAAGTGTGAACACCGTACCGCTAATGGTGCGTTCGACTTGATATTCCAACGCCTCGCAAAGCGCCTTGGGATCGGTCACGCCCAACGGAATACTTCGCAGTTTGTCTTGCGCTTGAGAGAGACCCGCAATGTCAGACCCCGGACTCTTAATGACGTTGGCAGAATCGGTCAGCACCGGCTTTCGCAGGCGCAAGTCGCACGGTTCCAAACCCAGCGCCGCCACGGACGCCGAAACGGTATCGCCGAGCCACGATGCGATGGAGCCCAACGCGCCGCTGCCCCCTCCTAGGCCTTTAATCATCTCGTCCATAAGTTCGTCGGCCGAACCTTGAATATCACCGTATCCTACGAGCAGCCGTCCCCAAACATCCATGACGCCGTCGAGCACGCCGGCAACGCCGCCCGAGCGTTCCTTCAATGTCGAGAAAAATCGCGAAAGCACGTTGTTTTGCGCCGTCGCGTCATCGGGTGCCAGCACCGCGCCAGAGATAGCACCGCGATTGCCAAGCCTGACTGCCGTGTTAAACGAAGAGTTGAGCTCGTCGGGGCTCGAGATGGCACCCGTAACCGCAAAGGCGACCACGCCGTTGCGACCGGGCGGAGCGATACGCGGACGCTCGCCCGAAAGCTCCTTGATGGCCTGGTCAAACGTATTGCCCGCACGATCGGCCTCGTCTTCGGTCTGACGCTCGAGCTCGAGCTCTTTGTTGCGGCATTCGACGTAGTCTTCCAGAGCCTCTTTGAACTTGTCAAAGTGGTACTCGAAGCCGTTTTCGATGAACGATGGCGGCATGAGGGCGCTTCCAAGCGTAACCACGCCGAAGCCGCACGCTTCGCATGTATCACGACCATCATAATCAGCAACAGATGCCAGCCCACTCGGAGTCCCTTTCTGATAGACGGGGCATTCGACTCCATAATGCAGGTATGTTCTGCCGTCGTTGTTGCTTACAGGCCATGCGGCATCGGTGTAAAGTTCGGTCGGCCGCACCTCGTTTGGGACACGCGGCAATAGTGGGATATAGGCAGAAAACCGTTCGCCATCATCTTTTATGTATGCTCGATCGACCTCTTCAATCGCATAGGCATAGAACGCTTTTCGAGCGGCTGACTGCGCTTTCATCTCGACGCTCGATCCCTGAGGTTTTTCATTCGCCAAGCGCTGTCGGTAATAGGTTTTCGCGCGATCGAGCGCTATTTGCGGCTCCCATGTGATGCTCGACTTTTCATGACGGTTCTGGCTGTCAGATAGTTCTGCTAGTTTTTTCGCACGCTCCCACATACACGAGTACTTGCCAATCGAACTCTCGTCCGACCCGCCACAATCCGCCAGCCAAGCGCGCTCTTTAGCCTTCGCCGTGTCCTCAGAAGCCTTCCGCAGCTCCTCGGCCGCACGCTCTAAATCATCCGATGTGTCTTTAATGGCATCGGTCGAGATCTCGGACCCCTCGAGCGCAGCGAAGTCCGACTCGGATGTCCTGGGCACGGCAAGCGCCGTACCGGTATAGGTCACATTATCGGTATCCTGCGCCGAGACCGCCTGCGTGGCACGCGCGGCGATCAGATACGGCAGAGCCGTCTCGATTTTCTGTAAGCCTTCCGATGCGCTTTTGGCAAACTTGTTGCGCGTTTTAATAATCTCAATCCCGGTGTCGACCATATTGCCGGCAACTGGTTCGGCGCCCGGGATGAGGATGGCGACCAGGCCCGTCCCGATCGTGGCAAACCCCGCCAGGCCCAAACTCAAAATGCTCGCATCCACCACCGTGGCAGCCGTGTGATAGGACGACACCACATTGGCGCCTGCCAGCGCGCCGCTATCGGCAGCCACCTGGGTGTCCCCCGCGCGCGACATGCTCCATATCGCCGCCGTCGACGAAAACAGCAGCGTGAGCACCACCAAGATGACCACCGCAGAGGAAAGCGTGGTGTAGGCACCGTCTTCGATAAACAGGTCGATACCGGCTCGACCCATAAAGCCGCCTCGCTTGCGATGGCAGCTCGGACGGCGCGTCAAAACGCGTCTAGACCAGAAACGCTTAATCCCATGCAGCAATCCACGAATCATAATCTCCCTCCAGCCATTCGGGACGTGATTGATACGAGACATCGACCTTGAGCTCAACGTAGCCGCCCTCGGCGGTACCACCCATAACCTGCGCAAACGCACCGATCACAGGCAACGGCTTGACCTCGCCGGAAACGGACACGGACGAGACGCCGCCCGCATCGGCCCGGCTAAGCTCGACATCCCACGACAACGGCCCGCCGGCATGAAAGATCGAAACGTTGGGCACTGCGGCAAGCCGGCGGAGGGTGAACTCCTTAAGATCGTCGTCCTCCGCCGTCGTCGTGGTCATGAGCCGCGCGGTCTCGGCGGCGGCAGACTCCATGACCGCGCGCGTATAAAGCAGGCACACCGGTTGCAGTGCGAGAAGGATGAGCGTCAGAAACGTCGGCAGCAAAAAAGCGGCCTCGACCGTAGACTGCGCCCGGTCCTCGCGCGCGATATCAATACAACGCGATGTCCTTAGCGCCCGCAGCGGCGTCGATAACCGACGTCGAGGCAACGCCATGGGATGCCGCCCGCTCAACCAGCGCCGCCAAGCGTCCATCGGTGCCAGCACGCCAAAGTCCCACAATCGCCAGCACGATCGATAACAGCGCCACCGTGACGATGGCGTATTCGACCGTCGCCTGGGCAGATTCCTCACGCAGAATGCCATGCATTTCACGATCCCTCCTTTGAGCTTATTGTTTGCGGGACCAGACGCACGGCGCGCAGACGACACGAAGCATCGCCAGCATCCGCGGCAACCGTCACCATATCGACCCAGCCGCGCCCATCGCGCACGATGGCGCCCCATACGTTGCCCTTAATATCGAGATAGCCGCTCAGGGCGAGCTGGGCCGTTGGCACCTCGCGGTAGGCGCGTAACATATCCGCCGCTGCCTCGGTCATCGGTCGGTCCTCGGACCATGCAAGCCGGACCGCAATCGCGTTGTCCTCAGGCGAATCCGTCGCAGTGCCAGACCGCTTGTCGAGCATCCGCAGAAAGGTTTGCGCCGTGACAGCGACATCCGAATCGTCCGCATCTCGCATCTCATCTTTTTGAGACGCCACCGCCGAATCTGAGCCCGAATCGAAGACGGCCCCAGGACGCTGCTGCCGCGCGGCGTTTAGCCCCCAAACCGCCACTGCCACCGCCACAACCACACAGGCAAACACCAGCAGTGCGCCGGCAGGCCGCCTGCCCTCTACAGGCTGTTGATGCCCTCGCTGATAGCGTTCCATAGATCTTGGACCTTGCCCTTAAATGCGACAATGGCAATGATGGCGATCACCACGAGCACGCCGACCAAGATGGCGTATTCGGTGGTGCCCTGCGCACTCTCCTCCTGCAGTAGCTCCCCGGCATGCTGGCGAGCGCGAATTGACTGGCAAACAGCCCAGCTCCAGACCTTGCCAGCAACGTCAGTCATCGTGTTCATGTATTCCTCCCTACATCATCCCGCCTGCTCCCAACAGCGGGCCCAATATGGACAGAAGCAACGCCGGCAAGATGAGCGTGCCGGTGGGAATCAGCAGCTTGACGGGCGCACGCTCGATCTCGCGCTCGACCGCGGCGCGATGAGCCGCACGGATCTCGCGACTTTGAGCGGCCAGTGTCTCGGCAAGTGGGGCACCCAGAGCGAGCGCCTGCCCCACCGTGATGGCAAAGGTCTCGAGCGCTCGCACGTCCAGGTCGCGTGCGGCGGCCAACAGCTCGTCCTCACGCGTGCCCACGCCCACCTGCCACGCCATGCAGGCCCGCTCAAGTCGAAGAGCCAGCACTGACCGGCGGTTGGCGCAGAAAATCTCAAGCGCCGCATCAAACGAAAGACCGGCCGAAAGACCCAAGCGCACAACATCGATCATCTCGGACACTTCGCCGAGCGATACTCGCGCCGGGCCGCCCGCTCCAACCGCGCCCTTCATTCGCGCGGCCAGAGCATCGACCACCGAGCGACCCGCGGCAGCGACCAGCACCGCCTCGCGCTTGCAGGCCTCTGCGATCTTGCGTGCATCCGCCCGATCCAAACCCGTTGCGACAAATACACTCAGAGCGCACAGGCAAGCCGCAACTGCAGCCGGGGCGCTCATAGCTTCACCCGCATAATGCGCCGGATAACCACCAGGGCAACGGCGTTGAGGGCAAGACCCAGCACCACAGTGCCCGCGCCGGCAGGCGTCGCAAGACCGCGACGAAAATCTGCCGAAAGCAGCGCCAACACCGCGCACATGCCCGTCGGCATCGCCGCGACCATATGCGCAGACATGCGAGCCTGCGACGTCTTAACATCCAGGCGGCGCTTGAGCTCAATGCGCTCCCCCACCATGCTCGACGCCTCGGACAGTAAGTCGGCAAGCGGAGCACCGGTGCGCTGAGACACCTTAAGCGCCAAGGTCACAAGCGAAAGGCCAGGGGCGTCGATGCGCACGAGCAAGTCATCGAGCGCGTCGGTCGCCGAGATGCCGCAATCGATTGCCGCCGCCACCCGCAAAAACTCGGTATGCACCGGTTCTTGCGCATGAGCGCCCACAAAGCGCATGCCCTGGGCCAGTGAATGTCCCGAGGCAAGCGACATGGAAAGTGCGGTAAACGCCTCGGGCATGGCCTCTTCTGCATCGTGTTGCTCGCGCCGGCTCTCAAAGCCATCCCGAGCGGCGCCAACGGCAAACGGAGCAACAAGTCCCAAGGCAAATCCGAGGGGCGATAACGACACCATCGTTAGCAAAACGCAGCAGACACCGCTCGATAGCAGCAGAAACGCCAAACGCCCCGAAGCATCCTCGATCGCGAGGCCAAGGCGACGCGCCGGAGCCAGCGATGCCCACGAACGGGCGATCTTTTTCAACAGATCGTTTTCCACCAGCTCACGCGGCAGCTTCTCTGCCACCGTCTCGAGCGCCTGACGCGCCAGCTCCGCCGGCGGTACCTGCGGCACACGAGGTTCCGCCCCGCACGCCGTCGCAACAGAAAACCCTGCCAAACCCCCTACGACGAGGGGCACAGCGACCTCCATTCGTCCACCTCCTCTTGTGTGAGCGTCCCCGACCGCAGGCCTTCTGCGATAAACGGCGGCTCGCGGTCAAGCTTCCAGGTGCGCTCGGCGGCATCGAAAGTCACATAGCGCTCGAGCTCTACGCCGCCCGACGCGGCGCGACGCACCCCCGAATACGAGGAGACGAAACGCCTGCCATCGGCGTGGCGCTCGGACATCACGATGCCGTCGAGCGCCATGGCAATCTGCTCCTCGATGAGCTCGCTCGGCAGATCGATGCCATAACGTGCAAGCAACGTCAGACGCACCACGGTCTCCTGCTCGGAACCCGCATGAAGTGTGGTGAGCGACCCGTCGTGGCCCGTGTTCATGGCCTGCAACATGTCGCAGCACTCGGCACCGCGCACCTCGCCCACCACGATGCGGTCGGGGCGCATGCGCAGGGCATTGGTCACCAGGTCGCGGATCGTCACCGCACCCTCGCCCTCAATTGAAGCCTCGCGCGCCTCTAGGCGCACCACGTGCGGATGATGTGCAAACTTGAGCTCGGCAGAGTCCTCGATCGTCACGATGCGCTCGCCGGTGGAAATCTCACATGACAACGCGTTGAGCAGGGTGGTCTTACCAGATCCCGTGCCTCCCGCAACCGCCAGGTCCTGTCGCAGCGACACCGCGCACGACAACAGCTGCGCATACCAAAGCGGCAGCGACCCCAGCCCCACAAGCTCGTCCAGCGAGCAAATGCGGTCCGAGAACTTTCGGATGGTGAGAATCGGTCCGTCAATCGCCACAGGCGGAATCACCGCGTTGACGCGATAGCCCGTTTTGAGGCGGGCGTTGACGATGGGGCTGCGCTCGTCGATACGGCGGCCAAGTGGCGAGATGATGCGGTCGATAAGCACACGGATCTGCTCATCATCCTCAAACGCATGCTCGATGGGGTGCAAGACGCCGCCGCGTTCAAAGAAGGCCGAGCGGCAGCCGTTGATCATGATCTCGGTAACGGTATCGTCCTCGATGAGCGGCTGCAACGGCCCCAAGCCCACCACGTCATCCAAAATCTCGTCGATGATGGTCTCGCGCTCGGGCGTCGCGAGATCGGTCGGCTCCTCAACATTGAGCGCCGCCTCCACCGCAGGACGCAATTCCGAGCGGGCAAGTGCCGGGTCGACATAGGCGCTGATACGCGCCACTTCGTCGTAACCCATGCGGTCCATCACGGCGCGCTTGGTGCGTCGTTTCACCGCGCGGCGACGCCCCGCATCTACAGGCGCTGCCGCCGCTGCAGCGCCGGCAGCCTTAATCCTCGTTTGCAGGCTCATCGCTGATCACCCTCGCGCGACCAGGGAAGGCGGATACGCGGGCGTTCGGTACGCGTCGCACGGTCGGCGACCATATCGCTCCAAGGGCCGACGGCGCACCCCAGTTCCACGAGCATCTCGCGCGTGGCCTCGCGCATGCTGGTCGCGAAAGCGCTCGTCTGACCCACTGCCTCGTCAGCGCGCCCAAACGCCATGAGCGCGGCGAGATCCTGCCCGCCATCGGCGATACGAATCTTGGAGCTCAACGCACAGGCAATCTCAAAGCGCATGGCGACGTCCTCGTCTGCCCCGCGCGCACCGAACCGGTTGAACACGGCGCTCATGCGCGTGCGCGGCACACCTACTCGACTTGCCAGTTCAATGACGCGCGACGCCGATGTCGCGGACGACACCGCAGCATCGCCAACGACCAGGCAACGGTCGCTCGCCGCCACCGCAGCCGCCACGGCGTCGCCCCAAAAGACCGAGGTATCGATAAAGACCACGTCGGATTCGCGACGCAGGACATCAAGCAGTAGCTCCACCGGACGTGCCATGAGCTCGGCTTGCTCGGGCGCCGCGACGGGACCCCAGAGCGTAACGCCCGGGGCGACGCGCATCGATGCGGCTACGATATCCGGCTCGGTGAGCGTGCCCGCCGCCGACGGCTCGATAAGTGCCGCCATATCGCGCGGAGCATCGACGCCTAACAAGTCGTAAAGGTTTCCAAACATCAGGTCCAGGTCGAGCACGGCGGCACGCAAGCCCAACAGCGACGATGCGTGTGCCATGGTGGCAACGATCGTCGACTTGCCGCAACCGCCCGAGCCCGAAATGACGCAGACGACCGGAGCTCGATGCGGCGAAGCGGCAGCGTCTGCCGGCGGCATCGGAGGCGGCGGGGCGGGCGTCGGTGACAGCGTCCCCGTCTCCTCCGCCGCAACTACACGCTGCGTCCAGGCCGGCATGGCAGCTTGTTCGGTCTGCGAGGCAGGCTCGTTCTGCGCAATCTGCTCATGCTGCATCAGCGACAACTCGCCGCACCCGGCAAAGCCCTCAACTTCGTCGAGTTCATCCGCCAGATTCACGCCGTGCACGTATCCCATATCTACAGCCGGGGAATCGCCAGCATGCTGCGCCGGCCCTCCAGCGTCATCGTATACAAGGGGGTTCCGGGGGCGCCGACCATGCTCGGCTTCCGCTTTTCCATAATCATCAACACGCGGGCCTCTTGTAGCGCGAGGCGCCCCGGGTTCCCTATCAACAAAAGCATCGGGCTCAATCGTCATGCGCCGATCGGAATCAACCGCTCCCTCGCCCGCGCACCCGTTGCCGCATATACTGTGCGCAGCGATGACCTCGGTCGCCCCTGCGCGAAACAGCCCCTCGATATCCGACGGATCGAGTGCTTCTATCAACACGACCACGCGACTCACGCGGCCTTCGGCCGTCAGGCGCGCAACAGTCTTGCGCACATCTTCGGTATCAAACAGAGACGCCGCGATGATGGCAGCCCCGCGGCGCGACGGAAACGCCCGAGCCATGGAAACCAGCCCGTCCAGGTCACCTACGCGAAGCACCTGTGCACCCGCATCACGGCCCTCGACTTCCCGCTGCAACAGCCCGTAATCGCCGCACGCGCAGCACGCAAGCCAGATCGCCTTCATCACTTGTCGCCTCCGCTCTTTTTGCCGCGCGCCGTGGCGGGAATCGTCAAGCTGACCGTTCCCTTGCCCGAGGCTCCCAGCAGTTCCTTGACGTCTTCGGGGTCAGCCGCCAGCGTCACCCATTCGATCTTGCCCTCGCGCGTGGCACCGGAATCCTCACTGGTATCGATCACGTACGCGCCGCACAGTCGATCGGTTACGCCGTCTTTTTGCACATACACATCCACGTAGCTGCCCACGCCCGTGGCGCCGCCGACCGAGTGCTCGGCATCGACCGCCACCGAAACGGCGATTTTGCCCTTAGGCACCTCGAGCTTGTGGCTCTCGGCCTTGGTGTAGACATTGCAGATCACGGCGTTTTTGGGAATACGCGAAGTCGTCACGTCGCCGCGCACCTGGCGCAGCTCGGTCGCCGCGTCACGCGGCAGCAGACTCGTCAGCCATTCTTGGGTTATGACATTGGTCTCATCGAGGGTCTCGCCCACATCGATATCACGCGCCGCGACGCATACCTCGACGCGATCGCCACCGTACTTGGCCAAGGTCTCAGCCTGGACCTGTTCGGCTTGCGAGCGGATCGACGAGCCGTAAACCATGCAGAGCAGAGCAGCGAGCACGCCCGCGACCAGACTGATGGCGATGCGCTTGCTCTTGTTCACGGCCGCTCCTCTCATGGCAGTGCCGGGCGAATGCCCGTACCACCATTGTCTGGGCGGTCAGAGCGCAAAGCGGCGCAATCGCGATCTTGGTTTTCGATGTCAAACCAATCGCTGACCAAAAACTAACCAGCCCGTCAAGCTCGTGGCAAGGTTTTGGTCAGCACGTCAGCAAACTGCATGCTTCAAGGCTTTTCCGCAGCAAAAAAAGCCGTCTCCCGAACAGTTGGGAGACGGCTGTCATAGGAAAAATCAATTACAGATGGACATCGGGATCGAGCATTTGGGCGCTCACGCGCATGGATGACGCCAGGTTTTGGAACGTTTCCAGACGCAGGCTGTCGATCTGCCCGGCGTCCTCGGCCTCGCGAACGGCGCAACCCGGCTCATGGGTATGCGTGCAATCGCCAAATCGGCACGCGCGCGATGCCTCGACAATCTCGGGGAAGGCGCGCGCCAGACCCCGCTCGTGACCCACGAGCGGTAGGCTGCGCAGGCCCGGGGCATCGGCGATCACGCCGGCGTCGCCCGGCAGTGCCACCATCACGCGCGCAACGGTAGTGTGACGGCCCTGGTCGTCGCGTTCGCGCACACCGCCAGTCGCCAACGTATCGTGGCCCAGCAGCGCATTGAGCAGCGTCGACTTGCCGGCACCCGACTCGCCCAGAATCATGGCGCAGCTCCCGGCAGGCACGCAGGAACGAACCTCGTCCAGGCCGCGCCCCTCGGCAGAGGACGTCACGATCACGCGCACGTCCGGACCCACCAGGCGGCGCACGCGGTCCAGATCGCGCTCGAGCTCCTCGGCATCGCAGCGGTCAGCTTTGGTGAGCACCACCACCGGCTCGGCATCGCAGTCGAGCGCCAACACCAGCGAGCGCGCCACGCGGTCGAGCAGCACCTCGCCGGCACCGAGTGCCTGCACGATTAGCACGCTATCCACGTTGGAGCAGAGCACCTGGCGCTCTCCGCGGGCACGGCCGCGCCAACGCTCAAAGCTCGTACGGCGCGGCAGCACGCACTCAATCACGCCCATATCGTGCCCGGGAGCGCGGCGCACCGCCACACGGTCTCCCACGGCAGGCAGCAGGACCTCATCCTCGCCGCGCGATTTGGCAAACCCCACGGCATGCTCGGCGCGAAAGGTGTCGTCGGCAGTCGCCACCAGCGGAAACCCGCGATCCAAGCGCACCACGGCGCCAAGCCGCATCTGCTCGGGCTCCTCGGTATGTGTGCAGAAATCATCAAAGGCAGTCTGCTGGGTTTCATCGACCGGCAGGTCATCAAACGCCGGAACGTCCTGCAGCGCGTCAAGTCCCGGCACGCTTGCCAGCAGCTCCTCGGCAGACGCGGGGGCCTCGGTCGCAAGCTTCCGACGACGATCGCGCTTAGCCCGCGCCCCCGTCGTCTTTTTCTTCGCCTTAGCCTTAGCCTTGCCCACAAGCGCCTCCCAGCACCATAAATCACAACTGAGCAGGTATTTTAAATCAAAAAGAGCTGGCCGGGCAAAGCCCGACCAGCTCACAAACTTTTCCTCAGCTTACGGTCCCGAGAGGTCATCCGAAGGCCCGCCCGCCGGGAGGGGTTTCTTCTGAGCGATCCCGCAGCGCGAAGCGCGAGGACCAGCGAAGAAGAAACCCCGCAGGCGGTCGGGCCGGTGGGAAGGATGGCCTTTCGACCTACTCCTTCTCGACCGCGCGCATGATCGCCTTGTAGATCTCCATCAGCGGGATGATCAGGAAGGCCAGGCCCAGCGCGGCAAGAACGCCCTTGAGCTCAAGCGTCACGGGGCCAAAGAACATCTCGGCAAGCGTCGGCTGCACGGTCACGATCACCGTCAGCACCAGTGCCAGCGCGGCAGAAGCCCACAGCCACTTGTTCTGCTTCTTCATGGTGAACAGCGACGCACGACGGCTGCGCATATTGAAGCAGTGGAAAATCTCGACCATGTTGAGCGTGATGAACGCCATCATCACGCCTTCCTCGTCGGCATTGCCGGCGATCATATCGACGATGTGGATGTAGCCCATGTCAAAGTACACGCCCACAAAGAAGCTCGCCAGCACCAGCACGGTGATGATCAGACCCTGGACCACGCAGTCCAGGCCCATGTGACCGGCAAAGACACCGTCCTTGGCGTTGCGCGGCTTGCGCTTCATGATGTCGCCCTCGGCGTCCTCCATGCCCAGCGCGAGCGCGGGGAAGCAGTCGGTGACCAGGTTCACCCACAGCAGCTGCACCGGCTGGAAGATAGTAAAGCCGATGAGCGTGGCGATAAACACCGAGAAGACCTCGGCAAGGTTGGCCGAAAGCAGGAACTGGATGACCTTGCGGATGTTGTCGTAGATGCGACGGCCCTCTTCGCAGGCGCCGATGATGGTGGCGAAGTTGTCGTCGGCAAGCACCATGTCGGCAACGTTCTTGGTGACGTCGGTGCCGGTAATGCCCATGCCAACGCCGATGTCGGCGCGCTTGATGGACGGGGCATCGTTGACGCCGTCGCCCGTCATGGCCACGATCTGGTCGCGCGACTTCCAAGCCTCGACGATACGAGTCTTGTGCTCGGGCTGGACGCGAGCGTACACGCCGTAGTCCTCGATGTGCGCGTCGAGCTCCTCGTCGCTCATGCGATCGAGGTCGGCACCGGTGATGGCCTGGCTGCGATCGGCGACGATGCCCAGCTGCTTGGCGATGGCCACGGCGGTGTCGATGTGGTCGCCCGTGATCATGACGGTGCGGATACCGGCATCGTGCGCCTCGCGGATAGCATCGGCCACCTCGGGACGGACCGGGTCGATCATGCCGGACAGGCCGCAGAAGACCAGGTCATGCTCGAGCGCAGCGGGGCTGCAGTCGGCGGGAACCTCGGTGTAGGTGCGGCTCGCCAGCGCCAGCACGCGCAGGGCCTCGTCGGCCATGGCCTTGTTGGCTGCCACGAGCTCGGCGCGACGCTCCTCGGTCAGGGGGACGACCTTATCGCCCTCGTAGATATGGGTGCACAGGCCGATCACCACGTCGGGCGCGCCCTTGGTGTACTGCTCGTACTCGCCGTCCAGGGTCTCGACGACCACGGACATCATCTTACGGCCCGAGTCGAACGGGGCCTCGCCCACGCGCGGGTGCTCGGCAGTCAGGCCGGTGAGGCCCGCCTTGCCGGCGTCGTTGACGAGCGCACACTCGGTCGGCTCGCCCACGGCCTCGCCCAGCTCCTCGTCCCACTGGGCATCGGAGCACAGCGCCATGCCGGCCAAGAACTTCTCCTTGGGCGCAGCGAGCTCGTGCTTGACGACGGTCATCTTGTTCTGGGTAAGCGTGCCGGTCTTGTCCGAGCAGATGGTCTGCGTGCAGCCGAGCGTCTCGACAGCAGAAAGCTTGCGGATAATCGCCTGGCGCTTGGCCATCTTGGTCACGCCGAGCGAAAGGACGATGGTCACGACGGCGACCAGGCCCTCGGGGATGGCGGCGACGGCGAGCGAGACGGCGACCATAAAGGTATCGAGCAGGGCAGTCGGGTCGGTAAGGACGTTGCCCACGCCGTGACGGATGATGTCGACGCCAAAGATGACGACGCAGATGACGATAACCATAATGGTAAGGATGCGGCTGAGCTCGGCGAGCTTCACCTGCAACGGCGTGAGCTCTTCCTTGGCCTCGGCCAGGGCGCCGGCAATCTTGCCCATCTCGGTATCCATGCCGGTGCCGACCACGACGGCGCGACCGCGACCGTACACCACGGTAGAGCCCATGTAGCACATGTTCTTGCGGTCGCCGAGCGGCACGTCGTCAGTGCCCGCGGCAAGCTCAATCACGTTGGTGTGCTTCTCGACCGGCACGGACTCGCCGGTCAGTGCGGCCTCTTCGATCTTCATCGTGGCGCTCTCGAGCACGCGGCAGTCGGCCGGGACGGAGTCGCCCGCCTCGAGCATGATCACGTCGCCGGGCACGAGCTCGGCGCTCGGCAGGTGCACGAGCTTGCCGTCGCGCAGCACCTTGGACTGCGCCGCGCTCATTTCCTGCAGGGCCTCGAGGGCCTCCTCGCTCTTGGCTTCCTGGACCACGCCCAGCACCGAGTTGACGATAACGACGAACATGATGATGGCGACGTCGGCAAAATCGGGCTCGCCCTTGACCATGCCCGTAAGTGCGCTGATAACGGCGGCAACAATCAGCATGATGACCATGGGGTCTGCCATCTGCTCAAAGAAGCGCTTCCACAGCGGAGTCTTCTCGGCTTCCTCAAGCTTGTTAGGGCCTGTCTTGGCGAGGCGCGACGACGCCTCGTCGTTGCTCAGGCCAAGGTTCTCATCGACACCCTGGTCGCTGAGCACCTCCGCCGCGGCGGACAGGTATTCCTTTTGCATATAGAGTCCCCTCCTGGGATTCGGGCCACTCAGCAGATTGATGCCCGATCATAATTCCCAGGAGAAGGGCAAGGGCTCATCAAGGCTGCCGTGCTGAGCGGCAGTTGATAGTGGAGCTATGGTACCCCAAAGCGACGCGTCTAGCCAAAACATTCCATCTGGAAACACGGCACAGGCGCAACGGTGCAGACAGTGTGATGCTCAACATTGATAAAACGTTTTTTCTTCGGCGCATCGTCAGACTGAAATATCGCCCAGATAGCAGCGGTTAGAACGGTTGGTAAAGTTTTTGCATATACCGTTTTTCCGCAAAAAATGAACTTCTAATTCGGCATACGGTCGATTTTTTGGGGTATTCGGTCGGCATTTCGTTATAATCATCTCAGTTTTATTTCTTATGGTTTATCTATCAGCGCAAGACGATGTCAGATGGAGGTCTGAATGTACAAGCGCACCAAGATTGTATGCACCATGGGTCCCGCCTGCGATAGCGACGAGACCATCCGCGAGATGATCAAGGCGGGCATGAACGTCGCCCGTTTTAACTTCTCGCACGGATCCTACGACGAGCACCACGGTCGCATCGAGCGCGTCCGTCGTATTTCCAAGGAGCTCGGTATGCCCGTCGGCATCCTGCTCGACACCAAGGGCCCCGAGGTCCGCACCGGCCTCTTGGTCGACGGCAAGAAGGTTGCCGTCAAGACCGGCGACAGGATCGTCGTCACCGCTCAGCCCACGTCCGAGGATTTCCATGGCACCGCTGAGCACATCTCCCTCGACTACCTGGCTCTGCCCTCCGAGGTCGAGAAGGGCTCCCTCATCCTGATCGATGACGGCCTGGTTGCCCTCGAGGTCGAGTCCGTCGACGGCCAGGACATGACCTGCGTCGTTAAGAACGACGGCCTGATCGGCGAGCGCAAGGGCGTCAACATGCCCAACGTCAACATCTCTCTGCCCGCCATCACCGAGCGCGATCGTCAGGACATCCTCTTTGGCCTGACCGAGAACATCGACTACATCGCCGCTTCCTTCATCCGTGACGGCGAGTCCGTCCGCGGCATCCGCAAGCTTTGCCGCGAGAACGGTGGCGAGCACGTGACGATCTTCCCGAAGATCGAGTGCGCCCTGGGCGTCGAGAACTTCGACGAGATCCTCGAGGCTTCCGACGGCATCATGGTCGCCCGTGGCGACCTGGGCATCGAGATCAAGCCCGAGCTCGTTCCCCACATCCAGAAGGAGATCATCGCCAAGTGCAACGCGGCCTACAAGCCCGTTATCACCGCTACGCAGATGCTCGACTCCATGCAGCAGAACCCGCGCCCGACGCGCGCCGAGGTTGCTGACGTCGCTAACGCCATCTACGACGGCACCGACGCCGTCATGCTCTCTGGCGAGTCCGCTGCCGGTAAGTACCCGGTCGAGGCCGTCAAGATGCAGGCCAGCATTGCTCTCGAGACCGAGAAGTACCTCCCGGCTCACGCTCCGCTCGAGGTTCCGGCTGACGCTCACGGCACCCGCGTTGTCAACAACGTTGTGGGTATGTCCGCTGTGAACATGGCCACCACCGTTGGCGCCAAGTGCATCACCGTGCCCACGACCACCGGTCGTACCGCTCGCCTGATCTCGCACTTCCGTCCCAACATGCCGATCTGCGCTTTCTCCCGCCACGAGTGGGCCGTCCAGCAGATGATCATGTACTGGGGCGTCATCCCGCACCAGGCAGAGATTACCCAGGGCACCGTCAACGGCACGATCGTCAAGGCGATCGAGACCGCTAAGGAGCTCGGCTACGTCGAGGCCGGCGACCTGACCGTCGCCACCGCTGGCGATCCCCGCATGAGCGTCCAGCTCGAGGACAAGGTCTCCTCGACCAACGTCGCTTACGTCGCTCAGGTGCGCTAAGTCGTACTTGCAAGCACACTTGCATCGCAAAGGGCCCGGAAGGCGAAGCCTTCCGGGCCCTTTTTCTGTGCCAATGCCGGCGCACGGCAAAACACACACTCATTTCTTTACCAAAAGCGCGAAATCCACCCTTCGAGACCCAATGAATAAAGTCCCAAGCGCTAAAAGTGTTCGCCCGGTGGCAAACCCACACCTTAACCGACGCTGCTAAATCGTTTTAGCAAGAGCCGGATTGACCTGCTTTTCGGAAGTATGCGGCAAATTCTGATACCTCCGAGCACACCCCGTTTTTTCGCAACAAAATGCCTGATAAACTAGCCTCAAAAGCCAGGTCTGCTCACAAGGTTTAGATTTTGCCGCATACTTCCGAATTGACACTGGCATCGCACGGTCCAAAAGCATATTTCGACCAGGAGGACGTCATGGACCTGACGCTATGCGGTCAATCCGCTTTTTACTATCACCGTATCCCGCCACAGATATTAGGCCTTTACCCTGCCATTAGCCTTGGCAATATGGATCGCAGATGTTGCGGCCTCGGAAGTCATGCAGTTGTAAAAGACCTGCTTCACGCACCGCTTCACAGGATTGTATTCACTCGGGCACAATCCGGGTCGCGAAGCCTGTTTAAATCGCACCTCCTGACCCAAGAGCCGCCTCCCGGGTCGTTTAGGCAAACCGAGCATGGGTTTGATGTCACATCGCCCGAGTTCACACTGCTCAACCTTGCTACGCAGGTCTCACGCAACCAGCTGCTTATGGCGTGTTATGAGATGTGCAGCTCGTTTGCTGTGTATACACCCTGCAAACGAGCGCAACGGCAACTTGATGAAGCTATTTCGCTTAAGCTCATTCCACCCAACTGCGGCTGGGAGCGGGTTATCGACGTCAACGGCAAGGATACCAACCTGTGGAAGCGCACGCCGCTTCTTTCCGCAGCGGATATCGCCGCGTTCGCCAAGCAGGCCGCAGGCCTGCGCGGTGTTAAGCAGCTCCGCTGGGCCGCCGAACGCATGACAGGACAGACCGCCTCGCCCTTCGAAGTACAGACCTCCATGCTTATCTCGCTCCCCCGCGACGAGGGCGGCATGGGCATCAACATCGCAAACAACGTGCGCATCCCACTCAGCGACGCCGCGCGCTCGCTGTATGACAAAACCTGCTGCTACGCCGATATCCTCATCGAAAGCGCCACCGACAGCATGGGTGTCATCCTTGAATGCCAAGGCCGCTCCGCCCACGACAGCGAAGCCGCGAGCCTCTCCGATGCCGAGCGCGCCACCGCGCTCACAAGCATGGGCTACGACGTCATCCAAATTACCTTTGGCCAGATTAAGGATAAGAAGAGCTTCGACCACATAGCCGAGCTCATCCATAAAAAGGCTGGACTTTCCTACACCCCAAAGACCAAACAGGAGCGCGCCGCCGAAGTCACCCTGCGGCAAGAGCTACTTGTCAATTGGGTTGAGCTATTCACCGCCAAGCCGGCCAGCTAGCAGCTAGCAATCAGGGGAAGCGCAGGCATATCGGGCGATTCGACGCGAGCCGCAAATCCCGCCTCGGTTAGCTCGATGACCTCGGTAAACGTTGTATCGAAAAACTCCTCGGTTAGCAGGCGATACGGCGGATGATCGGACTCGCCGGGGTTTTCGCGTACAATCTCGTGCATAACGCCGATGGTCTTGAGCACATACTCCTTATGGATGGGATACTGACCAAAACGGGTCGCCGCAGTATACAGGCGATCGGTCGCGCGCGGTATCGAAACGATGCCGAGTGTCTTGCCAAACCAGTCAAAGTCGCCTTGCTTTTTAATGCGGAATTCCTCGCACGGCTTGCCGCCGTGCGCCTCCAGGTACTGATTCACACGCGTATTCCATACGGTATCGGCCACCAGATGCGACCAAACGCCCAGCGTCAGATCGAGCAGCGACTGCGCCACGTCATCGGGCGCGAGCGAAAGCTCGCTAGCACCGGGACCGGCGACCGGCTCGGCGTCCTTGTAACGTTGGGGATAATGCACCCGATTGAGTCGCTCGCGCTCCTCGACAATCGAGGTCGCGGCAGCTGGCGCACCGGTGGGCGAACTTTTAAGCAACGGTGCCACATAGGTATCCCAGAACTCATGCTCACGAGGCTTAGGGATAGGCTCGGGCTTTGCAAAGTGCGTAATGCGGTACGGGATGGGATCGGCGATGCCAGGGACCATATAGCCCACGAAGATATCCGGAACCACGCAGCCAAACAAAAAGGCATTGCGGTCGCGCACGCTATTGGCAAGCGCACCGGTGCGCTCCAGCAAACGCTCCGTCTGAGCGATATGAATGTTCCAGCTTGGCATAGCCACCCCCATAAAAACCTGGATAACTATACCATCACGGCAAAGCCGCGCGGGCGGCTACGCACGCTCCACGCAGCAACTATTCCACAACGCCGCTCTCGGTTCCATACGACGATACCGGCGCCTCGACCACATGGTGATATCGATCGATAAAGATTGCACGGGCACCCAGGCGTCGTACCAAATCCTGATGGTGCGTGCTCATCAAGACCGTCTTACCGGCAGCAACATAGGCCAGTAGAAAGTTGACCACGATGTCGCAAGAGTCCTCGTCAAGTCCGTTGGTAGGCTCGTCGAGCACCAGGATATCCGGGTTCATCGACACGACGGCAGCCAGCGCCACGCGCTTCTTTTGCCCGCCCGAAAGCTGATAGGGCGAGGCATCGACCAGATCGGCAACCTGGAACAGCTCCATGGCGTCGCGGACGCGACGCTCGAGCTCGTCTGCCGGCAGCCCCATTTGAGCCGGGCCAAACGCGACCTCCTCGCCCACCGTGGCGCAAAAGAGCTGCGCATCGGCATTCTGGAACACAAAGCCCACGCGCTGATGGAACCGCTGGGCCGTCGCGGAATCCTTGAGATATGCCGCATCGACCGCATGCCCGTCAAACAGATACGCACCCGCGTCCACAAGTTCAAGGCCGTTGATAAGGCGCATGATCGTCGTCTTGCCGCAGCCGTTGGGACCGAGCAGAGCAACGAGCTCCCCACGGTTCACCTGCAATGAAATGCCGTCGATCACCGTATGACCCGCATAGGAAAACAGCACGTCGCGAAACTCGATGATCGGCGTGACCTCGGTGCCGGCAGCACCGCTCGCACCCATCGCGTTATTCGTATCGTTTGCCAAAACGTCGCCCTTCCCTACTCACATCGACGGTTCGACCGTCCGCGCTACAGCACCGCGCACAACACGGCGAGCAACGCAACGCCGGCCGCGTAAACCGCATCGCGCCAGCCAAAGCCGCTCCGTGCAGGCGCCGGATACACGCCGGCGAAGCCGCGGCACAGCATGGCCTCGTCCATCGCGCGGCTGCATTCCATCGCCTTGATAAAGGTCATGCCCATGATACCCGCGATCGAATCGGTACGCGAAAATCCCTCAGGCGCATGGCCAACGCTGCGCAGCATGACCGATTCGCACAGATTGTGCGCCGTGCGACCCAGCACCTCGATGTGCTTGAGCGCCATATCGAAGGTAAAGATAACCTCGTCGGGCAGATGCAGCATCTTGAGCGCCGCCGACATGCGGCTCCACGTGAGGGTCCACGAAACGCCCAGCACCAGCGACACATTAATGAAGGTCTTGAGCGCAATCTTAAGCATGGCGCTCGTGGCAGACGCGCCCAGCAGCAGGGCAGGCAGTGCCAGAACCACCGCAAGCCCCGCGGCAGCCAGCGCCGGCACAAAGGTTGCCCGCAGCCCGCGTACGGGGCGCACGGCAACGAGCACCAGCGCGATAGCCGCCATCAACATGAGGTACAGCGGACTCTGCGTCAGACACACGCACAGGACGCAAACGAACATCCCCACCAGGCGCACCGGAGCCGAAACGCAAGAAAGGGCGCGGTCGACCATCGACCCGCCCTCGTGCGCGCCTCCACCCAGGCGAACCCGCTCAAGCAGGCTCGCCAGGTGCAGGACATTCTTTTGCATCACACGATGCCGAGCCCCCGCGGGCTCGTATCGCTGCTCGACCGCAAGCCAGCTAGGCAGCTCGGCTATTGCCATGAGCACCGCTTTCCTTGACCGTCAGCGAGACCAGGCGGAATGCGATGGTGAGCACCGCCACGCCAATCACGCCCGAAAGAATATACATCGCGGCCTGGCCGGCAAAGCCAAGGCCCTGCTCCTCGGAATAGGCCTGCAGATAATCGCCCGTGGGCAGAGCGTCTGCAAAGGTCGGGGTATCGAGGCCGACCGAAGCCTGCAGGCTGTTGTCGCCAGCCTCCTGAACGGCAGTCGCGGCGCCCTCGGCGTCCCACTCGCCCCAGGCGTCACCCGTGGCTAGCAGGCCCAGCGGCGTGGCCACGACAAGCACGGCGACCAGGATGAGCGTGGGGACCAGCGAGGTCTTCTTGGCAGCAGCGCCCTCGGCAGCAAGCTGGCCATCGACGGCCTCGGGCCCGACGATAACGCTCGGCGCAGTCTTCTTAATGAAACCGTAGATGGCAGCCGTCGCCACGCCCTCGATCACGCCGGCAACCAGCATATGCGGGATCAACATTGCCGGAATAGCCACGGACAGCGGGAAGGGGCAGTACAGCGGCGCGCCCGAAGCGTTGGTAAAGAGCATCGGCTGAATACCAAACTCGATTGCCGCGCACAGGGCCGCTAGGCACAGGCCGACCCAGCCGCTTACGATGGCAGAAACCGAGGTGCCCCAGCTCTTATCGTGCAGGCGGCTGTTGAGCGCGCGGAATACCATGGCGGCAACAAACGGCAGCACGAAGGCCATGTTAAAGCAGTTGGCGCCAAAGGACAGGATGCCGCCGTCGCCAAACAGCAGCGCCTGTAGCGCCAGCGCGACCGAGACAGCGATGGCCGCGGCCTCTGGGCCTAGCAGCAGCGCAATGAGGGCACCGCCGACGGCGTGGCCTGTGGTGCCGCCGGGCAGCGGCACGTTGAACATCATGAGCAGGAAGGAGAACGCGGCGCAGATGCCCAGGAAAGCCATGTGCTCGCGATCGAGCGTGGCGCGCACCTTTTTGATGCAATGGACCCAAACGGGCACCATTGCCACCGCCATGACGGCATCGGTCTGCGGGGACAGATAATTATCTGGAATGTGCATGTACGCCTCCCGGTTATCGGCGCACAGAATTGCAACGCCGCTTAAATCACCTTGTCAGTGTTACGTATTGTCATATTCGTAACACGCCGCCGGCTATCATAGCAAAACGGCGCGCTGCCGACAAAGCAGCACGCCGCTATGTAATGCGCGTGTCATATATGCAGGTTCAACGGTGCCTTTTCCGAACACCGCGGTCACGCAGGGCCTCACAGCAACCGCCACTAGGCCCTGCGCTCCCGGCGCAAGCCCTAGCCGCGGACCTCGCCGTTTACGCCCTTGCACACCTTGGTGACGATCTTCTGGTGCGCCTTCTCGACCTCTTCGCTGGTGAGCGTGTGGTCGTCGGAGCGATACGTAAGCGCAAAGGCCATGGACTTCTTGCCCACGCCCACACGGACCGGATCGCGGTAGACGTCGAACAGGCGCACGCCCTCGAGCAGTTTGCCGCCGGCGCTGGTAATGCGGCGCTCAAGATCCTCGCAGGTCACGGTGTTGTCGACCACGATAGCAAGGTCGTGCTCAACAGCCGGGTACTGCGAGAACTCGCGGTAGTTCTCCTGGTTGCGGGCGCCCTTGATCAGCTTGTCCAGATCGAGCTCAAAGGCAACGACGACCTCGTCGATGCCCATAGCCTCGCGCGCCTTGGGGTGAATCTCGCCAACCCAGCCCAGCACGGTACCGCCGGACAGAACCTCGGCGGCACGGCCCGGCTGCAAGAAAGCGTAGCCCTCGCCCTCGACGGGACGGAAGCGAACCTTCTCGATGCGCAGCTGGGCGAGCAGCTCCTCGACAATGCCCTTGCCAAAGAAGAAGCGCAGCTTGCGGTACTTCATGGTCCAGGACTGCTCGCTCCACTGACCCGAGAGCACGCCCGCCACGGACTTGGTCTCCTTGGGCAGGCTGGCGTTCTCACGACCGTGGAACAGGCTGCCGACCTCGTACAGGTGCACGTTGGGCGTGCCGTGGGCCTCGTTATAGGCAACGGACTGCAGCAGGCCCGGCAGCAGCGAACGACGCATCTCGGTCTGCTCGGCTACCAGCGGGTTCATGAGCACCACGGGGCAGCCGCGGCCCTCGGTGGACATGCCGATCTTCTCCAGGTCGCCCGGGGCGGCAAAGCCAAAGGTCGTGGTCTCGTTGAGGCCACAGGCACGCAGGATCTCGCCGACCTTGCGGGTGAGCTTTTGCTCGCGGGTCAGGCCGCCGATGTGGTTCTTGGCAGCCGGGATGGTCGCCGTCACGCGGCCCATGCCCCACAGGCGCAGGACCTCCTCGATCAGGTCAATCTCGCGCGGCAGGTCGGGACGGAAGCTCGGCGGGGTAACCATAAAGTCCTCGCCGTCGCGCTCGACGGTGCAGCCCAGACGGGTGAGCGAACGCTCGATAAAATCGGGATCGATGTCGGCGCCGCAGATGGCGTGCACGCGGGCCAGGCGCAGCTTAATGCTGTCGATGGTCTTTGGCGCGGGGAAAACGTCGACATAGCCGGGAGCAACCTCGCCGCCGGCGATCTCCTCGATCAGCGCGCAGGTAACGTTGGCGACATCCACGCAGCCGGTCTCGTCGACCTGGCGCTCAAATCGAATGGAGGCGTCGGAGATCAGCGACAGATCGCGGCTGGTGTGCGAGGTGCGGCCGGCGTTGAAGCAGGCACTCTCGACCATCACGTCGACGGTGTCGTCCTCGATCTCGGAATCCATGCCGCCCATAACGCCGGCCAACGCCACGGGGCGCTCGCCGTCGGTGATAAGGCCCATGCCGGCGTCGAGCACACGCTCCTCGCCGTCGAGCGTCGTGAACTTCTCATCCTGCTGGGCGGCGCGAACCACCACGCGACGCCTGCCCTCGCGCTCGGCAAAGGTGTCCAGGTCAAAGGCGTGCAGCGGCTGACCGGTGAGCATCATCACATAGTTGGTGATGTCGACGATATTGTTGTGCGGGCGCACGCCCAGGGCGTTGAGGCGCTTGACCATCCAGTCGGGCGACGGGCCGACCTTCACGTTGCGCACGATGCGGGCGACGTAGCGGTCGCACAGGCCCTCGTCGGCAATCTCGACCGAAAGCTCGTCGTCGGTCGCGCGGCCGGTCTCGGCCTTGATGGCGGGCAGCTCAACGTGGAAATCGCGATCGAAGATGGCACCGGTCTCGCGGGCCATGCCGATCATGGACAGGCAGTCGGGACGATTGGGCGTGATCTCACAGTCGAGCACGGTGTCGCTCGAGCCCACGTACTCGGCAAACGGCATACCGCAGGGCGTGTCCTCGGGCAGGATCATGATGCCGGAGTGGTCGCCGCCCAAGCCGAGCTCGCGCGCGGAGCAGTTCATGCCCATGGACACGACGCCGCGAAGCTTGCTCTTCTTGATCTTGACGTCGCCGGGCAGGACAGCGCCAATCATGGCCGTGACGATGTGGTCACCGGCCTCGAAGTTCTGCGCGCCGCAGACGATCTGCAGCGGAGCGGGGTTGCCGTCGGCGTCGAGGTTCTTGTCGCCTACGTCGACCGAGCACACATACATATGGTCGCTATCGGGGTGCGGGGTCTTGGTGAGCACCTTGGCAGTCACCACGTGGTCGAAGGACTCGCCCACGGTGTCGATCGCCTCGACTTCGGTGCCGGTACGGATATATTCGTCCGAAAGGGTCTTGGGATCCTCCGGAATATCGATCATGGTCTTGAGCCAGTCGTAAGAAACACGCATCTAGCTCTCCTTTCATACTGAAAGCCTGCGAAGAGATGCAGGTGGAAACTTCAACTTTGTGAACATTCCTTACAAAGCGAGGGTTGTCCAAGTGCGGCAGATCGGCCCGAAAGAGGAGCGCCGCGTACTTTGGTACGCAAGCGACGAATGAGCGCCGAGGTGCCGTGCTTGGGCAAGCCGCAGCCTAGAACTGATTCAGAAAACGCATATCGCCTGTCATGAGAGTTCTGAGGTCGGGCAGGTCGTAGCGCAGGGCTGCGACGCGCTCGGCACCAATACCAAAGGCGAAGCCGGTGTACTTCTCGGGGTCGATGCCGCAGTTGATCAGGACGTTGGGGTCGACCATGCCGCAGCCCAGGATCTCGATCCAGCCGCTGTGCTTGCAGAAGTTGCAGCCCTTGCCGCCGCAGACGTGGCAGCTCACGTCCACCTCGCAGGAAGGCTCGGTGAAGGGGAAGAAGTGCGGGCGGTAACGCGTTTTGCGGTCCTCGCCAAACATGCACTTAACAAAGTAGTCGAGCGTGCCCTTAAGATCGCCAAAGGTGATGCCCTCGTCAACGACCAGGCCCTCGATCTGGTTGAACTGCGGCAGGTGGCAAGCGTCGGCCGTGTCGGGACGGTAGACGGTGCCCGGGCAGATCATGTAGATGGGCGGCTTCTGCGACTCCATGGTGTGGATCTGCACGCCCGAGGTCTGGGTACGCAGCAGCACATCGGACTCGCCGTGGGCGTGAGCCTCGGGGTGCGCGACGCTGCCGGGGTTGTTGTCGACCACGTAGAAGGTATCGCGGGCCGAGCGGCTCGGGTGATCCATGGGAGCATTGAGCGCGGTGAAGTTGTAGTAGGAGGTATCGACCATGGGGCCGGACTCGACGGTGTAGCCGATGCCGCAGAAGATGTCCTCGGCCTCCTCGATAATCTGCTTGATCAGGTGCTGGTGACCGATCTGCGGACGGATGCCCGGCAGTGTGATGTCGACGGCCTCGTGCTCGAGTGCGTGCTTGAGGGCGGCGGCCTTCATCTCGGTGGTGCGCTCGTCGAGCATGCCCTCGATCAGCTGGCGCATCTCGTTGGCGCGCTTGCCCATCACGGGACGATCCTCGGGGGCGAGCTTGCCCATCATGCGCATCAGGCCGGTAATACGACCCTTGCGGCCGAGCAGCTCAACGCGCGCGGCCTCGAGCTTTGCGGCATCGTCGGCGCCTGCGACGAGCTCCTTGGCCTCTTCCTCGAGTTTGACCAGATCATCAATCAGACTCATGTCTTCCCTTTCGTCTCTCGCGCTCCCCGCTTGCCGAGGCGGCTGCCGCCGTCTGACGTTGCGAAAACGCGGCCCGGTTCGGTAACAAAAAAACCGTCCTCGGGCATGTGCATTGCCCAAGGACGGTTGAATTCCGCGGTACCACCTTGTTTGACCCGGCGGATGTCTGGCCCGCCGTGCCCACTCTGCGCCCCTTGTCGCGAGGCTCACGGCTTCCCTACTGGGGCTTCGCCGCCGCTGGCCGCGTGCCCGTTGAGGTCGCTGCTCGGGAGTGAACGCTTGGCCCTTGTCACCGCAGAAAGGCTTGCAGCCCATGACCTTCCCTCTCTTGCCGGCGACGCGGCGGGCAAAACCCTCTCCGTCAACGCATTGGGCTATAGGATACCACATTGTGTGGGCGTATCGCCGCGTTCCGTTTTGTTCGTGCTGGGTACAAGGCAGGTAGCTGTGCAAACTGGCCGTGCGCCCAGCCGTGGCGTTCGGCTCGCGAGATCAAGGATATGGTATGGAAAAGAAGCACGATAAGAAGGCCAAGCCCGCAGCGGGCAAGACGCCCAAAGGCATGAAGGTCGATAAGGCCGTCAAAAAATTCCGCAAGCTCGAAGGCAAACTGTGGACCCGCGAGTACCTGCTCAAGATTGCCGAGTTTGACGGCGCGACCATTGCTCCCGCCAACGGTGCCGCCGCCCGTGCCGACGCCATGGGCACCCTTGCCGGCGAGCACCATAAGCTCCTGACCAGCGAAAAGTCTGTCGAACTTGTACGTTCGCTGGCACGCGAGACCGTCACCGGCGGAAAGATCGACGACCCGCAGCTGCTTGACGAGATTCGCGTGCTCGGCCGCGACCAGCGCGAGGCAAGCGTCATCCCCACCGAGGAGGCCGAGGCCTGGACCAGGCTCACCTGCGAGGCCGACGCCGTGTGGCACAAGGCCAAAGCGGCCAACGACTGGGCGAGCTTTGAGCCCTATGTGGACAAAATCGTCAGCCAGCTCAAGCATCAGGCCGAGCTCATGGACCCCAAGCGCGACCCATACGACGCGTGGCTCGACCAGTACGAGCGCGGCCTTTCCACCGAGAGCTTCGATGCGTTTTGCGACGAGGTTAAGGCCACGGTCGTGCCGCTCGTGCACGCCATCGGCGAGCGCGGCCAGCAGCCCGCTGCAGACTTTTTGCACGCCCGCGTGCCCGAGGCCGCCCAGCGCGCCATGAGCTTCGACCTGATGAAACTCGTCGGCCTGGACCTGGACGACACCACGCTTGCCTTTACCGAGCATCCGTTTAGCGAGGGCTTCTCGGTGGGCGACGCGCGCATCGCCACGCACATCTACGAGGACGATTGCATCTCCAACGTCTACAGCATCATCCACGAGGCCGGCCACGCCATGTACGAGCTGGGCGTGAACCCCGCCTACGCGCGCACGTGCCTGGAGGGCGGCACCTCCATGGGCATCCACGAGAGCCAGAGCCGCTTTTTCGAGAACACCGTGGGCCGCAGCCGCGCCTTTATGGGACCGCTGCTCGAGGTGCTGCGCCGCTACGCGCCCGAGGTCTACGGCAACGTGGACGAGGACACGCTCTACCGCGCCGTGAACATCGCTCAGCCGTCGCTGATCCGTACCGAGGCCGACGAGCTCACCTACCCGCTGCATATCATGGTGCGTTACGAGATTGAGCGCATGCTGTTTGCCGGCGAGGCCACGGCCAAGGACATCCCCGCGCTTTGGAATCGCTTTATGGACGAGTACCTGGGCATTCCCGTTCCCGACGACACACGCGGCTGCCTGCAAGATACGCACTGGAGCGGCGGCTCGTTTGGCTACTTCCCCACGTATGCGCTGGGTAGCGCCTACGATGCCATGTTTGTGCCGGCCATGTGCCGCGACGGCGTCGACCTCAATGGCGCCTGTGCGAGCGGCGATCTGGCGCCCGTCCGCGCCTGGCTGGGCGAGCACATTTGGCAGTGGGGCCGCGCCAAGGACGCGCCGGAACTCATCAAGGGCGCATGCGGCATGGCGTTCGATGCCCGCTACTACTGCAGCTACCTGCAGGACAAGTTCACCACGCTCTACGAGCTGTAAGGCATAACCGACACGTCAACGCAAAGGGGACGCCGCGGAACCAATCCGCGGCGCCCCCTTTCCACCTAGTTGTTTAAGAACGTCCCCAATGACTACCTTACAGAGCCTCGAGCGCGTTGGCGATGCGCTTCATGGCGGCATCGGCGGATGCTTGGTCGGGCGCCTCGGCCAGCACGCGGATAACCGACTCGGTTCCGCTCTTGCGCACGAGCACGCGGCCCTCGCCTGCCAGCGCAGCCTCGGCCTCGGCGATGGCGTTCTGCACGCCCATGTTCTCGAGCGCGGCGTCCTTGTCCGCCACGTGCACGGCCACCTGCGCCTGCGGCAGCAGCTTGCACGGAGCCGTGAGCTGCGAGAGCGTCTCGCGCTCGGCACGAATCACTTCCATCACGCGCAGCGAGGTCATAATGCCGTCGCCCGTGCGCTCGATATCGCCAAAGATCGTATGGCCCGTCTGCTCGCCACCCAGGCTGTAGCCGCCCTCGCGCATCTTGGCATACACGTGACGGTCGCCCACGCCGCTGGTCACGGCGCTCAGACCGGCAAGCTCCAGCGACTTGACCAGGCCAAAGTTGCTGGCAATCGTCGGCACCACGGTACCGCCCGAGAGTCGCCCGTGCTTGTTCAGATACACGCCGCACACGTACAGGATCTGGTCGCCGTCTACCACGCGACCGCGCTCATCCACGGCCAGGCAGCGGTCGGCATCGCCGTCGTAGGCAAAACCCACGTCCAGGCCCTGCTCCACCACATGGCGCTGCAGACGCTCCATATGCGTGGAGCCGCAGTCGACGTTGATGTTAAAACCATCGGGCGCGGCGTTGATCACGCGCACGTCAGCGCCCAGCGCGTCGAACACCGGCTTGGCCACCGAGGAAGCCGAGCCGTTGGCGCAGTCGATACCGATCTTGACGCCCTGCAGCGAAAAGTTCACGCTGGCGATGAGCGAAGCAATGTAGCGGTTGCGGCCCTGCATGTAGTCCACCGTGGCGCCGATGTGGTTGCCCGTGGCCAGCGGCACCTCGCTCTTGCCATCGATGTAGTCCTCGATGAGCTCCAGTACGTCCTCGTCCATCTTAAAGCCGTCGCTGTTGACGAGCTTAATGCCGTTATCGCAAAACGGGTTGTGGCTCGCGCTGATCATGATGCCGCAATCGAAGCAGCCCTCCACGGTCTGATGCGCCACGCCCGGCGTGGGGATCACGTGCAGCATATAGGCGTCCGCACCGCTCGCGACCAGACCGCTCACCAGCGCCGCCTCGAACATATAACTCGAGCGACGCGTGTCCTTGCCCACGATGACGCGTGCCTTGCGCTCGCGGTTGGCGCCGTAATACCAGCCCACAAAACGGCCAATCTTATAAGCGTGCTCTACCGTCAGCCCAACGTTGGCCTCACCGCGAAAGCCGTCGGTGCCAAAGTACTTCATGCGCTCTCCTTACAAAATAGGGGCGGACAGATTGCCTGTCCGCCCCAAAATGGTACTCGATTATCTGCGCTACCAGAAAAACCCTACGCCGACGCGCTGTCGCGAGCCGCCTGGCATGTAGGGGTCTGACGCAGCGTAAGAGGCTTGTCCCCCGCCTCGGCCGACGTGGTCAGCGTATACGTGATCGTCGTCGTCTCGCCAGCATGCAGGTCAACGGTGCCCGAATAGAAGGGGATTCCATGCCACGTAGCGGCACCAAGACCAAACTGGGTACCCTCAACCGTAAGGTCACTGATGTTGCCACCCGTCGGGGCAAACAACGAGACATTCAGACGCTCGTCGTCACGCGCGGCATCGGGCGCGCTCGCCGCAACGTAGTCGGGCAGCTTGCCAGCCTCCTCCTGCGTCATGATGTTCGTCAGGGTAACGGTGATGTGATAGGAGCACGTGCCGTCGCCGTTCTTGATGCCCTGGCCGATCTGCGTGTCGGCGTTCAGATACCAGTCGAGCTTGGAGAAGCTCAGGTTGTTAAAGTAAACGCCGGCAACGGGATCGGCACTCGGATCATCCGGATCGGGCAGCGAAGCGTCAATGCCCGTCTCTTTGATGGCATTCTGCTCATCATCGTTTCTCATCCACGCGATCAGGCGGCCCTCTTCGGCACCGCGCTCAACGGCGCTGACAAGCTTCGTAACATCGACATCGCCGATACCGCCAAGGACCTTGTCGAAGGCAGCGCTGGCGACGGATGCAAAGATGCCGTCCGACTCCTCGACCGGATAGTTCCAGTACACATCGTGCATGAGGACCTTTGCGGCGTTGGTGCCGTCGACAACCGTTCCGTCGGGCAGTGACACGTTACCGACCAGGCCCAGCAGATACTGCAGGAACACCGGGTCGATACCGATGACGCCATCAACGTCCTGTCCATACTGGGACTTCCACAGCGCGGCGACACGCTGCGAGTTGCTGGGCCAATCAGGCGAATAGGTATTGCCCGAGTTGTACAGGTTGCTGTGGTTGCCGAACAGCGCCTCATCCTCTTCGTCGACGCTCTCGACCGCCTCATCCTCGCTGAGTCCAATGCGGGGAACAAACTCGCCAATCGACATCTGACCGTCGGTGACCGAAATCAGGCCCTGCGAACCGCCAAAGCCGCCGCAGGCACGAATCTCGACGTTGTTCATGGCGTACATAAGGTAGTTGCGCGTCTGGCCGTTGGCGCCGAGCATCTGGGGAAGGACGGGGGCGACCTTCTCCGCCGCGTCAACCGCGCCGTTGAGGGTGGCAAAGCCGTCCTTGGCCTTATCGACCAGCTCGGTCACCTGGGAAATATGAGTATCGCCAATGCCCTGGACCTTCTCGTTGGCGCTCTTGAACACCTTCGAGCTGCTGGAAAGCGAATCGGCGACCGCCTGCAGCGCGGACACGTTAATCATGCCGTCCTGGAACAGCTTGCCGGGCGTAGCCTGCGAAAGGTTATCGGCCATGGGAACCAGCGCATTGCTCGAGACATCGGACAGGGCGTCAATCATGGTGCGGGCCGCATTGATATCGCTGCCATACACTGGGATAAACGAAGCCGCCGTCCACAGCGGGCTCGAGGTCTCCGCCTTCATGCTGTTACAGAGCTCATCGATCTTCTTCGCGTCGTCAGGCAGCGTCGAAAAATCGCCCGACGTGACCTTGTCCTTAAGGCCACCGACGATCTCGACAGCCTCCTTCGCTTCGCTCTTTACGGTCTTTGCCGAGTTAAGCAGCATAAAGCCGCTTGCGCCAAGCGCAACGAGAAGCACCGCGACTACAGCGGCAATAATGGCGCCGGTGTGACGCTTTTTGCGCTCGCCCTTGCGATGGCGATGACGGACCAGACCGTCAGAGGTCGAACTCGACGAAGCATCGCTACCGTAGTTCAAGCCAAAATCGTAATAATCTTCCTTGGAACCCGAGCCCGCAAACTCGGCACCGCTATCATCCAGGCGGGCGAACGTGCCTGTCTCGGAGGCGCCGGTGTAAATCGTGCCGAGGTTACCCGTAAGCCCCGCGCCACCGGCAGAGGGAGTATTGTTGTCGGCCTTGCCGGCATTAACGTTGCCGGCGCCATTCGCGGCGTTGGCAGCACCTGCGTTGTTCGCAGGTACCGAAGGAGCCCCGCTCGGCTGCGACGCAGAGGTTGCACCGCCCGCAAAGACATTTCCTCTTGCACGGCCGGTCTTTTTTGCCTTTTGAGACTGCTCGTACAGAGCGGTAAACATCGCCGTCTCGCCCGGGGACACGCGCTTACCGGAACCGCCCTGTCCAGCGCCGCCCGGCGTGCCGGCCTTACCAGCCCCGTTCGGACGCGGCGGAACTGCAGGGCGGCCGCTATCGCTGCCCTTAAAGTGATTACCAGCCATAAAGAAATCCTCGCAATTGAGTCGCAATGAAAAAGTCCATAACGTTACTAGTTTATGGCATTTTGAGCATCGACAGCTAAACTCCAGACACGGACATCAATTGGCGAAAATGCGGCACAACACCTTTTCTGTCTTGGCGGAGGCGCCAGCTACACCGTGAGGAACATCATCACGATGATCATGACAAAGCCGATAAGGTCGGTCGGCAAAAACACCGTCCCCAGCATAACGGCGCTGGTGATGGTCGCCGAAACCGGCTCCACAGTTCCGATGAGGCTCGCGCGCACCGAGCCGATGTCCTTAACGCCCTGCATATAAAGCATGTAAGCAAAAAACGAGCCGATAACCACGAACACCGCGAGCGCCTCGATGCCGGCAGCGTCGAGCGCCGGCATATGCGCCCAGGGCTGCACGAAGACGCACGAGACCACGCCCGCCGTGAGCATTGCCGAGCCCGTGACGATGGGGCTGCCGTATTCGGGCAGGATCTTGGCGGGAATCACCGCCATACACGCGGCGCTGACCGCACACATAAGACCTGCTGCCAGGCCAAGCGGCGAGATATTCAGGCTGGTGGGGTCGCCGCCGGTGGCGATTAAAAAGGTTCCACCCAGAGCCAGGCCAATGCCGATGACTTCGCGAGTACGCGGCATACGGCGATCGGTCACGCAGGCGTAGCCCATGATGATAACGAGCTGCAGGCACTGGAGCACCGTCGCGGTTCCGGCGTTCGTCAGGCGCACGGCCGAAAGATAGCAAAACTGGTTGAACAGCAGGCCAAAAGCGGTAAAGAGCAGCAGCTGCTTGCGATCAGCGGGCGTCGTCCAAAGCTTGACCAGGCGTGCGCGGTCGCGCGTGACAACCACAGCCATAAAGAGCAGGCCGGCGAGAATCTGACGCACGCTCATAAGCCACAGCGTATCGACATGGTAGGTATCGAACAAAAAACTCGCGCTGGTGCCCGAGAAGCCCCAAAACGAACCGCCCACCAGCGTAGCCAAGACGCCCGTGATCATCTTGCGCGTCGAAGCGCTGTTCAGGCGGTCGCGCCATGCGCGACGGGTGTTGCGGCTGAGCTCGTCGGTGCCCTCGGGCACATCAATGTTCGATATATCGGTCATCGGCACCGAAGCCCCTGCGCCTTCGACCTGCTCGACACACTCTTTGCTCATTCCGCTCCCCCGAAACAGCCTGGAAACAATTCGGCTTACCTTACCACGGCAAAGGCACCAGCCGAAGGCTTGTCCGCTTATCGGTAGGACAATTCCGTAGGTGTCTTTCCATAGCTCGATACCGCAATGGCCTTGCATTATGCGACAGCCAAATCGCGGCAGCAGGCTCTTTTGAAATGGATACGACAAAGCCCCCGAATTCCACAATGTAAGCGATTTTTAAAAATGTTCTTGCCACCGAGTTCAGGCTCCGTTATATTATCCCTTGCGCGCTTGCGCACCCTTGATCGGGCGTTTAGCTCAGGGGGAGAGCGCTTCCCTGACACGGAAGAGGTCAGAAGTTCAAATCTTCTAACGCCCACCAAATGTTCGCAGCTCAGAGGCTATGTCCTCTGGGCTGTTTTGTTTTATGTCGCTAAATCCGCTGGCAGTTCCAACCGTCATCGCAACGTAACATCAATTCACCTGACGAATGGCTGCCAAACAAATTCAATACCCCAACATCAACAATAGCCAGGCACAAAACTGCGCCGGAAGCTGCTCCAACCGCCCAACTGGCCAAAAGCCGACCATCTACTTGCCAATTTATCCAGGGCGTAACCAACCAGTCCGCACCGCAGCTTCCCAGCAAAACGCCGCGATGCCCGCGCCCTGCGGTATCCTTGAGCCACTTACACCTGCAGCACCAAGGAGCCACGATGCGCACCGAGCTCGATGTCCCTTTTTCACACAAAGAAGAAGCCAAGGCGCTGGGCGCCAAATGGGACCGGACCAAGAAGATCTGGTATGTACCCAGCGGCGTCAACCCCGAGCCCTTTGCCGAGTGGCTGCCCGATGTTGACCGATCCGACCCCTCAGCGCCGTATATATATCTAGTACTGGGCAAGCGCGAGTGCTGGAAGTGTCACAAAGAGACCTCGGTCGCAGCCTTCGGCATTCCCTATCGAACCGATAACGACGAGAGCATCGCCATCGCGCACGCGCCCAACGAAGCCGGGTACATTGCCATCGACACGGCCAACGCCAACGCACTCGCCATCGTGCCCGCTCTTGGCTGCGTACCGGGCGAGATCCGCGACTACCTTCATAAGCGCTGCGGCTACAAGCCCGTAGGCGCGCGAGCCTCCAAAGCCCCGTCGCTCGGCAACACGTGCACCAGTTGCGACGCGCTGCAAGGCAGCCGCTATCTGTTCGAGGAGCCCTCGTCCCCGTTTGCCCTCACTGCCATCAACAAGCTGCCGGCACTGGAGTTTATACGCGTCGAAGTTGCCGGCGTCTTTGGCGTCCCGGTCACGCGTACCGACTTTGACCAGGCGCTCTTTACCTGGGCACGCGACCATCACGCCGAGTTCCACAAGCAACTCGGTGAGGGGATTTATTTGTAGAGGCAAAAGACACTCACAGCCAACTCCTCCGCATCACCTATCCCTCGTCGCCGGCGTCGTACACGATATCGAGGCCACAAACAGGGCATTTCTCCGGATACACCGGCATATGAACGCCTGTCCGTTTTCTCACTTCGTCGCTGAGTCTGTCGCGCGCATCGATAAACCGAATGTCGAGACACGGTATTTGCGAGCCGCAGCAAGGGCAGGTGACGACAAACGACCCGCAATCAACCTCTACGCTCGGAAACATATTGTTGTCTATAAGGGCACACGGCAGTTTTCCGTACTTCCCCATCGCAATATCGCCTCGCCAGCTCATACACGCTCCCCTCTCGCTATACAAATCAGGAAGAGCATGCACCGGCGGGCGTGCGCGAGATTGCATCGCCACGCGATCCGATCAAACAACACGATCGTCAAAGAATGCCAAAGCCAAATACGCTAATACGGCAGAAGCCCCGCCTTTTCACGCTTCTTTTCCGAGCGATCGAACTCAATGCGATGTGCCTCAAGAAACACCGTATCGGGTCGCCACTGACGCTCATCCGGCTGCCTTAGCGTCGCACCCGCAAAGGAAGCGTAGTCGGTCTTATCCAGCAGGTACGATCCGCACAGCCGATATTCGCCGCAAACAGGCTCAAACGAAATCAGATGAGCATCGAATAAAGCATGTAAGTCGCGCCGAAGCAGAATGCCGTTGCTGGCAACCTGCGATTTGGGTCCCGAGTAATTCTCGATATGTGCAGCCTCCAGAGCTTCGCTGACGCCGCAGTCCGACACCGCGCAACGGCCATCATAGGCGGCAACGAGCTGCTTGCGGAACCATTGCTGCCCCAATCGCTCGCGCCTTAACGCATAGCGGACCTTTTCGTCGTCGGTCGTACCCTGTCCGGCAAACTCAATATCGACGGGCATGTGCTTCAGATAGCTCATGTCGGGCGCAAAACGGGGGTCCGGTCCGCCTTTATGAACAGGACCGTGCAGAACAAACCATCCGTTTTCGGGCTCGAACCGTTCAACAAACGCAAGGCCGAGCACCTTGTAGCCCACCTCGGTTGCAAATATGACTCCGACTGGAACGCCACATTCCATGCAGTTGAGCATTTTACGGTTGTAATTCTGGTCTCGAGAACCAACGGCGCCTGGCGCTTGGACCGAATACTTAATGACCCACGTACCATCGTCCAAATAGAGCGGAGGTACATCGGTGTAGAAGCTCTTTTTAGAGTTATGGACCGAAAGCGCAAAGATCTTATTGGGATCTTGCTTCACCCGATCCTGGCCCGGCCAGAAGATCCCTGAATCCCGCGTTACGGGAAAGAAGTCCGAGCCAATTCTCAAACGATACTGATACTGAGGGCTATCTTCCTTGGTGTGGTGCGGAAGGCTGGTCCAAACGCCGCCGCGCTGTTCCTCACCCAGAAACCACTCCCATGCCTCAACGTATTCGGAAGGCACGAGACTGCAGGCGCGGTCATAGCTTGGTCCATCCATCAACGGAACAGCAAGGTCAATGTCGTTCATCGCCAGCACCTACAACCATACGAACGCGAGTCATGCCCCTCAATAATATGGCCGAGAGTCAATTATTACGAGATCTCATTCCGCGATCGGCACATCGTTGATGCTCTCGGTTTGCCGCTGGCGCGTTTGTACCCCGCTGCCCCACTTCCCTGTATACTGATGTAGCACGTGTTTCATCCGGGCTTGTTGGGCCGGGTCGTTCATGGGAGGGTCTTATGGCTGCCTCGAATCCGCCTAAGGGGAGCGTTTCTTCTTCGTCCATCAAGCCGGTTACGCGCAAGGCCGTGCGTTGCCAGCGCGAGGTCGCTTGGCTTGTCACGCAGGCGGCGGGCAGGCTTGTGGCGACCACTCAGGACGTCAATGCGCCTACGCCGAGCTTTGTGTTAGCGGCGGCGCTGGATTTTGTGCGCCAATTGGAGCTTGCCGCGCAGGATGCCAACGGCCACCTCGACTACCAGAACGTTATGGCGCCCGACCTGCAAACGTTCTGTCACATGGCCAAGTTGCCTGCCGCGCCCAATGCGCTTTCGGACGCAGGCTACATGTTTACGCTTTCGGGCGCGGACCTTATCCGCGACATCTATGCATACTGCAGCGAGCTCGCCGAGCGCCACGTCTTTGACGCGGCAGAAGTCAAACCGGGATATGTCATCAAGCTGGTTCTTAGGCTGTTCTTGATGGACGGGTTCGGGGCCATGCCGGCGTAAGCCGAGTCTTTAGCATCACCGTCGACTGAGCAACAACCGCTTTATCTTAGTGGGCGCCAATTGAGGGTCGATTATTGGTTCGCCTCGTCCACTAACGCATTTATTCCACGCGCTCTGACAGTCGATACTTGCGGTTGCGGCTCGTCGCCGGCGCCGTGGGCTCAAGCTCGCCTTGAGCAATGAGCGCGTTGACGCGCGACCTAACCTGGGAAATTGTAAGCCCCGTGCGTTCTGCTAGCTCACGCGTCCCCAGCTCGCCGTAGTGTTTGAGTGCCGTCACAATTAAGCCCCCGCCATGATCGACCGGCTCGATCTTTGAACGGTAAAGTACAACCTTGAACCGATCGAACCCCGGGCAGAACAGGGGCTCTACCAGACCATGCGCGCGCATGGCATCGATCATCATCGGGATGCCCGAGCCATTTCCGTCAGCCAGCGAGCCTGCGCCATCCGGCAGTGGAACAATCGACATGAGTTTCACGAGCGTCGCGTTACGGCATCGGGAGCTGCCGTCAAACAAGTTCTCGCGAGTCTTTCCCCCGTATAGGCCGCCAGGATTCGTCACCTCGACACGATCGTCAAAGACGTCGACGGCAATCGATTGTCCACAGAACCGATCCCCGTATTCTCGATGGATTACGGCGTTTGCGATTGCCTCACGCAGAACCTCCTCGGGAATCTCAAGCGAGTCGACACGCGAGACGCCTTGGACGGTCGAGGTTCGCCGCAAATTCTTGGCGACGGCCACGACAGCATCCGAGATCATCTCGCCCGACGTTCCCTCACAGATTGTGCGGTCCATGAACCTCAACGAACCCGCGGCGCCCTTCTGCGTTCCGGCATGGACCGCCACATCGATAAAGAGCTTGGGATAAAACTGCTGAGGGTAGGTGCCCGCAGCCAGGAGCCCGGCCTTAGTCACATTACCCTGGGAGTCGAGGAAACTCAGGCGCTCCAGCTTTGTTTTCTTGTCCGTCGCGCCGCGCATAGCTCGGGGCGTCAGCGAGAAAGCACGCTCTATCGTGCGGTCAATCAGGGCCTCGTCGAGGTCGCCCACGCCCGCGCCCGGCACTGCATCGCGATCACTGGGGCTCGTTCGTTCATACGACGACAAGGACAGGACTTCGGTCGATGAAAGCGGCACATCTTTGTCATCGATGCGCTTGTAGCTGCCGCCCTGGGCGCCCCGCTCTATGACATAGCAGGGCTTGCTCGACGGATCGAGCTCCTCAATGGTAATGACGAGAACGATGGCGCCCTGAAGCTCCACTCGCTCGATCGTGTATTTGGGCGGATTGGCCAGCTTTCCTCGACCTCCCGCATCACCCATGCCTGCCACGAATTGGTTGAGCACCTTCTCGGTCTCAAAGTTTGCAACTGGGACAAAACCCGCGCGCTCGCTCACTCCGAGCACGATGATGCCGCCGGCGGTGTTTGCGAAAGCGCTGACCGTTTCCCATACGTCGCGGGAAAGCGTCATGGCGCTCTCTTTTACTTCGACGCTAAGGTCATCCGAGCCCATACGCCTTAAAGACTCAAGCAGACCGGTCAGCTCGTTTTCGTTCATCTGCACGTCCTTTCGCTCGGTCCTGCGGAGAATGCCACGGATAGATTTCCCTCGTCTCTCAGTTATCTCTCGTAATTATCTCTCATCTATCTTTCTATCTCTCGGCTTAGAGATAGAAAGATAGATAGAGATGGAATGTCTACCATTTGCTTCATTTATACATATTTTTGCTGGTAGAACAATCGGTATTGAGACAATACCATGATTGCCTGTCTCTTTGCTGCTCAGTTATCTCTCATATTTTTCTCTCATCTTCCTGTCATCTCTCATATTAGAGACGAATGAGAGACGAGAGATACGCGAGTGATGGACGAGCGAGGATTTTCGGAGGGTCGGATATCGAGAGTGGATATTTGGACGGTTTTTGGGGCTTTTGGCGGCCGATTTCGCCCGAAAGTCCACGCTCGTTTGGCGAGTGTCCAAATTTCCACGCTCGTGCGGCGGTCACGCGGGGCCTATGCCCAATCCGGCTGCATCGTCGTCAGTTCGCCGCAGAGTCGCGGCCCCATATGGGTATACTCTCGAGGATTCGACTCGATTCGCCCCCGCTGGGGCGTCAAAGGAGACTGCATATGCCTACCACCTCAACCGACCCGCGCGCCGCTGCCGCCGCGCTGCTGGTGCCCGGCACCACCTGCCACGGCTTTACCGTCGAGCGCTGCGAGACCGTGCCCGAGCTCGACTCTGACGCTTACGTGCTGCGCCACACTGCCTCGGGTGCTCGCCTGCTGTACCTGGCGTGCGACGACGAAAACAAGGCCTTTGCCATTGGCTTTAAGACGCCGCCGGCCGATTCCACCGGCGTGTTCCATATTCTTGAGCACTCGGTGCTGTGCGGATCGGCCAAGTTTCCCGTCAAGGAGCCGTTTGTCGACCTGATCAAGAGCTCCATGCAGACGTTCCTCAACGCCATGACCTACCCCGACAAGACCATCTACCCCGTTGCCACCACCAACGAGCAGGATTTGTACAACCTGATGGACGTGTACCTGGACGCGGTGTTCAACCCGGCCATCTATACCAAACCCACCATTTTTGAGCAGGAGGGCTGGCACTACGAGCTGGACCTGCCGGAGGGCGCCGAGGGCGAGGGCGGCGGCGCGAGCCTGCGCGAGGGCACGCTGCGCTATAACGGCGTGGTGTTCAACGAGATGAAGGGCGCGCTGTCCGACCCCATGAGCGTGCTGGACGACGCCGTCAACGCCGCGCTCTATCCCGACACCGCCTATGCGCACGAAAGCGGCGGCGACCCGCGCGCAATCCCCGCGCTCACCTACGAGCAGTTCCTGGACACGCACGCGCGCCACTACAATCCTTCCAACTCCTACATCACACTCTACGGCGACCTGGACGTGGACCGCGCGCTGGCGTTTTTGGACGAGCGCTATCTGTCGCAGCCGAGTGCTGCGAGCCGCCGCATGGACGCTGCCGTCGCCGCCGGCGAGGACCCATCCACGCTGGCGCCCAATCCGCTGGACGTGCAGGCGCCCGTGACCTGCGAGTACAAGCGCGTCGAGATGGCCACCTCGCCCGAAAACGCCCTGGTGGGCTTGGGTCTGGTGCTGGGCAGCGCGCTCGACCGCAAGCGCACGATCGCGGCGGACATTCTGTTTGAGGCACTGCTGGGCTCCAACGAAGCGCCGGTTAAGAAGGCCATTCTGGCCGCAGGCCTGGGCGGCAACGTGGTGAGCTACACCGCGGCCGAGAGCCTGCAGCCCTACGAGCTCATCATGCTGCAAAACGCGCAGCCCGGCGTGGCGCGCGAGCTGCGCCGCGTGTTCCAGGACGCCTGCCGCGACCTATGCGAGCATGGCGTTCCGCGCGAGCGCCTGGAAGCCATCATCAGCAGCAACGAATACGACCTGCGCCAGCGCGACTACGGTATCGCCGACGGCGTGGCCATTGCGTGCGACGCGCTGAGCACGTGGCTCTACGATGACGACGCCGCGACGCTGGCGCTCAAGTACGGCCCGGTGTACGAGGAGCTGCGTAGCGAGCTGGACGGCAGCTATTTTGAGGACCTGCTGCGCGAGCTGGTGCTGCAGAACAATCACATGGCACTGGTCGAGCTGGTGCCGGTGGACGCCGCCGAGGGTTCGGAGGGTGCCGAGGCCGCCGAGCTGGCAGCCAAGTGCGATGCCATGACTGATGCCGAGCTGGCCGACATGGTCGAGCGCACGGCCGCGCTGCGTGCCGCACAGGAGGCGGAAGACACGCCCGAGGCCAAGGCCACGCTGCCGCGCCTGCGCGTGTCCGACATTGGCGAGGCGCGCCCCGAGCCGCCGCTGGTCGTAGACACGACCGCGCCCATCCCCTGCCTGCGCCACGGCATCCCCACCAACCGTTTGGCCTACGCCATGCAGTATTTCGACCTGAGCTGCGTCGCGTTTGAGGACCTGCCCTATGTGACACTGCTCTGCCGCCTGCTTAAGCAGCTGCCCACGCGCGAGCACTCGGCCGAGGAGCTCGACAACTTGCTCGCCGGCAAGCTGGGCTTTTTGAGCTTTACGACCGAGGTCATGACCCAGCCCGACGTGGACGGCGTGCGCCCCTATCTGCTGGTGAGCGCCGGAGCCCTGTCCGAGAAGATCGATGCGCTGGCGAGCCTGCCGCGCGAGGTGTGGTCGAGCACGCTTTTGCTCGATGCCGACGCCGACCGCATGCGCGACGTGCTCACGCAGATTCGCATTGGGCTTGAGCAGGGCTTTATCAACAACGGTCACTCGGCGGCGCTCGGTCGCGCGATGAGCTACAGCTCACCTTCGGCCGTAGTGCGCGAGCAGCTTTCGGGCGTGGACTTCTACTTGTTCCTGCGCGATCTGCTTGACCACTTTGACGAGCGACTGGACGACCTGCGCGCCAAGCTTGCCACGCTGGCAGACCGCATCTTTGTGGCCGATGGCTGCATGGCGAGCTTTACCGGCAGCGACGAAGACTTTGACGCGTACTGGGATGCCGCGGGCGACCTGGGGCTTGGCACGGGCGACGGCGCCGATGCCGGCCGCAACGCGCTCGTGGTGCCGGCGCCGTGCGACCGCCACGAGGCTTTCGTGATCCCCAGCGACATCTGCTTTGCCGCGCGTGCGTGCGATCCGCGTCGCCTGGGCATTGACGTGACAGGCGCTTGGGCCGTGGCTGCCAACGCGCTCTCTTACGACTACCTGTGGAACGAGATTCGCGTGAAGGGCGGTGCGTACGGCTGCGGATTCCGCGCAGCCGGCGAGCGCCAGACGGCGTTCTACACCTACCGCGACCCGGCGATCGATCCTTCGATTGAGCGCGTGGAGCGCGCAGGCGAATGGCTCGGCAGCTTTGAGCCCGACGAAGCCGCCTTTGAGGGCTTTATCGTGAGCTGCGTAAGCGGCATGGACGCGCCGGTGAAGCCGTACGCGCTCACCAAGCGCCGCAACACGACCTACCTGGCCGGGCTCGATCCGCATGCGCGCGAGGAGCGTCGCGCCCAGATGCTCGCCGCCACGCCCGCTGAGCTGCGCTCGCTCGGCGCCGACGTGACGCGCATCGCAGCCGCGTCGCCCACCTGTGTCTTTGGCGGCCGAGACGTCATCGCCAAGAGCAACGCCGGCTTTAACGTCATCGACCTGCTGGGCTAACGCACAAAGGTAGATTTTTGGGACATGCCTAAAAATCTACCTTTTCTTTTCCGCCGCTTGGGCGGGGCAGCTCAGCCCGTCCCACCAGTTTTGTCTCGATCTGTAACATCTAGGCCCATTTATGTCGAGTTACTGTTACAGATCGAGACAAACCGCCGCAGACATCCGCCCTTCAGCAAAAACCACCGCAAAGGGGACAGGTGCCTTTGTGGTGCTTCGAACACTTGTTCCATACGTACATATGTTCTATAGTAGGGGTGCTTGCATCGGACCTAAATTGCAACTAGGATATAGTTGCAGAATGTGAGGCGGGATGACTCGGACCGATAAACTCATCGCCCAACTGCTTAGCTGCCCTTCGACGTATCGGTATACCGATTTTTTAAAAGTCATGGCTTCATATGGCTTTGAAATGGACAACAAAGGCAAGACATCCGGATCGCGCGTTCGCTTCTACAGGCCATCGGATGGCAGGATGTTCGTAATGCACGCGCCACATCCATCTGACGAATTGACAGCGGGGACCATTCGAAACATCGTTCGATTTCTGCAAGATGTCGGAGGTAGTCATGAGTAACGTTTTGGCATACAAGGGTTATTTCGCCCCAGTCGAGTTCGATGCCGAACAGCATGTGCTAACAGGTATGGTCACCGGCATTAGGGACGCAATCATATTTGAAGGCTCCACGGCTGAAGAAGTGGAGCAATGCTTCCACGACGCCGTCGACGATTACCTTGAGTTTTGCGCCGAGAAGGGCAAGGAACCCGAGCGGGCTTTTAAGGGCTCGTTCAACGTAAGAACGGGCTCTGAGCTCCACAAGCAAGCAGCGCTGGCAGCGGCAAAGAAGGGTGAGTCACTCAATAAGTTTGTGACTGAAGCAATCGCTGCGGCGTTATAGCATTAACGCATAGGCCCAAACAACCACAAAGGGCGCAGTTCACAGGCATATTTGCGGTGACTTTACTGCCCATATCGCGTTTGCCCAGAAAAAACCTGCCAAAATAAACCTGTCCCTTTTTGGAAGGTTTGGGAGATGAGGCTGGGATGGATAAGGCTGAGTTGCGGCGGGCGGTGATTGCTCGGCGCGATGCGATTGATTTGGATGTGCGGGCGGCGAAGTCTGCTGTTGTATGCGCGCGGCTTGTTGAGCTGATGGATCGCTTGGGTGCCGCGGCACCGCACACCGTTGCCGTCTATGCCGCGATGGGTTCCGAAGTCGACCCCGCCGCGTTTGCCGCCGCGGCCGCCGCGCGTGGCTGGCGCGTAGCCTATCCGTGCATGCTCTCGGCAAGCGACGCCGCCGCATGCGGCCAGCGCACGTGCATGCGGGCAGTCTCTGCCGGCGATGCGTCCGAGGCCCCGTTTATCGCCCACCCTACGCGGGCCTTCGCAGCCACGGACGTCGACAGCGACCACTTCCCCATCGTGCCCGCCGCCGAGCTCGACATGGTTGTCGTGCCGCTCGTGGCTTTCGACCGCACCGGCGCGCGCCTGGGCTACGGCGGCGGCTGTTACGACCGCTACCTGCCCACGCTTTCGGCAACATGCCAGGTCGTCGGCATCGCCTTTGACGAGCAACGCGTCGACCACGTTCCCACCGATGCGCACGACCTGCCGCTGTCCCACATCGTCAGCGCCTAGCCGCCGCTGTATCGCACCCGCAAGATGAGCGTGGAAAATCTCCCACTTTGAGCCCCCTTACGAGCTAAAAACGGGAGATTATCCACGCTCATTCAACAAGCATCCGAAAATCCACGCTCGTCCGTCCGATTTTCCACGCTTGTGCAGCCAAACGCTCTGCAACTGCCTCAGCACGCACGCGGCACGCCGGCGACCTTGAGCTTGCGATCGAACTTTGTCGGATCCCTTAGATCATCCCAGCACAAGCGCACGATCTTGCAGTTATCAAGCAGCGAAAGCCTCGACTCGCGCTGGCGCTCATCGAACTGCGTCTTCGCGAGCTTGCCCTCCTCCGCCGCCTTCTCGCTTTTAACAAATCCGTCGAACTCCCCGATAATCAGCCGGTCGCCCACGCGCCACAAGTAGTCGACGCGATACGGTCGTCCCGGCTCAACCGGGTCGAACAGCTCAACTTGCAACTCCGGCGTCTGCCAGCCGCGCTCGATCATCAGGGCACGCGCCTTGGACTCGCCGCCGCTTTCCGACAGCCCATCGGCACATCGTGCAACCCTGCGCGCCGTCACAACACCGCGACGATTCAGGCCAAGCTTGTCGACAGTCTCAACGAGATGCTCCTTCGACAAAAGTTGCTCATGGAGCGCCGAATCCGCGATGATCAGTCCCTCGACAAACGATGCATCGACCAAGCAATCCGTAATCGTTTGATCGATATCGGTTACGGCGATATCCATCTGGGTGGCCCGTGTTTGACGAGCATAGCGATGACGAATGACCTGAGAGCCCGGCGTCGTCGATTGGGGCGGCATCGCGGCGATATGGATGTGCGTCAAATTGGCATGCGAAACCGAAAGGCCATAGATAACAGCCGCCGTATAGGAGCAAAATGTCCAGTCGGGGTGCTTTTGCGCAAGCGCCCGCACCCGATGCAGATAACGCTGCCGAAACTTGAGCTCGGACCAGTATTCCGGACGCGCATACAGCCCCGGCATGACCGCTTCGAGACTTCCCGCCTCCGCCCGCCGCTGAATCTGCTTTGCCTCCGCCGCCGTGCGCGCGTACACGCAGCTCATCTGCTGTTCGCATGCTTTAATGTGACTTGCAAGCCTTTGATTCGCCGTCATGTTTCCCATGTCGCCTCCCAAATCTTGGAACGGCGCAAACGTACCAGACGGTTTCATGCGAAGTCTGACCAAATACCGTCCAGGCGCTGACCAAATGCTTGACGGTTTTGGACGTTTTAGGCTGATGTCTTATATCTGCAGGTAGGGCGGTTGTCGAGAGGTCCCTGTCTCCACATTTTGAGGCCTTGGTCCATCGGATTATCAGAAAGAAAAACCCGTCGAGATTCAAGACTACGCCAAATGCGACTTTGCCTCTGCACGCACCGTCGCTTAGCCGAGCCATCGGCATCTACATGCCTAAAAAATGAGCGTGGATAATCTCCCGTTTTGAGCCTAGTTTCAAGCCAAAAGTGGGAGATTATCCACGCTCGATTTGTAAATGTCCGAAAATCCACGCTCGTCCGTCCGGATATCCACGCTCGTCACGCCGCCGGCACAGCAGCAGCCGTAGCCTAGTGCTCCTCGCCGGCGCGGGCCAGGTCGTAGGGTGTGGTCTGGTAGACGTAGTAGTTGAGCCAGTTGGTGTAGAACAGCTGAGCCTGGCTGCGCCAGACGTTGCGCGGCTCGGCGGTGGGGTCGTCACCCGGAAAGTAGTGCGCCGGCACCTGAGGGTTGAGGCCGCGCTTCACGTCGCGCTCGTACTCCAGGCGCAGCGTGTCGGTATCGTACTCGGGGTGACCAAAGACAAAGAAGCGACGGCTGTCGGTCGACTTGACGATGTACAGGCCCACCTCGTCGGACACGGCCACGACCTCAAGCTGCGGCTCGGCCTCCACGTCCTCGCGGCGCACGTCGGTGTTGCGCGAATGTACGGCATAGAAGCGGTCGTCAAAGCCGCGGACCAGCGGGCTTTTCGGCTTCACTAGATAATGCTCGAACACGCCGCTCGCCTTTGCCGGCAGATCGTACTTCTGGATACCGTAATGATGGTACAGGCCGGCCTGCGCGCCCCAACAAATGTGCAGTGTAGAGTGCACGTGCGTGGTGGACCAATCCATGATCTGGCAGAGTTCGGGCCAGTAGTCGACCTCTTCGAACGGCATCTGCTCCACCGGCGCGCCCGTGATGATCAGGCCGTCGTAGTGGATGTCGCGGATGTCGTCGAACGTGCGGTAGAACGTCTCCAGGTGGCCGGCGCTTACGTGCGTGGCCTCGTGCGTCTTGGTGCGCAGCAGGTCCACCTCCACCTGCAGCGGCGTATTGGAGAGCTTGCGCATGATTTGCGTCTCGGTGGCGATCTTGGTGGGCATGAGGTTGAGGATGAGCACACGCAGCGGACGGATGTCCTGGTGCAACGCGCGGTACTCGGTCATGACAAAGATGTTCTCGCTCTCGAGCTGCGCGGCGGCAGGGAGGGCGTCGGGGATGCGAATGGGCATGGATGCTCCTTACGAGTCAGTTGCAGCTATGGTACAACGAGCGGCCCCATCCGCGCGAGCACATCGCCCAGCGATGCCGTCAGCGGCCCAAATCGCTCCAAAAGTAGAAATTAAGGCATGTCCCAAAAAACTACTTCGCTTTAGCCTAGCAAAGTGACGGCAGGACGCTACAATGGTTCGACGCGAAAAACTCGGCCGAAAGGATACATATATGTACCAGACGCGTAAGATCGGTGTGGTCGGCCAGGGCCACGTAGGAGCACATGTCGCCAACAGCCTGCTTATGCAGGGCATTGCCGACGAGCTGTACCTGTGCGATATCAACGAGGCCAAGGTGACATCCGAGGTCCAGGACCTGCGCGACTCCCTTTCGTTTGTCCCGTACAACACCAAGATCGTCAACTGCTACGACCACTACGAGGAGCTGGCCTGCTGCGATGTCATCGTCAACGCCGCCGGTAAGGTCGCGCTGGCCGCCGGCAACCGCGACGGCGAGCTGTTCTTTACCACCGACGCCGCCCGCTCCTTTGCCAAGCGCATCGTCGACGCCGGCTTCGACGGCATCTTTGTGAGCATCTCCAACCCCTGCGACGTCGTGTGCACCGAGCTGTGGCACCTGACCGGCTACGATCCCAAGAAGATCATCGGCTCGGGCTGCGGCCTGGACTCCGCCCGCCTGCGCACCGAGATCTCCAAGAAGGTCGGCGTGAGCCCCAAGTCCATCGACGCCTACATGATCGGCGAGCACGGCTTTAGCCAGCTTGCCGCCTTTAAGGCCGCGACCATCGCCGGCAAGAGCCTCAACGAGCTTCAGGCCGAAAACCCCGACAAGTACGCCTTTGACCACATGGAGGTCGAGGAGCTCGCGCGCAAGGGCGGCTATGTGACCTACCAGGGCAAGCAGTGCACCGAGTACGCCGTCGCCAACTCCGCCGCGCGCGTCTGCGCCGCCGTGCTGCACAACGAGCACGCCGTGCTTTCCGCCTCCACGCTCATGACCGGCCAGTATGGCGAAGAGGGCATCTTTACCTCCCTGCCGTGCGTGATCGGTGCCGAGGGCGTCGAGGAGGTCTATACGCTGGACCTGTCCGAGCACGAGCTCGAGGGCTTCCACAAGAGCTGCCAGCACATCCGTGACAACATCGCCCAGCTCGACTGGTGGGACGCCGAGGCCTACGACGCAAAGTAGGCCGCTGGCTGCCGCAACCTTGCGAATCGAAGCACGATACTAAGCGGGCCGCGCCGGAAATCCCCGGCGCGGCCCGCTTTTTTGACTCACGCAGTGCCCTTGCGAATCGAAGGTGAATACTTTTCCGCGAAGTGAACGAGCAAAAACGAGCCCCCGAAGCATCGACACTTTTCAGATGCCGTTTCCTGCGGTTTCGCCGAGTTTTTCCTGCGGTTCTGCCGTCAAAAAGTGTGGATGCTTCGTGGGTCCAAAATAGGTCGTTCACTTCGCGGAAAAGTATTCACCTTCGTTTTCGCGCAGACACGAATCCAGCCGCCACAACGCAAAACGGGGCCCGCACGCAGCGCAGACCCCGTCAAAAAAGATAATTCCCGGTACCTAGTACTGCTCGATGCCCATGTAGCGACGAACCTCGGGGCTGTGGTCGAAGACCTTGCCGCGGGCGGCGCGCAGCTCGCAGCTCATGTTGTAGAAGAAGATCGGCTCCAGGAACGAACGCACGCTGGCAGGCACCTCGCCCACGCCGTACTCAAGCGCGTCGAGCACCATAATCGTATCGGTGTGCGTGTTGAGGAACGCAAGAGCGCGCTCCTCCATGGGGCGGCACTCGCCCGATCCGAGCTGTACAAAGTAGAACACGCCGGGCTCGGTGGCCTCGAACGGGCCGTGGAAGTACTCGCCGGAGTGAATATAGCAGCAGTGCTGCCATTGCATCTCCATGAGCGAACAGATCGCCATGGCGTAGGTCTGGCTAAAGTTGGGGCCGGAGCCCAGGATATAGAAGAACTTGTGCTGCTGGCAGAGCTCGGCAAAACGGGCGCCCAGCTCGGCGTTGACCTTCTCGCGGGCAGCGGGCAACAGGGCATCCATCTGCTTAAGACCGGCATACATGTCGGCAAGCGCCTCGTAACCCTCCTGCTGGTCGAGCAACTCGGCAGCCATCAGGGCGCCGATACCCTGAGGCACCTCGGCCTGCGGCACGCCCTCGCCCCAGGGGTAGACCCAGGTGGTCCACTTGCCGTTGTCGATCTTGGAGCCCTCGCAGTCGGTGAGGGCAACGACCTCGGCGCCGGCGGCCAGCGCCATCTCGCAGCCGTCGATGACCTCCTGCGTGTTGCCGCTGTGGCTGCAGGCAATAACGAGCGACTTCGGCCCTAGGCTCTTGGGGGCCATCAGGCAAAACTCGCGTGCCGTGTAGACCGTCGAAGTAAAAGTGGTGGCCTCGCGCTTGAGCAGCTCGTTGGCCGGCATCAGGTCGATCATCGAACCGCCGCAGGCGATCCAAAAGACGTTCTCGATCCTGCCTTTGCGCTCGATGATTTCCTGAACCAGATCATGTGCGTTCATCCTGATGTTCCTCCTTGTGGGGCGGCTTTGAGCGACGGCAGCTCGTACCTGCTGTCGTTCTATGTTGTCCTATTTATAACACGTGCAACAACGCCCGTGAAGTTATCTCGGCAAATTTGTTCTATATTGTTCTATCTGTGGACGTTAGATGTCGAAGACGTAGCGCGAGCCCACGATCTTTTGGCGTCCGAGCAGCAAGGGCCGCTCGTCCTCATCGGTAAAGTAAGCCTCCATATAGAAGAGCGGCTCGCCGACCGGCACCTCCAGCAGCGGGGCCGCTTGAGCATCGGCAAGCGCAATCTCCACGGTGCAGGGGTCGGACTTGAGCGGCGCGCGACCCGAATGCTCGGCAACGAGCGCAAAGATCGAGTTATCGGTGAGGTCCTCGTCGGCCAGCGTCTGCAGGTAGGGATGGTCGGCGAGCACAAAGGCGTTGTTCTCGAGCATAACGGGGATGCCGTCGGCCGTGCGCACGCGCTCGACCACGATGAGCTCGCAGCCGGGCTCCACGCCAAAGAACGCCGCATCCTCGCGCGTCGCCGCGACCACCGTGCGCGTCACCAGACGCGCACCCGGCGCCATGTCGTTGGCAGCACAACCCTCAGTAAAACTCTGGACGTCACCCTTCTGGCGAATCTTGCGCTTGAGTTTGGGAGCGCACACAAAGGTACCCCTCCCCTGCTGGCGGTTGAGATACCCCGCGCGCGACAGCTCCTCGATGGCACGGCGCACCGTGATGCGCCCCACGCCGTAGGACTTCGCGAGCTCCATCTCGGCAGGGATGCGCGAGCCGGCTGGGTACACGCCGCGCGCGATCTCGCCCTTTAGGTCGTCCATGACCTGCTGGTACAGCGGCACGGCGGACACCTCGGCGTGCTCGGAACGTTCGGTCTTGTTATCGGCTACCATCGTTACGCTCCATCCCGCGCATGCTCGGACTCAAATTCTTCAATCGCCGCCATAAACTGCTCACCAAAGGCGTCGGCCTTTTTCTCGCCGATGCCGTTGACCTGGATCAGCTCGTCGCGTGTCTGCGGGCGCAGGCGGCACAGGCCGCGCAGGGCCTTGTCGGAAAAGACCATGTACGGCGCCATCTCCAGCTCCGTCGAGATTTCCTTGCGCAGGGCACGCAGGCGCTCGAACAGCTCGGCATCGTCGCCCACGCGCGGGCGCTGATCCAGCTCGGCTTCCTCGCGCAGCAGATCCACCGCGCGGCGGGCGCGGGTCGAGGCCTTGCGCTTGGACGCGCGACGCTTAATGGTAAAGGCGAACGCCTCGTCCTCGACCTCGGTGGCACGCGGGCCCAGCCCCACGACCGGGTACTGCCCCTGCGAGGTGGCCAGGTAGCCGCGACCGCACAGCTGGCCGATGATGTCCTTGATGCGCCCGACCGATTCGCTCGACAGCTCACCGTAGCCGCGGTCCTCGTCCAGACGCATCTGGCGAATTCGCTCGGTGTTGCCGCCGTGAAGCACATCGGCGATGAGCGACTTGCCAAAGCGCATGGGACGCGTGGCCACATAACGCACAGCGGCGCGGGCCATATCGGTGACATCCTCGACCTCGAACTGCGTGAGGCAGTTGCTGCAGTTGCCGCAGCCGTCGGCGTCGTCTGCCATGCCGCCCGCGGCGGCTGCCGCATGCTCGGCCGCAGCCTCGTCGCCAAAGTAGCGCAGCATGTATTCGCGCAGGCAGCCGGTGGTATTGCAGTAGCCCTCCATCTGGCTGAGCAGGCGATAACGGTTCTGGAGCGCCCACGCGCGCTGCTCGTCGTCGAGCGCCTCGTCGGCCGCATCGCCGCGGTCGATCAAAAAGCGGCGCATACGGAAATCGTTACCGTTCCACAGCAAGTGGCAGCTTGCCGGATCGCCATCGCGGCCGGCGCGGCCCGCTTCCTGGTAGTAGGCCTCGATGCTCTCGGGCACGTTGTTGTGAATCACATAGCGCACGTTGGGCTTGTCGATGCCCATGCCAAAGGCGTTGGTGGCAACCATCACCTGAATGTCGTCGTCGATAAAGGCACGCTGGCTCTGGCGGCGGGCGTCGTTGCCCATGCCGGCATGGTAGCGGCCAACGCGAATGCCGCTGGGGCCCAGTACCTCGGCAAGCTCCGCGGCCAGCGCGTCGACCGTCTTGCGGGTCGAGCAATACACGATGCCGCTCTCGCTCGAATGCGCGATCACGTAGTCGCGCACCCACACAGCCTTGGCCTTGTCGCCCATCTCCTCGCAACCAAAGTAGAGGTTCTTGCGATCAAAACCCGTCACCACCGTCGCGGGATTTTGCAGGCCGAGCATCTGCTGAATGTCCGCGCGCACGCGCTCGGTCGCCGTAGCGGTAAAGGCCGCCACAATCGGGCGCTGCGGCAGGGAATCGATGAACTCGCGAATCTGCAGGTAGGCGGGGCGAAAATCCTGGCCCCATTGGCTTACGCAGTGGGCCTCGTCAATGGCCACGAGCGGAACGCCGATGCCGCCTTCGGCCGCAGCCTCCTGCGCAAAGGCCAAAAAGCGCGGCTCGAGCAGGCGCTCGGGCGCCACGTACATAAGCTGGTAGCGGCCCTCGCGCGCCCGCTTGAGCACGGTGTTTTGCTGGGCCGGAGTAAGACTGGAGTTGAGATAGCTGGGGCGCGCACCCGCCGCGAGCAGCGCGCGGGTCTGGTCCTCCATAAGCGACAGCAACGGGCTCACCACAAAGGTGATACCAGGCAGCATGAGCGCGGGGACCTGGTAGCAAATGGACTTGCCGGCGCCTGTGGGCATAACGCCGAGCGCATCGCGGCCGGCAAGAATCGCATCCACCATGCGGTCCTGCCCCGGGCGAAACGAGGTGTAGCCAAAATAGGCGCCGAGCGTGTCGAGCGCCATCTGCTGCATGCTATCGGTCATGGTTTCCTAACGTCCAAGTCATCTGCCGCCGATTATACGCCGCCACGCGGACCGGCGTCGCCCGGCTGCCGACCACGGGCAATACGATCCAAGGCGGGCAACCGTGGATTTTCGGACACTTGCCAAACGAGCGTGGATAATCTCCCACTTTGAGACCGTCACCGAGCCAAAAACGGGAGATTATCCACGCTCATTCTGCAGGTAGTCATTGGGGACGTTCTTGAATGACTAGTCGTTTAAGAACGTCCCCAATGACCATCTTGACAAGCGCGAAAACGTTGCCGGTTGAGCATAAGTCAGTGAAAACGCCCCTAAGCGAGCAAGGTGACGTGAAAGAGGAGGGAAGCGTACTTCGGTACGCGACCGACGATTGAACGTCAGATTGCCGCTTAGGGGCGTTTGCAGCGTCGGCAGGTCCGTCGTTCGTCAGAACGGCGGAACAAAACTTCTGATCATGCCGCCGAAGTTGAAAGGCAGATTGCCGCTCTGGCGGGCTTGCAGCGTCGAGCCGTTACGCGGTTTGGTAAAACCGCGTAACCAAAGGCGCAGCGTCGGCCGGTCCGCCGTTCGTCAGAACGGCGGAACCAACCCTACATCACCATGACGTAGCGGCTACCCACGTAGTACTGCTTACCCATCAAAACCGGCTCGTCATCGGGACCGGTAAAGCCGGCACGCAGGTTGAGCAGCGGATCGTGCGGAGCAATGCCCAGCTCGGCCGCCTGCTCGGCGTTAGCTCGAACGGCCTTGACCGTACGGTAGCCAACCGAGACAATCGGCGTTCCGCCAACACGCTCGACCTCGGCAAAAATCGACTTGTCCTCAAGATCGGCCGTCAACAGCTCACGGTAGGCGTCAAACGGCACAAAGATGTTCTCCTCAAAGATGGGCTCGCCGTCGGCCGTACGCACGCGCTTGATGTGCAACAGCAGCGCGTCCTTCTGCAGGCCAAAGAACTCCATCTCGTTTTGACGTGCCGGCACAATCTGGCGATCGACCACATGCGCGCCCGCCTTCATGCCATTATCGGCACACAGCGCGGTAAACGTCTGCAGCGTCGAAGCGTGGAACTGGCGGTTGATGTGCGGCGTGGAGACAAAGGTGCCACGGCCCTGCTGCTTAACCAGGTAGCCATCGGAGCACAGCTCCTCGACGGCGCGGCGCACCGTAATGCGGCTCACGTCGTACTGCTCGGCTAGCTCAAGCTCGGACGGAATACGCTCCTTGGGTGCATAAACACCTTTCTCGATCGCATCCTTGATTTCGTCGTAAATCTGCTGGTAAAGCGGTGCATTTTTGGGCGCAGGCATATCTAATCACTCTTATCGGAATATTGAAATAACTAATACGTATATAACGTCTAGTTTCATGTTACCTCATATTGATAAAACGATACACCCTCCCTACCAAAAAGCGACAGCTTCATTTTGGTAGGTTTTATCTGGGCAAACGAGAGCCTCCCGAAAGCAGCGAGGCTTTCGGGAGGCTCAAGCGGACAGGATTGCGCTAGGCCGGCAAAATGCCAAAACCCTACTTGCCGTCGTCCTGCTGCAGGCTGTCCTGCTCGCTGAGGCGCGCCTGCCTGCTGGCCATGCGTGCGGGCTTGTCGGGATCGGGAACGGCCGTGGGCATGGGCTCGTCGACATGACCGCCCCACCAGCCGCCCACAAAGTTGAGCGTGTGGAACACGTTGATCACGGCCCCGGGATCAATGTCGCACACCAGCTTGATAATGTCCTGGCTCTCGTAGGTCGATACAACGGCGTGCAGCAGGTACATCTTCTCGCGGCTGTATCCGCCAATGACCTCGGCACAGCTAATGCCATGCTGAAAATGGTCAACATAGGCGGTCATGACCTCGTCCGCCTTGCGCGTCGTGATCTGCAGCGTTACGCGGTCGTAGCGACGATAGAAACTGTCGATGGTCTTGGTCGAAATAAACTGGAACACAATGGAGTACGCCGCCTTGTCCCAGCCAAACATAAAGCCAAAGATCGCCAGGATAAAGCAATTGAAACCAAAGATGACGCCCCAGATGGTCTTGCCCGTGTGGTTGGAAACCCACAGCGCGATAAAGTCGGTGCCGCCGGTGGATGCGCCGGACTTAAGCGCGATGGCAGCGCCCAGACCCGAGACCACGCCGCCAAAAATGATGAGCATAATCTTGTCGCCCAAAAACGGCGCGAAGTGAAAGACGTTGAGGAACAGCGACGAGAGCACGACCTGCATCATCGAGAAGATGACGAAGCGCTTGCTAATGCCGCTCCAGCATAGGAGCGCCACGGGAATGTTGAGCGCGAGCATACCGAGAGAGATGTCGATGTGAACGCCGCCCAGCGAGGTAACGCGATCGAGCAGGACCGCGACGCCGGTAAGACCGCTCGGAAGCAGGTCGGCGGGCCGAATGAACGCCTGGATCAGGAATGTCTGGAGAACGGCGGAAATGGTGACCGCCACGGCAGTAATGGCGCGGCGGACGATGGTAAGGCGGCCGAGCACGAGCACTCGGTCCGTGAGCTGATCGATGGCGTTCGCCACGCAGGCTCCTTTCGAAGGCAGATGTAGTTGTGGGGCATGCCCGCGATTGTAGCATGGAGTGTACGGGGGCGCTTCAATTCACCCTCCCTCGACAACCAAAGCGGGACCAACAACCCCCACGACCAAAGGCCCAAATTACAAGTGAGTAGACTTTTTACGATCTGCCGAGCACACCCAAAACCGCCAACTCTGTGACCTGCGGTTTTACAAAGGAAGATATGCATTGTGCTCGGCCTGCGCCAAAAAGTCTACTCACTTAGTCCGAATCGAAGCCAAACGGATCAAAATAGATGACAAATTAAGCCAATCCGCAGCAAAAGACGCGTGAACCCGTGCTTCTCGCGGCGGATTGACACTACAAAGCGGCCAGAATGTCGGTCAGATTATCGATAACGGCATCGGCTCGCGATTGATCGAGGTTGACGCCCTCGTGCGGACGCAGTGCCAGGACGCGGGCGCCGGAGCGTTTGCCGGCCTCGATGCCTAAAGGCGAATCCTCGATAACCAGGCACTCGGCAGGCTCCACCCCCAGCGCCTCCATGGCACGCAGGTAGATCTCGGGGTCGGGCTTAAACGCACTGCACTCGTGACCGCTGATGGTGTAGTCCAGCACATCGGCGATACCGGCAATCTCTACCAGCTCGTCAATGAGCTCACGATAAGACGAGCTCGCGATAGCACACTTCACGCCGCGCTCGTGCAGCTCGCGCATCACCGGCTCCGTCTGCTCGTTGAGCAGCTCGGCATACGGAACGGGGTGGTCCGGGCTGTAGACCTGCTTATACTCCACGCGCAGGCGCTCGCGCAGCTCAACATCGTCGGGCACCAGCGCCTCCCAAATGGCCGGCTCGTTAGACCCCGAAAGATCGGGGATCTCGTCAAAGCGAAAGCCCTTCTCCTCCATAAACGCCACGCGACGACGGTTGTAGAACCACTCGGTATCGACCAGCACGCCGTCCATATCAAACAGCACTGCCTTGATCATACGCATCTCCTCCCACCTGCCAAAAAGGGACAGGTTTATTTTGGTAGGTTTTATCTGGGATTTGCGACGCGACAGACACGCCCTCCCCAGAGCAAAAAAGGGGACGGGGCGCAAACCCCATCCCCTCTCAATCAACCCGTAAGGTCTACTTACTTGTGATTAGTAGGAAAGCTTCCACATGTAGCGACGCATGGTCAGCGGGTGCTGACGGGCCTCGGCGATCTGGTTGCCGTACTCACGCATAACGGCGAGGTGCAGCAGCGGGTTGAAGTAGGTGACGACGCTCGCGGGCACGGCGTCAGCCAGGCCGTAGTCCTTGGAGTCGATCAGAGCGACCTTGGCGCCCATGCGCTCAAGGAAGGTGAGGGCGCGGGCGTCCATCGGACGGGTAGCGCCATCGGACATGAAGAAGACGTAGGGCTTACCCTCGGTGGAAACCTCGAACGGGCCGTGGAAGTACTCGCCGGTGTTGTAGGCGGCGGCGTCGATCCACTGCATCTCGGTGAACAGGAAGGCGGCGTGAGAGTAAGCCATCTTCTCGGAGGCACCAGAGGCCATGAAGTAAATCATCTTGTCGTCCTTGAAGTCCTCAGCGAACTTCTTGGCGAGCTTCTTGCAGGACTGAGCAGCGTTCTCGCAGAGATCGAAGACGTTGGTGAGGCCGGTGATCATGTCGTCGTACTTGTCATAGCCCTCGGTCTGCTGAAGGATCTCGAGAGCAAGAGCGATGGCATAGCCGGGCTTCTCGCACTTGGCAGCGAAGTTGGCGTGAAAGCCGTGAACGATGACGTGGTCGGCGTCGACGGTCAGAGCGGAGCCAGCCTTGTTGGTGAGGGAGACGACCGGGCAGTTGTGCTTCTTGGCGGTCTTGTTGGCCTCGACGGTCTCGGGCGTGGAGCCACCGAGGGAGCAGGTGATCACGAAGGTGTGCTCGTTGACCCAGGAAGGCGTGTCGTAGTTGAACTCGTTAGCGGTGAAGATCTGAACGTTCAGCTTGTCCGTGTTGTTGGCCAGGAAGTACTTGGCGGGGTACAGGTCGGACATGGAAGCACCGCAGCCGACGAAGGCGACACTGTGGATCTCGTGGTTGGACAGGACGTCAGCGACGATCTGCTTAGGGAGGTTAAGGTCGATCTCGTACATCTGACACATTCCTTTCGATTTTTGCGGCGCCACATTGCCGGGCGCTCGCAGGGTTACCGTGGTTTGGACCGAGTCGCCGGTCCGTTGAGGATGCGACAAGGGGACTGTCCCATTGTCGCATTTTGGGGATGGAAGCCTGCCTGGGGTATGGGATGCCAGGCAGGCCCCCGGGGGAAAGCGGTTAGGCGCTTGGTCGCGACTAGGCCAGAATGCCGGCCGCGGAGAGGGCGATGCCGCCCACGATGGCGATCGCGAGAAGCCAACCGGTGTTGACGTTCTTC
>NZ_JBDGAV010000001.1:116813-194173 GCF_040910325.1 Collinsella aerofaciens | reverse complement strand
CATAAGGCCCACGATGCCGCAGACATACATGAGCTTCTCCATGAGGTCGCCGCCCTGAAGCTTGCTCAGGTACTCGTGGCCGCCCTGATAGCCCATCTTGGCTGCGAACCAAGTGATCAGCACAGAGGGGACGATGGAGATGAGCATGGCCAGGATCGGGCCCATGATGGAGCCCTGCTGAGCCAGCTGAACGCCCAGGCCAAAAGCGATAACGCGGATGGTACCCTGGAAGAAGGAGTCACCGATGCCGGAAAGCGGACCCATGAGGGAGGTCTTGACCGCGTTGATCGAATCGGGATCGAAGTTCTCGGGATCCTTGGCGTACTCCTCCTCCATGGAGGCGGTGAGGCCCAGGATAAAGGCGCTCGTCTGCGGGGTGCAGTTGTAGAACGCCATGTGACGGTGGTAAGCCTCTTTCTTAGCAGCGAGCTGCTTGGGGTCGGACTCGTCCGGATAGAGGCGGTCGAGCGTGGGAACCATGCCGTAGAGGAAGCCCATGTTCATCTGACGCTCGTAGTTCCAAGAGGCCTGGATGGCCCAGGAGCGCCAGAAGAACTGGCTGACCTTCTTGTTCAGGGACACGTCCTTGGTTGCGGTTGCCATAGTGTGTTCCTCCTTAGTCTTCGTCGTCTTCGAGCGGATCGTAGTCGGAATCGACACCGGCGGCTGCATGGGAACCGTTGAACTTGAAGCCCATGAAGACGACAGCCAGGCACACACCGATCAGAGCGACCGCGATGACGGACAGGTTGAGGTAAGCGGCGAGCAGGAAACCGATGAACAGGAACGGAGTCATACCCTTCTTGATCATCATGGTGAGCAGCAGGGCCAAGCCGTAGGCGGTCATGATCTTGGTCGAAACGTTAAGACCAGTGGACAGCCACTCGGGAACCATGTTGACGATGGCCTGAACCAGGTCGGTGCCAACAAAGACGGCGAGGAAGATCGGCAGGAAGTACATGATGGCGTACAGACCGGAGCCGGCGCAGATGTGCATACGGTAGGCGGTCTTGAACTTTCCGTTATCGATCGCGCTATCTGCCACATGGGTGAGGGCGGCGATGATGGAACGGAACACGATGCCGAGGAGCTGACCCAGGACGGCGACCGGAATGGCGATCGTCATGGCGGTCTCGGCGGAAGCATCGGTCAGGCACGCAAAGGCAGCGGCCACGATGCCGCCCAGGACCATATCGGGCGGAACGGCGGCGCCGACCTGCACCAGGCCCATGGACACGAGCTCGACGGCGGCACCGACGGCAAGGCCGGTGGGCACATCGCCCAGCAGCAGACCGACGAGCGTAGCGCCAACGAGGGGCTGCTCGAAGTTAAGACGACCGAGCAGGCGGGAGTCCCACATGCAGAACACGCCGACGAGGCCGACGAGCACCGCACTGATGAACGTATTCATACCCTTCTCCTTTCAGTCAGGCAAAAGCCTGGTTGATTACAGCTTGGCGTCGATGTCGACGCTCTGATACGTAGGGGTCTGCTGGACATAGAGCTTGATGCCCATGTCGAGCAGCTGGTTGACGTCGGCCTTCTGGGTGGCGTCGAGGAAGACGGAGCTGTCCTTGCCGCCGACCTGATCGGCACCGTCGTGGTTGGCGGTGGCGCCCAGGTTGATGGCGTCGAGCTTGTAGCCCTGACAGAACTGCAGCATCTCGGCAGTGTTGCCAAAGACGAACATGACGCGCTCGCCGAGGGTGTTGAGCTTATCCATCTTGGCGAGGGCACGCTCGACGGTGAAGACGTTCAGGCGCACGCCCTGGGGCTTGGCCAGCTTAAGAGCGCCCTTCTTGATGTCATCGTTGGCGGCAGCGTTGTCGACGACGATGATGCGCTCGGCCTGAACCTTGGTGGTCCAAGTAAAGACGACCTGGCCGTGCAGCAGACGGTAGTCAAGACGTGCGAGGACGATCTTGGCGGGACCGGAGCTGTGACGGGACGCCTTGGCCTTCTTGGCGGGAGCCGCGGCGGCCTCGACCGGTGCGTTGGGGTTGGTCAGACCGGTGCGGGCCTCATTGATGAGGGCCGCGAGCTCGGCGCCCTTGACGGGGGCGGGGCTCATAGCAAGCGTGAGCGCCAACGGGATGTTGAAACCGCTGACAACCGTGAACTTCGTGCCGTTCTTGGAAAGCTCGACCATGTTGTTGTTGACCGAGCTGCCGAGCATATCGGTCAGCACATAGACGGTGTCGTCCGCGTTGAACGTGGCGATCATAGCCTCAACCTTATTGGTGATGGGCTCCTTGTCGTCACGAGCAAGCGACACGACGTGGACGTTCGACACGTCGCCGAGAACCATCTCGAGCGTGTCTTTGGCGCCTGCGGCCAGGCCGCCATGAGATGCGAGAATGATCTGATTCATCTTGCCTCCTCCTTTTCGTTATGGTCATTATAACGTCTTATACGTTGCTTATATTGCTAATTAGTATAAAGACCGTTCGCGGGTGAAAATCGACCGTTGACGGGTTTAACGTACTCGAAACGTTGACGCAGGGCAGGCCGGCGATGGCTGGATAACCCCAGGTCAGACCCTGCGCGCAATCCTCTATCGCACGAAGTACCAGGGGCTTTCCTGCACGGTGGGCTCCAGCGCGATGCCGGTGCGTTCCTTAAACAGATCCATGTCCTGAGATTTTTCGGTCCACCACGCGTTGGGCTTAAAGGTCATGCTCTCAATGACATGACCGACAAACATACTGTTGCGCAGCTTGGAGAAGTCGGTGTTCATGATCAGGATGGACGCGAGCACCAGCACGATGCCCAGGACCTTGATCGCGCCGGCGGGCTCGGCATAGACACCAATGCCCACCAGTACGGTGACGACCGTCTCGAAAGACATTACGACGGGAACTTTCGACGTCTCGAGCCCCATGGACAGACCCTGCATATATAAGATGTAAGCCACGGCTGTGGGGATGAGTCCAAAGCCAAGGAACAGCAGCAGCAGCTGTGGCGACATTGCCGCGGCGACATCCGGCCACGGAGCCGCGATAGCCGCCATAACCGCACCGCCAAAAACAAAGCCCCAAAACGTGACAGCCAGCGGGTGGACCGTCTTGGTTGCTATCCGGCTAAACACCGCGAGCGACGCACCACAAAGGCCTGCAATCACGCCCGATGTGACGCCCCAAACCGAAAAATGGAAACCGGAAAGGTCGCCATTGGTCACTGCAAGCACGCAGCCAACGATGTTAAAGACAATGGCAACGAGCTTGTTGGGGGTCACGTCCTCGCGATAAAGCACGCGGCCGAGCATGACGCCAAACACCGGCGAGGTGTAGAGCAGCACCGAGGCCGTGGACATGCCCACCTCGCCCATGCACTCGTAATAGCAAGTGTTGGCGGCGGCCAAACCGACGATACCGACAAGCGCGCAGGGAACAAGCTCTTTAGGGCTTGCCCTGAACAGGGCAAGCGGACCCTGAGCCACGGTAGACCCCTCACCCGGACGGCAGCCCATAAACATCAGGACCGGCGCCAAGATAAGCGCTCCGACCAACAAGCGAAAGGCAGCCATGCTCTGGGACGAAACGCCCATGGCCGAGATGCCGTTTACAAAGATTCCGATGCTGCCCCACATAAGCGCGGCGATTAGCACCAGCACATAGCCCAGATTGCTTTTCTTCAACGCAGCCTCCTCGGTATTATTTCCAATATGTTTCACACTACGTTATAGTCGTTATATACATTTTTCAAGACACAAATCGCCGAACGGGAAAATGAGTCCCAGGAGTGTCCCCAAGTGCCGGCACAAAAGGAACGTCCCCAAGTGCCAACCACGGCAACGCCGACGTTTTGGCAATGTCAGCGAGCGCCCGTCATTTGAGCCAAGGTGCCGTGAAATGAAAAGGCGCTGACCTTCTGGTCGCGCCTTTGAAATTGAACGGCAGATTGGCCAAATGCCGGGTGCGCAGCGTCGGCCGGTCCGCCGTTCGGTAGAACGGCGGAACCAATATCCCCTAGTAATCGAGCTTCCACATGTAGCGGCGCGTCATGTAGTCCTTGTGGGTGACGGCAGAGAGCGCGCGCATATACACGTTGTTGAGGATCGGGGCAAAGATCAGGTGGTTGAAGTACTCGCTCACGCTGTCCTTGATGTCGTTGAGGCCGAGCTCCTTGGCGTCGAGCTGATAGACGCGCTCGCCACCGTACTGGTTGACGAAGCGGATGCCGCGCTCGTCGTTGCAGCGGCTGCGGCCGACGCTGATGAGCTGGAACAGCGAGGTGCGCTTGTCCAGGATCTCGAAGGGGCCGTGGAAGAAGTCGCAGGTGTTGATGGTGCAAGAGTCGATCTGCAGCATCTCCTGCACGTTGCAGATGCTAAAGACGTAGGCGGCACCAAAGAGCGGGCCCTGGGCCATGACGTTGATGCAGGGCTTGTCGGCGTTCTGCTCGGCCCACTTGGCAGCGAGCGGACGGGTGTACTCGACGGCCTTGCGATAGATGGGGTCGACCAAGTCGAAGGCGGCCATAGCGGTCTCGTACTCGGCATAGCCCTCGGTCTGCTGCGTGAGCTCCATTGCGATCATGGTCACGACGGCGGAGTTGGTGCGGCCCATGCAGGACTCGTCAACGGCCAGGCTGTCGTACTGGATCTTGTAGTCGCAAACCTCGGTAAGACCGGACTCGTCAACATAGATGGCGATGGTGCTGGCGCCGTGGTCCTTGGCGACCTGGGCGGCAACGATGGTCTCCTTGGTGCCGCGCATGGACACGACGACGGCCAGGGTGTTCTCGTTGACATAGGCGGGCGTGGCGTGCACGAACTCGTTGCTGGTATAGCTGGAGCTCACGATCTGCGTGGCCTCGTGCTCCATAAAGTACTGAGCAGGATAGTTGCCGCCGTTGGATCCGCCGGCGCCAATCCACACGACGCGCTTGATGCCGCCCTTGTCTGCCTTGTCAGCCAAAACCTGGGAGACGACATCCTTAACCTGTTCCTGAGTAGTCATCGTGCATCAGCCTTTCTTCTCGTTTGATGCTCTCGATGGCATACAAGTTACATACATGTTTTGGTTATGTCGACTAGTTGTATGCTATATTTGTCTTAGAATTTTTGCTGATGCAGTTTTTAATAATTGTCCACCAGCGGTTTTGTTGTTGTATTGAATACATGCTTGATTAGATACGCATACATGTTAGTTACAGGTTGATCGCATGAACGCTTCATCTAAAAAGAAACTGAGCCAATACGAGCGCTTGGCGGGTACGCTTCGCGACCGCATCGCCGCCGGCATCTACGCACGCGGAGACAAGCTGCCGTCCGAGATGGAGCTCATGGACGAATCGGGGCTGTCGCGCAGCACCGTGCGCCACGCCCTTAAGGTGCTCGTTGATGAGGGCCTGGTGCGCACCGAGCGCGGGCGTGGCGCCTTTGTGGCCGACACGCCCGCGCTCCACGAGAACAACCTAGTGTTTTCGAGCTATACCAAGCAGGTCGAAGGCCAGGGCATGAAGCCCACCACGCGCACCGTGGACTCAGGCTTTGCCAAGGCGGCCGGCAGCATAGCCAAGTTCTTTGACGCCGCCGTGGGCAGCAAGCTCGTCAAACTTGTCCGCCTGCGCTACCTGGACGACGCGCCGCTGTGCTTGGAGACCACCTACCTGCCGCCAAGCTTCGAGGCACTCATCAATCGCGATATCAACGGTTCGCTCTACGCCGCGCTGCGACAGGAGTTCCATCGCGCACCGGCACAGGGGCATAAGACCTTTGAGGTGTGCTATGCCTCGCAAAACGAGGCGTTTTTGCTCAACGTTGAGCGCGGGCAGGCGCTGATCCTAATCACCGACTACGTCTACGACACCGACGGCCGCCCGCTCCACGTCTCCAAGCGCATCCAACGAACCGACCGCGCCAAATACACCGAGCCCATCGGCTAACCAACACCAAAACCACCACAATGGGGACAGGCACCTTTGTGGTGGTTTTAGGCAAGGAGGTCAGGGAACCAGGTTGGTTTGGGTTGGTTGGGTGTGCGCTCGGCTAGGACCAGCTCCATCCAGCACATGTCGTACCAGCGGCCGAACTTTTGAGCGCAGCGGTCGAAGGCACCCACCAGGCGATATCCCATATGGGCATGGAAATCCTGGCTGTTGTGCGTCAGATACTCGTCGTCCTTGTCGTGCGGCACGGCAATGAGCGCGCACATGTTGGTGATGCCCATCGCGACCAGGCATTGCTTGAGCGCGTCGTGCAGCTTGCGGCCCAGCCCGCCATGGCGCACGTCGCGCGCCAGGTAGATCGATGTCTCGACCGACCAGTCGTATGCCTCGCGGCTGTTAAGCGGACTCACATAGGCATAGCCTACCGGACGCCCGTCCAGCTCCATCACCAGATACGGATAGCGCTTGAGCGTACGCTCGATGCGCCCGGCGAACTCCTCAACGCTCGGCACCTCGTATTCGCAGGTAATCGCCGTCTGGCGCACATACGGCTCATAGATGGCAAGCAACGCCGGCGCATCATTGGGCGTCGCCAGGCGAATCGTCGGCTCGAACATCTCGGTCATACAACCCTTCTCCCCCAAAAGCAAAGGCCGCCCTGCGCCAAGCTCAAGCGCAGGGCGGCCCCTTGTCATTACATCAGGCTACAGGACAGCCGCCAACGCGTCGATATCCTCCTGCGTCGTGGCCCAGCTGGTGCAAAAACGCACCACCGTGTGGGTATCGTCGTACTTTTCCCAGTACTCGATCGCCGCATGCTCGCGAATGCGGGCCATGTCCTCGTTGGGCAGAATCACAAACTGCTGGTTTGTGGGCGTCTCCAAGAAGAACCGGTAGCCGTGCTCGTGCAGCACGCGACGAAGCGCCTGCGCGGTTTCGATCGCCTGGCGACCAATCTCAAAATACAGGCCGTCGGTAAAGAGCGCCTCAAACTGCACGCCCGTGAGGCGACCCTTGGCCAACAGCGCGCCGTGCTGCTTAATACGCGGAATGGGATGCGCCGGGGCGTGCATGCCGCAAAACACCACGGCCTCGCCGCACAGAGCGCCGCACTTGGTGCCGCCGATGTAGAACACGTCACACAGCTGCGCCAGCTCGGGCAGGGTAATGTCGCACTCATCGGCCGCCAGCGCATAGGCCAGGCGGGCGCCATCCACAAACAGCGGAATCTGGCGCTTCTGGCACACTGCGTGAATCGCCGCAAGCTCGGCCTTGGAGTACAGCGTGCCGTACTCGGTCGATAGACTCACGTACACGGCACCCGGAAACACCGTGTGCTCGTAGCTCTCGTTTTCGTAGAATACCTGGATATAGTTCTCGAGGTCCTCGGCGTGCATCTTGCCCTCATAGCCGGGGATGGTGAGCACCTTGTGGCCGCCAAACTCGATGGCGCCCGCCTCGTGGCAGGCGACGTGGCCGGTCTCGGCAGCAACGACGCCCTCGTACGGCGCGAGCAGCATGTCGATCACCGTCGCGTTGGCCTGCGTGCCGCCCACCAGAAAAAACACGTCGGCATCGGGGGCCTGGCAGGCCTCGCGGATAAGCTGCTTGGCACGCTCGGTGTGCGCATCGGTACCGTATCCGGGCTGCGGCTCCATATTAGTGTCGACGAGCGCCTGCAGCACCGCCGGATGTGCGCCGTGGGAATAGTCGTTGTTAAACGCGAGCATGGCAATCCTCTCTAGCCGGGCACGGGCCCGATGATTCAAACGGGGCTATTGTACGCCGTTGGGATAGGCAATGCGCGCGGCAAGGCACTCAAGTGCCAGTACCAGGGCAAAACCGCAGCTCACGTCGCTCAAAAAGTGCGCACCGATCACGATGCGGCCAAGCGCGACGAGCGCCGCAACCACAGCCGCCGTCCAAAAGACCACGCGACGACGCGAAGGCTTTTCCGTAAAGGCTGCCGCGGGAAGCCCGGCAAGCATAAGGCCGATCGCCGCATGCGCCGTGTGTCCGCTCGCAAACGACTTGAACCCGTCCTTGATCACGCCGGCGGCGATATAGGTCCACTTGTCGGGATTGCCGATCACCCACCACGGCTGAAAATTGAGCCCCGGCGTGACCTCGATCACGCGCATGCGCGGGCGCGACCACAGCGGCTTAACAATGACGTTGAGGATGATGGCCTGAGCGACCCACACAGCCAGTACCATCAACGCCCAGCGCGTAAGCTCGTCGGGGTCGGTGTCGCGCGTGAGGCGATAGGCGATGAGGTTGGCTGCGATGACCAACGCAAACGTCAGAACCAGCTGAAACGCGATGAGCTTGCCGCCGACGCGCAGCGATCCGATAATCTCGTAGCCGACCAGGCCCACGTTGATCAGAACGCCCAGCACGGCGAGCCACTTGCTCGTCTTGGAATCGAGACGCGCCGAGCGCACGAGCATAACGCCCGCGATGCTCGCCGTCAGCTCGAACGGTAGCTCGCCGGCCGCCTCGATAAAGCGGCCGTACATGCTGCCGATGTTGAACAGCGCGCTCGAGATCTGATAATCGAAGAAGCTGCCCACGCCCAGACAAAGACACAGGACAACCGCGATAATGGCGGCATCTTTCTTATAGATGTATCCGAACATGCTTTCCTTTCGATGGAACCAGAGTGTCCAAATGGGGTGTTTGCAGCGTCGACTCGCTAGTCATCATCACTGGCGCCCAGCTGCTGCAGCAGCATGAGTGCCGCGGCCACCGGGCCGGTGCCGTCGTTGGCGTCGAGGCCGCGACCCAGGCCGCTGCCCGCACCGGCGCCCGCCTTGTAGGGCACCGACAGCTTGCGGCTCTTGGGGAAGTTCACCGCGCCATAGCGAGTCTTAAGCTCAAAGGCTACCTTCTTGGGAACGTCAACCCCCAGGAAGGTAATGCGTCCACCGCTGAGCGTGACGCTCTCGAGCCCCAGGCGCTCGCCGCGAATACGGATGCGCGCGCGGTTGAACAAGTTGAGCCCCGCCAACGGCAGCTCACCGTGCGCAGCCTCGGTCTCCTCCTGCACCTCGTCGATACTCTCCAGGTCCTCGGCCGCCGCGAGCTTGCGGTACACGAGCACGCGCTGGTCCACCGCTGGCATGTACTCCTCGGACAAGAAGTAGTCGGCCGGCAGGTTGATGCCCACGCTCGCCGCCTCCACGCCAGCATCGTCGTCGCCGCGCGCCTCGGCCACGGCCTGGCCCAGCATCTGCGTAAACAGGTCAAAGCCCACACTCGACAGGTTGCCGTGCTGCTCGGCGCCCATGAGCGAACCGGCACCGCGGATCTCCAGGTCGCGCATGGCGATGCGCATGCCGCTGCCCAGGTCTTGGAACTCGGAAAGCGCGGTCAGGCGCGCCGTGGCCTCCTCGGTGAGCGGCAGCTCGCCCGGGAACATAAAGTACGCGTAGGCCTGCGTAGCAGAGCGGCCCACACGGCCCTTGAGCTGGTAGAGCTGCGCCAGACCCAAACGCTGCGAGTCCTCGATGATGAGCGTGTTGGCCGTTGCGTTGTCGATACCGCTCTCCACAATGGTCGTAGCGATAAGCACGTCAATCTTCTTGGTCGCGAACTCGATCATCACGTCCTCGACCTCGCGCGGGCTCATCTTGCCGTGTGCCACACCCACGCGCGCCTCGGGCGCGGCCTCGTGCACGCGCGCCACAGCGTCATCGATGGTCTTGACGCGGTTGGACACGTAATACACCTGACCGCCGCGGCCCACCTCCAGGCGAATCGCCGCGCTCACCACGTCGGGGTCGTACTCCCCCACGTGTACGATCACGGGACGACGCCCGGTCGGCGGCGTGGTGATCAGGCTCATATCGCGCACGCCGCTCGTGGCCATCTGCATGGTACGCGGGATGGGCGTTGCCGAAAGCGTAAGCACGTCAATTTGCTCGCGCAGGTTCTTGAGCTGCTCCTTGTGCTGCACACCAAAGCGCTGCTCCTCGTCGATGATCACCATGCCCAGGTTCTTGGGGTTCACATCGGCAGAAAGCAAGCGGTGCGTGCCGATGAGCACATCAATCGTGCCCTCGGCAAACGCCTTAAGCGCGCGCTTCTGCTGCGCCGGGGTGCGGAAGCGGCTGAGCACCTCGACCTCCAGGCCAAACGGGGCAAAGCGCTCAAAGAATGTCTCGTAGTGCTGCTGGGCAAGAATGGTCGTGGGGCAGAGCACCATGACCTGGCGGCCGGAGTCCACGCACTTAAACGCCGCACGCAGAGCGACCTCGGTCTTGCCGAAGCCCACGTCGCCGCACAGCAGACGGTCCATGGGCTTGGGCGCCTCCATGTCGGCCTTAATGTCGGCGATGGCCTCCAGCTGGTCGCGCGTCTCGTCGTAGGGAAAGCTCTCCTCCATCTCGATCTGCTCGGGCGTGTCGGGCGGGCAGGCGATACCGGTAATCGACGAGCGGCGCGTATACAGATCGACCAGGTCAAACGCCAGCTTTTTGGCATTCTTGCGCGCCTTATTGGTGGCACGCGTCCAGTCGGCGGTGTTGAGCCTGGTCAAGCGCGGTTTGTCGCCGTCGGGGCCAACATAGCGCGTGATGCGGTCGACCTGCTCGAGCGGCACGTAGAGCTTGTCGCCATCGGCATATTCCAGCAAAAAGTAGTCGCGCTCCTTGCCGCCCACTTCTTGGCGCGCGATCTCGCTAAAGAGTGCGATGCCGTGAGTGGCGTGCACCACGTAGTCGCCCGGCTTAAACGGGAACGTGATCTGCGTAATGTCCACCTTGCGGCGGCTGCGCGCGCGGTTGGCGTCCATGCGGGCGTTGAGGTCGGCGATTGAGAACACGGCCAGGTTGGCATCGGGCACCACCACGCCCTGCGGCAGAGCGGCATCGACAAAGGTCACGCGTCCGCGCGAGATGGTGGGCACGGCGGCACCAGCGGCAGCCTGGGCGGCACCCGCCTCGAGCGAGCGGGCGTTGAGCGCGTCGGCCTTACGCTCGCGAATGGAAGCATGGGCCTCCTGGCGTGCGGCACGGTCGGCGGAATCCGCCGCTGCCACGCGCACGCGGTCGCCGATAGCACCGGCATTTTCGGGCGCCGCGGTCAGCGATTCCTCAAAGGTAATGCCCTCGTCGCCAAAGGTGAGCTCCATCGACTCGCGCGCACCGCGGTCGGGAATGGCAAACACGCAGGCGTAGCGCTTGCCCACGACTTCCTGGATGCGCGTCATAAAACGGTTGTCCGAGCCTGCGATGGCCGGCTGCTCAATCTTGAGCTCGGCCGTCACCGCACCGCCGGCACGGATGAGGCTCACATAGTTCAGGCGCTGCTGGGCACCAAAATCGAGCTGTTGGGCGCGCACATACAGGCCGTCCAGGCGGTCAATCCCCGCCTCGCCGGCACGGGCCTCGATATCCTCGTAGGCGCGCAGACAGTCGTCGAACAGCGAGCGCGGCTCGGATAGAACCACGAGCGCCTTGCCGCCCACGTGTGCCAGTGGGCTTACGGTCTGGCCGTACATCACCGGCAAAAAGCGGTCGAGCTCGGGCGTGACGATGCGTGCATCCACCATCTCGAGCAGCGCCGCCAGCTTGCTGTCGTCCTGGCTGGCGCGGTAGAGCGCCACGTGCATGTTGTGGACGGCATCGTCGGTAAGCGCCAGCTCACGGCAGGGGAAGATCTCGATACTGTCCTCGTTGCCGATGGTCTGCCCCGTTGAGCTCACCATACGGCGGATGCGATCGATCTCGTCGCCGAAGAACTCAATGCGCACGGGCGCCTTCTCCTGCGCGGGGAACACCTCGACGGTGTCGCCGTGCACGCGGAACAGGCCGGGCGCGTCGGCGGCGCCGGCATTGGTGTAGCCCATGCCCACCAGACGCTGCGGCACCTCGTCAAAGGGAATCTCCTCGCCCACCGCAAAGGTCGTGGACTCCCAGTAGCGGCTCTCGACTGGCGGCACGCAGCGCAGCAGTGCGCGAGCCGAGGCGACCATGATGCAGTTGTCGCCGCGCACGATGCGTCCCAGGGCCTCGCAGCGCTGGGCCACCACGGCGTCGTCGGGCGCCTGCTCGCGCCACGGATAGTCCTTGCGCTCGGGAAAACGACACACGTGCGCCAGGCCCACATAGGCGGCCAGACTGCGTGCGGCGCGATCGGCCGCATCCTCGCCACTCACGATGTAGACCGTGGGGCGCGGACGACGCGCAAACTGGGCGGCGGCCATAAGCGTTCGGCCCGACTGAGACACGGCCAGCGTCACGTCCTCGCCAGCATCGAGCCCGGCCTCGACGGTCCGCAGTGCCTCGGCAGTGTAGAGCTGCGCGGCTATACGGTGAATGAGCATGCTGTTCCTCCGGCATCGCAACGCCAAAAGCCCGCCGAGGCAAGCTCGGCGGGTCGTTCGTCAAATTCGTTGCCTGTCATGGTAGCGCATGGAGAGGACTCCAGCTCAAGCGTACGCCCAGCCCCGCAAAAAACGCCAGATAGAACCGGGCTCATCGGCTTCGCCAAAATCTCCCCGTCACTTCGAACGCCGCAACCACGGAAGGTGCCCCAAGAAACGGCTATTCCTCAAAAAAGCTCGCAACGTTCAAGCGGCTCGTCCACTCGCCTATGGTGTTGGCAAAGCCGACGCGTGTGTACACGCCCGCGAAACGACCGCGATACAGGTACAGGCCTTCCATATTAGAAGCGGGCGCAAAACCGAGATCATCCACAAGTCCTTTGGGTGCCTCTCCTCGATGCGGCCCATTGACAAGCGTTCCGCGCAAGCAGGGAGTCTGATACTGCTGAGCATACTCCTGTACAATCGCCCCAGCGGCCGCAGCGCGAGCAAGCACCTGGGACCATTCCCGTTCCGTGGCATCCAAGCCGGCAACAACGCCAACCGCGTTGTAGCCGCCGCACGGCTTGACAATCCATCGATCCTTTTCGGCAAATCTCGACAACTGGGCGCTTTCGTCCAAAATCTCGGTATAGGGCACATGCTCCCGTACAAACGATTGCTCCTCCGGGCTCAACAAGGACTGACCGGCCCGAGACCACAGAAATGCAAATACGGTCTTAGTCGCACACGGCCACGTTCTAAATCCGCCGACGACGCATGCGAGCCCTTCTTGGGCAGCCTCAATTAAGGCCGAGCGTCCGTCGCACGGCTTATCCCACAGCTCGCCGGTCACCGCGCGCCGCCAAACGCAATCAATAGGACCGGCGGCATCGCACAGCCGCCTAGCACCGCTCTCGTCTTCGCCAATCCGCAGGTCGCGCACATCCGCAAAGCGCGCCACCACACCCCGTCGCCTCATAAGGTCGACAAAATGAGCCGCATCTTCCAAGTCGATGCTTTCCGAATAGTCGACGATTGCCACCGAAGCGGGATATATTTTTGATTGCGGTGCATAGAGCCCCTCGTCAACGCGGGCCCCGTCGTCCGATCGTGCACTATCCTCGGTGCGGCGAGGATGGGCCAGCTTCCACTCTGCATAGGTCTCAAACAATGCGTCTATCCAGCTACCGCACAAATCGTACTGCCGAAAGCCGGGGTGGTCGGATGCAAACTCCTCAAAGGAAGGCGTCATTCGCACCGCCTGACAGACCGCATCGGTCACTACCATTCCGGCACTGCCGTCGGTATTGAGCTCGCAAAACGTATACGAACCGGCATCTTCGTCAAGAAAGATATCAACACGCGCAAGGGGAATTTGGCAATCATAGCCGGCATCCATAGCGCACAGGTCAGCAAAAGCCGGATCCATGCGAAACCACGCACGCACGGAGGCATCGGAACAAAACGCCCGCGTCACCTTGTCCATAATGCCGTACATGCGCTCGGCGGCCTCCTTAAGAAGCGCCGTCATATCCATGTCGAATATCTTTGGCGTCAGAGCCCAGGGCGCAGGATCACCATGGTAGAGCGCATGGGTTTGAGACAAGTATTCGTCGCCTTTGCGACGACCAGGTAGGTCACCTTCGCGCGTGCGTACGATGCGTTCAAAATAATCTTCGAGCTCTCGCGTCTTCAATGTTGCCACGTTACCCTCCATTGCTTGATTTTTTGCTCATGCTACGCCAGCACGCACGACTTCGGCGCGCTTGAATAGGCTTCTAAATTAGCAACACATTTTTGCATGAGGCGGCAGGAGGCGACAAATACTCCAGCTCAAGCGCATGCCCAGCCCCGCAACAAAAACGCCAGACGGGCAAGTCGCCTGGCGTTATCAGAGTGAGCTGTCCACCGAGCCTAATCGTAGACGCCCATTTTAAGCAGTGTGAAGGTCGGGGCGCCGTCACCCTGCGCGACGCGGACCGTGCAAGTCTCGGTGCGGCCCCTGGATGCATCCGCTTGAATTGCGGCGATGAACTGATCCTTTGGCAGGCCATAGGTGCTCTCGGGGATGTCGGAAGGAAGTAACGCACCGCCAGCACTGTAAACCTCATAGGTGAGCTCGTAGATGTTGTCGCCAAGGTCAGTCGCGCCCGTAACGATGGCACACGATGGGTTGTAATTTCCCTGGCCGTATTCCTGTTTCAGATACAGGTACCCGTCATGCGCTTCGGCCGAATCAGGAATCGCCTGCCCCTCCGGCGTTCTGTCATAAGTCATATCGGCATCGGAAAGCGTCAGGCCCGTCAAGCGGTTGAGTTCCCTATTGACCGCATCAGTCGCCACGCGCTGGCGATTGCCGTTGTCATAGTCACCCTTCTCGATTCGATACGGCGCGTTGTCAATAAAATGGCACCAGATAAACTTAACCAGCTTGTATTTCTCGTCATCAGAAAGTCCGTCAGTCGAATCGAAGTCGCCCGCCTGATACCAGTCCCGATCGAAGTGTTCCTCCGTAAAGTTCGACAGGAACAGGTTTGCGGCGGCATAAGTTGCCTGGTCGTTGAGGTCGACTTTTACGCTGCTGCCGGTCTGCTCAGGCTCATCTGCCTCATCCTCGTCGGCGGCAGACTTCTCCTTGGCGCTTCCCTTGTCCTTGTGCTCGGCCGAACCCTCGTCGGACCCAAGTACTGTAATCTGCGATGAATTGCCCTGCCCAAGCGGACCCAGCACGCCGGTCAGCGCCAGCGCAGCGCCGCCGGCCACCAGCACGCCCGCTGCACATATGCCGATAATCACCGCTCGCTTATGCGACTTCTTCTGCACGGGAGGCATCCCTGCCGCCGGCATCGATGCGGGCTCAGCAGGCGCGGCCGCCGGGGAGGCAGCGCCGATGCGCGCCCCGCAGTTCGTGCAATATTCAGTTCCATCGGGCATCTCGGAGCCACACTTGGTGCAAAACATATTCGGGCATCTCCTCACAACAAACGGCATCTGTCGCCATCATATTGAGCCTTCGCGGCCCAAATGCGTTGCGCAACATTGGCCACAGCCTTCGGACGCTGGCAAAACGTGCCGGGCCCTACCCCATCACGCGTACGCTGGGACAAAGGTCTGCCAGTGGGCACTCGTCGCACTTGGGTTTGCGGGCGTCGCAGATTTCGCGGCCAAAGGTGATCCACTGGTGATTGACCGACTCCCAATACTCGTGCGGCAAGATCTTGAGCAGATCCTGCTCGGTCTTGAGCGGCTCTTTGGCGTGCGTCTTGGGACTCAGCATCAGGCGATGCGCGATACGGTTGACGTGCGTATCCACCGCGATGCCTTCCACGATGCCATACCCCACGTTGAGCACGATGTTCGCCGTCTTGCGCCCCACACCCGGCAGTTTGACGAGCTCCTTCATATCCGCCGGCACTACACCGCCGTAATCGGCAACGATCATCTGCGCCGCTTCCACGGCGTGTTTGGCCTTGCTCTTGTAGAAGCCAAGCGACTTGATCGTGTCCGCCACGTCGGCAACACTCGCCCCGGCCATGACCTCGGGCGTGGGCCACTGGGCAAACAGCCGCGGCGTCACCTTGTTGACTTGCGCGTCGGTCGTTTGCGCCGAGAGCAGCACCGCGATGAGCAGCCTAAAGGGATTCTCGTGGTCCAAGAAGCACTCGACCGGGCCATAGCGACGGTTAAGGCGCTCGCACACCTCGATGGCGCGCTCGCGTTTGGCGGCATTGGTCTCGCGTGGCATAACGACTCCTCGGCTCGGCGGCATAACAAACCTATGGGCACGATTGTCCCACGTATGGGGTCTTTACGCCTCCAAAAATGCGCCGGTCTGGCGGCCCCACAGGCTTGCGTACTCGCCGCCAGCCTCGACAAGCTGCGCATGCGTACCGTCCTCGACAATCTCGCCGTCCGCCAGTACCACGATGCGGTCGAGCGCCGCCACGGTGGACAGGCGATGTGCCACCACAATGGAGGTGCGGCCGCGCATCAGGTTCTCGAGCGCCTCCTGCACCAGCGCCTCGGACTCGCTGTCCAAGGCAGACGTCGCCTCGTCGAGCACCAGGATCGGCGCATCGGTCAGAATAGCGCGGGCAATGGCCACGCGCTGGCGCTGGCCGCCCGAAAGCTTAACGCCCCGCTCGCCCACCATGGTGTCAAAGCCACGGGGCAGGCGGTCGATAAACTCGGTCGCATTAGCCAAGCGAGCCGCTTCGCGGATCTGCTCGTCGGTAGCGTCGGGGCGGCCGTAGGCGATATTCTCGCGAATGGAGCGATGGAACAGCAGCGCCTCCTGCGGCACGTAGGCAACTTGGCGGCGCAGGCTCTGCTGCGTGCAGCGCGAAACGTCCTGGCCGTCCACGAGCACGCGGCCGACCTGTACGTCGTCCAGGCGCAGCAACAGCTTGGTGAGTGTCGTCTTGCCCGAGCCCGATTTGCCCACCAGGCCCACGCGCTGGCCCGCCGCCACATGGAGCGTCAGGTCGTCGAACACGCTCTCGCCCGCCGCGGCATCACGGTATGCAAAGCTCAAGTGCTCAAAATCAATCGCGCCCTCGCTCACCTTGAGCTCGGGGGCGTTCTCGTCGTCTGCCACCAGACACGGCTCGTCCAGCACGCGCGTCATCTCGGCCGCATCGCCCAGCGCGCGATTGATGCGCTGCATCATGGAGCTCACGTAGTTCAGACGCATGGTGAGGTTGTACGTATAGGTAAAGATCATGACGAGCGCGCCGGCAGAGATGCCAAACCACGCGTTGCCGCCCGCCACGAACACGCTCACCACGGCCATGGTGATGACGATAAGGCCCGAGGTCGTAAAGTTGCGCTGCATCATGGCGTGCATCGAAACCGTTTCGGCATCACGCGCGGCACGGTCAGCGGTATCGAATAGGTCGCGCTCAAAGTCCTCGCGCCCGCAGGTTTTGACGGCCAGGATGTTCGTGACCGCGTCGGAAAGCACACCCGACAGCTTGTTCTGCGCAGCGGACGTCGCGGCCGAAAGCGGCATGATGCGCTTGTACATAAACCAGACAAACGCAATGTAGACGACCATGATGCCCACCAGGATCACGGTAAACGTCGGCACCACCGGGGCGAGCGCCGCCACCGTGCAGACGACCGAGGTGATGGTGGGGATGAGCGAATACACCGTTACGTCCACCAGACCCGTGTAGCCGCTCATAAAACGGCTCGTCTGGCTCACAAGCGATCCGCCAAAGCGGCTGGTGTGGAATGTCATGGATTGATTGGAGAGCGTGTCAAAGCACAGGCGCGCCAGGTGATAGTTGCCCGCAATCTCGAGCTTGTAGACGGTGTAGTCCTGCAGCTTGGAGAGGATCTGGCCTACCAGGTTAACGAGCACGAGCGCCAAAATGTAAGGACCAAAGACCTCAAACACCTGGTCGCCTGCCACGGGGCCGGCCTGGACGCGGTCGACGATAAGCGCCATCACGTAGGTGTTGGCAAACGTAAGCAAAAAGATATAGCCCGCCGACGAGAATACCGAGAGAAAGACGATCAGCGGCTGCGTGCGCGTGACATCCCAAAAACGCTGCAACGTGCGGCGCACGGTGGAGCGCTTGAGCGGGCTGGTGCTTCTCTGAGACATGGGCTTCCTTTCACGTCTGATAGGGCGAAACGCCTTTGTAGCACACTAAAGCGCACTTCAAGCAAGCACGATGCGAAAAGCGCCCGCGCCTCGCGCTTGCGCCGACGCCCCGCCGTCCGTTGCGGCTAGCCCTCGTCTTCCTGGCCCGCGAGTAAGCCTGCGGACTCCAAGCCCAGAATCGCGTCGGCCTCCTCGGCATCCTCCAGCGCATCGATGTCCTTGAGCTTGCGCTCCATAACGTTGGTGCGCGTGGTGATAATGCCCTCGACCGTCTTGCCCGCAGTCTCGATCTGCTGTTGGGCGCGGCGTAGCGCCGCCTGATAGCGCGGCAGCTCAGCCTTGACGGCGGAAAGCACGCGCAGCACGTCATCGGTGCGTTTTTGCAGCCTAAACGTCTGGTAGCTCATCTGCAGGCTGTTGAGGATGGCCGCCATGGTGCTGGGGCCGGCAACGTTGACGTGATAGTCGCGGCCCAGGGTCTCGATAAGCCCGGGGCGGCTGACGACCTCGGCGTACAGCCCCTCAAACGGAACGAACATAATGCCAAAGTTGGTAGTCGCGGGCACGCTCAGATACTTTTCGCAGATGTCCTTTGCCTCGCGCTTCACCATCATATCGAGCGTCTTGCGCGCTGCGGCGACGGCCTCAGCGTCACCCGACTCCTGGGCGTCGAGCAGATGCTCGTACGCATCGCCCGGGAATTTGGAGTCGATCGGCAGCAGCACGGGATCACCCTCGTCCACCGGCAGCTTGACAGCAAACTCAACGCGCTCCGAGGTGCCGGGCTTGGTGGCAACGTTTTCCAGATACTGGTCGGGCGTAAGGATGTCCGCCAGGATTGCGCCCAGCTGCACCTCGCCCAAAATGCCACGCGCCTTCACATTGCCCAGCACGCGCTTAAGGTCGCCCACGCCGGTGGCGATAGATTGCATATCGCCCAGGCCCTTGTACACGGCCTCGAGCTGGTCGCTCACCTGCTTAAACGATGCAGACAGGCGATCGTTGAGCGTACGGGAGAGTTTCTCGTCCACCGTCGAGCGCATCTGATCGAGCTGCACGTTGTTGTCCTTGCGGATGGCGCCCAGCTGGGCATCGACCGTCTCACGCACCTTGTCCAGGCGGTGCTCGATGCCCTCGCGGTTGGCGCCGAGCTGTTGGGCCGTCTCGCGGCGCAGGTCATCCATGCGGTCGCCGGCCTGCGAGAACTCGCGCGCAATGGTCAGGTAGCGTTGCTGCTCCACGGCGGCGTCGGTCGTCTGCTGCTGCGCGATGGCGTTTGCCGTGCGGCGGGTTTCTGCCAGCGCGACGTTGAGGGCATCGAGCGTGCTGTTGGCCTGCTCGAGCGCAGCCAGCATCTCTGCCCCGCTATCGCCGCGCTCCCGCAGCTCGGCGCGAAGGCCCTTGAGCTGCAGGGCACAAGCCACAGCAACCCCCGCCGCCACCAAGGCGGTCACAGCAAGCACGATATCAATAGCAGACATAGACTCCGCCCAACAAACCCAATCGATTATCAATCGAAACCTCGATCAATCTTACCCCGCCACACGCATCGGGCGCCCGGCCCCTTCTTGGGAGCTTCTCTCTTCCGCATATTCCATAATGCGACGCGCCGTCTCCCTGCTCACCTTTGAGTCATCGCCGGCTAAGTATGCGTACACGTTTCCCTTATTCAGATTCAAATCGCGGCAGAGACCGTAGCGCGTTACGCCCGATTCCCCTAGCGCCCCCAATGTTCTTTTTCGCATCAGGGCGTTGATCCTTCTGTCCGCCACTGGCTTTTCCTTCACCGCTCTATACGCACGCCAAACGTTGGCATAACGGTTAGGGAGCTCACTTTTGGCGCATAGAGACGCCATGCCACCCGCTTGATCGTACAAGGACAAAACGCCTCGGTAATCCTCTTCCATCCACGAGCCCTCGGATAAACCCAGAACGTATTCAGCTTTTCCCTGCGCCAAAGCGAGCAAAAACAGAGGCTCCGCCACGCGCGGTGCAACCGTCGTCGCCCGCTCAACCAGTTTTCTAAAACTCAGCGACTGCTGTCCGGATAGCTCTCGGCAATAGCCTTTTAAGAATCCCTCAAAGGTCAGATTCAACCGAGCACCTCCTTTTTGTATTGCCTGTATGCACAGACCATCTCTTGATAGCTTCGCTCCGAAGGCGACGACGCCAGCGCTTCTCCGTCGTCGAATATAAGCCGTTCGAGCAGCCCCCAATCAAGTCGGTCGACGAATGCCTGACTATGAAGATCGACGATGTCGTTCGGACGGTAGGCATAGAGCTTCATTACCGCCAGGTCCTCCAAGGATGGCGTAAAGTACCTGATAAAACGCGCGCCAATATCCAAGGGAATCAAACGATCTTCGTAATTGAATGGCATCTGATTACAATACGCCACCGCCATACCATTTACCTCGGGGTATCGAGCTATGATCTCGCGGAGGCACCTGTCTGCCTCAAACACATCAATGTCATGTGTAACCGACCGATTCGTCACATCGTTTAGCATGAAGGCGCTTCCTCCCACCAATACAACGCTCGGCCTGTCGTCTCTTGGACCTATTTCCAGCTCCGCCTCCTTCGTCAATGCCCAAAAGAGTCTGCTCTAAATCCTGCTTATACATAGCAAATCCTATTATTATTTATCTTTAATAATACTATTCAGTTGCACGACAGGACCCACAGGATGCAAGAATTCTACTCGTGGCGATAATCCCTACACCCTAGAAGTCCTAATTTGACAAACGCTAACTCTCCCAGCCGGCGCGGATAGTTGTTATGACATCGCCTAGGCGCTGGCCGAGGGCCGACAGATGTTGGAGCACTTCGCTGGGCGAGGCACCGTTGAGAATGCACGTGAAGGCATATGAGGCCAAGAAGATTGCCGCGAGTCCCAACGGGATCAGCACAATCATCGCTAACGTGCGCAGGCGCTGGCCCACGCGGCGGTGACGCGTGCGGCGCTTGTCGAACGCAAGCTCCTGCGCATATGAATCTTGTTGTACGGAATATGCTCCTGGGTCTACCTCGCCCACAGACGATACCGCAGGTGCGGCGTTTTGTGCAGGAGGTTGAACGGCCGCCCCTTGCATTTGCATCTCCATGAGTCGTTGCTGTTGGCGCAACATGCGCTCGGCTTGTTGCTGCGGGGTCTCAAGAAACAGGTCCATGCTGGCCTCCTCAATCGGAGCATTCGACGCTTGCGCCCAGCATCCCGCACCATCGCGGCCACGGCAACGAAATCTGCGGCAATAACTATGAAGATTCTTGCTGACAAAAGTTGTCGAAAACCTCAACAACTCCCCTACCAGCACTTTCTTTGAGCTTTTTTATCGAATGATCTTTTGCCCTTCCACCAACCCGCCAACTAACCAAAAGCTGACCAAAAGCTTGACGGAAATTGTGAAGACCGGGACCCCACACAAAAAGTGCCGCCCCAAAGGGGCGGCACACAAACTTCTAATCAGCTTTTCAGTAACGAGCACGCGACGACCCAACGCCGGGGCGCGGGGCGGGAGGCCGGATTGCCTTCCCTCAACGCGACCCTGCGGAGCCGTGAGCGGGGAGGGAAGGCAATCCGGCCTCCCGCCCCGCGCCCCGCAGCCAGCGCCAAGCGCTAGTAGTTCACCACCTGCTCCTCAAAGTACGCCTTCGGGTGGTTGCACACCGGGCACACCTCGGGCGCCTCGGCACCAACATGCAGGTGCCCGCAGTTCAGGCACTTCCATACCTTCACGCCCTCGCGCTCAAACACCTCGCCCGACTCAATGCGCTCGACGAGCTTGTTGTAGCGCTCCTCGTGAGCCTTCTCGACAGCGCCGACGCCACGGAACTTTGCGGCGATCTCGGTAAAGCCCTCCTCCTCGGCGGTCTTGGCAAACTCGTCGTACATCGTGGTCCACTCGTAGTTCTCGCCCGCAGCGGCATCACGCAAGTTGTCCAGGGTGTCGGGAACGGCGCCGTCGTGCAGATACTTAAACCACAGCTTGGCGTGCTCGGACTCGTTGCCCGCCGTCTCGGCAAAGATATTCGAGATCTGAACGTAGCCATCCTTCTTGGCCTTGGATGCATAGTAGCGATACTTGGTATGCGCCTGGGACTCACCGGCAAAAGCGGTCTCGAGGTTCTTCTTGGTTTGAGAATTCTCAAAATCCATAGGTGTACTTCCCTTCAACACATGCCGCCCGTAGGCTTCGAGCGACCTTGTCTTTAGGATGCCCTCATGTCGAAAATCTAAACCTTACAATCCTGTTTTTCAGATTCGGGTGGGCTACACGCTTAGCCAGCGGTCACCCTCCACGCGGCAAAAGCCCTCGCGCTCAAGATCGGCGAGAATGCTTGCAACCAGCTCGTGCTCGACCGGCTCGCGGCCCGCTGCCGCCTCCATTTCGTTGACGCCCGCCACGGCCTCGGCGAGTGTGATGCCCGCCGGCCGCCCATCGCGCGCCGCCAGCAGCATGCGCACAATATGAGCGCGCTTTTGGCGACGCGAGCCCTCAAACTTGGACTGACGGCTATAGCTCGCCGAGCGCCTGGACGGATTGGGCAGCGTCTTTTTAAGATACGCGCCGTAATCCAGCAACGCGTAATACCACGCGCGCGGCGTGTCGGCATCGTCTTGAGGCACGGCAAAGGGAGCGATCTCATCCGCCGTCGCACCGGGAACCGCCGGACAGGCGGCTTGGATCAGCGGCACCAGCTCGCGATCGGGAACGGCCGGCACATCGGGAAAGAAATGATGCAGAAAGACCGTGCGCACGTTGGTCTCCAGATACACACCCGGTAGATCGAACGCAAACGACCGGATGCCCTGCGCCGTCGCCGGGCCAATACCGGGCAGGGCGACCAGGTCGCGCGTCTCACGTGGAAACTCCCCACCCCAGTCTTCCATAACGCACTGAGCGGCTCTATGAAGCGCCAGGGCGCGGCGATTGTAGCCCATCCCCTGCCACGCATCCAAGACATCGGAAGGGGCGGCCTGAGCGAGTGCCTGCACGGTCGGAAAGCGGTCGAGCCACGCGGGCATACGCGTCTCCACACGCGGCACCTGCGTTTGCTGCAGCATAACCTCGGAAAGCCAAATAATGTACGGGTCGCGCGTGCGGCGCCACGGAAGGTCGCGATAACGCAGGACCCCTTCCGAACGAATCATCGAACGAAAGGGGTCCTGAATCATAGCTATGCTCCTTATGCGGCGCTATTCCTCCCGGCAAGCGCACGCACAGGTGGCGTACTCGGGAAACGCATCGCGGTCGGCGAACTTGGAATCGACGGCCGGAAACTGGCGGTGAGCGACGATATCGCCCAGCGAAACGGAATCGAGGTAGTCGCGCATCAGCGCCTGGGCTCCGGCCCACAGGGGATGATAGCAGCACGTACCCATGCGTGCACAGTCGCCTTCGGGCGCGGTGCAATCGTTCATGACCATGGGGCCCTGAACGGCCTCAACGACCTGGCGGATGGTGACATCGTCGGGACTGACTTTAAGACGCATGCCGCCATGGACGCCGCGCAGGCTCTCCACAATACCGGCCTGAACCAAACCATGCTGAATCGAACGGGCAAACGAATACGGGACATTGACCTCTTCGGCGGCGGTGCGAACAGAAAGCAGACGCTCCGGGTCCTCGGCAAGCATCGCGAGCATGCGAAGGGCGTAATCAGTCTTCCTCGATATGTCCATTTTTCCCCTTTCAAGGAATAGGAACAGCTCGAACGAGCTCCGGAGCCGAGCTTACGTCGAGACACCAATGACCGTATGGACGCCCAAATAGCAAAACGGGTGCCCACTGAATGCCGTGTTTGAAGCCTCTTGCATCAAAAACGGCCCATAGTGCAATTTAGTATAACCTAACCCCCTGCTTCGTTGAACTGGTGTTGTGCAACAAACGCCTTGTTTAAACACATGTCTCAAACGGAGCTTGTCCGGGAATTGGAAGGATTTGGTTTTGGGCGAAAGGGGCCGATGGGATCAAGGTCCTATCAAACGCAAAAAGCCACGTCCGAAGACGTGGCTTTAATTGCGTTGGCGGGAAGTACGGGGCTCGAACCCGCGACCTCCGACGTGACAGGCCGGCGCTCTAACCAAACTGAGCTAACTCCCCAGGCAGTCGTTCGCGTTTGTTTCCGCTCGCGTGCGCTGCGGGGATTAGTATACACAGAAGTCTGTCCGGCGCGCAACAACTTTTTTGAAAAAATTTTTGGGGCCATCCGGGAGGGTCTCCGGGGCTGGGGGCTGGGGTTAAGTTTGCTGCTCTACAGTCCTGCGCAAGACGGAAAGCACATTAAGTGCTTTCCTTTGCGTGCGGAACTCGCGACAAACTTAACCCCCGCCCCCAGCCCCGGAGACCCTCCCTGCCGTCACTTTGTTCGAAGACTTTGTTGCTCGCCGCTTCGCGGCTCGGGATCCCCGTGCTCCTCGGCGGGGTTGCCTGATGGTTGTTGTTGAACTTCGGCCTTTTGCTGAAAGAAAAACGGGAGATGCGGTCTGCATCCCCCGTTTTTGTTGCACCTACTCCAAGTCAATAAAATTGGTGCTCAGGATCTTGCCGTCCTTGACGAGTATTCTGGCCATGGTGGGGCCTCGGCTGCCTCGGGGGTAGCTGGCGCTGCCGGGGTTGAGGACCAGGCAGCGGCCTACTTGGGCTTCTTTGGTTACGTGGGTGTGACCGTTGATGGCTACGTCTACGGATCCCACCGGAAGGTCTTCGCGGTAATGGGCTACGGCGAATTTGAGGCCTTCGTAGGTGAAGATAGCCAGACGGTCTACATCCGGGCCGTAGTCGCGGTAGTAGTCGTTGTTTCCTAGGACCGCTCGCACGGGGGCGATGGTGCATAGATGCTCGTAATCCATCTCTGAAGTGAGGTCTCCGGCGTGGATGATCAGATCTGCGCCCTTGAGCTCGTCCAGAAGCGCGGGCGAAAGATAGCCGTGGGTGTCCGAGATGATGTCGATGCGCTTGGCGCTTGCACTGTTCATGGGATCCCTTCTGCAAAACCGATTCGACGTATATACAAAAAGCCCCACGGCTCCGCAGACAATTGGTCTACAGGGCTGCGGGGCCAGTGTACTAGAGGCTCAAGGCCTTCTTGAGCGGCACAACGCGGCGGCGCGAGACCGGCACCCGTTCGTCGACGCCCGTAATGCCCAGTTGGATAGCGCCCGAGGGCACCGTCTCGACATCCGTGACGCACGCCAAGTTGACGATATAGCGGCGATGAACGCGAAAGAAGCCAAAGTCGCAAAGCTTGGCCTCGAACTGCGCCAGCGAAGTCGTCGATAGAAAACGATCATCGACGGTATAGATACAGGAGTAATCGTCCTTGGCCATGATGAAGCGAATGTCATCCACGGGGATGAGGACCTTACGGCCGCCCTTTTCCACCGGAATGCGCTCGATGGTGGCTTTGCTGTCCGTGACGGGCTTGGCGTGCTGCATGACCTTCTCGATCGCGCGATCCAGGCGCGCCTCCTCAACCGGCTTCATTAGGTAATCGACGGCATCTACGTCGAACGCCTCGACGGCATGATCGCTATACGCGGTCACAAACACAATCGCCGGCGGATTCTTAAGCTTATGCAGCGCCTCGGCAAGCTGCAGACCAGAAGCGCCGGGCATCGAGATATCGAGAAATATGACATCGACGCGGCTTTCCATCAACATCTCAATGGCGGAGCGGACGCTCGACGCCTCAGTGATCGTGCCGATCTTGCCCGTCTGCTCGAGCAAGAAGCGAAGTTCCGAACGGGCCGGGGCCTCGTCATCCACAATCATCGCACGCAGCATAGGGATTAAACCTTTCGTCAACAAACTACGCTGGGCATCCGCCGCTTGGCGTTGAGCCCATAGCCTTTTATTTTACTCTTGAATATCAAAGATGCTCTCTGACAAATCAAGATGCAGGAGCACTTTGGTGCCCTTGCCCGGCGCCGATTCGACGCGCGTATAAGAGTGCGGTCCATAAAAGCGATGGATGCGCTCAGAAATATTGTGCATGGCCACGCCGGCGCCGCCGCCTTGCGGGGAACTGGCATCGGGGCGGGCGGAGCGCTCATCAAACAGCCTGGCGGCGGTGCCCTCGTCCATACCCACGCCGTTGTCGGCCACGGCAATCAGGATTGCGTCGTCGCCGTCTTGATGGACGGTCACATCGATCCGCAGGGCGTCGTCATCGCCCATGCCATGCCGCACGGCGTTCTCGACGATGGGCTGGATTACAAAGGCCGGGACCAACGTGTCCTCGACATCCTCGGAGACATCGAAGGTCGCCAGTACGTGGTCCTCGCCAAAGCGCGCCTTCTCAAACGTCAGGTAGCGCTTGGTCTGGGCAACCTCGCGCGAGACCGGGATAAGCGACCCCGAGTTGTCGAGCGTGGCGCGATAGAACGAGGAGAACTCGCGCAGTAGCTCACGGGCGCGCAGCGGGTCGGTACGCGTAAACGACGCGATGGTGTTGAGCGTGTTGAACAGAAAGTGCGGATTGATCTGCGCCTGCAGGGCACGCACCTCGGCACGTGCCGTCAGTTCCTTTTGCACCTCGAGCTCGTGGATGGCGAGCTGCGTGGACAGGATCTCGGCAAAGCCCGAGGCGAGCGCATACTGGGTACGGTCGACGGCGCGCGGGGTCTTGTAGTAGAACTTGAGCGTGCCGACGGTGCGGTCGCCTACCTTGATGGGCGCGATGATGCCGGCGGGAACATGGTTGTGCGAGCCATCCGAACCCACGACATCCACCACGCGGTTGAACGACTGCACGATGCCGTGCTCAATGACGTAGCGCGTGGCAAGCGTATGGATGGGCGAATCGGGCAGCAGCTTTTCCTCGAACTCACCCGCGCAGGCCAGCACGTTGCTCTCATCGGTGATGGCAACGGTCATGGCACGTGTCTCGGGCAGGATACGCCGGCACACCAAAAGCGCCGATTCCTGCGTCAGGCCGCCCTTAATGTCCTCGAGCATGGCCGAGGCAACCGAGAGCGTCTCCTCGGTGTACTGGGAGCGCACCGAATCGGGATTGAGCGTCAAATAGATAAAGATGCACAGGAAGATGCACAGCAACGCACAGGCGATCACCGTGGCAATCGGCTCAATGCCAGTTGCCAGGGCAAAGATAAAGTACGCCAACACGCAAACGGCGCAGACAACGGCGATGATGCGAAAGATTGAAATTGAATTATCGCGCTGGGCGCGGCGGTCGATCATTCAGCCCCCTCCAGGATGCTAATCAGTTGTGCGTCGCGCCAAAGTTCGTCCATGATCTTGGGCCAGAAACTCTGAAAACGCAGGTAGCTTGCGGCGTTTTGGCGGGCATAGGTCTTGGCCTCGTCAATACCATGACGCCAGATGCGCAGATACCCCTCGTGCTCGCGGGTAAACATGCTGCGGACCATGGCGGTCTTGCGCACGCGGTCGTCGAGCTCGCGCGAGATCCACGGACCCGGATAGGGCATGAGCGATGCGGCCGTAACCGGAATGAGCTCCTTTTGGTGCGCAGCGAACGTCAGCTTGGCCCGCTCGTAGTACCAACGGTACACGTCCTGCATAAAGCGCGGCGAGCGCTTCTCGGACTCGGGCGGCAGGTGGCGCACGGTCCACTCGTTATCGAACCACACGTCGTAGCCAAACATGCGCATGTTAAAGAGATAGTCCAAATCCTCGCCGCGGGTGATAAACGGGTCGAAGGCCACGCGCGTAAAGGCGCGGGCGTGGAGGGCCATCAGGCCGCCGCACACGTAATTGGAGCGCGAGATGCGGGTGCCCGAGAGCGCCTTTTTCATCCAGCGATTGAACTCGATACGCTTGGTCCACCAGCGATGGCAAATGCCCGCTTTGTCCGTGGGAGCCAGCGGCGACCCGTCGCGATCGTAAAAGTATCCGCTCTTGACTAAAATCGGCAGGCCCTGACGCGTCTGTTGGCCCAGTGCATAGGTCGCACGCTTCATAAAGTCGGCATCGATAACAGTCTCGTCGTCATCCAAAAACACAACCGCGTCGTGCCCCAGCACCGCCGCGCAGGCAAGACCCATGTTGCGGATGGCACCGTAGCCGCGCAGGCTCACGCACTCGCCCGAGCCTTTGGGCGCAATCTGCGCCACGCGGTCGGCAACACGCGAAGCCTGGGTATTGGTAACGATGGTGACCTTAAGTGTGGGATGCGCATTAACGATTTCGTGCACGCGATGGGATACGTCGGCCGTGGCAGAAACCGGACAGACCACCAAGAGAATGATGCGCGGAATGTCGCGTACCTGTTCGAGCGAAGTCAGGCAGCGATTGAGTTCCGGGTTGGCGGCATTGAGCGACGTCGAGTGATCGTAGGTGCCGGGAGCGTTTGCTTGGGTATCATCGCCCGCCCAATATGTTGGGATCACAACCGTGGCGTTCATACCTTTACCCTCCTTGCAACACAAAAACGGGGCGCCGCCAAACACAGGCGACGCCCCGCGACCTAGCTGATTCCATCATACCCACTTGGGCTAAACATTGTTCGGAAGTCAGAATGATTTATGCGGCTACTTCCAAAAGAGTGCTGCGGATAGGCACAATTGCCGTACTGAGCCCGGTTGCCTTACGCCGCCGCCTGAGCCGTACGGGACAGACGGACCAGCAGCGCAAAGCCAAGCACCAGCAGCACGCCGATGGAAAGGACACCCAGCGACGGGTTGCCGGTCAGCGAGGTGACGACCGACACCAGGAAGGTGCCCATCACGCTTGCGTAGCGGCCAAAGATATCAAAGAAGCCGTAGTACTCGTTGGACTTTTCCTTGGGGATGATGCGGCCAAAATAGCTGCGGCTGAGCGCCTGAACGCCACCCTGGAACAAGCCGACCAAAATGGCGAGCACCCAGAACTCAAAGGCAGTCTTTAAGAAAAACGCGGCAAAGAGCACGATGCCCATGTAGGCGGCGACGGCCACCATGATCATGTTGAGCGTGCCCACGCGACCGGCGAGCTTGCCATAGATAATGGCGGACGGGAAAGCAACGAACTGCGTAACGAGCAGTGCCAGCACCAGCTGGGTCGAATCGATGCCCAAAGCCGATCCGTAGCTGGTTGCCATGGAGATGACCGTATGGACACCATCGATGTAGAAGAAGAACGCGATCATGTAGACCAGCACGGGCTTGTTGTGGGCGATCTCACGCATGGTGTGTCCGACCTCGGAGAACACGCCGCCCACAATGTGGCCGATGGTGTCCTCGGGACCGCGCTCGCGACCGTACTTTTGCTTATAGGTGCGAATGAGCGGCAGGGTAAAGATGAGCCACCAGGCACCGGTGATGACAAACGACAGACGCGTTGCCAGCATGGTGGGGACGCCAAGAGCGGGGCCACCCATGATAAGCGCCAAGCAGATGATGAACGGCACGGTGGAACCGATGTAGCCCCAGGCATAGCCCGAGCTGGACACGGCGTCCATGCGCTCGTCGGTGGTAATGTCGGGCAGCATGGCGTCGTAGAACGTCATAGAAGAGTTAAGGCCGATGGTACACAGCACGTACACGGTCAAAAATGCCATGGCGGACATGGGGATAGCCTGCGCCAGACAAAGAACCAGGCCCGTGAGGAAGAAGCCCAAGAAGAACTTGATCTTGTTGCCGGCATAATCGGCAAGCGCGCCCAGAATGGGCATGAGCATGGCAATGACCAGCGAGGCGATCGTCTGCGCGTTGCCCCAAGCGACCACCAGGTCTGCCGAAGAAGCACCGGTATTGATGGCGTTAAAGTAGATGGGCACCACCGAGGTATTGAGCAGCACGAGGGCCGAGTTGCCCACATCGTACATAACCCAGTTACGCTCGAGCTTGGTGTATTTCATGGACAGGGCCCCTTCGTATTCGCCCGATATGCAGTTAGTTCATCGTACCCCAATTGTCCAGAAGCGCCGGTAAGGATTCGGCAAAGGGACAGGAGCGGTCATACGGACACGCAGGGCGAAACGCCATCCCATCAACGCAGTTGCGGTGAAATAGTTCCCGCTTAGCCCTCCGGGGGCTTCATTCAGGAACTATTCCACCGCAACTTATTGGAGAGTATGGGCGAGGCAGCTTGCTACTCCTCGCGGTCGAACTCTTCGTCGGCGCCGAGCACGCGACCGCTGTAATTGACGTGGTTGGTCACGGCTTCCATATCGCCGGTCTCGATAAAGCGGGCGACGGTGAGCTCGTAATCGAGCAGTGCGCGGTCAAAGACCTCGGGGAAGCTCTCGGTCGAGACTTCATCGGTAAAGGGGCTCTTCCATGCCAAGTGGCCCAGATTTCCGGTACGCTCGGGCAGCTCGGTCGTCACGCGGTGCGCAAGGCCGTCGAGCAGCGAATAATCGTGCACCAAGCCCTCGAGCAGGGCAATCGCGCGCGTCTTGGCCGAACCGGCGGGTTCGATAGTGCGGTAGAGCAGCTGCATGTCGGCTACGGCGCCGCCGTACTCTCCCGCCGGGATATCGATGCCGTACACGCGTCCGGCAACATAGCTCATCAGCACACCGGCAACGCGATTGATGCGGTCGGTAGTGACGATCTCGCCCGCCGGCGGATAATCCTCGACCGTAGCCCCATCGCGCTTGAGCTGCAGCATCAGCACGTCCAGGTCGCTTTCGAGCACGGCATGAACTTGACTGCCCGAAGCCTCGAGCTCGGGATCGGACTCGACAATGCCAAACTGCTGCTCGTAGACAAAGGGGTGGGCATTGCGATCGAGCACATAGTGCGACAGCAGGCCCAGCGCAAAGGCGCGACCCAGATTGGCATCGCGCGGCTGCAGGTGCGACACGCCGTCGCGCAGGCACGAGAACTGGCGCGACATGCGCGAGCGATGCATGACCTGAGCAAGCGACATACAGTCGGAAATGCGCGGCGTGAGCATGTGAAAGAAGAATGGGTCGGGACCTTGGTTTCCCAGGATAAAGGCGATGCGCTCCTCGTCGGACGTGATAACGCCCTGCGGAAGACGGTCGATGCTTTCCTCGCCAAACAGATGATGCGTAATGAGCGCGGGCATAATAATCCTTTCGATTTCATTCGATGCAATCCATTATGCCCACCGCACAGTCATGCCAAACCTGTAACGGCAAACGATGGCACACCGACCCTTACGTTAGCCCCAAGTGCGATTTGACCTCGGCAGCGCGACGACGGGACACGGGCACCGTCGAGCTCACACGGTCGAGCCTGAGCTCCATCAGGCCCGTGGAGCCGATCTCGACATTGTGCACGTCTTCCAAATTGACCAGATAGCTGCGGTGGACGCGGATAAAGCCCTCGGAGGCCAAGCGGCGCTCGAGCGAGGAAATCGACTCATTGATCAGATACGTTCCATCGGCACAGACGGCGTTGCAAAAATCGGCGCGCGCCTCAAAGTAGCAGACATCCGCCACGGGAATGAACACCCTTTTGCCCCCGCGATCCACCGTCAGGCGCAAAGGCTGGCGCGGAGCATGGACGACACGGCGAGCGCCCAGGGCAGTCTCGATCTTGTCGAGCGCCTTTGACAAGCGGGCATCCTCGACCGGCTTGACGACGTAATCGACAGCATCGAGGTTATAGGCATCGGCCGCATACTCGGCAAATGCCGTCACAAACACCACGACCGGCGGCGTCTTTAGGTTCTGCAGCGTCTCGGCAAGCTCAATTCCCGAGCGACCGGGCATGGTAATGTCTAAAAACAGCACGTCGGGCTTGTTCGACAGAATCGACTCCACGGCTTCGGTGACATTGCCCGCCTCGGCAATCTGACCCACACGCGTATCCTTTTCCAACAGATAACGTAGCTCAGCCCTAATGGGAGGCTCGTCATCAACCACCAAGGTGTTCCAGCCTTCGGACATATGTGCTTCCCCTCTTTATCTCTCAATCCAACCGCGTGCTACACCGTCAACGGCGCCGGCTCATGTGGCTCGCCGTTCAACTCAACGATGACCTGCGTTCCCACGCCCTCCTGGGACTTCACGCGCATGCCGGAATCTTCTCCGTAAAAGAAATGGATGCGCTGAAGCACGTTGAAGAGCGCCAGGCCGCAACCTCGCTTGACGGAGCCGTCGGCGGTAATGCTCTCGGGTTCCTCTCGGCGATGCTGCTCAAACAGATGCGCGCAGACTTCTTCGCTCATCCCGATGCCGTCATCTTCGACGATGATCTCCAAGCCGTCATCGGTCTCAAAAGCCCTAACACGAATAGAAAGCGGCTCGATCTCGCGCTGCGCATGCTTGATGCAGTTTTCGAGCAGCGGCTGCAAGATAAACGGCGGTACCAGGCTGTCGCGCACCTCAAAGTCGATGTCGACCGAAACGCGCAGACGGCCGTCGCCATACCGGGCCTGCATAAGATTGATATAACGAGTGCCCTGTTCCACCTCGTGCTCGAGCGTGGTGAGCGTATCGGAATCAGAAAGCGTCTGACGATAGTAGTTGGAAAAGTCGATCAGCAGCGATCGCGCCTTGTCGGGCTCGGTTCGAACGAGCGACACGATCGTGCTAATGGTATTGAATAGAAAATGCGGGTCGACCTGCGATTGCAAGGCGCGCAGCTCCACGCGGGCCGTAAGCTCGTCCTGGCGCTCGAGCTCAAAGCTGGCGAGCTGCGTGGAAATGAGATCGGCAAAGCCCGAGGCAAGGGCCGTCTGGCGCATATCGATGCTGCTCAGGCGGGGATAGTACAGCTCGAGCGTACCCACGCAATGTCCGCGCACGGTAAGCGGCGCGACAATGCCGGCGCGCAGGCGGGGAAAATAGCCGCCCGTCTCATGGGATGTGTCACGCGAAAACACGCTCTGCTCGCCCGTCTCAATCACACTGAGCGTAGTCTTGAGCACGACCGGGGTGCCGGCAGGGCACTTTGCCGAGTCCTCGCCCCAGCTTGCCAACACCTGTTTGCCATCGGTAAAGCAGATGGCAGAGGCGATGGTCTCGGACAGGATGATTTTAGAGGCGCCCAGGGCCGCTTCGGGCGTAAGGCCGCGCGACGTGTAGGCGAATATTTTTGATGCGATGGCAAGCGTACGGTCGGTTGCGCTCGATGTGAGGTCGTCGGGGACCACAAAGACATACGAGAAAAAGAAGCACAGCATGACCAGGCCGGCAATAACGACAACGCCCGGAACGGGATTGGGGTTATCGGTTAAATCCCAGATAAGCAGCAGGATAAGCGCCGGAACGACAACACCAAGCAGGATGGCCTGGACCACATGCTGGGCCGTACGAAAGACCTTGGTAGAGTTGTAGCTCTTGCCCAGAATCAGCCTGTTTAAATCCACCGTCATCCCCTTTTGTCCGTAGCACCCATAGCAATAAAGAGGGCCGCAAGCGACCCTCTCCATTGCATTATGCAATCAAAAACTGTGTTTTACATCCAGTCATCGACAAACGGTATCTTAGGCGCTGTATTTGTTGGCCTCGCCAAAGGTGCCAGCCTCGACGATCCAGCCGTCCTTCATGATGACATCCATGTTGTCGGTGTTGAGCACGTGGATATCGGCAGCGACGTCACCGTTGACGACCAGCAGGTCGGCGCACTTGCCGGCCTCGATGGAACCGGTCTCGTCCTCGATGTGGCACATCTTGGCACCGTTGAGGGTAGCGCAGGTGATGGTCTCGACCGGGGTGAAGCCGATCTTGTCGACGAACTCGTACATCTCCTCGATGGAGCAGGTGCCGTACGGGGTGACGAAGGAGAAGGAGTCGGAGCCGATCGTCATGACGACGCCGCGCTTCTTGGCCTCGCGCAGGCAGTCGTAGTTGCGCTGCAGCTCCTTCTCGACCAGGGTGCCCTCGTACTTGTCGTGCAGCTCGGGGACGTAGACGGGCGGATAGGTGGCGTACCAGGTGGGCAGGAAGGCAATCGTCGGGGTGAAGAAGGTGCCCTGCTCGGTCATGAGGTCCATGGTGCGCTCATCGATATCGAAGCCGTGAATCAGCTGCTCGCAGCCAAAGCGAACGGAATCGTAGGCAGCGGCGTGATTGTTGTAGCAGTGGCTCCACACGGGGATGCCGACCATCTTGGCCTCTTCGACCACGGCCTGGATCTCCTCGGAGCAATAGTGCTGATCGCGACCGGAGTCCCAGCGCCAGATGCCGCCACCGGTAGCCCAGATCTTGATGGCATCGGGGTTCTCGCGCAGGCGACGACGGACGGCCTTGCGCAGATCCCAAGGACCGTCGACCTGGTCGCCCCAGGGATGGGATTCCTTGTTGAGCTCCTGGGTGCAGTGGTGGGAGTCACCGTGGCCGGCAACGCGGCAGAAGCCGAGGCCGGTGGCCAGAACGCGCGGGCCCTTAAAGACGCCCTTGTCGATGCAGTCACGGATCTGGATACCAAAGCGGCCGATCTCGCAGACGGTGGTGAGGCCGTGAGTGAGGCAGTCGTAGGCCTGCTTGACGGCGACGGCCTGCTTCTCGAGGAGCGGCTGCATGACCCAATCGGTGTCATCGTCGGTCAGGTTGCCCGAGAAGTGCAGGTGAGTGTCGATCAGGCCGGGAAGGACGGTCTTGCCGGCAGCGTCGATAACCTCAACGCCCTCGGGAAGGTCCTGCATAGTGCCGGCGTACTCGATTTTGCCGTTGTCGTCGACGAGAACGAGGGAGTTCTCAACCGGCTCGGCACCGGTACCGTCGATGAGCTTGCCGCCAACGATTGCATACTTAGTGGACATGGTTCCTCCTTATGGATCCATATATGTGGGCGAGGCCGTGTTGGGTTAAGGCCTCACAAAGCTACCCAAGTGGTGCCGGGTTCGGTGCGCGGGAGAGAGGGCCCCGCGCACCCGATCCGCCCCGGCTAGGCGTTACTTTTTGCGGGAATTGGTGAAAGCCATGAGGGCCAGGCCAATAGCCAACCAGCCGATCACGATGCTCCACTCCACCATGTTGAGGGAGGCGGGAGAGAACGGAATCACGAGCAGGCCGATGATGATGGCGCAGGCAGCGATAGCGAGGCCGATGCCAAACTTGCCGCCGGGTACCTCGTAGGGACGAGGCAGGTCGGGCTCGGTGAAGCGCATGCGCAGGCAGGCGAGGGCGACCATGCCGCAGGAGAAGATGAAGGCGAGAGCCGACACGTTGGTCAGAGGAATGAGCATGTTCTTGCCCAGGAACGGACCGATGACGGTGATGACGCCCAGAACGACGCAGGCGAGCTTGGGAGCGCCGGACTTGGGGTCGACCTCGGCGAACTTCTCGGGCAGCTGGCCCTTGCGGCCCATGGCGAGCATGATGCGGCTCGTGGCGCCGTAGAAGGAGTTCATCGGACCCATGGGTCCAAGCGTGGCGATGACGAGCATGGCCAGGTACAGGAGCATGTTGATGCCCTTGAGGCAGGCAAGCGCGGGAACCGGGCTCTTAACAAACTCATGCCAGTCGAGGATGGTGCCGAACGAGTAGATGCAGACCATGTAGAAGCCGCCGGCGGCCAGCAGGGCCAGGGAGATGATCTTGCCGAACTTGTTCCAGTTGAGGCCCTCGGCTGCTTCCTCAGCCTGCTGAGGAATGGTGTCGAAACCGGCGTAGAAAAACGGAGTCAGAACCAGGACTGACACGATGCCGGCGAACAGGCTGGTGCTCTCGGTAGCGGCCTTGCCGCCGCCAGCACCGGCGACCTGGGAGAACACGGGCATGGCGTTGTCCGGCGAGCCGGTGAACAGCGAGACGCCCATGGCGAGCAGCATGCCGCAGAGCAGGGCCTTGGTCAGGAAGGCCTGGAGCTTGGCGGCCGAGCTGGCGCCGCGGAAGTTGAGGAAGATGACGTAGACTGCAAAGCCGAGCGCGATCAGCGTCGGGAACAGGTAAACGTCGGCGCCCAGGATGGTGTAGAGCTTGACGGCGCGCAGCCACTCAAGACCGGGCAGGCTGCCGAACATCTCAGACACGAGGGTCGAAATGGCGATGGCCTCCCACGGGCACAGGATACCGTTGCCCAGGGCCAAAAGCCATCCGGTGATGTAGCTCAGCGTACGGCCAAAGCTACGGTCGACATACTCGACGATGCCGCCCGAGATGGGGATAGCAGCCGTGAGCTCACCGAAAACAGCTCCGACGGGCACGAGGAAGATTGCACCCAAGAGGAATGCGATCATAGCGGGAACGGGACCGCCGCCCACGACCATCCAGTCGCCGACCTGCAGAACCCAACCGGTGCCGATGATGGCACCGAAACCGATGGTGAAGAAGTTCCAGAGCGAAAGCGTTTTCTTCATACCGCCGTTATCCTCGACTGCAACTTCTGCGTTCTTGTCCGCCATTGTTCCCCTCCTTTCCTTTTTGACGCCCCTTGACGTCACCCCTTGCGCGGTCTGTTTTGCCGCGCTCTTTTATTTCGTGGCTTTAAGATACGGCCTTGGCGCAGCATGGCCGCCCATGGCTCGACCGAAGGCCGAACTCGCATATGAGCGGCGCCGTTTTTGGGACGAACGGCACGGTTTGCCGTTCATTGTTGCCGCCCGTCCGACGGGCGTACGTTCATCGGACGCATAGAGAGATGTTTTTGAGGCCGTGTGTTTTGCGCCTTTCGTACCGTTTACCGAGCTTTTGACGCGCAGACCCATTTGTTGCACATCTTTTTTGTAGGATAGACAGGTTATACATGAGACAAGGCGGTACGAATGGCATACGGATACAACGACGGTGATCAACGGCGACAAAGCGTTCGCCTTGCTGGCCGTACCACGCCGACGCCCAGAAGTGCCACGAGCAGCAATCCACAACGTCCTCAAGAACAACCCAGGCCTTCGTCTCGGCAGCAGGCAAGTAGAACGCGGCAGAGTGGCCGTCCGAGCACGGGCACAAGCGCGCAGCAAGATAGCCGCTTGGGCGCGCGCACTCGACAGCGTCAGGCCGAGGTTCCGCAACTACGCCGCAACGGCGCACGTCAGCCCGGCATCCATATCAACCGCTTCTTTTCGCATCCCCAAGGCGGACGCGACCGCAAGCCTTACCGCTCGACATCGCACGTGAATGCCCCCGCCCTGCCGGCTCGTCGACTTCGCCTCGCACTGTGCTCTATCCTTACCTGTCTGGTCTTTGTGCTTATGAGCTCCTGTATGTCCCACGGCTCGGCCGGTCTCGAGCCCACCGCCGAGGACAAGCTGCTCAAGGCCCCCGTCGCGCCCGGTTATTCTTTCGCCTTTTCGACCCCGCGCTCGCAATGGCAAGCCGGCACGATGCCCCATATCTATCAGATCGACCCTGCATGGTCGGAGCTGCCTTACGCCGGCGGTACCATCCGCCAAAATGCTTGCGGGCCTACGTGCCTCACCATGGTCTATATCTTTAAGACGGGACGCACCGATATGACTCCCGTCGATATGTGCGCGCTTTCCGAGGCAGGCAATTACGCCCCCACCGGTGCAACCGAATGGTCGTTTATGACGAGCGGTGCGTGGCAGTTGGGACTTAACGGAACGGAGCTTCATAACGATCGCGACTCGATGACTCAGGCGCTGCGTTCGGGAGCGCCCGTCATCGCCGCCGTTCGGCCGGGCACCTTTACCAACGTGGGCCACTACATTGTACTTTACGGTATTGACGACGCCGACCAGATTGAAGTCTTCGATCCCAACTCGGCCAGCCGCAGCGCCCGACGCTGGGGCGTCGTAGAGGTCCTCAACGAAGTCGAAGCCATGTGGGCCTACTACTAGTCATTGGGCACTCATTGGGGACAGACTTAAATGAGTGGTCGTCGGGGACAGTCTTACGGACGCCGGCCGAGAGCAAACGAAAAGGGCCATCCCGAACTGCTTGGAACTGCCAGCACGGAAAGCGCATCCTGCTTTGGGGCCCAATAGCGGGATGCGCTTTCCGTTAGCGGCCCGTTTGGGAAACTAGGGACCGCTTTTCGACAAAAATCCGGGATGCATTTTCCGATTGAGGGCCTCAAGGGAAACCGCACCCCATGTTGGACGCTCATTCTGGGATGTGCTTTCCGCAGTTGATCGATGCGGCCTTTAAGGACTGTCCCAAGCTGCCGGCAGGAAAGGAACGTCCCCAAGTGCCGGGTTTCCGCAGCCTGCAATGCTCCTCATGAACAGCCGCCTCAATAACAAAAGCCCCTGCGGCCGAAGCGGACCGCGGGGGCAACAGACCTGCAAGAGTTAACTCAAGTCCTCGCCATTTGATGCAATGACCTTTTGGTACCAGCAGAAGCTGTCCTTTCGGTAGCGATCGAACGTGCCTTTGCCCGTATCATCGGCATCAACATAAACAAAGCCATAGCGCTTCTTCATCTGCCCCGTCGAGGCCGACACCAAATCGATACAGCCCCACGGCGTGTATCCCATCAGGTCAACACCGTCCTCGACAATTGCATCGCGCAGCGCAAGAATATGCCTTCGCAGGTAATCAATATGATACGCATCGTGGACTTTGCCGTCTTCCAGCGCATCGAGTCCGCCCACACCGTTCTCGGCGATAAAGAGCGGAAGATGGTAACGATCGTGGTAGCCGGCAAGCGTCACGCGCAAACCCAGCGCATCGATCTGCCACTTCCAGGCAGTCTCTTTATCCTTGAGGTACGGATTGCGCAACGTCGGGAACACGTTGCCCTCCGCCTTCTCGGCGATCACCTGATCATCGGCGCACACCAAGCGCGAGCAATAGTACGAGAACGAGATGAAGTCGACCGTATGCTCTGCCAGATACTCCGTATCGCCCGGCTCAAAGGGCACGTGAACACCCTCTTTCTCGAGTGCACGCAGCTTCCAAGCAGGATAGGCGCCCGCAGCCATCACGTCTGTGTAGAAGTAGCGGCCGCGGTCCTCCTCATACGCAAGCCATACGTCCTCGGGCGCACAACGGTACGGATAGGTCGCACCGGCAGCGACCATGCAACCCACCTTGTTTGCGGGATCGATCTTGTGCAGAATCTCGACAGCGCGAGCGCTCGCCATAAACATATGGTGCGAGAACGCCGCGGTCACGGCTGCACGGTCACGCTCATCCTCGAGCGTGACACCCGCGTTGAGATAGGACAGCGCCACGCTGTTGATCTCGTTGAACGTAAGCCAATAACGCACGAGGCCCTGGTACGCGCGTCCGACGGTCTCGACGTAGTGCGCATACCGCTCGATCATCTCTCGGCTTTGCCAGCCACCATAGCGCTCGACCAGAGCCAACGGATAGTCGTAGTGCGACAGCGTCACAAGCGGCTCGATTCCATGCTCGCGCAGCGCCTCGAATACCTGACGGTAAAACTCCAAGCCCTCGCCGTTGGGCTCGGTCTCCATCCCTGTGGGAAAAATACGGCTCCAGCAAATTGAAAGACGCAGGCACTTAAAGCCCATCTCGGCAAAGAGCTCGACATCCTCGTGCCAATGATGGAAGAAGTCGTTGCCCCAGCGGCATGGATACAGCCTGTCCGGATCGTCCACGGGCTTTTGCCTGCCAAACATTACATCCCAGCGGTCGGAACCCTGTGGGATCAGGTCGGAGTGCGACATGCCGCGGCCGCCCTCGTTCCAGCCCCCTTCGGCCTGGTTGGCGGCGAGGGCACCACCCCACAAAAAGCCCTCGGGCATACCGGCGGCAGACGTTCTGTCAAAGTAACTCATGCTACTCAGCATCCTCGGCAGAAGCTGCCGCGGCGTTCTCCTGCTCCTGAGCCAGGAGCTGGTTATCGTACACCTTAAAGAACGGGTACCAGACCACAGCCATGACCACGATCAAAACGATCGTAAACACCCAGATGCGCGGGTCGAGGCACTGGACAAAGCCCTGAACGAAGATGGGGAACGTGCCGCTCACCAAGATGTAGAAGTTAGAGACAAGACCCAGTGAGACCGCACCCCAATACAGCAGGGCCGAGATCATGCCGCCTAGCACAAACGGAATCATGAGGATCGGGTTGAAGATGATGGGCGCGCCGAAGATCGCGGGCTCGGAGATACGGAAGAAGCTCGGCACGATCGATGCCCTGCCAAATGCCTTGAGCTGCTGCGACTTTGCCCTAAACGCGCAGAGCGCCACAAAAGAGAACGTATTACCCGTGCCGCCGATGAGGTTGATGGCCAACGACATGAGCGCCGGGTGGAACTCAAGCGGCTGCCCGGCAGCATAGAGCGAGGCGTTGGCGGCAAAGGCGGCAAGCGTGACCGGGGCGGTGATGGGCATTACGATCATGTTGCCGTGGACGCCAAAGCACCAAAACAGCAGCGTCATGAAGCAGATAAGCAGTGCGCCGGGCACAGAGTCAACTGCGACGGAAAGCGGGGCAGCGAGCAGCTTCTCGATAACCGAGGGGATGGACAGCGCGGGATCGATCATCTGGATCAGCAGGTTGCCGCCAAAGAAGATGAGGATGTTGGCGAGCATAGGTACGATGGCGCCAAAGGTTTCGGACAAAAACGGCGGCACGCCATCGGGCATCTTGATGGTGATGCCCTTGGTCTGGCAGAAGCGCGTGACCTCGACGGAGACCAAGGCAACGATGATGGCGGTAAACAGGCCCTGCGCACCCAGATAGGTGCAGGGGACCGCCTGGAGCACGGACTCGTCAGCAAGCTGGTAGTAGGACGACGGCGCCGCGGCGATCAGGAACATCACCAGCGAGGTCATACCGGCGTTAAGCTTGGGCATCTTGTAGGTGCCCGCCAGGTTATAGGCGATTGCGAACGTCACGATCACCGACAGTATGCCCATCGTCATGTTGAAGGGAATGAGCAGCGTGAGCTTATTGGCCGTGGCAAAATCGAGCCAAGGGCCAAAGACGGACCAGAACCCGCCCTGCGCCACCAGGTCGGCCGTGACCGGCGGGTTGGCGAGGATCATAAAGACGGCAGATACCAAGATGAAGCTGATCGCGCTCATAAAGCCCTTTTGCATGGAGGCAAAGTGGCGCTCGGTGCCGCAGAAATTGGCGATAGGGGTCAGTTTTTCCTGAAGCAGGGTCATGAACTTCTCCATGGTTGCCTCCTAACCCAACAGCGACTGGGCGAGTGCCAGCACGTTGGCGGCGTTGCCCATGCCGTAGTCCTGTGCGGGGATGACCGCGGTCGGCTTACCGCTCCCCTGCTTGACGGTGTTGAGCTGGTAGGACACCTGCGGCCCCAAGAGCAGCACGTCATAATTGGCGCACGTCTCCTGATACTCGCCGATACCCACCGCATCGATATCGAGCTCGATGCCGTTTTGCTCCGCATATTTCTCGAGTTTCTTCATCAGAATGCTTGTAGACAGACCAGCTGCGCAAACAAGAAGGATCTTCATAAGGGATTCCCTTCGCATTGATTGGTTGGATAGTCACCGCACGCCGCTAGGCGTTCTTGGTTGCAGTGCGCTCATACAGGCAGATCAGCTCCTGCACGAGCTCCTGAGCAAGCATGGAGCACATGAGGTGGTCCTGAGCATGGACCAGCAACACATCCACCGACAGGTGCTCGCCCGCTGCCTCAGTCGAAAGCAGCTGCGTTTGGATGTGGTGAGCCTTGATTCCCGCATCCTTTGACTGCTTCATGAGTTTGGCGGCGGCGTCAAAATCCCCCGCCTTTGCCTTTTCAAGGGCTTCGAAGGCAAGGCTGCGTGCCTCTCCCGCTGCAGCGACCAGCTGAAACGAAACCATCTCGGTTCCCTGATCGTCCATAACGGTCTCCTCTCCCGTGATGTTTGGTTTGTACTTGAATATTCGAAACGCCTATCTCCCGCCCGCAATCCTCGAGGTTTATTGCAGGTAGACTGACAGGGTCATCGACAAAAGAAGTCTTAAGCCGTATGCGCTTGCACAAGCGCCATCAGCTCATGCCAGGACCGGCGCTCGCGTAGGCGCTCGACCCCCTGGCGGTCCATAAAGATCTCGGCGAGCAGTGAGCTCAAGATCCGCGCCTCATCGCCGCCCGACCGGGCAAACGACACCATAAAGACGATATCGACCTCATGGCCGTATTCGTCCCAAAGAATGGGATGTTCGAGCAGGCCCACGGTAACAAAGGCCTCGGCGCTCAAGGGATGCATCCCATGGGGCATGGCTACCCCATTGCCAAACGAGGTGGCGCTCGCGCTCTCGCGCTCGGCGACCTCTTGGGCAAACTGGGCATCGACACGGCCGCTCTCGACGGCGCGCTCGGAGAGATATCGGAGAACGGCCTGCTTCGACGACGCCTCAACGCGGTTGAAGAACAGGGCACGGCTAAAGAAAGAGCTCACGGAGTCCGATTGCGCAGTGTCGTCGCTCAGCACCTTGCGGATAGCGTTGACATCGCTCGTCTCCAAGAAGAAATCGGCCTCGCGGACGGGCACGGGCAACTTGACGTTGAGCGGCACCGTTGTGAACACGTAGTCGATATGCGAAAAATCGAACGTTCCCACGCGGGCGACATCGCATGTCTCAATCGAATCGATATACATGCCAAACTGCTTGCGGTACTGGTGCTCGAGCATACGGGCGCTTCCCGCTCCCGAGGCGCACACGATCAGGCTGCGTTTGCGACGCGGCTGGTCGGCTTGCTGCTCGAGGGCCAGGGCAAATGCCATGGCGATGTAGCCGAGCTCTTCATCAGAGGGCTGGCTGCCAAAATGACGCTCGAGTACCTGCGAGGTGCCAGCTGCCATCGAATAGGCCAACGGAAACCTCGTCTTGATATCGGGCAGCATGGGGTTATCCATATGCATGTGATATTCAAGGCGATAGCCCAGAGGGCCGATATGCCGAGCAAGGTTCATGCGAAGTTCAAGATCGCCGCTAAAGTCAAACCTAAACTCATCGTTGACCGCACGTACCATCTCGGAAGCAATCTCCCACATCTCGTCCGAGATAACGGCAGAGCCCTTCTCGGGCACGCCCGTGCCCCTGCCGAGCAAATGGATTGCGATAAAGGCAACCTCTTCTCGGGGCATGCTCACGCCCAGGGCATCCTTGATGTTTGCGGCAATCTGGAAAGCCGCGGCGTATTCGCGCGTTCCCTCCAGTTTTTGAACGTCCGATTCTGCAGCTGGGACATAGCAGCCCTGCTCGATGCGGCCAAGAGCAATGTAAAGATGCATGATGAGATTGCGGGATGCCAGCGAGCTCACCGTGACGGGCGAGGCCGTCAGGGCATCGTCCACACATGCGGCGATGGCCCGCAGGCGCTCGGCGAGCTTTGCATCGTCGGTGTCGGGCAACACGGGCCTCACCAGCGAGGCCAGGCACAGGCGCCGTTGCGACTCCCCGCCCGCAACGCGGATTCCGTAGCGTGGGCGCTTTTCGAGCGTTAAGTCAAATTGGGCGAGTTTCTGCTCTACCAGACGCATGTCATTGGACAGAGTTCGCGCCGAAACGTAGAGTAAATCCGCATACTCCTCAATCGTCACCCACTGGGACCGCATGAGGAGGTCGTTAAGAAGGAAGGACACACGGCCGTCGCGCGTATCAGGAATGCCCGGATGGGCCTGAGCCGCACCGTCTAGCAAGCGAGCAAGCTCATCTGCACGTGCAACATCGATACGATACTGCCCCTTGCTGCCAACGATGCGTGCAACCCCTGCAAGGTTGTCGTTTGCGCGATGGATATAGTTTCTCACGGCGCGCTCGCTTACCTCGAGACGCTTGGCAAGTACCGCGACAGCGACAGGCTGAGCGTCCTCGATCATATTTACAAGCTGCTTGACGCGAGCATCCATGTCCTCCTCCTTTCCCTGCGTCTAGTCTAACGCGGTAAAGAATGACACTCCACGTCGCGCTCGTTCCGCCAACTCGGAACAGGTTGCGGGGAGTCCAGCCGAACTTATAGGGAGCACGGAGAAAGGACCCGAAAGCCATGTGCCGGCGTGAGATGCGCTTTCCGCAGTCATTGGGGACAGACTTAAATGAGTGGTCATTGGGGACGCTCTTGTTTGACTAGTCATTTAAGAACGTCCCCAATGACTAGGTGAATAGCAAAAGCCCCGCAGTCGGAGCGGACTGCGGGGCTCATGAAGAGAGGCTAGTTTGTGGGCGCTTTGCCTGGCGCCCACGAGAGAGGCAACAGAGTAGAGACTACTCGTGGATGCGGGTACCGGAGAGGCCAGCCATGGTCTCGGCGGCCTTGTCCAGAGCGCCGATGATGCAGGTGCGGCCCTTGCGGGAACGGGCGAACTTGATGGCAGCGCGGACCTTGGGCTCCATGGAACCCTTGCCGAACTGGCCCTCGTCGGCCAGGCGCTCGGCCTCGTCGGCGGTGAGGTCCTCGAGCTCCTCCTGGTTGGGCTTGCCAAAGTTGATGGCGACATGCTCAACGGCGGTCAGCAGGAACAGAACGTCGGCGTCGCAGTCCTCGGCCAGCAGCTCGCCGCCCAGGTCCTTGTCGATGACGGCGGGAACGCCCTTGTAGCAGCCCTTGTTCTCGTAGTCGCGGACGACGGGGATGCCGCCGCCACCGCAGGCGATGACGATGAACTCGTTGTCGAGCAGGTTGAGGATGGAGTCAGCCTCGACGATCTTCTTGGGATCGGGGGAAGCGACGACGCGACGCCAGCCGCGGCCGGAATCCTCGACGAAGACCTTGGAGGGATCCTCGGCCATGAACTCCTTGGCCTGCTCCTCGGTGTAGAAGGGGCCGATCGGCTTGGTCGGGTTCTTGAACGCGGGATCATCCGGATCGCACTCGATCTGGGTGACGACGGTGGCGGCGTGCCAACGCTTATAGCGCTTGTGCATCTCGCGGCCGATGCCCTGCTGCAGGTGATAACCAATGTAGCCCTGGGACATGGCGCCGCACTCGGGCAGCGGCATCTCGGGGGTACCGATGGCATCGTGGGCGGCGGCGAAGGCGTTCTGGATCATGCCGACCTGCGGGCCGTTGCCGTGGGTGATGATGATCTCATTGCCCTGCTCGATGAGACCGAGGAGAGCGTGGGCGGTGTTGCTCACGGCCTCGATCTGCTCGACGGGGTTGTTGCCGAGGGCGTTGCCGCCAAGGGCGACGACAATACGATCGGGCTTGCCAAGAGGCTTAGACATTGCTGGAATCCTTTCTGTAAAAGGCCTACAACCCATTAATAACCCGCGTCCGTGCGATACGCGAGTTTATTAAGGTTTATATTCTCTTTATCGCTCATTTTATTCATTTTGGAAATACCTAAGCGGCGAACGGTCGATTTTACCCGCTCAGCGTAAAGAAGCCCAGTTCAGGTATATCTACGCCATTTACGTGCAACTTTATTTAAATAGAGCAGGGATTAGACCAGATTATGCAAACTATATCTTTGCTAAACACAAAACGGACAGCGCAATATCTTACTCGCACTATACGCGATTCTATACATTAATTTGACGAGTATGCATCCCTGCAAAAACATGGGGCTTTTCATCCAACATAAGGGATAGCCGATCGCGCTTCACCCCGCGGCAAGCGACTGCGAGTTCGCAGTATGGAACTTTACCGTCGGCTTCTGCATGAACGCTGCCGACGCCCTTTCGCTCCTGCGCGCCCAAGCAGCCGAGAACGCTAACGGCGCCACTGCCAACCTGGCCACCCTCAACAACGGCGCTGCCAGCCTTTTCGCAAAGTACCGTGCTGGCTCGCTGGCTTTGAGGCCTAAGCGAGCTTTGCTATTTGCCAATTTTTGTATGATTTGGGTCAAATCTATCTGCCAATTTTTGTATGATTAGGGTCAAATCTATTTGCCAATTTTTGTCATTGAGGGGTTTTAATGCTACGCCGTAAGGTCACTGACAGGCTTTTGAGCTGGAAGAACAAATCCAATAAAGCGTTGCTTGTTACTGGCGCGCGTCAGATTGGCAAGAGCTATGCAATTCGCGCGTTTGGAAAGAGCAACTACGCTTCGTATTATGAGGTCAATCTGCTACTCGATGCCGAGGCAAGAGACGTACTTGTTGGCGCTAAGAACTCCATTGACTTCATCAACCGTGTGGCCCTTCTTGCGGATGCACCGCTTGTTGAAGGAGACACGCTTATCTTCGTCGATGAGATTCAGGAGTATCCGCAGATCGTTACACTTATGAAGGCGCTGGTCGAGGACGGACGCTTTAGCTATGTCTTCTCGGGGTCTATGCTTGGGACTGAGTTTAAGGGGATCTCTTCTTTTCCGGTGGGGTATGTCGAGCACATTGTTATGCGACCGATGGATTTTGAAGAGTTCTGTTGGGCAAACAGCATCAGCGAGAATGTGCTTGCAGACATTCGCAGCTGCCTTGTCGAGAGACGTCCCGTCGAAAACTATATTCATGAGGCGATGCTCAAAAACTTTAGAGCCTATATCGTTTGCGGCGGCATGCCAGAGGTCGTTCAGAACTATATCGATTCGGGCTATTCGCTCGTGAGAACGCGTGTGCTTCAAATTCAGCTAGTCGATCAGTACAAAAGCGATATCTCTAAATATGCATCGACTCGAGCGTTTAACGTTCGCTCCATTTTCGAGCAAATTCCCGTTCAGCTTGAGGCGGAGTCCCATCGCTTTATCGTCTCGTCTCTAGGCGAGGGAGCTCGTCTTCAAAAATACGAGCAGGATTTCCTATGGCTGGTGAACGCAGGCGTTGGATTGATGGTCCCCCAGGTGACGGAGGCCCGGAGTCCTCTTAAGAGGACAGAGAAGGCAGCCGCCTTCAAACTATACGAGTCCGATACAGGAATGCTCGCATCGCGATATCCCGGTAGCACGGCACGCGCTGTATATCTAGATATGAAAACCCCCAACCTCGGCGGTCTCTATGAAAACGTGGTCGCGCAGGAGCTTGTTGCCCTCGGAGCAGATACGTGGTACTACCAAACACGTGAGGTCGGTGAAGTCGACTTTGTAATCGAAGGCGCCCGAGGACATGTTGTCCCAATCGAAGTCAAATCGGGCAAGAAAGTTCGAGCACATGCGGCCCTCGATCGCCTGATGAGTGTGGGCGAGTACAAGATTCCCGAGGCCGTTGTGCTGAGCCACGAAAACCTTAGCGAAGAGGGCAAGATCCTGTACGTTCCAATCTATATGACATTCTGCCTCGATGAGTTTATGGAAAAGGACGACCCCAACAACGATTTCTCATTTGCACCCATATCTCTCTAGATCATCTGAACCAACAACCAAGCCCCCTCCATAACCAAAGTAACGCGTGGTTTCGCGGCCGCGCCGCGAAACAGCGACGGGGACAAAAGGCCCCCACAACCACGTCCCTCATGCAGCCCCACAATCCGAGGACGTAGTCGTAGCAGGATCTGAGGGCTGACCTTCGCGGACATTCCGCAGGACGAAGGAACCCCCGCCGCACGTAGTGCGCAGCGGGGGTTCCTTCATGTCCGAGGACGTCCGCGAAGGTCAGCCCTCAGATCCTGCGGTGGGAGACTTAGGCCTCGTTGTACACCGTCTTGAGCTTCAGCAGGTGCTGGTAGCGGTCCATGGCGGCCTGCTCGTTCTCCTTGAAGAGCTCCTCGGCGCGCTCGGGGAAGGAACGCGTCAGCGAAGCGTAACGGGCCTCGTTCATCAGGAACTCCTGATAACCGCCCGCGGGCTCCTTGGAATCGAGCGAGAACTTCTTGCCGGCAGCAGCCTCGGGGTTGAAGCGGAAGAGGTTCCAGTAACCGCACTCGACAGCCTTCTTCATCTCGGCCTGGCAGTTCTGCATGCCACCCTTCTTGATGGAGTGCATCTCGCAGGGGCTGTAGCCGATGATGAGGGACGGGCCGTCGTAGGCCTCGGCCTCGTGAATGGCCTTGAGGGTCTGAGCCGGGTTGGCGCCCATGGCGACCTGCGCCACGTAGACGTAGCCGTAGCTCATGGCGATCTCGGCCAGGGACTTCTTCTTGGTCACCTTACCGGCAGCGGCGAACTGAGCGACCTGGCCCAGGTTCGAGGCCTTGGAGGCCTGACCACCAGTGTTGGAGTAGACCTCGGTGTCGAAGACGAAGACGTTGACGTTGTGGCCGGAAGCCAGGACGTGGTCCAGGCCACCGAAGCCGATGTCGTAGGCCCAGCCGTCGCCGCCAAAGATCCAGAAGGACTTCTTGGTGAGGTAAGCCTTGTCGGCGAGGATCGCCTTGGAAGCGTCGCAGCCGCACTTCTCGAGCTCGGCAACGTAGGCAGCAGCAGCGGTCTTGGAGGCCTCGGCGTCGTTGACGGAGTCGATCCAAGCCTGGCCGGCGGCCTTGAGCTCATCGGACGGACCATCGGCAGCGATGATGTCCTGGGTAGCGGCGATCAGCTTCTTCTGGACGGCCTCGTAACCGACGGCCATGCCCAGACCGTGCTCGGCATTGTCCTCGAACAGGGAGTTGTTCCACGCCGGGCCGTGACCGTCCTTGTCCTTGCAGTAAGGAGCGGTGGCAGCGGGGTTGCCCCAAATGGAGGAGCAGCCGGTGGCGTTGGAGATGAACATGCGGTCGCCGGCGACCTGGGTCACCAGACGTGCATAGGCGGTCTCGGCACAGCCGGCGCAGGAGCCCGAGAACTCCAGGTAGGGCTGCTTAAACTGGCTGCCCTTGACGTTGGCCGCGATGAGCTCCTTCTTCTCGGAGACGTTCTCGACCATGTAGTCCCAAACGGGCTGCTGGTCCATCTCCTGCTCGGTGGGAACCATCTCGAGGGCGCCCTTGGGGCAGACCTTGACGCAGTTGGTGCAACCCATGCAGTCGAGCGGGGACACAGCCATGGTGAACTTCATGCCCTTGGCCTTGGGGCCCATGGCGTCGAGCGTGCGGGTAGCCTCGGGCGCGGCGGCAGCCTCGTCCTCGGTCATCGCGAACGGACGGATGGTGGCATGCGGGCACACGTAGGCGCACTGGTTGCACTGGATGCACTTGGTCTCGTCCCAGTGGGGAACGACCACGGCGACGCCGCGCTTCTCGTATGCGGAGGCGCCCAGCTCAAACTGGCCGTCGGCGCAATCGACGAAGGCGGAAACGGGCAGGCTGTCGCCGTCCATGCGATCGATGGGCTCGAGCAGGTTCTTGACCTGCTGGGCGATGGCGGACTTGGTCTCCTCGGAGAGCTCGACGGGGGCGGCATCCTCGGCAGTTGCCCAGTCGGCCGGAACCTCGAACTTACGGAAGGCGGTAGCGCCGGCATCGATGGCCTTGTGGTTGGCGTCGACGATAGCCTGGCCCTTCTTCATGTAGGACTTGGTAGCCGCGTCCTTCATGTACTGCAGGGCGTCCTCGGCGGGCAGGACCTTGGCCAGCGCGAAGAAGGCGGACTGGAGCACCGTGTTGGTGCGCTTGCCCATGCCGACCTTAGCGGCCAGGTCGATAGCGTCGATCAGGTAGACGTTGACGTTGTTGTTCGCGATGTAGCGCTTGGCCACGGCGGGCATGTGCTCGGCGAACTCCTCGTCGCTCCACTGGCAGTTGACCAGGAAGGTGCCGCCCGGCTTGACGTCGCGGACCATCTTGAAGCCCTTAACGATGTAGCTGGGGTTATGGCAGGCGACAAAGTCGGCCTTGGTCACGTAGTACGGCGAGCGAATCGGGGAATCACCAAAGCGCAGGTGCGAGACGGTGACGCCGCCGGTCTTCTTGGAGTCGTACTGGAAGTAGGCCTGGACGTACTTGTCGGTGTGGTCGCCGATGATCTTGATCGAGTTCTTGTTGGCGCCGACGGTACCGTCGCCACCCAGACCCCAGAACTTGCACTCGATGGTGCCGGGGGCTGCGGTGTTGGGCGCATCCTCGGCCTCGGGCAGGCTCAGGTTGGTCACGTCATCGACAATGCCGATGGTGAACTCGCGCTTGGGCTCGTCCTTCTTGAGCTCCTCGAAGACAGCGAACGCGGACGCGGGAGGCGTGTCCTTGCTGCCCAGGCCATAACGGCCGCCGACGACCTTGATGCCCGTCTTGCCGGCCTCGTAGAGAGCGGAGACGACGTCCTGGTAGAGCGGCTCGCCGATGGAACCCGGCTCCTTGGTACGGTCCATGACGGCGATCTTCTGGACGGTCTCGGGGAGAACGTCGACGAAGTGCTTGATGGAGAACGGACGGAACAGACGGACCTTGACCAGGCCGACCTTCTCGCCGTGGGCGTTGAGGTAGTCGATGACTTCCTCGAGCACGTCGCAGAAGGAGCCCATGCACACGACGACGCGGTCGGCATCGGGAGCGCCGTAGTAGTTGAACAGGCCGTAATCGGTGCCGAGCTTCTCGTTGATCTTCTTCATGTAGCCCTCGACGACGGCGGGAAGCTCGTCGTAGACCTTGTTGCAGGCCTCACGGTTCTGGAAGAAGATATCGCCGTTCTCGTGGCTGCCGCGGGTGTGCGGGTGCTCAGGGTTGAGCGCGTGGTCGCGGAAAGCCTGGACGGCGTCCATGTCGCACATCTCGGCCAGATCCTTGTAGTCCCACATGGCGACCTTCTGGATCTCGTGGCTGGTGCGGAAGCCGTCGAAGAAGTTAAGGAACGGGGTCTTACCCTCGATGGCGGCAAGGTGAGCCACCGGCGAGAGGTCCATGACCTCCTGGACGTTGCCCTCGGCGAGCATGGCGAAGCCGGTCTGGCGGCAGGCCATGACGTCGGAGTGATCACCGAAGATGTTCAGGGCGTGGGAAGCGACGCAACGCGCGGAGACGTGGAAGACGCCCGGGAGCTGCTCGCCCGCGATCTTGTACATGTTCGGGATCATCAGGAGCAGACCCTGAGAAGCCGTGTAGGTGGTGGTCAGAGCACCGGCGCCCAGCGAACCGTGAACGGTACCGGCTGCACCTGCCTCGGACTCCATCTCGACGACCTTGACCGGGGTGCCGAAGATATTCTTGCGACCCTGGGCCGCCCACTGGTCGACATGGTCGGCCATCGGGCTGGACGGCGTAATGGGATAGATTCCCGCTACCTCGGTGTACGCATACGAAACATATGCGGCCGCCTCGTTGCCGTCCATAGACTTAAACTTACGCGCCATATACCCCTCTCCTCTCATATAGGTATACAGGCCCCGGCGATCGCCGGGATGTTGGCGTGATGGGATTTACGCTGTTGCTTCCAATCATCTGGCAGGCAGGCTCAGCAGCAGGTACATGGCGTGGAGAGAAGACATGCCGAGGCGAGGGGCAGCTGATGCGCCCTACAGGCCCGACCGCCCGTCTTGCACATGACCGAGCGCCGCAAAGGCCGCATGCCGGATGCTCCCGGGCACGCCCCGGCGATGGGAAGCGCCCGCAACGGAAATCCGCATGCGGGTTTATTGTACCCCGCCGTCAAGTGTAATTTCGGCAAATATAGGCGGGCGGTAAAGGTTTACCTCGGGTGACCGCCAAGGGCCAAAATGGCCCCTCCATCCCCAGGCGACCGGCTCTGGCGCGCCAAGGAGTGTCCCCAGCCGGCAGAAAAGGAACGTCCCTATCTGCCGGCTAGAGAGCACCGAAGAGGATGGCGTAGGTAGTGGATTCGCCGAGCTTGAGCTCGTCGCCGGGATTGAGTTGGGCGGAACGGCCGGGCTCGACCTGAATGCAGACGCGCGTGGCCCCGTTTACCACCACGGTTCCGTTGGTGGACGACAAGTCCTCGACGTGCCAGATATTTTGAGCATCGCACCAGATATGGGCATGGCGGGCCGAGACATCGTCGCCGACGTCGGTAATATCGCCCTCGCCAGTGGCCAGCGCGCCAATCTCAACACCCTGCTCACTCGGCTGAATCCAGCGCGGGGCGCTCACGACAAAACTGTTTTGTACGCGCAGCAAGCCCAAGGGGTGCGCCGGGGCGGGTTCGCGTTCGCCCGCGGTCATCGACATGCCAAGCGAACGCGGCGTGGAGGTGCCTCCGCCACAGGTCGCGTGCGCGTAGTCGATGGCATAGTTCACCGAGGACCGCACATCCGCCGAACAACCGACGGCGACAAACAGCACCAGCACGGCCTCGGCGCGCTCGGCGGGCATGAGTTCCGCCGCCTGGGACAGGCGATCGAGCGCGTTGCGATAGAGATTCGTGTCCTGGTGGCACTCTTCGAGCGCGCGTACCATCGGTTCACCTGCAGGACCGCACACCATATTGATCACAGCCGTGGAGTCCATGGGATTGCGCTGGCGCAGGGCCAGTTGCGACATAATACGCGCAGCCGAGGTACCGTATTCGGCAAAGTAGCGCTGCTGAAGCGTGCCGACCGGCGCGCGAACGATAAAGCGGGAAACCCAAGAGCGATCGGCGGCTCGGCTCTGCGGGCTGCGGCCGTCGGCGAGCGGACGGGACGAAAGCACCAAGCCGCACAGCTCGATATGGCTCAGATGCGCTGCGCGCTTAAAGATGTCAAACATGGCCCCGCATGGGGTGAGCTCAACTTGAGATGCCATGACCTAGGCCTCCTTGGTCGTAGAAATAGAATCGGACGATACTTCGACAGGTCCGCCAAAAGTACGGGCAGCTGCGGCTCCACCGGCAAGCGGAGTCGCCATCTGGGCTTTTGTGCGTCGCGGTGCCGAAACGGGAAGTTCAAAGGCAAAGCCCATCGCAAGCAAAAACCACGTAAGCGTATAGGTTGCAACCAGAGCGGCAACAAGGCCGCCCATCACGGCGCGTTGGGAAAATACGCTACATGCAGCCACAACCAGCACCGGAACCTCGCAGGCAGAAAGCGCAAGCACACCCTGCAGGAAGCCCGAGCGCCGATCGCGCGCAAGCGCCCCCGCGGCAACGCCGGCTATGCCTGGCAGCGCCAACGCCAGTGCGGCAATAATACCCGGTAGCGACCCAGACCACACGAGCGATCCCAAAGTCGCCGTCACGCGAGCGCCCGACGCCAGCAGCGCGGCCGAAACCACGATCACAGCCCAAACCACGCCACAGACGACCGTCGCGCCGACCATCAGCGCGCGACGAACCGCGCGGCCAGACGCATCCATGGGGCACGGCGTGAGCGGCTCGCCGCGGAGCGAACGGCCGACATTTTGCGCATAGTGGTCACAAAACGCTGAGAGCGCCGCCTCGACCGCCGCCGGCTCGGGACGATCTTTTTGATGGCTGGACAGACAGGCCATCACCACGTCGAACAGCTGGGCATCGACAAACGCCAGCGCATCGCGTAGCTCTTCGGAATCCGGCTCAAGCCCTAGCTGCTGGGCCTGCTCGGCCGCGGCGAGCGCCACATCGGGCTCACGACGAAGCAGCTGAGTCAAATCACAACCGGGCGCATGGGCACCAATGGGATAGTCGGGCCGTGTGTCCATCTTGAGACGGTAGGGGCTCGCGATGTCGCGCGTCTTTTTGCGCGAACCCGAGGTGCCCGAAGTGCTCGGCGCGGCTTCGTATGGCGCGACGCCGGCAATGAGCTCGTAAACCGTGCTTGCCGCGGCATAGACGTCGATCGCCGGCGACATACGCAAAGCGCGCAGATCGGGAATATCGTCGGTGAGCATCTCGGGCGGGGCATAGGCAACCGTCGCGCGACGCAGCGTGGCATAGCGCTCGGTAAAGGATGCCTTGCCGCCGGTACCGGCCACGGCCGACGCAGGCTCAAGCGCCAGCGACGAGCCAAAGTCGATCAGGCACAGGTCAAAGGTGCCCTCGGCAAGCTGCCGGTCAAGCGGTAGACGCGCCGTGCGCACCATAATATTAGCGGGCGAGATATCGCGATGGACAAAGCCCTCCCCCACCAGGCTCATACGGCAGAGCAGATCGAACAGGTCGCGACCCAGACGCGCCGCCACAAGCGGCGACAGGCGTCCGGCATCGTCCACGGCGAGTCGCGAACGCAAGCGGGCAAGCGTCTCGCCCTCGACCCATTCCATGACAATTGCAGGCACACCGTCGACCTCGCCCCAGCCATAGAGGCGGGGAAAGCCCTTAAGGCCCGAAAGGGCGCGATGGCATTCGTATTCCTCGCGAAACGCCGCCTTGAACTTGGCGACCAGCGCCTCGTGAGCGGCATCGTCGTCAAACTCATCGCGCGTCGGCAAGATGAGCTGCTTGAGTGCCACGGCCTCGCCTTGGGCGTTGACGGCACGCGTCACGCGGCCGATACCGCCACGGCGCATGGTGGCATCGTCGGCAAACAGCATCGTAAAACGACGCAGATAGGCAGGCAGTTCGTCCTGACCGAGCGCAATGGCCGGCTCAAACCCGTCGACACGCGCCAGGCGCAGGCCGACCATGGGATCGCGACCGAGCGATTGTGGTGTGGTGGATGCAAGATCGGTCATCATAGGGCAAGCGCCGCCACGTTATTGTTGAAGTTACCGAGCGCGACGTCATCATCGCCGTAATGGCCGACCCATTGACATAGTGTTGGTGTAACAGCCCCACAGATTGGCATACTGCTGATACCACTTTGACCGGGGCGAGAATGTCTGACGACCGAACTCAGCTCGAATAACAAACATCTCCCCGACCAGGCTGTCGCACGGTCTGGGATCTCCCGTAGAGTTATAGGTCGAGACCACGTCATTGGCACGAGAAACATAGCCGTCGAGCATGTTGTACTTGGTCACAAGCCAACTGTGAATGCTCTCTTCTTCAGCAGCGGAAAGGCCACCGGAGTTTGCATCGTTGTCAGTGTTGCCGCCCGTCGAGCCGCCGTTTCCAGACCCTCCGGTAGAGGAACCCGACCCAGAGCCGCCGCCCGAACTCGATGAATCCGAGCTACCGGGCTTGCCTGTCTGCTGGGCGTCCTGCCCCTTCTGCTGCTCGACCTTATTCACCGTTGCCGCCACGCTATTGTTGGACAACCGATCGATGATCTTGGTGTTGGTGAGCACGATGGTTTTGCCATTGGCAAGCGTGACTTCGTTGTCCGGGACCTCGGCGCCGTCCGCATCGTCGGTGCCAAACACAATATGCCCGACCACACTTGCCCAAGCATATCCAGTCGTGGTGCCCAGATCACTTTTGACCTCATGCCCCACGCGCGGTTCGCGTGCGGCATGCGCCTGTATCATGGACGGCACGGTCATGCCATAGGCAGAAACGCCAGCTATGACCAGCACCAACGAGCACGATAGCAGTGCGTACGCCCGCGGAGCCAAGCCCAGTCGGCATCGCATGCGCACCGCGGCGCCGCGCTTTGTCTGAGTGCCACCGGGCCGCATGCGTTCTCCTCCAACAAAAACACGCCGCTCGGGAGCGGCGCATTCATTCGAATCCATATTTGAGTGTATCAGCGAACCCAAAAGGTTGCGCAACGAATGAGCAAATTAAGGATGCGAGTGGAAGCATCCATGCGATAAGCGGATACAAAGCATCTTTGTTGCACAACAAACTTACAGTCGCACAGGGAAATTATGGCTACCCCGTGCGTCGCGAGGAAAACATACGGCAGGAGCAGGCTCGCCACCTAAATCGCGCGACGGGCCTCGATGGCGCGGCCAAGCGTAAGCTCGTCGGCATACTCCAGGTCGCCGCCCACGGGAAGGCCGCTTGCCAGACGCGACACCTCGACGCCCAACGGCTTGATAGTGCGGGCCAGGTAGCTCGCCGTGGTCTCGCCCTCGATGTTGGGGTTGGTGGCAATGATGACCTCATGGATATCCTCGTGGCCCAGACGCGCCAGCAGCTCGCGGATGTGCAACTGCTCGGGACCAATCTTGTCCATGGGACTGATCACGCCGCCCAATACGTGGTAGAGACCGTGGTAGCTGCCCGTGCGCTCGATCGCCTGGACGTCGCGCGGCTCGCCCACAACGCAAATGCGAGTGGTATCGCGCATCGGGTCCTGGCAGATGGAGCACTCGTCGGCCGTGGCGTAGTTAAAGCAGCGGCTGCAAAAGTGGACCTCCTGCTTGACCTCCAGGATGGCCTCGGCCAGGCGGCGGGCCTCCTCGGCATCGGCCTCGAGCAGGTAATAGGCGATGCGCTGGGCCGACTTGGGACCAATGCCCGGCAGACGGCCCAGTTCATCGAGCAGTTTTTGCAGACTGTGATTTGCACTCATTTATATGTGTGTCTTAGAACGGCATGCCCGGGATGTTGAGGCCGCCGGTGATGGCGCCCATCTGCTTGTTGGCGAGCTCGTTGACGCCGCGGACGGCCTCGTTGACGGCAGCCATGATCATATCCTGCAGCATATCGACGTCCTCGGGATCGAGCGCATCGGGATCGATGGTGAGGTTGACGAGCTCCATCTCGCCGTTAACGGTCACCTTGACCATGCCGCCGCCGGCAGAGGCGTCGACGGTCTGGGACTTGAGGTTCTCCTGCGCGGCGGCAAGCTGCTCCTGCATCTTGCGAGCCTGCTTCATCATCTGCTGCATGTTCATACCGGCCATGATGGCTCCTTTACGTGCGGCCGCACGCCGAGCTGCAAGGGCAGCCGGAGCACGGCGGGACTTTCAAACTCAAAAATCGTACCACGGCGCGCGGCGAGAGAGCGGGGCGGACGTGTTACCTCAGTCGATATACATGTCCTCCAATACAAACCGCACTCAAAGATTATGCAAGGTCGAATTATGCAAGGTTGCATAATATCGCACACTCAATCTAGTAGAGCCGAATCCGGCATTTCATGTGCGCCACTAAATAGCTAAATGCCGAACCGCTGCTCGAGGCGGCACACATGGCGGCAGGGTATAATTTGATTGCCATAGATAGTAATTTGGAGGTGCCCCATGAATGCCCCCAACGCGCTCCAAAACATCCGCTCAAAACACCCCGTTGCATATGTGGTTCTCTATCTCTTTGTCGGCTGGGCATTGCTGGTTGTCATCACCCATGCTATAGCCTTTGGAGCAGAACTGCTGATAGCCAGCTCGGACCAGCCCGTCGTCAAATGGGAGACGACCGATGAGTGCACCGACGGAACCCGAACCGTCTACTACAACAGCCCGTCCCTCTATCAAGAGTTCAAGGTCAAGATAAAGGACTTCAAGATTGTCGATGCCGAGCTAGGCGTTTATTTGGCAATCGGAGCAACCATTAACGCCGAGCAAGTCGAGTACACGGACAGCCATGCGACGTATCGTATCGACCTCAGCATCCTAGGCCGACCGTCACGCACCTGTCTGCTCAAATGCGACATACGCGGCACCACACTACACATGTCCGAAATACAGATGCGCCCGGACAAGGGGTCCTCTTCTTGAGCAGTATACCCGCCTGCGCAGCTACTCCACCGGTTTGAAGATGGTGGCCTGGCCGAAGACGTTGCGGATGAGGGCTTTGGCCTCGTCCTCGGTCTGCGGGATGCTCGGGGCTGCGCCCTGATGGCCGAAGGGGCTGCCGGCGCCGGGGTTGGACTCCCAAGGGGCAGCGGGGGCGTCCCCCTCTTTGGGGGCAGCTGCAGCGGACTTGGGCGCGGACGCCGCACCCGGCACGTCGAACGGAGGAAGATCGTCCCCGCTCGCATCGCCGGCAAAGCCGCCGACCATGGCGTCGTCGTAGGGCACCTGCTCGGATTCCCACGGCGCGGACTGCGCGACAGACTGAGCCTTGGGGGCAGCCGAGCGCTCGGGCGCACGGGGTGCGGGCTCGGTCGGGAGCTTACCCGTGGCAGGAGCGCCGGCGGGGTTGTCGGAGCGTAGCCAGGGGGCTTTGCCTAGGTCAGACGACTTGGGCGCGGGCGAGGCGGGCTTGGACACGGGTGTCGGAGCAGCCGGTTTGGGCGCCGCGGGCTTAGGCGCCGACGGGGTCGACGCCGCTACCGGTGTCGCTTGCCGCTGCGGCGCGCTGGCGCTCGAGGATGCAGGGGCCGCCGAGGACACGGGTTGCGGGTCCGCAGATGCCGCAGCCCGTGCAGATGGAGAATGCTCCTCATGTTGAGGAGCCGGCGTGCCACCCCCATCCAAGACATAGTCGACGGTACGACGACCGAAGACTGCGCAGACCGTCGGCAGGACCACCGATTGCGTATCGGCGCGACCGAGCATCTTGATGGCAAAGGTCGAGCCCGCGGGGAACGAGACGGTGAGCTTGGAGCCGTCGTCGGCCGTGGCGCGGGCGTTGAGCAAAAGCCCTGCGTAGGAAGCCTGACGCGCCTTGACACGCTCGACGACCTCGGCCCATTTGCGCTGCAGCTCTCCGGCATCCTCGACCGCGGGCGTCTCGGCAGCACCGGCGGCGGCAACCTGGGCGGCATTGTTGGACTGGGGCTTAGGTGCCGGAGCGGTGGCAGGCGCGGGGGCAGCAACGGGCTGAGGCGTCGACGTCGGCGCAGGCTGAGGTGCAGGCGCTGCAGACTTGGAAGCTGACACGGACGCAGAACGGGGAGCAGGCTGGGCAGCCGGAACAGCAGCGCCGCGGTCCCAAGGCATGCCACCCTGATGCGCGGACGTAGCAGCGGGGGCAGCGGATGCCGCCGGAGCGGCAGCACGGGCGCCCGAAATGAGCGTCGGCTGTTGGGCAGCAGCGGGTACGGATGCTGCAGGCGCGGCGGCCTGAGCAGCGGCCACGCTCGCCGGCACGGCGCCGTTGGCAACCATGGCCTCCAGACGTGCCACGCGCTCGGCCAATGCCTCAATCGTTAAATCAGCCTCGGGACGTGCCAGACGCGTGCAGGCAATCTCGAGCACCAGGCGCACGTCGCTCGCGCCCCTCATCTCCAGCGCGGCATCGTCGAGCACTGTCAGCACACGGGCCAGGCGGTCGGCAGGATGCTCGCCAAAGGCAGCGGCCTCGGCAGCAAGCGCCTCGGCCTGCTCGGAGCCGCCCTCAAACAGCTCGGCACGGGCACCGGCAACGCAGGCAACGTACACGTCACGCACATGCGCCACCAGGTCGCGCGTCAGCTCCAGCAGGTCGTTTCCTTCCTCGACCTGCGCACGGATCAGTCCATAGAGCTCGGCAACATCGCGATCGGCAATGGCGCGGGAAAACTCGCCCAGAATCTGGTCCGAAACCTCGCCCAAAAGCGAGCGGGCGTCGTCCGCATGCACAGAACCGTTGCCAAAGACGCTCAGCTGCTCCAGCGTGGACAACGCGTCGCGCATACCGCCCTTGGCATGGCGCGCCACAATGGCGAGTGCCTCGTCGTCGTAATCGAAGCCCTCCTGCTCGCACACGTAAGACAGGCGATGCTCGATATCCTCGTTGCCGATGCGGTGGAAATCGAAGCGCTGGCAGCGTGAGAGAATGGTCTCCAGAATCTTTTGCGGGTCGGTGGTGCACAGCACAAAGATCACGTGTGCCGGCGGCTCCTCAAGCGTCTTGAGCAGCGCGTTGAACGCCGCCGTCGTGAGCATGTGGACCTCGTCGATGATATAAATCTTGTACTTGCCGCGCACTGGGGCAAAGTTGACGGAGTTGATGATCTCCTCGCGCACGTTGTCCACGCCGGTACGGCTTGCGGCATCGAGCTCGTAGACATCGGGGTGGTTACCCTCGGCAATGAGCTCGCACTCCTCGCAAGTACCGTCGGGCATGCAGCCGCTTGCACCCTCGGCGCGCGCCGCCTCGGCATTGCGGCACAGCAGCGCCTTGGCCAGAATGCGCGCCATGGTGGTCTTGCCCGTGCCGCGCGGTCCGCAGAACAGGTAGGCGTGGGACAGGCGCCCCTCGGTGATGGCGTGCTCGAGCGTCGAGACGATATGCTGCTGGCCCACCACGGAGTCGAAGGTGAGCGGGCGATACTTTCGGTACAACGATTCCATGGGTGCTCCCCCGGGTATACTGAGTCTTGTTGCCGCGGCGGCCATGCGGTCGCACGGCATACTGCATTCCATAATAACCCGTACGGCGAGCCCGCCGCGATAGGAGTCCAAAGAGCATGGCAGACGCAGAGAGCAACCTCGTTCCCTCCGAAGCAGCCGACCAGGTCGAGGTCGCGCTCGAGGAGCAGGCCGCAGCCGATGACGGCATCCTGTACCTCAACGAGTACCAGTACGAAAACGACCTGGTCACCGACTTCGCCCGCCTGGTCGCCTCGCCCAGGCGTCGCGGCTCGCTGTATGTCGCCGCGGCAGTTGCCGCGCTCATCGGCATCGGCATGCTGGTGGCCGGCGGCAGCTGGATCAAGTTCGGCGTCGTGTTGATCGTGTTCGGCGCCTTTTTGGCCTGGTGGAGCAAGAACCTGCACCACACGCTCGCCCGCGACTTTATCGACGCCGTCGAGGCCGACGAGTCCATGGGTGGCCGCTATCGCCGCGTCGCCGCCAACGAGGACGGCCTGATGGTTTGGGGCAAGAGCGGCAAGTCGCAGTTCTTCCCGTTTGACAAGCTCGACCACGTACTCGACGGCGAGCGCATCTTTGTGGCCATGTTCGCCGACCAGGGCGTGACGATCCCCAAGGACACCTTCGTCCGTGGCGATGCCGAGCAGTTCGGTCCCTTCCTCAAGGCCCGCATCAACAAAAAACTCCGCATCGAGACCAAGAAGAAGAAAATGAAGGCCGAGAAGGCCGCCGCCGAGGCCAAGCAGGGCGACAAGCCCCAGGAGACCAAGGGCAAGCGGCGCAAGCAGAAGAAGAACAAGAAGAAGCGCTAAGGCCAAGCCAGGCAGGCAGCCTCGCATCCCGCTATCCTCCCCATGCACCCGAGCGTGCTACACTAGCAGCATCTATGCCACCGCGAACGGCTCGGCCCCGCGCCCGCCGCTCGCAAACGAACTTTAAACGCACGAGGGTTGGCCATGCCGCTTTTCTCGCAACATACCGCCCGGTTCTCGCCGGACGTTCCTTTGGAGGGCACCAGCTCTCGCGAGCTGCTCAAGCGGTACCAGCCGCTCGAGACACTTGCGACCGGCGGTTTTGGCTCCATCGAGATCTGCCGCGACACGCACCTGCGCCGCCGCGTCGCCATCAAGCGCATCCCCCTTATCAACGGTGCCGGCATGCCCGCCAGCGACATCATGGATGTCCTGCGCGAGGCGCACACCGCAGCCATGCTTCAACATCCCAATATCGTGCAGGTTATCGACTTTACGCACGACACCGCCTATGCCTACCTGGTCATGGAATATGTCGACGGCATGTCGCTAGCCGAGTTTTTGCATCGCGTGGACGGCCATTCGCTCACCTTTGACGAGACCGCGGCCATTGCCGATGCCCTGGGCCAGGCGCTCACCTTCGCCCATAGTAATGGCGTACTCCACCTGGACATTAAGCCCGCCAACGTGCTCATCGACCACTCGGGCAATGTAAAGCTCACCGACTTTGGCATGGCGCGGCTGTCGTCCGCCGGTGGCTTTGGCGGCTCGCGCGGCGGCACCATCGGCTACATGCCGCCCGAGCAGCTCGATATCGAGACCGGCACGGTCGATGAGCGCGCCGATGTCTTTGCCCTCGCCTGTGTAATCTATGAGGGCCTGTGCGGCAGCGCTCCCTTTATGGCGGCCACGCCCGCCGACTCGCTCGACCGCATCATCGGCGGCGCCACCTATCCCAGCGAGCTGATACCACACTTTCCCCCGGGAGCCGAGGCCGCGCTCATGAGCGCGCTCTCCCCCATGCCGCAGGACCGCCCCAGCAGCGTCGAGACATTTTGCGACCAGCTCCTTGCCGGTCTGGGCAGCGTGCGCGAAGGCCGTCGCAGCCTGGAGCAAATGGTTGGCGAACTTTCGGATGACGAGCAGGAGCTCGACGATATCGAGCCGTCGCACTACGAGGACGACGCCATCGAGGTCGACCCCGCACTCGGCTGGGCGGGCACGCGCTGGAGCCATGCGCGCGACTACACCATGCGCACTATCTCGGCGCTAACGTGCGGCACCTTTAGCTTTTTGCTGATGCAAACGGCCGGGGTCGCGGCGCTTCCCGGCCTGGTCATTGCGGCCATCGCGATCGGAGTGGCGGCTGGCCTGGCCCCCCAGATTGGCTCGGCCATCTCGGCTGTGGGCTTTTTGGTGCTCATGGCCAACGCCACCATGCAGGCACAGGGCATCCTGTCGATGCTGCCCGTCGCGGTGATCTTTGCCGCCGCCATGTCCGGTTGGTGGATCGCCTGGGGTCGCACCGAGACTGCCGCGAGCGCCACGCTCACCTGTGCACTCGCGCTTGGCTGTCTGACCGGCAATACCTTCCTGGCAGCTGGGGTCGCCGCCGGCGTCGCGTCATTTTGGCTCGGCCCGGCAAGCGCCGCCGCGGCAACGGGCATGGGCGCGCTTTTTGCCCGTCTGGCCACGGTCGCGCTTTCAGCCGGAGGCGTACTGGGGCTCGGTAACGTTGCCGCAGCGCTGGGAGACCCGCTCCTTTGGGCTGCCTTTGTGCTGGTCGCGGCAACTGCCGCGGCGTCATCTGCGCTGCTCAATGCCCATGCCAAGCGTGCCAATCAGGGCTCAAACCTTGCCGCAATCGCCGCCATCGCTGTCACCGGCATCGGCTGCGCAGCGGCGTCCTGTCTTGCACACCATATGGAAATTGCCAGCCTTGCAGCCGCGGTCGTCGCCAAGGCGGCGGTTGCGGGAACCCTATCCTCTATAATCGTTGGGATATGCCTATATTTGCTCGGATACCAAAGAACCTATACGGAGAGTGATCTTTCGTGAACTTCCTGAACATCTTCGAGGACCACGTGGCCGGCATCTTCGGTGCCACCCGTGCCCCGTTCTCCTTTAAGAAGCTTGCCAAGCAGGCCGCTCGCGACATGGAGGATCAGACTCTGGTGATCAACGGCGTCAACACGGCGCCGGCACTCTATACCATCCTTATCGCCGCCGACGACGATCCCATGCTCGCCCCGTTCTACCCCGAGCTTTCGCGCGAGGTCCGCGAGTTTGTGAAGGCGCAGGCCGAAAAGCGCCGCTATGTCTTTGTCGGCGAGCCCCTCGTGCGCTTTATGATCGATCCGCAGCTGCGCGCCGGCAAGTTCTCGGTCTTTGCCGAGAACGTCGATGCCCCCACGCTCGGCCGCCTGTACGAAGAAGAGCGCGCCTATCAAAACGGCCTGGGCCAGAACAACTCCGCGGCAAGCCGTGCCGCCAGCGCCCCGCGCGCCGGCCAGCAGCAGTTTGCTGCCCCGCAGCAGCAGCGCCCCGCCGCCATGCCCCAGCAGCAGCCGACGCCTCGCGCCGCCGCTCCCGACCCGCTTGCCGTGGCAGACCCCTTCGCGCCTAGCGTCCCCGACCCCGCCGCAGCACCCATCCCGGTGCCGCAGACCGTCTCGCGCGACGCGCTTGCCGGCATGGGCGGAGCCGCCGCGACCGGTGCCGCCGTGGGCCTAGGCGCCGCAGCCGGCATCGCCTCCAACATGGCGAGCACTCGCGCCCCGCAGCGCCCGCTCGCCCAGCTCGTCGACGTCGTGAGCGGCGAGAGCCATAGCATCACCTCCGCACAGGTGACCATCGGTCGCGAGCGCTCAGTTTCCGACATTGCCCTGCGCGACCCCAACGTGTCGCGCCGCCACGCCCAGCTCACCTTTACGGGCTCGGATTGGTCGATCGAGGACCTCAATTCCACCAACGGCACGCTCGTCAACAACCGCCGCATTACGCGCTGCCCGCTGCGCAACGGCGATCTGCTGACGTTTGGCCTGAGCACCTTTGAATTTAGGAGATAGTCGCTTATGAACATCGATATCGTCCTTTTTGCAGGCCGCATCGTCCTGGTCGCCCTGCTCTATATCTTCCTGTTCGCCGTCATGAAGACCGGCGTGGGACTTGTGCGCGGGCAGCGCCGCGACTCGGCTATCTGGACGATTGATGTGGACAAGGGTCCGCGCGGTATCCGCGGCATCCACGTAGACATGCTCGGCCCCGTCATCGTCGGTCGCTCGCCATCTTCGGACATCTGCATCAACGAACCGTTCGTCTCGGCCTCGCATGCGCGCTTTTCGCTGCAGGGCCCGGCGCTCATCATCGAGGACCTCAACTCGCTTAACGGCACGCTCGTCAACGGCCGCCAGCTCGTGGAGCCCGCGACGCTGCGTGAGGGCGACGAAGTCCAGATTGGCGACGTGGTCATGAAGGTGAACCGTCGATGATCGACGAGGAGAACAAGTCCGCAACTATGACCGAGGCACCGGCTGCCGCCACAGCTGTGCCGGCCCACGCCGCTCCGGCGGGCTCCAAACCCGTGGAGCCCGAGGACACCGTGTTCTCCCTGCCTCTTTCGCATGTAACGCATGATATTTCGGATCTCGCCGATAACGAGGACGAAGAGGATGCCGCAGCGGCGCCCATCGGCGCACATGTTGCGGAACAGCCCACAGCGCCCGAAGCAACCCCGGCGCCGGCCCACTTTGCAGAGCCCGTCGCCGCGGCAATCAACGAGAGCGCTGCGGTGTTTGCGGCACCCGAGCCCGCCGCGCCGGCGTTTCCCATAGCCCCGGCATCCGAGGTTGCGCCCGCGTCTACGCCGGCGCCCGAGGCAGGGCCATCCCCCGAGGACGGCCCTGCACCCAGGACCCCGCAGCCTGCGCCCGCAAGCGAGTCCGATACCGCGGCCGAGCCCGCCACCCATTCGCAAAACACGCCCGCGCCGTCGCACTTTGCGACGCCCGAGCCTATAGACGTCAGCCCGCAAGACGACGAGTCGACCGCCCGCGTTTCCGAGGAGCCCGGCTCCCCGGACACCGGCGATTCCGAATCAAACGCCGTGACCGACACCGTCTCTCCCGGTGACACCGCCGAAATCGACGTTGCCGCCGTTGAGGCCAAGCTCAAAGACCCCGGCTCGACCATGAGCTTTGAGCCCCTGACCGAGGAGCGCATCGAGACCGACTCGACCTATGATGCCGGTACCACCACGCAACTCATGTGGGGCGCCCGCTCCGACGTTGGCTGCGTGCGCCCGCACAATGAGGATTCCTACCTGGTGCAGTCGCCGCTCTTTTGCGTATGCGACGGCATGGGCGGTCACGCCGCCGGCGAGGTAGCCTCTTCCATCGCCGTCGAGACTATTGCCAAGACGGCCCCGCAGTCCGCCGACGCAGCGCGCCTGGCCGCAGCCGTCGAGGCAGCCAACGCCGCCGTAATCGAGGCGGCCCTGAACGGCCTGGGCAAGCCCGGCATGGGCTGCACAGCCACCTGCGCCTATATCGAAAACGACACGCTCGCCATCGCCCACGTGGGCGACTCTCGCGCCTACCTGCTCCACGAGGGCACGCTCATCCGCGTGACCCGCGACCACTCCTACGTGGAGGAGCTCGTGGACGCTGGCGAGATCACGGCAGACGAGGCTCGCGTCCACCCCAACCGTTCGGTCATCACCCGCGCACTGGGCTCGGACCCCGCCATGTATGCCGACCACTTCACTCTGCATATCGAGGAAGGCGACCGCCTGATCCTGTGCTCCGACGGCCTCTCGAGCATGATTCCCGATAGCGATATCGAGAACATCGCCACGCAGTCCTCAACCGCGCAAATCTGCGTCGACAACCTAGTGGACGCGGCGCTTGCCGCCGGCGGCCACGACAACGTGACCGTAGTAGTCGTTGACCTGGTTGACGATGGCGTCATGCGCGAGGCGCAACGCGTGCGTCGCCGCAACGTTACTATCGCCGCCATCCTGGCCCTCGTCTTTGTGCTGGCAGCTGGCATCTGGGCCTACACGGGTGTCACCGGCTCATACTACCTGGGTACCTACCAGGGCAATGTCGCCGTCTGGCGCGGCCTGCCCGGGAAGCCACTCGGACTCAAGCTCCACTGGCTCGAAAGCGAAACCAGCATCAAGCTGTCCGACCTGCCCGAAGACACGCAAAACCGCCTCAAGGCGGGCATTCCGCAAACAAGTGTCGACGATGCGCAGGACACGATATCCAAGTACCGCCACCAGATCGACGAGGAGCAGACCCGCCAGGTGATCGACGCGCAAACGATTCGCGACAACACCAATCAGGGATCGGCCTCCGAATCAGATTCCGAGAAAACCGCCGAACAGTCCGCCGAGGCCGAAGCCTCCGATAAGAATTAGAAAGGGAGTGCCGCTTATGAGTCGCCGCAACACCGAGCTGCTCTTGCTCATCGCCTCGGCGTTCCCCGTCATCCTGCTGTATGCGATGTACGTCCTCACCGCGGGCGCTGCCATCTCCTTTGAGACGCTCGCCGTACCGATCGGCCTCTTTGCCGCCTTTGCCGCGGCCCACATTGCCGTGCGCATCTTGGCGCCCGGTGCCGACCCCGCCATCCTGCCCATCGTATTTATACTTTCGGGCATCGGCATCACGTTCGTGACGCGTCTCGCCCCCGCTCTCGCCATCTCACAGCTCATCATCCTGTTTGTCTCGGTGGCGCTCATGGTGGGAACGCTTGCACTAGTCAAAAACCTCGACGTGGTCATGCGCTACAAGTACACCTTTGGCATCATCGGCATCATTCTGCTGATGCTGCCTATCTTTATCGGCACCACGATCTCGGGCTCCAAGCTGTGGATTCGCATCGCGGGCTTTACCATCCAGCCCGGCGAGTTCGCCAAGGTCTTTATCGTCCTGTTCCTGGCCGGCTACCTGGCCGAGAACCGCGAGCTGCTCTCCATCTCCAACCGCAAGATTCTGGGCTTTAAGATCCCTCGCCTGCGACTGCTGCTGCCGCTGTTTGCCGTGTGGGGTGTGTGCCTGCTCGTCGTCGTCTTCGAACGCGACCTGGGTTCGGCCGTGCTGTTCTACACCATCTTCTTGCTGATGCTCTACGTTGCCACGGGGCGCTTTTCGTATGTCGTTATCGGCCTTGCGCTCTTAGCCGTTGGAGCCGTGGGCGCCTACAAGTTCCTGTCTCACGTTCAGGTGCGTTTCCAGGTTTGGCTCGATCCGTTTAAGGACGCCCAGGGCCAGGGCTACCAGATCGTCCAGTCGCTCTTCTCGCTTGCCGATGGCGGTCTGGTCGGTGTTGGCATCGGCAACGGCATGGCCAACAACATCCCTGTCGTCGAGTCCGACTTTATCTTCTCGGCTATCGGCGAGGAGATGGGCCTTTTGGGCGGCGGCGCCGTGCTCATCCTGTTTATGCTCTTTGCCGTGCGTGGCCTCACCACGGCTGCCCGCGCTAAATCCGACCTCGCCGCCTTTAGTGCCACAGGCCTTACGGCCGCCATCAGCTTCCAGGCCTTCTTGATCGTTGGCGGCGTAACCCGCCTGATCCCGCTGACCGGCGTCACCCTGCCCTTTATGAGCCAGGGCGGCTCCTCTCTGCTGGCGAGCTTTATCATCGTCGCGCTCCTGCTGCGCGCCGGTGACGAGGCGACCGGACGCGAGGCCGAGCTTACCGGCACCGGCACCATGGCCGCCATCACCGATGATCAGGTCGCATCTGCCGCCGCCCCGACGGGCACGCGCTTTGCCACCTCGTCTTCCTACGGCAGCGGCAGCCATTCCGTCGGCTCGCGCATGCGCCGTCGCCTGCTCGACACGCCTGAATCCGGTGTGCTCGGCCGCGTTGCTCTTGCCAACCGTCTAACCCGCGCGGTGCTCGCCTTTACGGCGCTGTTCGCCATCCTTATCGGCAACCTCACCTATGTCCAGGTCATTAAGGCCAAGGACTATCAGGACATGCCGACCAACAACCACACCATCGCCCGCTCCAAGTACATCCAGCGCGGCTCCATCATCACGTCCGACGGCGTGACGCTGGCCGAGTCGCTGCAGCAGGAGGACGGCACCTACGTACGCTCCTACCCCAACGGCAACCTGGCAGCTCACGTGGTTGGCTACGTGAGCCAGCAGTATGGCACCACCGCCATCGAGAGCGTCATGAACGACACGCTCACCGGTTCTAAGGACTACTCCAGCTGGAACAACGCCATCGCGTCGCTCGCGGGCCAGACCCAGCCGGGCAACACCGCCAAGCTCACCATCGACTCGCGTATCCAGACGGCGGCCGAGCAGGCACTCAAGGGCTTTAAGGGCGCTGTAGTGGTCATCGACCCGCGTACCGGCGCGGTGCTCGCATGTGCCAGCTCGCCCACCTACGACAACACCAACATCGATGCCCTGCTGCAGACGGGCGGCGGCGAGGACGGCTCCATGTACAATCGCGCCATGGACGCGCTGTACACGCCGGGCTCCACGTTTAAGGTCGTTACGCTTTCCGCGGCACTCGAGACCGGTACCGCCAGCCTGACCAGCACCTACCAGGCGCCCGGCTCCATGGATATCGGCAACGCACCGGTCACCAACTCTGCCAACGAGAGCTACGGCACCATCAGCCTGCAGCAGGCCTTTGCCGTGTCCTCCAACGTCGTCTTTGGCCAGGTGGCAAACGAAGTTGGCGCAAACACGCTCGTGCAGTTTGCCAACGCCTTTGGCTACGGCCAAAAGCTCGGCCAGGACCTGACCTCCGCGGCCTCCATCATGGCCGACCCGTCGCTCATGACCGAGTGGGAGACCGCCTGGGCCGGCGCCGGCCAGCCTGTCGGCATGGACCACACGCCCGGCCCGCAGACCACCGTCATGCAAAACGCCGTGATTGCCGCCGCCATCGCTAACAGCGGCGTGGTCATGGACCCGTACTTTGTAGCCCAGGTACTCGCCCCGGACGGAACCGTGGTCAAGACCACGCAGTCCCGCTCGCTTGGTCAGGCCGTCAGCTCCGCCACGGCCGACCAGGTCAAGCAGGCCATGCTTGCCGTCGTCCAGTCCGGCACCGGCACCGATGCCCAAATCCCCGGCGTCAAGGTCGCCGGCAAGACCGGCTCGGCCGAGATCGGCGGCACCAACGTCAACTCGATGTTCGTTGGCTTTGCACCTTACGATTCACCCACGGTCGCCATCTCGGTGGCCTTGGAGGATTTCGACAAGCATGACGTCGAGGCCGCCAAGATCGCCGGTATCGTCCTGACCGCGGCGCTTGCCGCACAGGGAGCGTGATGCCCATGATCGAATCGGACACCCGAGGCGCGCCGCGGCCTAAGGGTTAGCGGCAACGCGCCACACGGCCCCAGCGGCCACATCATAGGTACTACACACATCGTTGAGCGAATAGTTATGTTAGGAGCAGGAATGGAACAGAGGGTCCTCGGGGGAAGATACCTCCTCAAGGATAAGGTAGGAACAGGCGGCATGGCGACCGTCTACCGTGCACAGGACCAGGTTCTCGACCGCACGGTAGCCGTCAAGATCATGCTGCCGCAGTATGCTGGCGACGCAACCTTCGCCGCACGCTTTAAGCAGGAGGCCCAGGCAGCAGCCGGTCTCTCCTCCCCCTATATCGTGGGCGTCTACGATTGGGGCAAGGACGGCGACACCTATTACATCGTCATGGAGTACCTGCGCGGCACCGACCTTAAGAGCGGCATCAAGAGCCACGGCGCCCTCGACCCCAAGAAGGTCGCCCAGATCGGCTCGCAGATCAGCTCTGCGCTTTCGGTCGCCCACAAGCACGAGATCATCCACCGCGACATTAAGCCGCAGAACATCATGGTGCTGCCCGACGGCAACATCAAGGTGATGGACTTTGGCATCGCGCGCGCCAAGAACAGCCACCTCACGCAAGACAACAACGTGCTGGGAACCGCCCACTACGTCAGCCCCGAGCAGACCCGCGGTCAGGACCTCGGCCCCACCTCGGATATCTACTCGCTGGGCGTCGTGATGTACGAGTGCGCCACCGGCCGCGTCCCCTTTGACGGTGACGACGCTATCTCGGTCGCACTCAAGCAGGTCAACGAGCTGCCTATTCCGCCGAGCCAGATCAACTCCGGTGTCGACGCCGACCTTGAGCGCATCATCCTCAAGTGCATGGAGAAGGACCCCGCAAACCGCTTCCAGACCGCCGACGAGCTGCGTCAGGTGCTCAACAGCTACCTGTCGGGCCGTGCCGTCAACGTCTCGGAGCCCACGCGCATCATCGGTGCCCCCGGTGAGTTGGGCGCCACCAAGACTCGCGAGCTTTCCGATCAGACGCGCGCCATGGTGCGTCCCGTCTCGGGCGTGAGCGGCCAAAATACCGCCCGTAGCTCGGTTTCGGGCTCCACCGGCTCCTACGAGGTCGAAAAGCCCAAATCCAACAAGAACAAGATCATCGCCGCCGTGGTGGCAGCCGTTGCCGTCATCGGCATCGTGGTGGCCTTTGCCACAGGACTCTTTGGCGGCGAGCAGGTCACCGTTCCCGATGTGCTGGGCAAGGACCAGCAGACTGCCGTCGAGCTGATCAAGGAAGCCGGCCTCGAGGTCGGCACCATCGACCAAAGCTACAACGACGATGTCGACGAGGGCAAGGTCGCCGAGCAGACGCCCAACGGCAACACCAAGAAGACCAAGGGCACCAAGGTGAACCTGGTAATCTCCAAGGGCCCCAAGCCCTCCGAGAAGGTTGAGGTTCCCCTGCTTGTCGGCCTGACCAAGGACCAGGCCGAGGCCGCGTTGGCAAGCGTTGGCCTGAAGGGCAACGCCTCCGAGCAGGCCAACGAGGCCGATGAGGGCCAGGTCTTTGTGCAGGGCACCGAAGCCGGTAAGGAAGTCGCGAAGGGCACGACCATCTCGTACAAGGTCTCGAGCGGCCCGGATACCACGTCCGTCCCCGACCTGACCGACATGACCGAGGCCCAGGCGCGCAACGCCCTCGATATGGCAGGCTTTGGCGTCGACGTGAGCTACCAGGAGAACGACTCGGTTACCGAGGGCACCGTGATCAGCTGGAACCCCAGCGGCAAGCAGAAGCCCGGCGCCACGATTACCGTCGTCATTGCCAAGAAGTCCGGCAAGGCCACCATCCCGGGCAACCTGTACGGCAAGAGCATCTCCGCCGCCGTTACCGCGCTCAACAACGCCGGTTTCTATAACATTGGCTTCTGTGACCAGAACGGCAATCCCGTAAGCGGTAACGAGGATGCCACCGTTACGGGCGTCTCCCCCACTGGCAAGCAGTCCACCGACAGCACGATTACGCTGACGGTCGCACTTTCTGGTTCGGGCTCGGGCTCGGGCTCGGGCACGGGCGACGATTCCGGTACGACCAACTAGTCGCCACCCCACCGCTCATCGCGGCTTTCGCCGCAAACATATTCGCTCACAGGCGCCCGCTTGCTCCCCCAGCAAGCGGGCGCTTTCTTTATCTGAAGCAGCGAATACTACGGCATGCCTTAAACCAAAAGAGCCCGGCACCGTAACGGTACCGGGCTCGATATTCCTCTGGTGCCCCCGGGCGGATTCGAAAACTCCCCCCGCGGGAAATTGGTGACGCGGGTGTCGACGGTCCGAATCCGCCGGCGGTCCCCACAAACCAGAAACGGCGCCGCTCTCGCGACGCCGTCATAATCTTCTGGTGCCCCCGGGCGGATTCGAACCGTCGACACCCGCTTTAGGAGAGCGGTGCTCTATCCCCTGAGCTACGGAGGCATGTTGTACTAGTGTAGCAGATTTACGCCGTTGTAATACAGCGTATAGCCACTCTTCGAAGTTGCGGTGGAACAGCCCTCCGGAAAGTGTGTCCCACTATCCAGGCAAATTCTGGGTCAAACTTTCCCAATGGGACCTCGCTGGAAACTGTGTCCCAGAATTTCGGCTCGAAACGGGACACGGTTTCCCAAACGACCCCGTTCCGGAAACTACATCCCGGAATCGGCGCTCGAACTGGGATGCACTTTCCCAATCGAGCCCCATGGGAAACTGCGTCCCACTTTGGGGGGCGCTCTTTAATGACTAGTTACCTTTGTGGAAGAGGTTTTTGATAACGGAGGGGATGCTCTTGGCGCCCTTGGCCGTCACATCGATAAAGTCGGGCGAACGCACAAGCTTATCCTCGTCGACGTACTTGCGGACAGCACGAAGCGTCTCTTTGTCGTCGCGCGTCGAAAACGTAAAGTGACCGTTGTCCTTGGTGAAGATGGCAAAACGCGTGATCTTCTTGGTGCCGCGTAAAACCTCGGCGGCAATATAGTCGACCTCGTCCCACGGGATTTGAATATAATCCTCGGGATTGCGCTCGTTGTAATACTCGAACGCCTTATTGCCCACCATCACGTTACCGTGGCTGGTAAGCCCCATCAGGCAGGTTGCCGGCGTTGCCAGATCGACCGTGCTGTTCTGAGATTGCGCCATACGCGCCTCGCCCTCCAATAAAAACAATCGGACCGCATCCAGTGTACCCACCGGGTGCGGTCCGTTTCAATGGCTCAAAAGCCCTTACCTAGCAACTCTCGGTCTTAAGCCGAAGCGTGCTTACATGAAGCCGCAGAAGCGACCGATGATGCCGACGGCGAAGAGAGCCAGGATGATGACGATCGGGCTGACCTTCTTCTTGAGGAGCTTGCAGACCAGCAGGGTCAGGCACACGGCGGCAAGGCCGGGGATGAGCTGATCGAGGTTGGCCTGAAGCGTGGTGACCTTCATCTGATCAAGGGCGGTAGCACCGACGGAGTTGTACATCGTCAGCGCTTCCTTGATACCCTCGGAACCGGAGGGCAGGCTAGCCCAGTCGATAAAGGCGCCAGCAGACTGCTTGACCGTGGAGACGATCGGGGTGAAGGAAATGGACACCCAGCGCTCGACCAGGGCGCCGATGATGAACATACCCAGGATGGAAGCGCCCTCGGTGACCTTGCCCATCAGACCACCGGAGAGGTCCTTGGCGATGGAGGAGCCGACCTTGTAGCCAAACTCCTGCGTGTACCACAGGAAAGCGTAACGGATGATGTTCCACGCGAAGAAGAACAGCAGCGGACCGACGATGCTGCCGGACATGGCCAGGGAAGCGCCCAGAGCGCCCAGAATCGGGCGAAGGGTGAACCAGAAGACGGGGTCACCGACGCCGGCGAGCGGGCCCATCATACCGACCTTGACGCCCTGGATGGCGACATCATCGATCGGAGCACCGTTGGCGCGCTCCTCCTCGAGGGCGAGGGTAACGCCAATGACGGGGGCGGAAACATAGGGGTGGGTGTTATAGAACTCCAGGTGGCGCTTAAGAGCGGCAATCTGGTCATCCTTGCTGGTGTAGAGCTTCTTGATCGCAGGGATCATTGCGAAGCACCAGCCGCCGTTCTGCATACGCTCGTAGTTCCACGAGCCCTGAAGGAACTGATGACGGAAGCAAACCTTCTTGCGGTCAGCCTTGGTGAGCTGAATCTTGTTCTCTGCCATATGTATCACTCCCCTCCTACTCGTAATCGTTCAGAATGTCGCCGAGCGGGTCGCCGGAGCCACCGCCCATGCCGCCACCCTGCTTGGCCAGATCCTTAAGGCCAAGGTAGATGAGGGCAAGGGAGATGCCAATGAGACCAAGGGCGATCAGCGTGAGCTGAGGGATGGCAGCAAGGACGAAGCCGAGGACGAAGAACGGCCAGGTCTCCTTGGTGGCCATCATGTTGATGACCATGGCGTAACCGACGGAAGCGACCATGCCGCCGCCGACAGCCATGCCGCCGGACAGCCAGTCGGGCATAGCGTTAAGCGCGTTGGTAACGGCCTCGGCCGGGATGACGCACAGAAGCACTGCCGGGATGGCGATACGAAGGCCCTGCATGAGGATGGCAGCATACTGCCAGCGCTCGATGCCGGAGAAGTCGCCCTTCTCGGCGCAACCGTCCATGGCGTGAGCGATAGCGGTAGCAATGGTACGGCAGATCATGGTCAGGAACAGACCAGCGACCGACAGCGGGACGGCGACGGCGATAGCGGTGGTAACGGCCTTGGCCGAATCGGTGGCGCCACCGTTGAGGGCGAGCACCATGATGATCGAAGAAGCGACCGAGGCCAGAGCGGCGTCAGGCGCGACAGCGGCGCCGACGTTAGCCCAGCCAAGGGCCATCATCTGGAGCGAACCGCCCAGGAGGATGCCCTCCTGAAGGTGACCGGTTACGAGACCGATAAGCGTGCATGCCACGAGCGGCTGATGGAACTGGAACTCATCCAGAATGCCTTCCATACCGGCAAGCAACGCGACAATCGCAACAAGCAGAATAGTGATTGCAGACATGTATCGGACCCTCCTTTACTATGCTTGAGCGGCCAGTTCGGCCTTAGCTTTCTTCAACATGGCGTCGAGATCCTCGGAGGAATCCGAAGGAACCTTGCGGACCTCGAACTTGACGCCCTTGGCCTTGAGGGCCTCGAGAGTCTTGACGTCGTCATCGCCCATAGCAACGGCGTTGGTGACGACGACCTTGCCCTTGGAGTGAGCCATGGAACCGATGTTGACTTCCTTGATGTCGACGCCGGCCTCGATGGCCTTGAGCAGATCCTGCGGGTTCTCGAAGAGCAGCATGGCCTTGGTGTCACCAAAACGCGTGTCCTTGACGACCTCGGCCATCTTCTTGATAGGCACGACGTTGGCATGGACTCCCGGAGGGGCAGCCTGCTCGATCATGGTCTTGCGGAGCTCGTCGTGAGCGACGCCGTCGGAAACCACGATGATGCGGTTGGGGTTGATCTGCTTGGTCCACGTGGTGGCCACCTGACCATGCAGCAGACGGGTGTCGATACGGACATGGGCAATCTTGATGTGCCCGTCGCCGATGACCGTTCCCGGAGGGATGGCGCCTGCAGGAGCAGCGGCGGCCGCAGCCGGCTTCTTCTCCTCGGGCTCCAGAGACTCGGGCTTGACGCGCACGCCAGCCTTAGCCTCAGTCACGAGATGTTTTGCGATCGCATGTGCAGTGTTCTTTGCGTCAAAGCGCTGCGAATATGCCTCGATGAGCATAGGCAGGTTGACACCGGTGACGATAGCCCAGGAATCGTGGCCCTCGATGAGCCCGCTGATCTGGTTGAACGGCGTGCCGCCCCACAGATCAACGAGGAAGAGCACCTGCTCCTGGTCCTCGAAGGAAGCGACTGCTTCCTCGACCTTGGCACGGAAATCGTCGGGGCCCATGCTCGGCTCGAGCGAGACCACGGCAACAGACGGTTGATCGCCAAAGACCATCGAGCCCGTCTGCTTGATTCCAGCTGCCAAGTCCCCGTGGCTAGCAAGAACAATACTTACCATCACATAACCTCCTTTTTGTCTACGTATTTCCTACACGACATGAAAGGAGTATAGCTGTTTGGTTTGTGGAATTATAGCTAAATCCGCAAAAGGTTGGATTATTTGTTTAAACGTCTAGGTTTGTTACAAGTTGATTACGTTACTGCTTTTTGACTCATTACACGACAAGGCGTCGCTCATCAAGCCATGCATTTTACAGATACAAGCAGGCTGTTCATTAATATCGATTTTAGGCAAGCGCGAATGCGCTTGTACTGCCGCTATTTTGTTTAAACAGACATGGCTTGACTATTTTCGTGACTTATGGTCTATGAAACCACTCAAAATAGTTGCGGTGGAATAGTTCTTGTTTAAGAGCCAGAAGGCTGGATTTAGGAACTATTTCACCGCAACTTATAGGGAATCCTAGGCGATGTGGAGTGGGTTGGCGGCGTCGACGGCATCGGGGGCGTCGGAGAGGCCGTCAGGAGCAGCGTCTGCCGGATCCTCTTCGGGGGTCTCGATCTGTTTGATCATGACCTCTTGGCCCTGCAGCAGGTATGTCTCGCCGCTACCGCAATGGGGACAGGTCTTGCCGTGCTCGACCGTCGCGTAGTCGCGGCCACATGCCTCGCAATGCGTCACAGCCTCGACGGGCTCCACAACAAGCTCCGCGCCCTGCGCGATAGGCTTTTTATCTGCTGCCCAGCGCCAAGCGTCGAGCAGCAAGTCGGGAACGACGCCCGAGACCTCGCCCAGCAGCAGCGTGACGCTCGAAACGCGACTCACGCCATTGGCGCGCGCCACGTTCTCGACATCGCGAATGATGTGGTAAACGATTCCCAATTCATGCAAGGTAGAAACCTTTCAACAACGGTTGATGCGATGCAAACTCAAAGCAAGGGGACGGCAAAATCTAGCCTGCGCCGTCCCCTTACCCGCCATGGTTACCTATTTACGACCGAACTTGATTTTGATTGCACGCTTTAAAGCATACTTGCCAAGGCTCGGAAGCTTTTGCTCGTATTTGACCATCGTGGAGCACTCGGGGCGGTCGCGATACAGATGGATAGCGTCAAACGCGCACTTGGTGGTGCACAGGCCGCAGCCGATGCACTTGTTGGGGTCGACGATCGAGGCGCCGCAGCCCAGGCAGCGGGCGGTCTCGGCGCGCACCTGCTCCTCGGTAAAGGTCTCAACATACTCGCTAAACGGTGCAGCCTTCTCGCGTTCGCGGTCCACATGCGCAACCTCGCGGCTCGCGTTGTCGTAGCTCTCGATCACGACATCGTCGCGGTCGAGCGCGGTGTAGCGGCGCTGGTTGCGGCCGATGGTGAGCGTGGAGCCCGGCTGCACAAAGCGATGGATGGACACCGCGGCCTCGTGACCGGCGGCGATAGCGTCGATGGCAAAGCTGGGGCCGGTGTAGACGTCGCCGCCCACAAAGATGTCGGGTTCGGCGGTCTGGTAAGTCTGGGGATCGGCAAGGGCACCCTGGCCGCGGCCGAGCTCCACCTTGGAGCCAGCCAGCAGGTCGCCCCACACAATGGACTGGCCAATCGACATGACGACACGGTCGGCATCGACACGGCGCAGATCGTTCTCGTCGTACTCGGGCGCAAACCGGCCCTCGTCGTCAAAGACACGCGTGCAGCGCTTGAAGGTGATACCGCACACACGACCGGCCTCGTCCAGGTGAACCTCCTTGGGGCCCCAGCCGCAGCTGATGTGAGCGCCGTCCTCAACGGCCTCGCGACGCTCCTCCTCGCTGGCGGGCATCTGGGCCTCGCTCTCCAGGCAGAACATCTCAACGTGCTCGGAACCCAGACGGCAGGCGTTGCGCGCGACGTCGATGGCCACGTTGCCGCCGCCCACCACGATGGTGCGGCCGGGCAGCGCGTCGATCTTGCCACTGTTGACCTCGCGCAAAAAGTCGACGGCCACGGTCACGTCCTCGGCATCCTCGCCCGGAATACCGGCGAGGCGGCCGCCCTGGCAGCCGATGGCAACATAAAAGGCCTTAAAGCCCTGCGCGCGCAGCTCGTCGAGCGTCACATCGCGACCGACCTCCACGCCATAGCGGAACTCGGCGCCCATCAGGCGAATGATCTCGACCTCTGCCTCGATAACGTCCTTCTCCAGCTTAAAGCTGGGAATACCGTAGGTGAGCATGCCGCCCGGGCGCTCGTTCTTCTCGAACACGACGGGCTTGTAGCCCTTCTCGGCCAGATAGAAGGCGCAGGACAGACCGGCCGGGCCGGCACCAATGATGGCGATCTTCTGATCGAAGCCGCCAGCGCGTGTCGGCGTCACCACGGGCGGGACATAGCGGGTCGCGGCATCAAGATCGCGCTGGGCGATAAACTTCTTGACCTCGTCGATAGCCACGGCGGCGTCCACACGGCCGCGGGTGCAGGCATCCTCGCAGCGGCGGTTGCACACGCGGCCGCAGATAGCGGGCAGCGGGTTCTCGCGCTTGATGAGCGCCAGCGCCTCGTCATAGCGCCCCTGTGCCGCAAGCTTCAGATAGCCCTGAACGGCAACGTGCGCGGGGCAAGCCGTCTTGCAGGGCGCGGTGCCGGACTCGTGCGTCTCGATACGGTTATCGTTGCGGTAGTTGGGCGACCACTTGGTGTGGTCCCACTTGGTGGCATCGGGCAGCTCCTGGCGCGGATACTCGGGCACCCGTCCGCCGGCCTTTTTGCTGCAGAGCTTCTGGCCGAGCTTGGCGGCGCCGGCCGGGCACACCTCGACGCAGCGACCGCAGGCCACGCACTTGTCCTTCTCGACCTTGGCGACATAGGCCGAGCGCGACAGGTTAGGCGTGTTGAACAGCTGCGAGGTGCGCAGGGCATAACACACGTTGACGTTGCAGTTGCAGATGGCAAAAATCTTGTTCTCGCCGTCGATATTGGTGATCTGGTGCACAAAGCCGTTGTCCTCGGCCTGGCGCAAAATGTCGTAGACCTCCTCGCGCGTCACATAGTGGCCGCGGTCGGTCTCGACCACGTAGTCGGCCATATCGCCCACGGCGATGCACCAGTCGGCGGGGTCGTCGGCGC
>NZ_JBDGAV010000001.1:0-116663 GCF_040910325.1 Collinsella aerofaciens | reverse complement strand
CATGCCGATGCCGGCGCCTCCGGGCGGCACCATCGGCGTGGCTTTGGACAGCGGCCCCTTGGACGCCTGCTCAAAGAACTTGGCATAGACCGGATGCTCCTCGAGCTGGCTCACGCGCATGTTGAGGAACTCGGCGGAACCCGGTACCAGCATGGGCAGCACCCACTGCTTGGCGCGCTCGGGGTTTTCCCAGTTGTACTCGAGCAGACCCGTGTAGCTCATGTCGTCGAGCATCTTCTCGATCTGGGCCTCGGGCATGCCGGTGAGCTTGACCATCTCGGGCAGCGTGTAGGGACGGCGCATCTTCATCTTGCAGAGCACCTCGGCCTGCTCGTCGGTCGCGGCCTCGGCAAACGACCAGTACTCGTAGCCCAGCAGCTCGTCGCGATGCAGCAGACGGTTGGTGCAGTGCTCGCACAGCTTGACAATTGCCTCGCGCGGATGCTCCGGCAGCGACGGCACGAACTCCGAACCGATATCGGGCTCGGTGTAGCTAATTCCCGGTCCGTTGAAAATCATGGTTGTCCCTTCTCTTGCCGCAGCCCGACGAGGCCGCAGCGCCCCTCTTTTTTGCAGGTCGGGCATGCCCCATGCCGTTCACCCGCCATTGTTGACATTGTGTCAAAAATAGTATTGACGAACCGTCAACAATATTCAAGACTGTTAGGTGAACGGTCAGGCAAAAGAGGATGAAAGGCGGCAAAACATGGGCGACAACACAGCAGATACCTCTGTGGTCGATGCCGTCCCCGCGCCCGACAGCACGGCCAAACGTCTGACGGGCGACGAACGCCGTCGCGAGATCCTCGATGCCGTGCGCACCGTGAGTTCCGAGCTGGGCGTGTCGCATCTATCCGTCTCGGCCGTAACCAAGCGAGCCGGCTGCACGCGCTCGCTGTTCTACCACTACTTCGCCGACATGGACGCCGCCGTCACCGCTGTCATGGACGAGGCAATCGACGGTTTTATCTCCGAGCTCGAGCAGTGGAATGCCAGCCGCACCGTTGGCGATATCGAGGGCGCGCTCGACACCGTCGCCCCGCTCTTTAAGCGTCTGGTCGCCAGCGGCCACGAGCTGCCGAGTACGCTCACCTCAAGCAGTGGCGCGCTCTACGGCGGCTTTTTGCACAACGTGGTCCAGCGCGTGGCGCAATACATCTGCGACACTACCGTGGTGGACTTTGTCGCCCATCATGAGCTACGCATCGACCATGTCTACGAGACGTTCTACACCCTCATCATGGGGTTGTTGATGTATATCCGCACGCACCCCGATGTGCCCGACGAGACGGTCAAGGAAATCATCGCCTCGACGCTCCACATCGAGGGCTATACCGCCAAGTATCCGGAGCGCAAGCCCCAGGACTGACGCCATTTGGCCAAACTGCCCGCGATCAGAAGAGGGGCCGCGGGCGTGTGAAAGGAGAGCAGCATGCTGTTCGATGTTTGGGGTAGCGATACCCTTATCCACTGGGCCGGCTGGGCCATGGTCTTTATTGGCCTGATCGTGCTCAACGAGGTCGGCCGCCGCACCAAGCTGGGCGCGGCAATCATCTTTGGCGTGGCTCCGCTGGCCATGACCATCTACTGCATCGCTATCGCCGTGGGCGTTTCGCAGGGTGCCGAGTGGGCGCTCACCAACCCCACCCATGTGTACCAGAACAGCTGGTTCCACTACGCCAAGGTATACGCGGCGCTGGCCGGTTGCTGGGGCTTCATTGCCATTAAGTACCAGTGGGGCAAGATCGGCAAGGCGCATTGGTTCCGCGCGTGGCCGTTTGTGATCGTCGCCATCAACATCATGATTGCCGTCGTGTCCGACTTCGAGAGCGCCTATCACTTCTTTGTCCTGGGCGAATCCACCTGGGTCACCTCCGAAGGTGCTACGCAGCTGGCCGGCTGGAATAACGTGTTCAACGGCATCGCCGGTATCATCAACATCTTCTGCATGACCGGTTGGTGGAGCGTCTACGCCTCCGAGGATCAGACCGACATGCTGTGGCCCGACATGACCTGGGTCTACATCATCGCCTACGATATCTGGAACTTCTGCTACACCTACAACTGCCTGCCCACCCACTCCTGGTTCTGCGGCTTTGCGCTGCTGCTGGCGCCCACCGTCGCCGCCTTTATCTGGAACAAGGGCGGCTGGATTCAGAACCGCGCCTTTACGCTTGCTATTTGGTGCATGTTTGCCCAGGTGTTCCCGTACTTCCAGGAGGAGTCCATCTTTGTGACCCACTCCACGCTCGACCCCGGCGCCGCCACCGCGGTCTCGATTGCCGCGCTGATCGCCAACGTCGCCGCGATCATCTACATCGCCTACCGCGCCAAGAAGCTCGGCCGCAATCCCTACAAGCAGGATGTCTTTGAGGGCACCAGCGATTGGGAGAAGGCTACCGCTCGCCGCGCCAAGGTGGATTACGCGCACGCCGAGTAACATGTTAGTCGCTGTTGGCGCCTGGGCATAGGCCCGCTCGCCAGACATTCAACCCAATGTCTCTTAGAGCCCCCGGAAAGCGTTCCACTCGCTTTCCGGGGGCTTTTGTCATTGCGTCTCTATTCATCTATTCAAAAACACGCGCATATATAAAATCGGATTTCAAATCATGCGGCGGCTCTATGGGGTCCCGTTTTTGGGTACAGTGTTGTCCCGATATTGAGCTTGGGGGATATATGAAAGATGAGACGATGGGCCAAGAGGATGCGGCCCAAGATGCAGAAGCGTGTGCCGAGGCCCTGGAGAGCCTAGACCGGATTTCGCTTGACGATGTTGCGTTTGACGATTCGAGTGTTGATGTGCAGGATGAGCCGGAAATCGAGGCGCAGCCCGATGATCAGGATGCAAAAGACGATGGCGCCGCGCCCACCGAAGACGAGGCGGGGCACGAGGAATCCGAATGCGAGGCCGACGACCAGCCCGAATCCGACACGAGCGAGGAAACCATCTTGCTCGACAACTTGCCGGCCGAAGATTCGCTGACCCGCGAGCTCCCTGGCTTAGGCTCTGCGCCTGCCGTGGACGAGACCATCGCCATGGGCGATATCCCCCTACCGTCCGTTCCCTCTGCACATGAGGCCGAGGCCCGTCACCGCAAGATGTCGCCCAAGCGACGCAACCTGATGGTGGCAGGCGTTGTTGCCGTCGCGCTCGTCGCCGGCAGCGCGGGCTATGCAGCTTGGAACGGATACCAGCAAGAGCAGGCCGCCGTGGTTGCCGCAAACGCCCATACCATGATGTCGGTGCAAATTGGCGTACATGCCGCGGGACTCGACTGCTCCACCGGCTCAAAGATCCCCGTGCAGGTGAGTGGCCAGGACTCCGACGGCTCTTCTGTGAGCGAGACGCTCTATGTTGATGAGCACGGTCGCGGCATTAAGCTGCTGCCCGGCGATTACACGTTCTCCATCGCCGCCTCCCCCATCGCTGCCGACGGCACCATCTACACCGTCCCGACCACCAAGGCACAGGTTACGGTCGAGAGTGACGGACAGGACCTGCGCGCTCAAGCCACCTTTAAGCTCAAGGTACCTTCGGCCGACACGGTGACCGACGACCAGATCGATGCCGCCGCCAAGTATGCCGAGGAAGGGGGCGCAAGCTCTGCCGCCGCGGCAAAGATACTCCAGCAGGCGGCAATTACGCGCCGTGATGCCGCCGCCAACGCCGTAAGCGCAAGCGAGGCACAGTCCGCCCGCGATGCCGACGCTCGACACAAGGCGACGAACCTGTATCAGCTCGATATTCCGGTTGAGTGGTATGGCAAGGTCGCGACCTGGCAAAACGGCAGCACGCTGTGCATCTATCTGGGCGATGACACCAATACGCCAATCGTGACACTTGTCGCAGCGCGCGACGGCGAGACCTTTATGCCCGACGACGGCGATACGGTTTTGGGCACGGTCAGCCTAGGCAACGGCTACACCGTCTACGCCAGCGGCCCTGTCTATCCGTACGTGATTCCGCAAACCGTTAATGGACGCACGCAGGACCCTGTGTCGACCTATCCCATGGACCAGGCTATTGAACTTGTCGAGCTTACGACCGGCAACCGCTACACCTATAGCCAGATTAAGAACGACCTGGTTGGCAAAGACGGCAACGCAGACGCCGCGACCAAACTCGAGACCGACTACCTCGCCCAGATTCTCCTGCCGAGCATCAAAGCCCAGGACTAGCCGGCCCGAAGACAGCCGCCCAACATCCACATCCCTAACGCAGTTGCGGTGAAATAGGGATTGTTTTTGCTGGTCAAACCGCAAAACAGTCCCTATTTCACCGCAACTTATTGGTGGCCTTTTGGGTGGCACTCAGCGCCAGGGGTCGGCTTCGAACATCGGCTCGCGCTCGGGGCGGCGATCGCTGTAGGGATCGTAGCCGTCGTCGTCCTCGTTCTCGGCGCGGATATAGGGGTCGCGCGGCTTGGGTGCCGGTTTGGACGTGGGCTTGGGCGCCGGCGCACTTGTCTTGTTCTCGTCTTTCATCTGCATAGCTCCTTACATCGCATCCGCTCAACATCATCGATTGTCGCACGAAAAAGGGCGGCGGACCCAATTGGATCCGCCGCCCTTGGCGTTTAGAGACGACTGGCAGGTTTTAAGGCATCTCCCAAAAATCTACTCGGCGTCGGGGACCTCGTAGGTGGCCGCCGGCGTATTGTCGCACACGACGGTAAAGCCGCCGTCCTTGTCGACATCGACCGTCACCTGATCGCCCTCGCGCACCGTGCCGTCGATGATAGCGGCGGCGATGGCATCCACGACCTCGCGCTGAACCAGACGCTTGAGCGGACGGGCGCCAAACACGGGGTCCAGGCCGCCCACGGCGAGCATCTGCTTGGCCGCCGGGGTGATGGCAAGCGTCATGCGCTCCTTGGCCAGACGCGCGCGGACGTCGGCGAGCTGGATGTCGACGATCTTCTCGATCTGCGCCATGCCGAGCGGATGGAACACCACGATATCGTCGATACGGTTGAGGAACTCGGGGCGGAAGGTCTGAGCCATGGCCGCGTTGACCTGATGGCGCATCTCCTCCTCGTCCTTGCCGGAAAGCTCGGCGATGGCCTTGGAGCCCACGTTGGACGTCATGATGATAATCGTGTTCTTGAAGGACACCTGGCGACCCTGACCATCGGTTAGACGGCCGTCGTCAAGCACCTGCAGCAGCACGTTAAAGACATCCGGATGAGCCTTCTCCATCTCGTCGAGCAAGATCACGGAGTACGGACGACGGCGCACGGCCTCGGTGAGCTGGCCACCCTCGTCGTAGCCCACGTATCCCGGGGGCGCACCGATCAGACGCTGGACGCTGAACTTCTCCATGTACTCGGACATGTCGATACGCACGAGCGCGCGCTCGTCGTCGAACAGGCACTCGGCAAGTGCCTTGGCGAGCTCGGTCTTGCCCACGCCGGTGGGGCCCAGGAAGAAGAAGCTGCCGATGGGCTTGTCCGGATCGGAGAGGCCCGCACGGCTGCGGCGCACAGCCGCGGCGACGGCGGAGACGGCCTCGTCCTGGCCGATGACGCGCTTATGCAGCTCACCCTCCAGGCCCTTCAGCTTGTCGAGCTCGCCCTGCATCATCTTGGACACGGGCACGCCGGTCCAGGCACTCACGACCTCGGCGATCTCATCGGAGGTCACCTGCTCGTTGAGACCCTCGCCGTCCTTCTGCTTTTGTGCCTCGAGCGCAGCCTCGGAATCCTGAATCTGCTGCTGCAGACCCGGAATCACGGAGTAGCGCAGCTCGGACGCACGGCCCAGGTCGCCGTTGCGCGTCGCGCGCTCCTCTTCGCTTCTGGCCTCGTCGAGCTGTCCCTTAAGCTCCTGCACGTGGTCGATGGCGTTCTTCTGGTTGAGCCAGCCGGCCTTTTGCACGTTGAGCTTTTCTTGGACCTCGGCGATCTCTTGGCGCAGGGCCTCCAGACGCTCCTTGGAGGCGTCGTCGGTCTCCTTCATGAGCGCCTGCTCCTCGATCTGCAGCTGGGTGAGCTGACGCGTGGTGGCGTCAATCTCGACCGGCATGCTGTCGAGTTCCATGCGCAGGCGGCTTGCGGCCTCATCGACCAGGTCGATGGCCTTGTCGGGCAGAAAGCGGTCGGCGATATAGCGATCGGAGAGGTCAGCAGCGGCCACGAGCGCGCTATCGGTGATGTGCACACCGTGGAAGATCTCGTACTTCTCCTTGAGGCCACGCAGGATCGAGATGGTGTCCTCGACGGTAGGCTCGCTCACCATAACGGTCTGGAAACGACGGGCGAGCGCCGCGTCCTTCTCGATGTACTTGCGGTATTCGTCGAGCGTGGTCGCGCCGATCGCATGCAGGTCGCCACGGGCGAGCGCCGGCTTGAGGATGTTGCCTGCGTCCATGGAGCCCTCGGTGGCACCCGCGCCCACAATGGTGTGAAGCTCATCGATGAACAGGATGACCTTACCTTCGGATTTTTGCACTTCTTTGAGCACGGCCTTTAAGCGGTCCTCGAACTCACCACGGTACTTGGCGCCGGCGACCAACGCGCTCATGTCGAGCTCGATGAGGTCGCGGTCGCGCAGGGTGCTCGGCACATCGCCGGCCACGATACGCTGGGCGATGCCCTCGACGATAGCCGTTTTACCGACGCCCGGCTCACCGATGAGCACGGGGTTGTTCTTGGTGCGGCGGGACAGAACCTGAATGGTACGGCGGATCTCGTCGGTACGGCCGATGACCGGGTCGAGCTTACCGGCGCGGGCAAGATCGCAGATGTTGCGACCGTACTGCTCCAACGCCTCAAACTGGGTCTTGTCCTCGGCAGACGTCACGCGGTCATCGCCACGCAGCTCCTCGTAGACCTGCTCGATGCGCTCCTTGGTCACGCCAGCGTCACGCAGTACACGACCAGCCTCGCCCTTGTCCTCGGCAAGCGCCATCAGCAGATGCTCGGTCACCACAAAGCTGTCGCCCATCTTGGTGGCCTTCTTCTCGGCCTTTTCGATGACGCGGACGAGCTCGTTGGACAGGCCCATCTGCTGACCCTCGCCCGAAACCTTGGGCGCGCGGTCGACGGCATCCTGCGTGGAGCGTGCGAGCTGGGCCGGATCAGCGCCGATGCGCTCGATGATCACGGAGATATTGCGCTCGCCGGCACCGAGCAGGGCAGACAGCAGGTGAATCGGCTCCACCGCGCCGGCCTGCGCATCGGCAGCCGTGCTCATGGCGGTCTGCAACGCCTCGCGCGACGTCATTGCTAGCTTATCGATTCTCATGGAATCACCTCTCTTGGGGCGGCCGCCCTACGGGGCGGCTTCACGTTGTTCGAGAAGTATTGTTGCCAGCTTTGTGCGATCTTATACATAAATCTAAGTCTCTATATATAAGATTTTCTGAGTGTTCCCACGACATGCAAACCACCACAAAGGGGACAGACACCTTTGTGGTGGTCGCGGTCTCTACTCCTTCGCCGGACCCGTACTTCCCGATTCGACGGTCCAGGGCATCTCATCCTCGAACAGCCATGTACGGGCAGACCCACTATCGCGTGCAGCCTGCGGGTCAGGCAAGCAGGTCTGTTTATAGGCATCTTGGATACACTGGCCCATAAAATCGTTGAGCTCGGTCTGGTCGCCCTCCATGACATAGGCGACATCGCCGTCCATGATGTAGATGCCCGGACCCTCATTGTCCTCGTAGCCCGGATCGTACGAGACATCACATAACTTTGCGCCGTTTGCAGTGTCCAGCTCGATGGAAGAGTGGCATCCGCCAACCATGTCGTTCGCTTTTGCCCGATAGGACGCATATCCATACCAGCGCTTAAAGATTTTGCCCTTGAGCAGCTCGGACGCCCTGTCGATCAGACCAGAATCCGTGGTATAGCGCATAGCCCCAAGCTGAATGCGTGGATAATTACTAATGCCCAGCGCAGCCGGTTGCTCATCAAAATCAACGGTAATGGTCTCAGGCTTGTCGTCGCCGGTCAGAAGTTCGACAGATTGAGTCACAGGCTTGACCACCGGCTCCGTCACCGCAGCAGGTAGAAATGCCATACCGACAGCGCCCGCGCCAACCACAGCGATCGCAAGCGCCAAGACAATCAATCCAATACGGGCAGGACTTCTCACAGCAAAGCACCTCACAATGCAAACCCGCGCCATTTGTCCTAATGATACCGCCGGCTAACACTATCACCAAAAGAAGCCGCGCGCTCCCCACCACCACAAAGGGGACAGGCACCTTTGTGGTGGTTTTCGACGCTAACGGTCGACCATCTCACGCCATGAGATTAAACTTGAATTGTTCTCTGAACATATCCATTTCTGCCTATCCTCAACAGCTCTTTGTCTCGAGGAGCGCATATGAAGCCGTCTCATTCCACCGGTCGCAACGTCATCGCCATTCTCGCCATACCCATCGTGATGCTCTTCCTTATCGTCATCACGCCCTTTTCTTTTGGTATCGCCTCGCCCTTCGATCTTTGCGGGATGATCGACGCCGGCTCGCGTGCCACCTCGCTCTCCTTTGTCTGCCGTGGCGTGTTCTACGAATATGCAATTCCCACCGGAAGTTGGCAGTCCAAGTTACCGTTGCTCGGCAAGGTCGACGGATGCTCTCCTTATTTCTGCCTCGAACCTCAGACAATGAATTATCTGATCGACGACCAGCCCCTTGACTCCATCACCCTCGCCTACGACTACGCACCAAACACCGATGAGCGCCACATGAACCAAGTCCTCGACAAGCTGCTTGGACAGTGCGGGCTCACCGCGGAAGCCGGTCGAACCATCTATAGCAACCAGAAATTAAAGCGAACAGAACTCCGCCGTGTCGGAAAAATCAAAGGGCGAAACGGGGCCGCCTACTGGGATGCCTGGGCAACACGCGACAAGGGCGAATTCGGACACAGCACCTATATGGTCACTGTCTACACCAAAGACGGAATTAAGGACAATGTTGACGATTTCGCGTCATCCAAACTCGGCATCCCCAAAACAACCAAACCCGCCAGCCCAGATGAAATTCTGTAGAGGTGCCCATTAACATGCCGCTCAACGATCACAACAACATCGAGCTCGTCCCCACCGCCACAAAGGTGCCTGTCCCCTTTGTGGCGGTTTTCGACAAAAAGAAGCCGCCCCGATAACAGAGGCGGCATCAAGCAAGCCTATTTATTAGCGTCCCTCAAGACCCAACGAAAACGCAGCGATGGAATCGAGAACCGACAATAGCCCGTTCGCACAGATAGAGGCGGAGATTCAAGGTCAGAGTCCGGCTTAAACGGCTTAGCTATCGCACGTCACAACGTTCTCGTCGTCCTCCCTATCGTATTTATAGTGCTTACTGTGAAAATAGTGAGTTTAGTGAGAATAGTATCGCTCAAGACTCGTGAACTGAATTATTGACCTCTCGCCCAGAATGAGTGGGGCAAATATTCCTATTAGAGGTCAAATCGAAGCCCAATAGGGCCTTTTCGCCCCGTCATTTCGACCGATCGCTTTCTTTTGAATATTGTCGTAAGCTGGTATCGCTTATCTTAATGAATGCATACTGTTTGCGAGGTACCCGCCGTGAAACGCTCCACCTATATCGGCCTGCTCGTCTTAGCGTTTGCGATTACCGCAGTCGGCGTAGGAATTATCTATCTCGCATTTCTCCCTGCCTCGGCAACGCAGGCGGCGGTTGAAACCGTAAGCTACCCCATCGAAATCCTCACCGATATCGTCAAACCCGATTCGATCACCGTCGATTTCGACGGTACGCCCGCAGCGCTTGGGGTCAGTAACTATCCCCGAATCGAACTTGGAGCCACGCGCTATACCCAAAATGAGCAGCTTATCGGTAAGGCAACCAGTTTACTCAAAGGCAAGACGTTTAAGCGGTGGGCGCCGCAACATATCGAGCCAAGAACGGCCAAATGGTTGGCGGGTATCATTCGACCCTTGAGCTCGATGCGGCAAACGGGAGCAAATTGTGCAACGTCTCATACGACCCCGGCTGCGTGGACAATGAAGGACCGGGGGTCTATATCTCGGATGGCGACGTAATCTACGTCATGGAGGGCGACCAGACGGCAGTCGTCGATTTTATGGATCGGTGTACCGAGGATGCCTACGAACAAACCTGCGAGCCCGATCCGCAGACAGCGCGCAACAGTGGCTCGGCACGCACTTGGCTATTTGACGATGAAATAACCTGGACCCCATCGAAATAAGGACCCGCCGGGCAGGCACCTTTGTGGTGGTTTCGGCTCCGATGTTCCACTGTCTCGATCTGTAACATCTAGCGGCCCTTTTCGATCCTAGATGTTACAGATTGAGATGAAATGATCGGCGGCGATCGTTTGTCTCAATCTGTAACAACCGCTCGTCAAATAGGGGCCCAGATGTTACAGGTCGAGACAAACGGAACCACCGCAAAGGCGCCTACCCCTTCATGGTGGTTTTCGACAAAAGAAGCCGCCCCGATAACAGAGGCGGCATCAAGCAAGTCTATTTATTAGCGTCCCTCAAGACCCAACGAGAACGTCGCGGTAGCCCCTGCCACACCTTTCCCTCGGGCGACCCTCGCGAAGCGCGTGAGCACGAGGGAAAGGTGTGTCCGGGGCGTACAGCAACGTTACTCGGCAGCGGCCTTGAACTTGTTGTAGTTGATCAGGCAGCCGGCCTTGACGATGGCACGCTCCTCTGCCGTCATGTCGGCAATGTAGAGCTCAATCTGCTCAACCGCACCATCGGCGCGCACCACGTAGGCGGCGATGTCCTTCAGGTCGCCGTCGAGCGCGGCGCGAATACCCGACACGAAGACGTAGTCGCCCACCTCAAAGTTGGGCTCGGTCTCCATCTGGAAGGGCACCATGCCCCAGTTCATCACGTTGGAGCGATAGCGCTTGGTGGCGTACTCGTGGACGATATTGGCCAGGCCGCCGATCACGCGCTGGCAGCTCGCGGCCTGCTCGCGGGCGGAGCCGTCGCCGGGCTTCTTGGCGTAGATCATGGAGCCGTACTCGGTCGTCTTGGCATCGGCCGCGACACCCGCGCTAGCCAGCGCCTCAAACACACCGGCAAGCTCGGCATCGAGCTCGGCCAAGTCGCCCGCAGCCTCACCGGCAACACGGCGCTTCTCCACGGCATCGACCTCCTTGGAGCGACCCACGTAGGCAGGGTCGCGACGGCTGAGCGTAAACTCGGCCAGGCCCAGCGGGTTGGAGCGGAAGGAGCTCGTCTCGCCCGAGGGAATGAGCTCGTCGGTCGTGGTGACCGGGTCCATAATCTTGGAGCACACCTTGAGCAGGATGTCGTCGCCGAGCGGCTCCATCGCGGGCCACGGCTTGATGTTGGGTCCCTCGACCAGCTCGTCGGCAGGCTCAGCCTTGCCAAAGCCCCAATACACGCGCTTCTTGTACGGCGCGTCGTCGAAGGTGTACTCGCAGGCCTCGTCCCAGGTCTCCTCGGGCAGGTCGGTCGCAGGCGTCAGGACGCCGCCGTTGGCAGCGGTCGCCGCGATGGAACGAGCGTCCATCAGGGCCACGGCGCTCAGCTGGCCGTTACCCGGCTTGGAACCCTCACGATTGGGGAAGTTGCGCGTGGTGTGGCGGATGGACAGGCCGTTGTTGGCAGGTGTATCGCCGGCACCGAAGCACGGGCCGCAGAACGCCGTACGCACGATCGCGCCGGCCTCCATAAGGTCATAGATGTAGCCGCGGCGCGTGAGTTCGAGCGCCACGGGTTGACTCGTGGGATAGACCGACAGCGAGAACTCGCCGCAGCCGGTGTTGGCGCCCTTGAGCACGCGGGCCGCCTGCACCACGGAATCGTAGTTGCCGCCCGAGCAGCCGGCGATAACGCCCTGCTGCACGTGCAGCTTGCCGTCGACGATCTTGTCGAGCAGGCTAAAGTGCGTCTTGCCCTCGCCGATCTTGGCGGCCTCGAGCTCGACCTCGTGCAGGATGTCCTCAAGATTCTCGTTGAGCTCGTCGATCTCAAAGCCATTGGAAGGATGGAACGGCAGGGCGATCATGGGCTTGATGCTCGACAGATCGACCTCGACGCAGCCGTCGTAGTAGGCGACATCGGCGGGCTTGAGCTCGCGGTAGTCGTCGCCGCGGCCGTGCATGGTCAAAAACGCGTGCGTGTCCTCGTCGGTAGCCCAAATGGAGGAGAGGCAGGTGGTCTCGGTGGTCATGACGTCGACGCCGTTGCGGTAGTCGGTCGTCATGCTCGCGATGCCGGGGCCCACGAACTCCATAACCTTGTTCTTGACGTAGCCCTTGGCAAAGACGGCACGAATGATGGCGAGCGCTACATCGTGCGGGCCGACGCCGGGGCGCGGGGCACCCGTGAGGTAGATGGCCACGACGCCGGGATAGGCGACATCGTAGGTGTCGCGCAGCAGCTGCTTGGCCAGCTCGCCGCCGCCCTCGCCCACGGCCATGGTGCCCAGGGCGCCGTAGCGGGTGTGCGAGTCGGAGCCCAGGATCATCTTGCCGCAGCCGGCGAAGTTCTCACGCATAAAGGAGTGGATGACCGCGATGTGGGGCGGGACGAAAATGCCGCCGTACTTCTTGGCAGCCGAAAGGCCGAAGACGTGGTCGTCCTCGTTGATGGTGCCACCCACGGCGCACAGCGAGTTGTGGCAGTTGGTGAGCACGTAGGGCAGCGGGAACTGCTCCATGCCCGAAGCGCGCGCCGTCTGGATAATGCCGACGAAGGTGATGTCGTGGCTCGCCATGGCATCGAAGCGGATCTTGAGCGCCTCGGGGTCGCCCGACGTGTTATGTGCCTGAAGAATCGAATAAGCGATGGTGCCGCGCTTGGCGTCCTCGGGCGTTTGCGTAATGCCGCGCTCAGCAGCCTCGGCCGCGGGCACAACCTCGCTGCCACCGCGCAGGTAGATGCCGTCCTCGTACAGCTTGACCATACTGTCTCCCACTCTGCCCGAAAGGCTCGGGCGCATAGCATACATTCGTTCAATATCGTGCCATAGAACGATTGCCAGCGGGTTACGAATCTCGGCGTTCACTTTATCTCAGTAAAGCAGAGGGCGGTATCGGTGCAAGGAGTGTCCCCAAGTGCCGGCACAAAAGGAACGTCCCCAAGTGCCAGCCAAAACAACGTCGCAGGTTGAGGACGGACAGCGAGCGAGCCGCATTTGAGACAAGGTGACGTGAAGCGAAAGGGCGCTGACCTTCTGGTCGCGCCCTTGAAGTTGAACGTCAGATTGTCCAAATGCGGCCCGCGCAGCGTCGGCAGGGCCGCCGTTCGGCAGAACGGCGGAACCTACAGATCTCCTCCCGCACCCAGTAGCTTGCGCATGACTTGCTCGGGGTTAACCGAGCCGTCGCGCGGAGCCAGGGCGGTGATCTTCTTCTGCATCTTGTACTCGTGCAGCTCTTCCTCGAGCTGACGCACGCGGGCGCGGAGTTTCTCGTTCTCGCGTTCGCGCTCCTCGGCGCGCTCCTTCATATCGAGAATACGCACCACGCCGGCAAGGTTAATGCCCTCGTCGGTGAGCTGGTTGATAAGCTCCAGGCGCTCGATATCGGCACGCGAATACAGACGCGTGTTGCCGCCCGAGCGCTGGGGGTTCACCAAGCCCTTGGACTCGTAGACGCGCAGAGTCTGCGGGTGCATGCCGGTCAGCTCGGCCGCCACGCTAATCATGTACAGCGGTTTGTTCCTATTGTCCTCGGCCATGCTACCTGACCCCTTTCCGTCTCGCACATCTCAATCATAGGCCTACGGCTAGCCCGCGGGCCGTGCAACCAAACTAGTACGTCGCCTTGTAACGGTTGACCTTCTCGCGATAGTCGCGCGTGTCGGCCTCGCGCAACTTGGTCATGGCCTCGCGCTCGTCGCCGGACAGGTTCGTGGGAACTTGCACCTTGATCTCGACAAGCAGCGCGCCCGTGCGGCCGCGATGTTTGACGTCGGGCGCGCCCATCTCCTTAAAGCGGAACTTCTTGCCCGTCTGGGTACCCGCGGGCACCTTCAGACGAACCGTCGCGCCACCGGGCGTGGGCACGTCCACCGTGCAGCCGAGCGCCGCCTCGTAGACCGAGATCGGCACCTCCATGGTCACGTCGGCGCCCTTGCGCTTAAACAGCGGATGCTCCTCCACGTGCGTGGTCACGACCAGGTCGCCGCGCTCGCCTCCGGCAACGCCGTACTCGCCGCGGCGCTTGTAACGCAGCTTGCCGCCATCCACGGCACCCGCGGGCACCGAGACCGTAATGGTCTGCTGCTCGCCCGTCGAGGGAATGCGGTAGGTGACCTTGTGCGTCACGCCGCGAAACGCGTCCTCGGCCGTTACGTCGACGGTCAGCGACAGGTCGCCGCCCTTGCGCGCGCGGTTGCGGCCCGCGCCGGCACCGGCAGCGCCCGCGGTCCCGGCAAAGCCCGAGCCCCAATCGCTGCCCCAGGCACCGTTGCCGCTAAAGATGCTGTCGAAGATATCGCCCCAGCCGCTCGTACCAGCGCCGGCACCGTAGCCGCCGCCATACGCACCGCCCGCGCCCGGCATGCCGCCGAACATGAGCATCTGGTCGTACTCTTTGCGCTTCTTCTCGTCCGAAAGCGTCTCGTAGGCCTCGCTAATTTCCTTAAACTTGGCCTCGTCGCCGCCGGCATCGGGGTGATATTTTTGCGCGAGCTTGCGAAACGCGCTCTTGATCTCTTTGTCGGAGGCGCTCTTGGATACGCCCAGGATGTCATAGAAGGTTTTGCCTGCAGCCATCGTAGCTCCTCTCCTGTTTCATCCGCCGTCCCCGCGGACGGCGGCTCATGCTTTCATATAGCACTAGGCCAGAAAGGGCCCCGGGTGTTGCCCCGGGGCCCTTCTCAATTACTCCTCGGTGCTCTCGGCCGTATCGGCCGCAGCATCCTCGGGCGCCGCTTCGGGCTCCGGTGCGGGGCGCTTCTCGCCACCGTAGGTCACCGTCACCATCGCGGAGCGCAGGATGCGGTCCGCCATGCGGTAGCCCTTCTGGTACACGTCGTTGACGGTCTCGTCGTACTGCGCTGCGTCCTCGACACGTCCCACGGCCTGGTGCTCGAGCGGATCGAACGCCTCGCCCTTGGGGTCGATGGGCTCAACGCCCTCATGCGCGAACACGTCGAGCAGCTTGGCATGCACCGCGTCAACGCCATCGACGAACTGCTTAAAGTCGTCGGAAAGCTCCTGGCTACGGGCATGGTCAATCGCACGCTCGATATCGTCGACCACCGGCAGCAGCGCGGTGACGAGCTTCTCGGTCGCGCGCTCGCGCTCGGCGATGCGCTCGTTGGCGGTGCGGCGACGGAAGTTCTCCCAGTCGGCCTGCAGACGGGCGGTGCGCTCGGTGGCGTCCTTTGCCTTGTCCTCGGCGGCCTTCTGAGCCTCTGCCGCAGCATCGAGCTCATGGCGCACGTCGGCAAGCTCCTTCTGGGCCTGCTCGAACTTGAGCTTAAAGTCGTTGTCGGCGGCTTCCTCACCGGCGCGGATAGCGGCTTCCACCATCTCGTCCTCGGTCATCGTCGCCTCCTTGTTGGAATCCTCTACCTGGTTCTCGGCAGCCTCGGCGGCCGCGGCCTCATTGGCCTCGGTATCGTCGACGGCCTCTACGGGAATCTTCACGTCCTTCTCCTCAGAGTCAACGGGGGCGGCACCAGCGGCAGCCGCCTCCGTGCGAGCTTTACGAGCGGACATGATTACTTGTCCTCGTCGTCCACAACCTCGTAGTCGGCGTCGACAACGTCATCGTCGGCAGGCTGGGCGCCGGCGGCACCGTCGGTCTGCTGCTGAGCGTCGGCGTAGACAACCTGGGCCAGCTCGTAGGCCACAGACTGCAGGGACTCGCCGGCGGCCTTGATAGCCTCGACGTCAGAGCCCTCGAGCGCCTTCTTGGCGTCGGCGATAGCGGCCTCGGCCTTGGACTTCACGTCGGCGGAAACCTTGTCGCCCAGCTCGTTGAGGGTCTGCTCGGTGGAGTAGCACAGGCTGTCGGTCTGGTTGCGGACCTCGACCTCCTCCTTCTGCTTCTTGTCCTCCTCGGCATGAGCCTCGGCGTCCTTGACCATACGATCGACTTCGTCGTCGGAAAGCGCGGTGGAGCCGGAGATGGTGATCTGCTGCTCCTTGCCGGTGCCCTTGTCCTTAGCGGAGACCTTGACGATGCCGTTGGCGTCGATGTCGAAGGTGACCTCGATCTGCGGCACGCCGCGGCGGGCAGCCGGGATACCGGTCAGCTGGAACTTACCGAGCGACTTGTTGTCGCGGGCAAGCTCGCGCTCGCCCTGGAGCACGTTGATCTCGACGCTGGTCTGGTTGTCGGCAGCGGTGGAGTAGACCTCGGTCTTGGAGGTCGGGATCGTGGTGTTGCGGTCGATCATCTTGGTCATGATGCCGCCCATGGTCTCGACGCCCAGCGACAGCGGGGTAACGTCGAGCAGCAGGATGCCCTCGACGTCGCCGGTGAGCACGCCGCCCTGGACGGCAGCGCCGTCAGCAACGACCTCGTCGGGGTTCACGGACATGTTGGGCTGCTTGCCGGTCATGGTCTTGACGAGCTCCTGAACGGCGGGCATACGGGTGGAGCCGCCGACGAGGATGACCTCGGTCAGATCGGAGAGCTTAAGCTTGGCGTCGCGCAGGGCGTTGGTGACAGGCTGCTTGCAGCGCTCGAGCAGGTCGCGGGTGATCTTCTCGAACTCGGCGCGGGTCAGCGTGTAGTTGAGGTGCAGCGGGCCGGACTGGTTCATGGTGATGAACGGCAGGTTGATGGTGGTCTGCTGGGCAGCGGAGAGCTCCTTCTTGGCGTTCTCGGCGGCCTCCTTCAGACGCTGCAGGGCCATGGGGTCCTGACGCAGGTCGACACCGTTCTCCTGCTGGAACTTATCGGCCATCCAGTCGATGACGCGCTGATCCCAGTCGTCGCCGCCCAGGTGGTTGTCGCCCGAGGTGGACAGAACCTCAAACACGCCGTCGGCGAGGTCGAGGATGGAGACGTCGAAGGTACCGCCGCCCAGGTCGAAGACCAGAATGCGCTGGTCGGTGCCCTGCTTGTCCAGGCCATAGGCCAAAGCAGCAGCGGTCGGCTCGTTGACGATACGCTTGACGTTGAGGCCGGCGATCTTACCGGCGTCCTTGGTGGCCTGACGCTGGGCGTCGTTGAAGTAGGCCGGAACGGTGATGACGGCGTCGGTGACGGTCTCGCCCAGATACTTCTCGGCGTCAGCCTTCATCTTTGCGAGCGTCATGGCGCTCACCTGCTCAGCGGTGTAATCCTTGCCCTCGATGTCGACGACGGCACGGCCACCCTGACCCTCCTTGACCTCATACGGCACGGTCTTGATCTCGGAGGTGCACTCGGAGTACTTGCGGCCCATGAAGCGCTTGATGGAGAACACGGTGTTCTTGGGGTTGGTGACAGCCTGGTTCTTAGCGGCCTTACCCACGACGCGGTCGCCGTCGGCACGGAAGCCCACGACGGACGGGGTGGTGCGGTCGCCCTCGGCGTTCACGATAATGGTCGGAGAACCGCCCTCGAGAACGGCCATTGCGGAGTTAGTAGTACCAAGGTCGATACCAAGAATCTTGCCCATTAGAAATTCCCTCTCTCTTGTGCGTTTGCACCGACTCGGCGGTCTGCCGAGCGGTGTTTCGGCTTGTCTTTCAGGATGTAGTGTATCCCCTTATGGGCCGGAATATACAAAATCTAAGTCAATTCATATAAGATTTCTTATTGCCAAGAGTTTAGGTTCGCAAATACGCAGGTAGACGCCCTGTTTGAGTTCTGGGCAAATCTATCGAGATCTATGTAGAGATGGCTGAGGTTTGGGCCGGAGCCACACGGAGTGGTCTTGGGGCTACCCCGAGGAAGGCGTGACCCGTTTTGAGCGTCGATTCCGGGACACGCTTTCCAAAAGCACGCTCAATCGCCCTATATTTCAAGTCACCTTTAGCTAACATTTACGCAGCTCAACGGCCTCACCTGCATGTTTTTTAGTAAGCCGCGGCATACTCGGCGAACGGTATGAAGATGCCGGCCAGAGGGTATTGCAAACAGTCGCTCCCGTGGTATGTTTTTGCCCGAATCAAACCGGCGCGCATCGCCTGTAGCGTCGGTCAACAGAGAGGAAACTACCATGGCTCATCCCGTAATTGATGCCGACGAGTGCATCGCTTGTGGCGTTTGCGTCGACTCCTGCCCCGCTGGCGTTCTGGAGCTCCAGGACGTCGCTACCGTCGCTGACGAGGACTCCTGCGTCGCCTGTGGCGCTTGCCAGGACGCTTGCCCCGCTGGCGCGATCACCGAGATCGTCGAGGAGTAACAACTCCCCCACTTGCACACTCAAAAGTACACCGTGCACAAAAAAGGAGGCTTCCGCATCGCCGCGGAGGCCTCCTTTTGCATGTGTGGGCAGTTGCGGTGGAATAGTTCCTGGCTCATTGCTTAGATGCCGATTGTAGGAACTATTTCACCGCAACTTATAAAGACGGTGTCGGGCTAGGACAAATCATCCTCGTAGGGCATCAGGTCTGCTAGGTAGCCTTTTTCCTTGAGCATCGCCTCGATCTCGTCGAGGGTCTGTTCGTCCTCCGCCGCAATACGATGGAAGTGATAGCCGCTCGTCACCGTTAGTAGCGGAAAGCTCTTGCCGCTCTCGATATCGCGCAGATAGCGCTCGACATCGCGGCGGTTGCGGATGTCCAGGTCGGCCGTGATCTTGCCGTACACACGATGGTTGACGATCACGTTGAGCACGGCGCCACCCGCGTCGACGATACTCGTGAGCTCATCGCCTGCCTGCTCCACGCTGTGGCGAACCTTGACCAAGCGCGTAGGCACGGCGGGGCTGCTGGGCGCCTCCTGCAGCACGTAGCCGCGGTTGGTCGCCACGATATCGTGCCCATCGGCGCGCAGCAGGGCGATGTCCTGCACCACGATCTGGCGGCTCACACCCACCTCGCGGGCAAGCGCGCTGCCCGATACGGGCCCCTTGGCCCCCTCGAGCACGGCCATGATGGCACGGCGACGCTCGCGGGCGTCCATTATTTACCGTCCAGCAGACGCAGGTGCTTAAGCGAGAGGTCGAGGATCGGCGCGGAGTGCGTTAACGCCCCCGAGCTAATAAAGTCAACGCCCAGGTCGGCGAGCGCGCGGATATTGCTGGCGTCCACGTTGCCCGAGCACTCGGTCTTAGCACGGCCGGCGATAAGCTCAATCGCGGCAGCCATATCGTCGTGGGTCATGTTGTCGAACATGATAATGTCGGCACCGGCCTCCACGGCCTCGCGCACCATGTCCAGATTCTCGCACTCAATCTCGACCGTCGTGGTAAACGACGCATGGGCGCGCGCCATCTCGATCGCGCGCGTCACGCCACCGGCGGCATCGATGTGGTTGTCCTTGAGCATGACGGCCGTCGACAGGTTGTAGCGGTGGTTGCTGCCGCCGCCGATTTCAACCGCCGCCTTCTCAAACACGCGCATGCCCGGCGTGGTCTTGCGCGTGTCGACAAGCACGGTCTTGGTGCCCTCGAGCGCAGCCGCCATCCGATGCGTGTAAGTAGCGATGCCGCTCATGCGCTGCAGGTAGTTGAGCGCCACGCGCTCGCCCGAAAGCAACACGCGCGCGTCGCCGCGCACCTGGCCCACGTGATCGCCGGCATGCACCTCGTCGCCATCGACGACATCAAACAGCACCGAGCTCTGCGGATCCAGCAGCTCAAAGGTGCGGGCAAACACATCCAAGCCGGCGATGATGCCGTCGGCCTTGGCGATAAGCTCCACCGTGGCGGGACGCGCCGTGGGGCACACGCTCGCCGTGCTCACGTCCTCAAAGGTAATGTCCTCGCGCAGGGCCTGCAGAATCAGATCATCGACGACGAGCTTCATGGTAATGGGATTCATGGTCTACTCCTCCACGGCCTGCGTGCCGGCGGCACGGGCCAAATCATCGATTGCCAGGGTGTCGGCGCCCAGGGCGCGATGACGGCCATCGAGCGCGGGATCGCCTGCCTGCTCCACGGCCAGTGACTCGCCGGTACGCATATACCACGCGGCGCGACGACCCCAGACCAGCGCCTCGAGCAGGCTGTTTGAAGCCAGGCGATTCTTGCCGTGAACGCCGTTGCAGGCCGTCTCGCCGGCGGCGTAGAGCTCGGGCATCGAGGTGCGGCCGTCCTTGTCGACCCACACGCCGCCCATAAAGTAGTGCTGCGTGGGCGTAACGGGGATGGGCTCGTCCAAGATGTCGCGGCCGTCCTCCAGGCAGCGCGCGCGGATATTGGCAAAGTGCCCGGTCACCACATCGCGCTCGACGGGGGCAAAACTCAGCCACTCGTGCTCGATGCCGTCCTGCTTCATCTGCTCGCGAATAGCGGCAGCGACCACATCGCGCGGCTGAAGCTCGTCGGTAAAGCGCTCGCCGGCGGCGTTGAGCAAAATCGCGCCCTCGCCGCGGCAGCTCTCGCTGATCAGGAAGGTGCGGCCCGGCTGCGGCGAGAACAGTCCCGTGGGGTGAATCTGCACGTAGTCCAAGTGCTCCATCTTAATGCCATGCTCCTGAGCAATGTAGCAGGCGTCGCCCGTGAGCTGCGGGTAGTTGGTCGAGTGGTCGTATACGCCGCCGATACCGCCCGTCGCCCACAGCGTGTGGCGGGCATGGATCTTAAACGGCTCGCCGGCATGCACGCCCTCGGCGGCATTTGTCAGCTCGTCGGCGGGGCGAACCGAGTTGTCCTCGTCCACGGGAACGGCGACGACACCGGCACACACCGTGGCGCCGTCACGCTCGCCCGTCAGGATATCGGTCATGGCTACGTGCTCCAAAATCTGCACGTTATCCAGCTTGCGAACGGCCTGGAGCAGCTTGGTCGTAATCTCCTTGCCGGTGATATCGGCATGGAAGGCGATGCGCGGACGGCTGTGCGCGCCCTCGCGGGTAAAGTCGAGGCTGCCGTCGGCCTTGCGCTCAAAATCCACACCCATCGCTAGCAGGTCGTTGATGACCGAGCGGCTCGAGCGGATCATGATGTCGACGCTCTCGCAGCGGTTCTCGTAATGGCCGGCGTGCATGGTGTCCTCAAAGAAGGCATCGTAGTCCGAGCCCTCGGGCAGTACGCAGATGCCGCCCTGCGCGAGCATCGAATCGCACTCGTCGACAGCACCCTTGGAAAGCATGATCACGCGCGTGCTCATCGGCAGGTTGAGAGCTGCGTACAGGCCCGCCACGCCGCAGCCGGCAATGACGACGTCGCACTCCATATCGGGGTATTGCTTGGTTTCCACAGGAATCCTCTCCTTTGTAATGTGACATAAGGAACCGTCCCTCATGCCACATTGTTCTAGCGCGCTGCGCACTCGAGCATACGGTCGAGCGTAAGTTTTGCCTGGTCGGCAGCCTCGTCCGAGACGCCGATCTGCACCTCGCCCTCGCCCGTCTCCAGGCAGCGCACGAGCTTTTCGAGCGTGATGAGATCCATGTTGACGCAGGTGGGCTGCACCGCGGGGAAGTAGAACTTTTTGCCGGTGCCCTGGCAGCGGCGCTCGAGCTCGTAGAGCACGCCGCGGACCGTCACGATGATGAATTCGCTGGCGTCCGACTCCTCGGCATACTTGATGATGCCGGCGGTGGAGCCGATGTAGTCGGCCTCGGCCAGCACATCGGCTTTGCACTCGGGATGCGCCAGTACGAGCGCGTCGGGGTGGGCCTCCGTCGCGTCGACGATCTGCTCGACGGTGATGATGTGGTGGCGCGGGCAGTAGCCCTTGTTGAGAATGACGTGCTTTTGCGGCACCTGCTCGGCTACGAAGCGGCCCAAGTTTTGATCGGGGATGAACAGGACATGCTGCTGCGGCAGCTCAGACACGATCTTGACGGCGTTGGAGCTGGTGACGCACACATCACTCCAGCTCTTGATCTCAACCGTGGAGTTGACGTAGCAGACGACAGCCAGGTCGTCGCCGTACTCGGCGCGCGCCGCGTCGACCGTCTCGCGCTTGACCATGTGCGCCATGGGACAGTCCGCGCCCGGCTCGGGCAGCAGCACGGTCTTGGTGGGGTTGAGCAGCTTGGCACTCTCGCCCATAAACTCCACGCCGCACAACACGATGGTCTGCTGCGGCAGGCTCTTGGCAAGCTTTGCCAGGTAGAAGCTGTCGCCGACGTAATCGGCCACAGCCTGGACCTCGGGTGCCACGTAATAGTGTGCCAGGATCACCGCGTCGCGTTTGGTTTTAAGTTGCTGAATGGCCTCGACGAGCTCTGCGGGCACCAATGCCGCGCGCTCCGTTGCCGTCGTTGCCGATGCCAGGCCGGCCGCAATGTCGCGTGCAAGCTCCGATGCATCCATGTTCGCGCTCTGTGCCATCAAGGCCCCTCTCTTTTGGCGAATCTTGGGGCTTTAGTATGACACCTAGGTTTACAGCTGACAAGACAGCTGTAAACCTAGGTGTAAAGTTGAAATAAAGATTCAATCATATGGCAGGTCCATTTTCGAACTGGCAAGCTGAGGATAGCCGAGCTCTCGATAGCGCAGGAAGCATCTTTTGCCACCGCAATACCGCTCGGCGCGAGTTGCGCGACGTGGGGCGCAAATGGGACACGCCTCCGCGAGCGGTCCGCACCCAATGTGGCAAAATCGAACTACTAAGGGGGCTCAGAATGCTCAAGATTATTGCCTGCGACGACGACGTCGCTTTTCTAGATAGACTGCACCGGATGATCGACCGTTGGTCGAGCGAGACGGGCACGGCGGTCGATGTTGCGCTCGTCACGCGTGGCGAGGACCTGCTGGCCCGCCATGCCGCATCGCGCGCCGACATCATTCTGCTCGACATGATCATGCCGCTCGTCAACGGCATGGACACCGCACGCGAACTGCGCCAGGCCGACACCGCCGTGCGCCTGGTGTTTCTCACCTCGTCGCCCGAGTTCGCACTGGAGTCCTACGAGGTCCGTGCCTTCGACTATCTGCTCAAGCCCGTGACTTACGAACGCCTGGCGCAGTTGCTCGACGAGCTTTCGAGCATGCGCCCGGCGGCAACCGACGAGCTCGTAATCAAAACTTCCTTTGGCTACCACGCCCTGCGCCTGTCCGACATCGAATATGCCGAGGCGCGCAACAAGCACGTGGTCTTCCACCTGCGCGACGGACGCGACATCGAGGCACTCGAGTCGTTCCACAGCGTCGAGGACCGCTTGGAGCAAAACGCAGTCTTCTTTAAATGCCACCGCAGCTACCAGGTCAACCTGCGCAATATCGATCACTTTGACCGCACGGAGATCTTCATGAGATCGGGCGCCTGTATCCCGTTGGCACGCAGTTGCAAGCAGGGGTTCCAAGATGCCTACTTTGCGGCGCGCTTTGAGGGCGGGAGGCACTGATGCTCCTCCCCACGGCCGAAATGCTGCTTTGGGCAATCCACCACGCAACGACCCTGCTCTTTGGCGTTTTCGCCTCGGCAGCGCTGTGCGGGGTCGAGATCAACCGCCGTCATGCGCTTGAGCTGATCGCGGTTGACGTGCTCACCGGTACCGCCTTTGCGCTCGCCAATGTCTTTGGCGGCGAACTTTTCGCTCGACAGGTGTATCCGCTCGTCGTGCATCTGCCGCTCGTCATCTATCTGTGCGCGCGCTATCGGCTGAGCCCTTTGCTCGTTATGCTCGGCGTCACCAGCGCATACCTGAGCTGCCAATTTAGCAACTGGATGGGCATCGCCGCGCTCGCCGCCTGCGGCTCGCAAATCGCGTACTACGCGACACGCATTATCACCACGGTCGCCGTCTTTGCGCTCCTGCTGCACTGGGCCGGCGACATCGGTCCGCGCTTGGCAGTCAAAAGCCCTACCGAGCTCGAGATTCTGCTCATCCTGCCGCTCGTCTATTACATCTTTGACTACGCCACCAACGTCTACACCACGTTGTTCCACTCGGGCTCGGTTGTGACCGTTGAGTTTTTGGCGTTTGCGCTTTGCGCTTTCTACCTTATGTTTCTTGCTGTGTATCTGCGCGAATACGAGGCTAAAGAGGCCGCCGAGCGCGAGCGTTGGATGCTCGAGACCCGCGATAGCGCAGCTATCAAAGAGCTCGAAGCCTGGCGTCAATCTGGACGCGAGCTTTCGGTTCTGCGCCATGACATGCGGCACTTCCTGCGCGGCCTTGCGGTTTTAATCGAAGAGGGTCACGTCGACGAGGCGCTCGGGCGCATCAACGAACTCTGTGAGACAAACGACCGCACCGCCGTGCGCCGCTACTGTGCCAACGAGACCGTAAACATTGCGCTTTCGTCATTTAACTCGGATATCAATAGAAACGGCATTACCGCCAACCTGCGCGCCTCCGTACCCGAAACCATCCACGTAGGTGACGCCGACCTGTTTAGCGTGCTCTCAAATGCCTTGGAAAACGCTATCGCCGCCGCAAGCGCTGCACCCCAAGGAAAGCGATTCGTCGACTTTGACCTACGATTGGAGGACGGCCAGCTGCTGCTTTTGGTTTCCAATACGTTTGGGCGCGCGCCGCGCATGGTCGATGGCATGCCCGTGACCCAACATGCCGGTCACGGCTTTGGCACCAAGAGCATTAAGCTTGCCGTGGAGCGCATGAACGGCAACTGTCAGTTCCGCATTAACGGCGATCGGTTTGAGCCGCGCGCTGTGATGTAGGGACGCGATAAGCCGGCGCCGCGCTCGACCCGTCAGGGCCGCCTTACCGGCGCCAATCCGCTACAGCGGAGCGGCCGCCGGGGTCAGCTGCTTGATGTATGCCCACATGCGCTGCTTGGCGGCTTTGTCAGTGAGCGCCGCCTCAAAACCGTCGAGCGCGAGCACGCGGCGACCCTGCACATGGGCGATCAAGCCGGGCTTGAGCATGGCGGTGTCGAAGTCATCGATCGCCACGAGCATATCGGCATAGGTCTCGCGCATGGTATCGGCCGCACGATCATCCAGCAACAGCACCGCCTCGGGGTCCAGCGCCTCGAGCGCCTCGCGGAACAGCTCGCACGGCAGGGCATGGCCCACCGCCACCGTTCCGTCGCCCGCACCGGCGACGCTTGCCAGCACGCAAAAATCCTCGGGCGCATAACCGATGGCCCCGAGCGCCTTACGCAGCGCCGCGCCATCCGCGCCTGCGGCAAGCTCGCCGCCCGAGCGCTCGGTCTCATCCAAATCGCCTTTTACCAGCACAATCGGCGAGCACGCGTTGCCTGCGATGCGCACGCCACGACCCGCAAGCGATGCGAGCTCCTGCTCGGCCGCCTGGGCGATGGCTTCTTTTTTCTGGCTTTGTGACATAGGTATGCGCTCTCCAATCGTTTGCGTGCCCACCATTATTTGACACTCCCCATGGCTAAAGCCAGGGGATTCTTGCTTCACCGAGAATTGCCTAGACTGCGCATGCAGCCGTAGGTCTTACGCCCTCTCCACAAGCGTTTGCGGCGTCTGCCGCGGTTCCCGCATGCCCTGCGGTACCTTCCAGGATTCTCCTTCCCTCGCGGGCGATGTTGACGGCGGCGTTCAGGTCGCGGTCGTGACGCATGCCGCACGCGGGGCAGTCCCATACCCGTTCGGCCAGCGTCAGTCCCCTGTAGACGTAACCGCATGCGGAACACGTCTTGCTGGACGGATAGAACCTGCCCACCCTTACGAAGCCGCGCCCCGACCATGCGCATTTGTACTCGAGCTGGCGCGCCAGCTCCGACATGGCGGCATCGCCCACGGCCTTGGCGAGGCGGCGGTTCCTCTGCATGCCCCTGACGTTCAGGTCCTCGACCGCGATGTTTTGGCTTTCTCCCACCGCATGCGTCGTGAACTTGTGCAGGGCGTCCTTCCGCCGGTTGGCAACCTTCTCGTGCGCCCGCGCGACCCTGACACGCTGCCTGGCGCGATTTGCGGAGCCCTTCCGCTTGCGCGAGAGCCGCCGCTGCTCCCGCGCCAGCCTCCTCTCGCTCCTTTGCAGGTTTTTGGGGTTGGGCAGGCGCTCCCCCGTGGAGCAGGTGGCTATGTCGTGTATTCCCGCATCGACTCCCAGGAACCCGACGGTCGGGGCCGGCGCGTCCGTGGCGGGGACGTCCACGCAGCATATCGCCACGTAGTACTTGCCGCTCGGCACCTGCTTGACCGTCGCGGACAGGACGCGCCCCTCCACGGGACGGCTCACCCGCGCCCTGACGGTCCCCAGCTTTGGCAGCCTCACGTGCCTGGCGTCGATTATCCCGACGCCGTTCGTGCGGTAGCTCTTCCTCCCCGCGCGTTTGGACTTGAACTTCGGAAAGCCCACCTTGCCTGGTGCGCGGAAGAAGTTCTTAAATGCCTTGTCCAGGTCGCGCAGGGACTGCTGCAGTGCCATGGAGTCCACCTCGGAGAGCCACGGCGCGTCCGCCCTCTTCCAGGCGGGGATCTGGGTGATGTAGGAGTTGATGTGCCTCGATTTGCCCGTCCGCGCGTACTCGTCCCGCCTCATCGCCAGCACCCTGTTGTAGACCCAGCGGCAGCAGCCGAAGGTCTTCTGCAGGAGGGCCTCCTGCTCGGCGCTCGGGTATATGCGGTACTCGAAGGTCTTGTCCATGGCCCTCACGCGTTCCTCTGGTCCTCGATATACTGCCTGACGGCCTCGGGCGTCGCCCCGCCGACGGTCGAGACGAAGTAGCTGTTCGTCCAGAGCGTCGGCAGCTTGCGCTTCAGCTGCGGGAACTCGGCGCGCAGGTCGTGGCTGGTCCTGCCCTTGATGCGCTTCACGGCCCGGTGGATGCCGAACTGGGGGTCGACTGAGACGAGCATGTGCACGCGGTCGGGCATGACCTTGATTTCCCTTATCTCGAAATCGAGTTCCTCCGCGACCTCGTGCGCGATCTCCTCGAAGCGGGAGCCGATGCCGTCCACGAGCACCTTCCTGCGGTATTTCGGGCAGAAGACCACATGGTAGTCGCAGTCCCAGACTATGTTGTCGTTGCTCCTGTATCTATCCATGAAAACAGTATACCACTTGCAGCCGTATATGTATATCGGCTGACGCCGATGCGCCTTATATCCCCATATCTGAAGAAAGGGGTTTTGCGGCGCTTTTGATAAAAGAGCCGCCCGCGAGTGGTTGCTTTGCGGGCCGCTGGGTATAAGCACGGTCGTACTGAGTTTTACGCGGCTGAGCCGCGTCACATTATGGAGGTCACCATGGCTGACATTAAGCAGATTACCCCCGAGAACTTCGATTCCATCGTTAACGGCAGCCTGCCCGTGCTGGTCGATTTTTGGGCACCGTGGTGCGGGCCCTGCCGATCGCTCTCGCCCATCGTTGACGAGGTTGCCGATGAGCTGGCGGGTAAGCTTGCCGTTGCCAAATGCAACGTCGATGATAACCAGGACCTGGCCATGAAGTATGGCGTCATGAGCATCCCCACGCTGATTGTGTTTAAGAACGGCGAGGAGATTGACCGCTCGGTTGGCGCTCTGCCCAAGGCGAGGCTGCAGGCGCTGCTGGAGAAGCATCTGTAATACGCTTGTTACTTACCCGCCGTCCATGAGCGGTTTTGCACCGCTCGCCGGACTGCCGGGTGCGGCGCGTGCGACCACGGATAGTATGGTAGTTACAAACAGCCCCCAGTGAACGGGTGCGAGTCGCACAGACTCGCACCCGTTTTCTTATGCAGCTGCGCACAGAGTGGGCGTAGTAAAATCTGAACCACTGAACTGCCCCATACAAAAGGAGATTTCCCATGCATGATGTTGGAATGAACATGAGCCAGCTTGCCATGAGCGTCAAGCAGGTCGACGACACCATCGAGCTCGCTCACGAGTGGAGCCATCAGCTGCTGCATGCGACCGAGAATTTTGACATGGAGCGCATCGGCGCCAAGCTCGAGGCAGCCATGGCCGCGCTGCACGAGGCCCACGACGCACTCGAGGGCTACGAAGAGGCCATCGAGGCCGACCACAACTCCGTCGGCTCCGTGAAGCTGGTGTAACGTGGCCGAACACGAGCACGGCTGCGGGTACGAGCACGAGCATCCGCACGGGGCGGACGGTGACGCGGGCTGCCGCTGTAGTGGTTCCGGCTCCGAGCTGGTCCGTTTTTCGGTTACCGCACCGGACGACCTGCTGCGCCGTTTTGACGAACAGATCGCGCGCCGCGGCGACGTGGCCAACCGCTCCGAGGCCGTGCGCGACCTGATTCGCGCCTCGATCGCCAAGGAGCAGATGCGCACGCCCGATGAGCATGTTATCGGGTCGCTCACCATGATCTACGACCACCATACCGGCGACCTGACGCGCCGTCTGGACGAAGTGCAGCACGACTACACCGACGAGATCGTATCGACCATGCACGTGCATCTGGATCACCACAACTGCTTGGAGATTCTGGCGCTCAAGGGTCGCGGCGAGCGCGTCTACGAACTAGCCGACCGTCTGCTGGGCCTGCGCGGCGTTAAGCACGGCGAGCTCACGTGCGCCGCCACCAAGCAGAGCCTGGGGCTGTAGCGCACCTGTCCCTATTTGGTCGGTTTTGATGAGGGGTGTCGCATGCGGCATGTGCATATTCATGTAACGGGCATTGTGCAGGGCGTTGGCATGCGGCCGTTTGTGTATCGCGAGGCCATGGCGCATGGCATTTGCGGATGGGTGCTCAACGCGGGCGACGGCGTGCATATCGAAGCGCATGCTCTGGCCGGTGCGCTCGATGCTTTTGTTGCCGCGCTTTCTGAGCATGCGCCTGCGGCAGCCCGCGTAGAGCATGTCGAGGTTGTGGACCTGGCAGCCAACGGTTGGGATGCCGCCAATGAAGAGGGTTTTCGCATCGTAGCATCGCAGGACCAGACCGCGCACACGACGCTCGTCTCGCCCGATATCGCCACCTGCGACGATTGCCTGCGCGAGCTGTTCGATCCCGCCGACCGACGCTATCACTACCCCTTTATCAACTGCACTAACTGCGGCCCACGCTTTACCATCATCCGATCGCTGCCTTATGACCGAGCGGCTACCTCGATGGACCGTTTTCCCATGTGCCCTGAGTGTGCCGCGGAGTATGCCAATCCGCTCGACCGTCGCTTTCACGCGCAGCCCGATGCCTGCTTTAATTGCGGGCCGCATATCATGTGGCGCGAAGCGAGCGTGGGCGATGAGCCGGGCGAAGCCGCCGCGCCGCTGGCCGTCGGCACCACGCGCGAGACCAGCGACGCCATTATCGACCGCTGCGTTGAGCTGCTGGCCCTTGGTGGCATCGTCGCCATCAAGGGCCTGGGCGGATTCCATCTATCCTGTGACGCCTCCAACGAGCAGGCGGTAGCCGAGCTTCGCCGCCGTAAACGCCGCAGCAACAAGCCACTTGCCGTTATGGTGCGCAGCCTTGCCGACGCTGAACGCCTGTGCCATATCAGCGACGTTGAGCGCGGCTTGCTGGCCGGCAGCATTCGCCCCATTGTGCTGCTGCGCCGACGTGCTGTTTGCGAGAGCGGTGATTCTCCCGACGCCCTCGCGCTCGCACCGTCCGTCGCGCGCGACCTGCCCGAGCTCGGCGTTATGCTCCCCTACACCCCGCTTCAGCATCTGCTGCTTGCCGCGGCAGAAGCCCGCGGTATGCACGCGCTCGTCATGACCAGCGGAAACCTGAGCGAAGAGCCCATCGAGACCGACGACGATCTTGCCTGGGAACACCTCGTTGCCGCCGGCATCGCCGACGCGTTGCTCGGTAACGACCGCGCGATCCTCTCGCGCTACGACGACTCTGTAGTGCGCGTGGTCGACGGCGCCGTTATGCCCGTGCGCCGCGCTCGCGGATATGCACCCCAGCCGCTGCCGCTGCCGGCGCTCGACGGCGCTCCGTCCTGCGTGCTCGCCTGCGGGCCACAACAAAAGGCCACGATTGCGCTCACGCGTGAAGGGGCGAACGGCGAGGCAACCTGTTTTGTGTCGCAGCATATCGGCGATGTTGAAAACGGCGGGACCTTCGATGCCTGGAACGCCGCGCGCACGCGCTTGGAAGATCTCTTTGACTTGGCGCCCGCCGCCTTAGCCTGCGATGTACATCCCAGCTATCTATCGAGCCAGTGGGCGCGCGAGCAGGCGCGAAAATGCAATCTGCCGCTCGTCGAGGTGCAGCACCATCATGCGCATATCGCGAGCGTAATGGCCGAGGCTATCGCCGCGGGCCAGCTTACAACCGACGCGCGCGTCCTTGGCATCGCCTTTGACGGCACCGGCGCCGGTACCGATGGGACCATTTGGGGCGGCGAGTTTCTTGTTGCCAGCCTTGGCGGCTTTGAGCGCGCCGCGCATTTGCGCACCTGGGCGCTCCCCGGCGGGGCGGCCTCCGTGCGCGACGCCCGCCGCAACGCCTTTGCCCTGCTCAGTGAGCTCGGCCTGCTCGAGCACCCAGGCGCCGCTCGGCTTTTGGACAGCCTCGACGAGCAAACGCGCAGCGTGACAGCCACCATGATCGAGCGCGGCATCAACAGCCCGCGTACCAGCAGCATGGGGCGTCTCTTTGATGCCGCGGCAGCAATTCTGGGCATCTGCGACAAGACAACCTACGAGGGCGAACCCGCCATAGAATTCGAAGCCGCCGCCTGGCGCGCGCTCAGCAGTGAAAGTGCCTGCCCCACCGGCAATATGGCCAGCTTTTCCGTAACCGAATCATCCCGTCCGGACGACTGCCATGTTCTGAACTCCAGACCGCTTTTTGAGGCGCTTTTGGAGGGAATCAGGACCGGCGTGCCCGCCGGCAAGCTCGCGCTCGACTTCCATGTCACCATCGCACGCGCGTCGGCCCGCATCGCAAGCGAGATCTGCGTCCGTGAAGGCATCGACACCGTCGTGCTCTCGGGCGGCGTGTTCATGAACCGACTCCTGCTTCAGTTCCTCACCCGCGAGCTCAAAAGCGCAGGCCTTACTGTCCTTGTCCCCCACACCGCACCCGTCAATGACGGCTGCATCGCCTACGGCCAGGCGGCGGTCGCAAGCGCTCGTCTTGCGCAGACAACATCGCGATAGGCTGTTTTGCCAGTCTGCGCGCCGCCGTCTCACAGGTGTAACGCGTTTGCTCGTGACTCCCGCGAGCGCTACCATCAACTGATGGGTAATTAGGCGCCTATCCAGCGCAAAACGTATAAAAGGGGAACATTATGTGCCTTGCCGTTCCCGGTAAAGTGGTCAAACGCGACGACGACCTTAAGGCGACCGTCGACATGATGGGCATCGAGCGCCCCGTTTCGCTGCGCCTCGTGCCGACGGCACAGGTAGGCGACTATATTCTCGTGCACGCCGGCTTTGGCATTCAGATTGTCGACGAGCAGGAGGCCCAAGAGACACTCGAGCTCGTCAATACCATGGCCGAGCTGGCCGAAGAGGACCAGCTCGCCACCAACCCGGCGGAGGCTTACTAGTGGCGGCCGGACAGCCGGCGCGCTCTGGTATCGACTTCTCGGCATTCCGCGATCCTAAGCTGGCTCGCGAGCTCATCGGGCGCATTCATGAGCTTGTCGGCAACCGCAGCATCAACCTTATGGAAGTCTGCGGCACGCACACCGTGAGCATCGGTCGCTATGGCTTTCGCTCCATTATGCCTGCCGGGCTCAAACTGCTGAGCGGTCCGGGTTGCCCCGTCTGTGTTACCGCCAACCGCGATATCGACCATGCAATCGCGCTCGCCAAGATGGACGGCGCCATCATCACCACCTTTGGCGACATGATGCGCGTGCCCGGGTCGTCTACCTCGCTCGCCGCGCAAAAGGCGGCGGGGCGCGATATTCGCATTGTGTACTCCCCGCTCGATGCACTCGATATCGCCGAACACAACCCCGATCGCCCGGTCATCTTTATGGGCGTCGGCTTTGAGACCACGACGCCTACCATCGCCGCCGCCATCCTGGAGGCAGACGCGCGCGGGCTGCAGAACTTCTCGGTCTACTGTGCCCATAAGACCACGCCGCCGGCGCTGCGCGCCATCGCCAACGATCCCGAGACCACTATCGACGGCTTTATCCTGCCGGGCCACGTCGCCACCATCACGGGCCTGGCGCCCTTTAGCTTTTTGGTCGACGAGTTCAATACCCCGGGTGTGGTCACGGGATTTGAGCCGGTCGACATCTTGCAGGGCATCTGCATGCTGGTCCAGATGGTTGTCGAGAGCAGGCCGGCGATCGACAACGCCTACCGCCGCGGTGTCAATGCGAACGGCAACCCCGTGGCGCGCCAGCTGGTCGAGCAGGTGTTTGAGCCATGCGACACCACGTGGCGCGGGCTGGGGCCGATTGCCAACTCGGGCCTTTCCATCCGCCCCGAGTTCTCGCGCTTTGATGCCCGCACTCGCTTTGACGTGCCCGTTGAGACGACGGTCGAGCCGCGTGGGTGCCGCTGCGGCGACGTGCTGCGCGGGGCCATTACGCCGAGCGACTGCCCTCTGTTCGGCCAAGCTTGTACACCCGAGCATCCCGTCGGCCCCTGCATGGTGAGTTCCGAGGGCAGCTGTGCAGCATATTTCCGCTACCGAGGCTAATGAGTTCCGCCGCTCTAACGAACGGCGGGCCGGTCGACGCTGCACCTCACCCATATAATTCCGTCCTCGATTGGAGTTTTCGATATGTCCCGTACTGCCACCGATAGCACTGTCCTGTTGGGCCACGGCTCTGGCGGCCAGATGATGAAACGCATCATCGATGAGGTCTTTTTGGATGCCTTTGGGTCGCCCGAACTGCTCGAGGGCAACGATGCCGGCGTCGCTGCGCTGCCCGCGAGCGGGCGCATCGCCATGTCGACCGACAGCTTTGTAGTCTCGCCGCAGTTCTTCCCCGGCGGCAATATCGGCCGACTCGCCGTGTGCGGAACCGTTAACGACGTCGCGACCTCGGGCGCCAACGTGCGCTACCTCTCATGCGGTTTTATCCTCGAAGAGGGCTACCCCATGGACAAGCTGCGTCAAATCGTGCAGACCATGGCCGAAACGGCGCGCGAGGCGGACGTGGCGATCATCACGGGCGACACCAAGGTGGTCGAGCGCGGCGGGGCCGACGGCGTCTACATCAATACCGCCGGCGTGGGCGAGGTGCCCGAGGGCGTGGCGCTCAGCGGCGCCAACTGCCAGCCTGGCGATGTCATCCTGGTGTCGGGTACACTCGGCGACCACGGTATCGCCATCATGAGTCAGCGCGAGGGTCTGGCGTTTTCGAGCACCATCGAAAGCGACGCCGCGCCGCTCAACCACCTGATTGCCGATGTGCTTGCCGCAGCACCCGACACACGCTGCTTCCGCGACCCCACTCGCGGTGGCCTGGCGTCCACGCTCAACGAGTTTGCCCAGGCCAGCGGCGTTGCCATGGAGGTCGACGAGGATGCCGTGCCCGTACGCCCCGACGTGCAGGCAGCCTGCGAGATGCTCGGCTATGATGTGTTGCAGGTGGCAAACGAGGGCAAGATGGTCGCCGTGGTGCCGGCCGAACAGGCAGATGCGGCACTGGCCGCCATGCGCGCCGCCCGCTACGGCGAGAATGCCGCCATCATCGGTCGCGTGCTGCCGCTTGCCGAGGACGCCCGCCCCGCCGTGCGCGTACGCACCGGCTGGGGCTCGACCCGCATACTCGACATGCTCGTGGGAGAGCAGCTGCCGAGGATTTGCTAACGACAAAGGCTCAGGGCTATTAAAGATATTCAGATTCCAAACATGCCCGGCACGCATGCCCAGTATCATGGGGTGCGCTTTACAACTCAAACGGCAGGAGCACCCATGGCAGCAGCGTTTTCCCATGTGATCTTTGACCTGGACGGCACCATCCTCAACACGCTCGAGGACCTGGCGGCCGCCGGCAACCATACCTGCGAGATGCACGGCTGGCCCACGTTTGCCGTGGACGAGTACCGCTACAAGGTGGGAAACGGCATGCTCAAGCTGGTCGAGCGCTTTATGCCCGCCGAGTACGCGGGCGACGGCCGCATGTTTGAGCAGACGCTCGCCGAGTTTAGGGCTTATTACGGCGAGCACAAGGAGGACCACACCGCCCCCTATGCCGGCACGGTCGAGATGCTCGACCGTCTGCGCGCCGCGGGCGTTGAGCTTGCCGTGCTCACCAACAAGGACCATATTTCGGCGGCTCCGCTTATCGAAAAGTACTTTGGCCCCGATCGTTTTGCGCTGGTGCAGGGTCGTGTCGACGCGTTTCCACCCAAGCCCGAGGCTCCCGTCACGCTGCATGTAATGGAGGAGCTGGGCGCCGACCCGGCAACCACGCTCTACGTTGGCGATTCGAATGTCGATGTTCTGACCGGCCACAATGCCGGCCTTAAGAGCGCCGGCGTCACCTGGGGCTTCCGCGGCCGAGCAGAGCTCGAAGCCGCCGGCGCCGACTACGTAGTGGACACCCAGGACGAACTCGCCGCGCTGATCTTGGGCGAGTAGCGAGCCGCCCACCAATAAGTTGCGGTGAAATAGGGACTGATTGCCGGCCTACTGCCCCCAACAGTCCCTATTTCACCGCAACTTAGATGGGCACGGGGTAGCTAAAAGAGCCCCGTCCCAAATTAGCTGCCCCTCAACAATGGCAACACCGCAGGTAGAGGACGGACAGCGAGCGCCGCCCAAGCCGAACAAGTTGGCATGAAAAAGGCGAGGCATAGACCTTTTGGTCATGCCTCGCCTTTTGAGTGACAAATTGTCGGCTTGGGCGGCGCGCAGCGTCGAGCAGTTGCGGCGTTTGGTAAAACGCCGCAACAAACTAGCTCAGCATCGCATCCATCATCTCGGAGTTGACGGAGTCGTCAGCAGACCACTCGCCGTCGTCGTTGCAGGTGTACTTGAAGATAACCGTGGTCTTCCTGGGCTCGGTAGCCTTGGTCACATCGACCATCACCTGGCCGGCCATCTTGTACAGCTCGCCATCGGAAGGAACCGTGTCAAGCGCAGCGACCTTCTCCTGATACTGGGTGGAGAAGTCCTCGACGATCTTGTTCATGGACTTGCAGGTGATGGAGACCTCGGCGGTTGCAACGCCCTTGTCCTCGTCGACCGTCACGTCGCCGATCTCGTAATCAAAGCCCTCGAGATAGGTCTTGGCATACTCCTTGGGATCGATGCCCAGCTGCTCGAACTCGTCGCCCGAAGCCTCTTCCAGACCAGAGAGAAAATCGTCGCCACCGTTTTTGACCTCATCGAACTGAGTCGTAAGGTCCTCGGTGATGAGCTCTTCGATCGAGGGGCCTCCGCAGCCGGAAAGCACGACCACACATGCAACCAAAACGGCCATGAGGGGCGCAAGCAGCAGCTTCTTTTTCATGATGTTCCTCCCAATGAGCGGCACCGCGCTTCCCAAACGCGGCGCACGTTGTGATAGTAAGCACATACTATCCACTTATGAACACCCTCGGCAGCACGAAGGCGCGGTCGGTTCGTTTTAGCGTCCGAACGGTTTGCAAGCCCGCCCAACGCGCAATAAAACGCTCCCCTGCGGTGCAATAAAAAAGGGTGGCCGGACAATCCGACCACCCTTAGACATTATGCGATGCCGCGATTTACTTGCGGACAACCTTGACGATAGCATCGCCGGCAGCGACGGCGGAGTCGGCCTCGACGGCAAGCTCGACGTCGGCAAACTCGGCGGTGTTGGACACGGCCACGACGACGCAGTCCTTGTAACCGGCAGCGGCGATCTTGGCGCGGTCGATCTTGAGCATGGGCTGGCCGGCCTTGACGACGTCGTCGGCCTTGACGAAGCCCTCGAAGCCGTCGCCGTTCATGTTGACGGTATCGACGCCGACGTGCACCAGAACCTCGATGCCGCTATCGGACTGCAGGCCCACGGCGTGACCCATGGTGACGGTCACCTTGCCGTCGCAGGGAGCATAGACCAGATCGTCCTCGGGCCACACGGCGCAGCCCTTGCCCAGGACCTCGCCACCAAAGACGGGATCGGGCACGTCGGCCATCTTGATGACCTTGCCCTTGACGGGCGAGCACAGCACGTCGGCGCCGGCAGAAGCAGAGATGGAGGCAGGAGCAGCGGCAGCCGCGGGCTCAGCCTTCTTCTTGAACATGTCAAACAGACCCATACGTTTTCTCCTCTTGATTAAGCGCAACGAAGTGCGCATGCCTATGGTGATTATAGTGCCAAATGGCTCAAATGCTAAGGTGGGGACTCGAATCGCGAACCCATCCCAACGCTTTTCCCCGGTGGCACTCATATTGTCGATTAATCCTCGATAAGCCCCAGATGCACAAAAGCGTTCCAGATGCCGTCGTCGTCGACATTCGTGGTCACGAAATCGGCCGCCGGTCCGGCGTTCGTCAGAACGCCGGAACTCAATCGCCGGAACTCAATTACTCCAAGCCCTCAGCGCCGTTGGACTTGATGATCTTCTGGTATGCGAAGAAGCTGTCCTTGCGGCGGCGCTCGTAGGTGCCGGTGCCGTCGTCGTACTTATCGACATGGATGAAGCCGTAGCGCTTGCGCATCTCGCCGGTGCCGGCGGACACCAGGTCGATGGGGCCCCACCAGGTGTAGGCGATCAGGTCGACGCCGTCAGCGACGGCCTCGCCCATGGCCTTGATGTGGCTCTGCAGATAGGCGATACGGTACGGATCATGGATGGAGCCATCCTCCTCGACCTCGTCGTAGGCGCCCATGCCGTTCTCGACCACCATCAGCGGAATCTCGTAGCGGGCGTAGATCTCGTTGAGGGCGATGCGCAGGCCCAGCGGGTCGATCTGCCAACCCCAGTCGGTGGACTCCAGGTAGGGGTTCTTGCCGCCAAAGGTCATGTTGCCCTCGGTCATCTCGTGGTCCTTGTGGGTGCCCACGGTGCCGGACATGTAGTAGCTAAAGGTGTAGAAGTCGACCTTGCCGTCGGCGATATCCTGCAGGTCGCCGTCCTCCATTGCGAGCTCGACGTCGTTCTCGGCCCAGAAGCGCTTGGCATAGAACGGATACTTGCCGCGCACCTGCACGTCGGAGCAGTACCAGTTCATGGAGTTCATCTGCTGCTGCGTAGCGAACACGTCGACCGGATCGCACGTGGCGGCGTAGGAGAGGATAAAGCCGTCCATGTTGCCCATCTTGAACTGCGGGTAGTGCTCGTGGGCGTAGCGCACGACGCGGCCGCTGGCGACAAACTGGTGATGCAGGGCCTGATAACGCTGCTGGGCGGTGGTCTTGATGGCGCTTGCCGGGCCCTCGAAACCCTGGATCAGACCGGTCTCCATCATGGCGCCCATGTCCATAGTGCCGCAGTTGATCTCGTTGAAGGTGAGCCAGAACTTGACCTTGTCCTGATAGCGGTCGAAGACGGTCTGGCAATACTTCTCAAAGAAGCCGATGAGCTCGCGGCTCGCCCAGCCGTTGTACTTCTCGACCAGGTGATAGGGCATCTCGTAGTGCGAGAGGGTCACGAGCGGCTCGATGTTGTGGGCGCGCAGGCAGTCGAAAACGCGATCGTAGAAGGCGAGGCCGGCCTCGTTGGGGTGCGCATCGTCGCCGTTGGGGAAGATGCGGCTCCAGGAGATGGACATGCGGAACATGTTGAAGCCCATCTCGGCGAACAGCGCGATATCCTCCTCGTAGTGATGGTAGAAATCGATGCCGTCATGGTTGGGGTAGAAGCGGTTGGGGTCGATGTCGATCGTGATCTGACGCGGCTCCTTGTAGCTGCCGCCCAGGAAGTGGTCGTCGACGGAAGCGCCGCGGCCGTCCACGTTCCAAGCGCCCTCAAACTGGTTGGCGGCGGTAGCGCCACCCCAATAGAAACCCTCGGGGAACTTGATGTTTGCCATGAGCATCTCCTTTGCATCGTGGGTCGATAAGCCGAGTATCGCCCACGCGCGGGGCATGCGGGAGCGGCCGCGCCAAACCCGACACTTCTTTTCGCAGCGGCGCCCCGCCGCCTGCCCGCCCCTGACACTTCCTGATACCTGTCAAAAAGGGACAGGTTTATTTTGGTCGGTTTTATCTGGGCAAACGCTGACGATAGGCAGCCGGCGTGCAGCCATAGCGCTCGGCAAACTTTTTGTAGAAGAAGCTCATGTTGGCATAGCCCGCCTCGTGCGCTGCGACCTCCGCGATGGCGCCGGCATCGAGCAGCGTCGCCGCGCGCGCTAGGCGGCTCTCTTGCACCAGCTGCATAAACGTGCGGCCTGTCTGACGCTTGAGCAGGGCGCTTGCGTAGTTGGGGCTCAGGTGCAGGTGGCGGGCTAGGTCCTCGAGGGTACAGTCGCGAGCGTGACGCTCGATGTAGCCCATGGCAGCCGCGACCTGCGCCGATGGCAGCGCGGGCGCGTCCGCTTGCAACAGCGCGGCCTCGTAACTTTGCATGAGCTCAACCAGCAGCAGCTCGAACAGCCTCGAGACAATCTGGGGGCTCGCTGGCGTGGGGTCCAGACGCTCGCACAGCATCTCCTGCATGTAGCGGCGCACGCGACGGCTGCCGCCCGTATGGAAATGCACGTGTCCGCGGTGGTCCGTTTCGTCCGTGAGGGCGTTGAGCAGGAAGCTCGAGACCGCGCTTGTGGGCGAAAGGCTTTGCTCCAGGCTACGGCGCAGCATTGGCCGCGAGATGATAACGCTCAGCATAATGTCGTGCTCGCCGAGCTCGCCTACGGCATGCGGGCAGGCGACATCGAGCAGGAGGACCTCGTTTTGAGCGAGCATGAGCGGCGCGCCGTTGACGATCTGCGGCGCTCGTCCTCGATAGATATAGCTGATTTCGACATAATCGTGGACATGTTCCGGCACGGGATTGAAGCGCGAGTTGCGAACAATCGATAGACCATCGGGCATGCCTTCTTGTCGTAGGGCGAGCGCTGGGTTGCCAATTTTTCGAATGCATCGGCCATCAATATCTGCCTGATTACCTTGACCGAGTGCATCGCTCCAGTCGTAATGGGCGCCCGCGCGATAGGCTCGCTCACTGTTGGTCAGCTCGAGCAGAAGGTTGTCCAGCCGTGCGATATCCATTACATCACCATCGTTGATTCGGTCATATTCTGCCGTGGTTTTGATATTAGCAGGGCTGCGCGCTCGGCGTACTCTGACTTCAATGAATTTGAAAGGCTGTTTTGGAGGAGCGTATATGGCGGCGTATTTTGAGCAGGTGCTTGGCGGCATCTACGACAACCACGTGCTTCCGTTCTTGTGGCTCAAGGGCGAGGCGCGCGAGACGATCACCGAGTATCTGGAGCAGATCGCTGGGGCGGACATCCGCGAGGTCTGCCTGGAATCGCGCACGCATCCCGATTTCTGTCGCGACGGCTGGTGGTCTGACCTGCGCTTTATCATCGGCGAGTGCAAGCGCCTGGGGTTAAAGATCTGGCTGCTCGACGACGCCCACTTCCCCACAGGCTATGCCAACGGCGCGCTTGCGGGCGATGACGTCGACCCCGCGCTCAAGAAAACCGTGCTCAAGCATCGCACGATTACGGTCGTTGGTCCCCAGCCGTCCACGACTATCAAGCTCGGTAATCTCATGGACCCCACCGAGCGCTTTGTGGGCGTGGCAGCTTTTGATGCCGCTGGTGCGCCGCTCGACCTTGCGCTCGCCGTTGAGCAAGGAGATGATGGAACGCCCGCCCGCTTGCGTTTTGACGCCCCCACCGGCGTCACTACGATCGTGCTGTACGCCACCAGCCAAAAGACCGGCTTTCGCGATGAGTACATCAACATGGTCGACGCCGCCTCGTGCCACGCGCTCATCGACGCCGTCTACGAGCCCACGTTTGAGCATCTGAGCGACGAGTTTGGCAAAACGATCTTGGGCTTTTTCACCGATGAGCCCGGCTTTATGAACGAGAAGGGCACCACGCTCGACGATGCTTCTACCAGCAGTTTTATCGGGCGAGGCGACCTAGCGTTGCCGTGGTCGAACGAGCTTGCCCACCGCCTGCGCGATGCGCTTGGCGAGAATTGGCTTGCTAAGTTGCACGGCCTTTGGACGCGCGAGGCAAACGGCGCCCAGGTTCGCCACGCCTATATGGACCTTGCTACGCAGCTCTACCGCAGCTGCTTTGACGAGCAGATTGGCGGTTGGTGCCGCGCGCACGGCGTCATGCACATTGGCCACGTGATCGAGGACAAGAGTTGTCACACGCGCCTGGGCCAGGGCGCCGGACATTACTTCCGCGCGGTCGCGGGGCAGGACATGGCTGGCGTGGATGTGGTCATCAACCAGCTTGCCCCCGGAATTGACCGCGGGCGCTACAGCTACTTCCACGGCGCATGGAACATGGAGTTCTTTACGTACGCGCTCGCCAAGTTGGGATCTTCGGCAGCGCGCCTCGACCCCAAAAAGCAGGGGCGCTGCATGGCCGAGGTCTTTGGCGCCTTTGGCTGGCACGAGGGCCTGCGCGAGATGAAGTGGATCGCCGACCATATGCTCGTCCGCGGTATTAACTGGTTTACGCCGCACGCGTTTAGCATGGCGCCCTTCCCCGATTGGGACTGCCCGCCGCACTTTTACGCGCACGGCAACAACCCGCAATGGCCGCACTTTGGCCAGCTCATGCGCTATATGAATCGCACGGCGACGCTCCTTTCGGAAGGCGCTGCCGCTCGCCCCGTCGCCATTCTGTACCATGCCGACGCCGAATGGGCCGGCAACGCCATGCCCGTCGAGCGCGTGGCGGCCGAACTCACGCGCGCGCAGATCGATTTTGACTTTGTGCCTGCCGAGGCTTTTGAGGATGAGGGGCGTTACGAGGTTTCGATTGCCGATGGAATGCTGGCTGTTAACGGCTGTCTCTACCAGGCGTTTGTCATGCCGGGCGCCTCGTTTATTGGCGCGGCTACAGCGGAAGAGGTGAGGCGCATGATGGCCGCGGGTGTCACGGTGCTCGCTGCTGACGAAGTGCCCGGCGCTCTTTATGACGCGGATGGCGCAGCCGATCTGGACGGGCTTACGGCAACGCCACTTGCCGATGTGGCGGACGCGCTGGCAGACGCGGGGCTGCAGACCGTTGTGACCGATAGGCCACAGCCCTGGCTGCGCGCACTTCGCTACGAGCGTGCCGGCGAGACCTACGTCATGTTGGTCAACGAGCACCCACGTGAAAGCATTTGCTGCACGGTTTCGCTTCCGCAAGACAAGTGTCTTTGCGGAACGCGCCTCGACCTGCTGAACAGCACCAAGCCCGTTGCGTTTGACGGCGTGCTGGAGCTGGCGCCTTACGAGAGCTGCGTTGTTGTTCTGGAGGCAAGCGGCGCAATCGAGCCCGCGGACTGCACCGACACGAGCACACGTGCAACGCTCGCCCTCGACATCAGCCACCCCTGGACCGTCGCCCTCTCCCCTGCCGGCAGCGATGGAACCTTTGGCGAGCCGCAAAAGCTCGAGCGCCTGTGCGACCTCACGGCCGAGCAGTTCCCCGGCGTATGTGGTACGTTCCGCTATCGCACGTCGTTCGAGCTGGCCGATGACCTCGCCCACACCGTCATTGACCTAGGGGATGTCTACGAAGTCGCAACGCTCACACTCGACGGACAAACGCTCGGCACGCGCATCTGCCCGCCCTACCGCTTTGCGACAGGCGCGCTTACCGCCGGCGCACACGAGCTCGCCATCGATGTCATCAACACGCTCGACCATGCGACCTCCGACATCTTCGCCCTCACCGAGCCCGTCGCGCCCAGCGGTGTCCTCGGCCCCGTTACCCTTCTCGGGCAAAACCTGCCAAAATAAACCCGTCTCTTTTTGGCAGGTTTGGCGAGTGCGGGAGTTCGAATGGATATCAAACGCAAGATTACCGAGGCGCAGGGCCTAACCCCTACCGAGCAGCAGCTCGGCATCTCGGCCCTTGCCATGGGCGAGGACATCCGCGGACTCTCCATTAAGGAGTTTGCCGCCCGCGCCAATGTTTCGGTCGCAAGCGTGCACCGTTTTTGCAAAAAGCTCGGCCTCGAGGGCTTTAAGGACCTCAAGGTCGAGCTTATCCGCCTGGCGACCGAAGCAGGCAACCGCCGCGACGTGGACATCAACTTTCCCTTCGATGCCACGTCCACGCCCGCGCAGGTTATGGAGCGCATGGAAGGGCTCTACCAGACCACGCTGGCCGAGACGCAGGAGCTGCTCGACCCCGCGCAGCTCGACCACGCCGCCAAACTGATCGCGAAGGCACGGCAGGTCGATATCTACACCGGCTCGCACAACCTCTATCCAGCGGGGATGTTCCGCGACCGCCTACTTTCGTCCGGCAAGAGCGCCACATGCTACAGCAGCACCGAGGCCCAGGTGCGCACGGCGCTCGCCTCGGATTCCGGCAATGTGGCGATCGTAATCTCCTACAGCGGCCTTGCGCCCAACCTCAAGGAAATCTTGCCGATCCTCAGCAGCCGACATGTTCCCGTCATTGTCATCGGCACACCTTATTGTGCGCGCCTGCACCCCGGCTTTGCCGCCTACCTCACGGTGAGCGACCACGAGAGCATGACGCACCGCATCACGCAGTTCGCCAGCCACATCGCCGTGCAATACGTGCTCGATTCGCTCTACAGCAGCTACTTCGCCAAAGACTACGCCCGCTGCGCCGAGTTTCTAGAACGCTCATTCCCCTACACCCGCCTCCCGGGGCTCAAATAGAAACGAGCGTGGATTTTCGGACACTTATCAAATGAGCGTGGATAATCTCCCACTTTGAGCCCCCACACAGGCCAAAAACGGGAGATTATCCACGCTCATTCTGGATGGTACATTTTCCTCCGTCCCCAAGGGATCCAAGCACCAGCTAAGACAACGCCGATGTCTTGGCACCGACAGCGAGCGGGTCGCATTTGAGACAAGGTGACGTGAAACGAAAGGGCGCTGACCTTCTGGTCGCGCCCTTGAAGTTGAACGTCAGATTGTCCAAATGCGGCCCGCGCAGCGTCGAGCTGTTACGGCGTTTGGTAAAACGCCGTAACTACTCCCGAGCTCCGTACTGCTCGTAGTAGGCGTCGATGGCGGCCTTGAGCTCGTCGTCGATGACAACCTTGCCGTCGATCTCGTGGTTGTAGAGGGTCTCGACGACCTCGGCCATGGAGACGATGCTCGCGACGGGGAAACCGTACTTGGCCTCGATCTCCTTCTGCGCGGTGGTCACGCCACCCTTGCCGACTTCCATGCGGTTGAGGGACACGATGAGGCCCTTGATCTCGACATCGGCAGCAGCCTTGACCTTGGGATAGGTCTCGTCGATGGACTTACCGCTGGTGGTGACGTCCTCGACCATGACTACGCGGTCGCCGTCCTGGGGCTCGTAGCCCAGCAGGTTGCCCTTGTCGGCGCCGTGGTCCTTGGCCTCCTTGCGGTCGCAGCAGTACTTGACCTCCTTGCCGTACAGCTCGTGGTAGGCAATGGCGGTCACGACGGCCAGGGGAATGCCCTTGTAGGCCGGTCCAAACAGCACGTCAAAGTCGTCGCCAAAGTTATCGTGGATGGCCTGGGCGTAGTACTCGCCCAGCTTCTTGAGCTGATAGCCCGTCACGTAAGCGCCGGCGTTCATAAAGAACGGGGACTGACGGCCGCTCTTGAGCGTAAAGCTGCCGAACTTAAGAACGTCGGACTCGACCATAAACTTGATGAACTCTTGCTTGTAAGCCTCCATGCGGGCTCCTCTCGTAATCGCGTACGTGCTTCACAGTTTAGCGCAGGTAGGACGTCGATGCGGGCGCGCTTTGAAGCCATGGCGCTCTGTAAGGGCTTTGTCAGGGGCGATGATTTTCCGAACAATGGGGTTGACACGGCAAACCCCCTCGTCAAAAATACCGGCGGATTGAAACGGGTACGAGATACCCAAAGCGCGCTGCGCCCGGCCTTAAGGAGGTGTGCCATGGAAGGCAGCCATAGTCGAAAAACCTGCATGTCGCCCTCGGCACGCCGCGAGGATTCCGCGCACGCATAAGCGCCAACAGTCGATCACCAAAACCACCACAAAGGTGCCTGCCCCCCCTTGTGGTGATTCGCGAGCATGACGTGAGCGACATCTAGGTTTTTTGCAATTCAATACGACACGTACGCTAACTCCCTTTAACAAGGAGGACCCTATGCTGATGCTCAAAACCGCCACGGTACTCGAAGTCATCTCCAAGCGCCGCCGCACGGCGCGCCCTGCCGCTCACGCCGGCCTTGCCAAGAACACCATCTTTGCCGCAACCCATAGCGCCGAGGACTCCCTCGTGCTGCTCGACGCCACGGCTGACGGCCTCACCGCCGGGCAGGCCGCCGAGCGCCTGGACGCCGCCGGTCCCAACACCATCGAGGCGCCGACCAAGACACTTGCCCGCCGCATCGCCGACGCCTTCATCGACCCCTTCGCCGGCATCCTCGCCGCGCTCGCGCTGGTCTCGCTCTACATCGACGTGCTCGCCGTGCCCGAGCCGCAGCGCGACCCCTCCACGGTCATCGTCATCGGCATCATGCTACTGGTATCGGGCGGCATGAAGTTTATCCAGGAAGCACGCAGCGGCAATGCGGCAGAGGCCCTCAAGGACCTGGTCTCCAACACCTGCACCGCCCTGCGCGACGGCGAGCGCATCGAGATACCCTTCGATGAGCTCGTCCCCGGCGACGTGATCCGCCTCTCCGCCGGCGACATGGTGCCGGCCGATGCCCGCATCATCACCGCACGCGACCTGTTTGTGATCGAGTCCGCCCTCACCGGCGAAAGCGAGGCCGTCGAGAAGACCGCCGTCGCCACCGTCGTCGAAGGCGCCGACAGCTCCACGCTGCCGCTCTCCGCCTGCAAGAACATCGTCTTTACCGGCACCTCCGTGCAAAACGGCACCGCCATGGCGCTTGTCGTGGCCACCGGTTCGGACACCTACCTGGGCGGCATCGCCAAGATGCTCAACGGGCGCGGCGAGAAGAGCGCGTTCAACCGCGGCGTCTCGAGCGTCTCGATGCTGCTGGTGCGCCTGATGCTCGTCATGGCGCCGGCCGTCTTTGCCATCAACGCCGCCACCAAGGGCAACGTCATCGATGCGCTGCTGTTCGCCACGAGCGTGGCCGTGGGCATCACGCCGCAAATGCTTCCCGTCATCGTGACCACGAGTCTGTCGCAGGGTGCCAAGGACCTCGCCCGCCGCCAGGTCATCGTCAAGGAACTGTCTGCGATCCAAAACCTCGGCGCCATGGACGTGCTGTGCTGCGACAAGACCGGCACCCTCACCGAGGACCGCATCGTGCTCGAGCGCTACCTCAACACCGACGGCAACGAGGATACGCGCGTGCTGCGCCATGCGTTCTTGAACAGCTTCTTCCAGACCGGCCTCAAGAACCTCATCGACCTGGCCGTTATCGACCGCGCCGATGTTACGCTCTCGACCGTCGTGCCCGATTCCATGCTGGGCCAGAGCCTGCGCGACCGCTACGCCAAGGTCGACGAGGTGCCCTTCGACTTCTCGCGTCGTCGCCTGAGCGTGGTCGTCGCCGACGCCCAAGGAAAGACCCAGATGGTCACCAAGGGCGCTGCCGAGGAAATGCTCGAGATTTGCTCCTACGTCGAGGTGGACGGCACCGCTCAGCCGCTTACCAACGAGAAGCTTGCCCAGATTCGCAAGCAGGTGGCAGGACTCAATGCCGAGGGCCTGCGCGTGATCGCCGTGGCGCAGAAGACCAACCCGCGCACCGTGGGCGAGTTTGGCATCGCCGACGAGTGCGACATGGTGCTGATGGGCTTTTTGGCCTTCCTCGATCCACCCAAAGCAAGTGCCGCGGGCGCCGTCGCCACCCTCGAGGCCAAGGGCGTAGCCGTTAAGGTCCTGACCGGCGACAACGACCGTGTCGCCGCCACCGTCTGCGAGCAGATCGGCATCGACGCGAGCAACGTCTTGCTAGGCTCCGAGATCGATGCGCTCGACGACGCCGAGCTTGCCGAGCGCGCCGAGAACACCTACCTCTTCGCCAAGCTCTCGCCGCTGCAGAAGGCGCGTCTGGTGCGCGTCATGCGCGAGCTGCTCGGCCACACCGTGGGCTTTATGGGCGACGGCATCAACGACGCCGCCGCCATGCGTGCGAGCGACTGCGGCATCTCGGTCGATTCGGCCGTCGACATCGCCAAGGAATCCGCCGACATCATCTTGCTCCAGAAGGACCTGGGCGTGCTCGAGCGCGGCATCATCGAAGGCCGCCGCACCTACGGCAACCTGCTCAAGTACCTCAAGACCACGGTGAGCTCCAACTTTGGCAACGTGCTATCCGTGACCGTCGCGAGCCTGTTCTTGCCATTCTTGCCCATGAGCGCTCTGCAGCTGGTGCTGCTGTCGCTGGTCTACGAGATCGTATGCATCGCGCTGCCGTGGGACACCGTCGATGACGCCTGGACTGTCCGTCCGCGCGCCTGGGACGCCGCGTCCATTAAGGGCTTTATGCTCGAGTTGGGTCCCGTGAGCTCACTGTTTGATATCGCGACTTTCGCCGCGCTCTTCTTTGTGGTGTGCCCCGCCGCCGTGGGCGCAAGCTGGGCAGAGCTTGCCGCTGTAGGCGACGTCGCAGACATGGCGGCCTTTACGGCGCTCTTCCAGAGCGGTTGGTTTGTCGAGTCCATGTGGTCGCAGACGCTCGTGATCCACATGCTGCGCTCCCCGCGTCTTCCGAGCCCGCGCGATCACGCCGCCCCCGCACTGTGTGTGCTCACCGTGCTGGGGCTGGCGCTTGTCACCTGGCTGCCGGCAAGCCCTATCGCCGATGCACTGGGCCTCACGCCGCTGCCGCTGAGCTTCTTTGCACTGCTCATCGGCATCGTCGCCGCCTACATTGCACTGACCCAGCTGGCCAAGCGCCGCTACATCGCCCGTCACGGTGAGCTGCTGTAACAGACAGCCCTAAGGCAAAACCACCACAAAGGTGCCTATCCCCTTCGTGGTGGTTTTGGAGCGTTACGAGGCGTTGGTCAGGCGGCTCCAGAGCTCATCGATATCGATCTGGTCGCCGCCGCTCAAGTAGCCGGTTCGAATAAAAGCCTCATTGTAGATATAGATGTCATGAGCGCTATCGCCATCGTCTTCGGTGTCGTTGGCCATAATCACGTAGCGGTGGCCGTCAAGCGCCTTGACCAGCCAATACTGGGTATCATCGATCGTGCATTTCTCCTGCACCATCGCCGCATCGCCAATCGCGCCGATAAGCGCCCGCTCGCCCTTCGTATAGCCGCCCACCGAGAGCAGAATCGCGATGTTTTCGTCTCCGCCGCCCGGTTCAAGCTCCTCGTACTCGGACTCCGAAAGCGGTATCGCGCTGTTCGCAAGTTCGTCCACATCGTCCGAAACCTTGGAAAAGGTAAAAGCGAAAAATCCCGCGTCATCGACGGCGCCGTAGCCCACGTTCTCGCCTTGCCACTCATAATTTTGATGTTTGAGCAGGCGCACCATATCGGCACCAGCCAAGTTGATCGCGGCATAGACCGTCACGTTAGCATTGTCGTCCACGCAGGCGGCGTCCGCCGTGCTCGCTGCTTTGGCGCCGCCCGTTGTGCCCGAGCAGCCAGCCAGCGCGCAAGCCGCCGCGCCCGTGCCCGCCACAAAGACCGCACGGCTCATCGTCATCTCGTTCATCATGTTCGTCCCTCGCTATGCTATTGGCCGCATCGCACTTAGCCGAGCGCACGCCCGGTCTTCTCCTGCCAAAATTCGTTAATCGTGGGGGCACCGCCGCCTTGGGTAAACGTACCGGTTTTGATGGCCTCCTCGGTAATGAGGTCCAGGCGGTAGTCGCCGTTTTCCATTTGGCTCACCATGGCAACGTGACGCGCCATGTTGGAACCGTAGACGCACGCAATCCACGAGCCCGAGGTAATCTGCGCGCGGTCCTCAACCGGAACGGAAAAGCCCGCGATAACATCCTCGCAGCTCGAATAGCCCGCAAGCTGCAGCGTAAACATCACGGTACTCCCGGTGCCGCCCTTGTCGAGCTTTCCGATTTCATCCTCGCCGAGCCATTCGGTTGCGCCATCCTTGCTGATATTGCAGACGCTGAGCACGCGACCTGCCTCGTTCTCGTACATCTCGAGCGCATCTTGCCAGGTATAACCCTGTTGCGACGCAAACTCCTGCAACTGCCAGCCCTTAAGCTCGAGCAACGCTGCGATGCTGATGTTGCGGTGCGCATCCCAGCAGTCATCCGACCACGTATCGAACGCGTCCGCCAAGCCGCTGTCTGTGTCCGCACCGCCGCCCGCATCACCGGAATCACCCGATGACGAGCCCGCATCCATCTTGTCCTTTACCGGGCGATCGTCGTTAAAACCCGTCGTGTCCTGCGCCTGCTGTCCGCCGCATCCCGCAAGCGTCAGCAACGCCGTTCCCGCCGCCGCGACAAACGCCGTGCGCGAAATAACCGTCTCCCTCATCGTTGTTCCTTTCCCGTTTCTTATCACAGCGCCGAGCAACGCCTCGACACCGATCCTCCCGTAGCCCACTCACGCTATTGACGGGGCAGCTCCGTCCAGCCAAAACCGGGCTCAAAGCCATCGCGCGTGCCGATCACGTCGCCCGAGCCGTTCACCCAAGCTTGATCCGCCATCACCGAAACCTCGACATCGGTACCGTCGGGCCTGGTGTAATGGTTGACCCCGCGGATGGCATCGGAATACGACGCCGCGCCCGTTCCCACACCTGCGCTGGAGAAATTGGCCGCGCTGGCGGCCATATTCGCGGCGTGTTGACGATCGCTGCGCTCAAACCAAGCCTGCTGGTAGCTGTCGAACGCCGCCTGCTGCGAGGCATGCATCTGCTGCCAGGCCGCGAACTGCTGTTGCTGCTGGGCGATGTTCATCTGCGTGCGCTGACGCTGCTCGAGCACCATCTGCTGCTTTTGAGCGCACGCTTCGCGCGCAATCGACGGGTTGAGCCGCAGGGTCGATGCCATTGAGGCAAGCGCCGTAGAGGCTGCCTCGTCCAGACGGCCTTCTGGCGCAACCAGACAGAAACTGTCCCTGATACGCCACTGCAGCAAGTCGGCCGCTCCCGGCTTGAACGGTGCCTCGTCTGGGCAATCGCCCTGATCCGCAGCCTGCTCTTGCGCGACGCCCTGCCCCGCCGCTGCCGCCGCTTGGCGCTCGCGCAGGCGCTTGCCCAGAACGCCGCCGATGAGCCCGCTCGCAAGGCCCGCGCCCAGCAGCGCCTCGGCCCCGGCGGCAATGCCTTTACCCATAGAGCCCGCGACTCCGCCGATCGAGGCCACATAGCCCTCGACCTTGGCCGCCACCGCAAGCTCGGTGGGCACCGGGGCACCCGCGATCCGATATCTACGCATGCGGCACTCATAGATCACATCGCTCGGCTCCATCGAAAAGCCCTGAATCGCAAAGTCGTTTGCCGCCTCGCGCTTTACGCGGGCACGCTCGTGCTCGATATCGACCGCCGCACTCGATGGGTACGGCTGCTCGGCCACAACCTCCGCCTGCGCGCCCAGCTGTGCCGCGCAGGCCTGGGCCAACTCGTCGCAGGCTGCCTCCACGTGCATAAACGCCTTGTGCTCGGTTTGCGTGGGGATACGCCTGGCAACGGCGCCCGCATCCACGTAGCAGAGCTCGGAGCGGTACATAATCCGCTCGCCCGTCGGACCCGCTGCCGTCACGCCAACCGAAATCGGGCAATCGAAGCTGCCGCCGCGCTCAAGATGCGCCTCTTCGATACGCCAGCCCCGCGGCAACGCCACCTACGCGAGCGCCTGACCGCCAGAAGCATCGCATGCGGTATGGAGCTCAAGCTCGCCGGCGCGAGGAGCGTCCGCCGCGGCCGTGTTGCCAGACGGCGACGCCGCCTCGGCACTCCGCGTTGGCACATCTGCCGGCACGGCCACACTCGGCTCGCAACCTTCACCCGCGCCATCATTGTCAGCCGCATCATTCACAGACCCCGTGGCATCCGGGCCGCATGCAATGTCCTCAAGCCGGACGCCGCAGCCCGGGCAAAATCGCACCGGCACGCCGGCGACCCGAGGCAGCTGCGCTCCGCACGCCGGACAGAATCTCAAGTCACTCATCCCGTACACCCCTCATTTCATTGGCTGTTTTTGATGGCGGCAAGCTGTCGCCACAGTTCGTCGGCACCGTCGAGACGATATGCCGTCTTGTCGAGCACGATATTCTTGCCTTCGAGCTCCACCGACCGCTCCGAGCCGTCCGCATAGACAAAGACGAGCGTGCGACCGGCGTCGCTCATCCGCTCATCCACCGCATCTCCCACGGTGCAATCGTCGAGCGCGGCAAAGGTCGATGCGACCAGCTCGGCATCGTCGGTCTCATAGACCGCCCGCGTCTCGCCGTTCTCGATAAGCTTGACCGCCACCGGAGCGGCAGCACGATCACTCAGCGACGCTTGCGCGGCGTTCTTTCCCTGGTCGGCACGGGCACCAAAGCCGTATGCCCGCACAAGCGTCACCGCCGCGGCAACAACCACCACGGCGATAAGCGCGCCGGCAATTTTATTAGACGCGCAACCCCGAGACGCCATAGGTGCACCCCTTCCGTTCTGCTTCGCTCAACATCACATTCATATGCCTTTGAGCGCCAAAACGGCAGGTGACAAATGTCTCATATTCACATTTTCGCAGGTAAAAACCACCACAAAGGTGCCTGCCCCCTTTGTGGTGGTTAGCTAGTCTTGGGGTGTCCAGGACCAGAAGAAGTTGATGAGGCCCACGCGCGAGGCGGCACCGGTCTTTTTGTTGATCGAGGCGATGTGGCGGTAGAGCGTAGAACGCGAAAGGAAGAGCGCCGCCACGTCCTGCACGCTGTCGTCCGAGACGACCAACGCCTCCAGCACATCGCGTTCGCGCTTCGTAAGCCCAAAGGCGGTAACGAAGCCATCGAGCCGATCGTCAAACGAAAGCTCCGGCACCTCCAGGGGCACCGCGTCGGCCTGATCGGGCGCACGGCTCACGCCAAGATCGTCGGTGGCAAACGCCAGCCCGCTGTGCGCAGCCTCGGCCTCGGCACCCTGTCCAAACTGCCCCAGCAGCGAGATCGCAATGCCGACAAATAGCACGAGTACGACACCTACCGCCATTAGCACGTTTTGGCTCGAGATGATCGCCACCGCCGGCGCCGTCACAAGCATTGAGCAAATATTGTTGATGGCGCGGCCCATGCACGGCCACAAATACGACCAGCGCGCATACATCGAAATCGCGGCGAACTTCGCGGTGAAGAACACCACGAAAAAGCCCGTGCCCAGGTAAAAGATAATCGTGGCAGCGAGCGCATTGCCACCGTTGCCATCGGTGATAAGCACAAAGAACGAGAGCGTGGACAGCATGGCGGCGCACGTCATGATGATATTCATATACGAGCGTCCTCGCAGGTCATACAGGGCGCCGGCGGCAAGCGCGCTCACAACCAGCAGCAAGCGCGGCCAGTCACCCAGATCGATGGCGCCGGCGGCATGCGAGGTCGTAAGACCGGCATTGAGAGCCGCGAATACGCCGGTAAGGCAGGCGGTCGCCACCGTCAAGCGCACTACGGCACCTTGGAAGGCCGCCTTTGCCTCGGGATTATCGCGCCACTTGGCGCCATGCTCCGACGCATCGACCGATAGCTCGGCAATCTCGGCTTCGAACTCGGGCGCGGACTCATCGCGTAATTTAGCTCGGCGGGTACCGTGAAGCAGCCCAACCAGCGCAATCGCACAGGCAATAAGGACAAACTGTTGAGGAATGCCCGCAGGCATCACCATATGGTTGAGCACCTGTACCAAAATGCCCGCAGCATAAGAAACCGCCACGGCACGTGCCAGACAAGGCGTCTGCGCAAAACGCCGCGCCAGATTGGCATGGGCGGTCGATCCGCAGTAGCCCAAGGCGCAGCACGCCACCAGACCGCCCGCAATCACGACCTGAAACTGCGCCGCCATAATCAGCAGCAGCAATGCCGACACCAGCAGCACGCCCGTCATATCGCTCGTTGCATCGATTGCCTGGGGACGGCGATAGTACAGGAGAGGACGCACAAAATAGCCAATCACGCTCGCGCCGACGACGATGCTCTCGTAGATAACGACCTCGTTCGCTGGCACAAACTCGGCCACGCGTACGTCAAAGAAGTACTCGCCGGCCAAAAACGTGAAAAAGAAAAGCGCCAGGCACAGAATCTCCCGTATGCCCCGGCGCAAATATGCGGTTGTATCTCCCAGGTCCCTCATGGTAACCCCCACCCGCTTAGATGTCCGGAAAACCATTTTAATGGAGAATGGGTCTTAGTATCCACGCAATGCCCGAACTGTTACGCATCCGGCGCAAATGCCCCAACAGCAGTTGCGGTGGAATAGTTCCTGTTTGTCCGGCTGGGGGTGCTTTTTAGGAACTATTTCACCGCAACTTATTGAGGGACTGGGTTGCGTGCGATGGAGAAGGGGATGGAGGGATCGGAAGTGTTGGAGCTCGGGTGTTAGTGCTCGGGCGTCAGGATCACCAGGGCGTCGTGCTCAAAGGAATGCTGAGCCACGCGCACGGTGCCGTCGCCATTGTCGCGAACGGGCAGCTTGGCGATACGCTTGGCCTCCATGTCGAGGGCCGTCGCCGACCAGCCGCGCGCACTATCGAGCTTAAACGTAAGTGCCGTGGTGCGCGGCAGATAGGTGACGACACGCTCGCCAATACGCGCCACACGGATGGACTCGCGCGCGTCATCGAGCAGCTCCTGTGCCGGGATAACGGCGAGAGCGTCGTCGCTAGCCGTGGCACCCAGGCCGGCAAGCACGTGCTCGATGGCGGCAAAATCCCACACGCCCGCAAACTGCAGACACTCCTGCCAGCGGAACGGCATGTCAAAGCCCTCGCCCAGCACCGAACCCTGGCTGCGCGATGTCTGCCAGTTCCAAACGCCGTGGGCGCCGTAGGTCACGCCCGCGCTGGCGCCGGCAAGGATCGAAGACCACACGCTCGCGCGACAGTCCTGCGCGGTAAAACGCCAGTACACGTTGCGCGACGCACCCATCTGCTCGTAGCAGGGCTCGGAGTTGACCATCGGCTTTTTGGGATAGCTGGCGATAAAGTCCTGGGGCAGGTGCCAGGCCTCGGGCTGGCCTTCGTAGTTGTGGCCGGGCTGGAACATATAGAAGTCCAGGCGGTCCAAATACTGCGCGGGAATCGTGCGGTTACCGCGATTGATGTGCATGGTACGCAGGGCCTCGGGCGCGCGCTTCGCAACCTCGTCGAGCGCATCCTCGTAATAGGCAATCGCCTCGTCACCGGCAAAGTCCGTGTCGCCCGTCACCACATAGACGGGATCGAACTCGCCCAGGTTCTCGACGACGCGGGCAACGTGGGCACGGACCTCCTCGCGCGGCATAACCTCGGCACCGCAACGCTCGGCGATCTTAGCGCCCCAGGTACCGGGCACGTAGTTGCACCACATGAGCACGAGCGCCGGACGAATGCCGTGCTCGACGGCAGCGCGGCACATGGCGGCGGCGCGTTCCCAATACGCCTGGTTGGGTTGAGACCAATCAAAGCGCACGCCATCCTCGCTGGCATAGGGCCAAATGCCCAGATCGGGGCAGCAGCGATCCCACTGCGGCAGCGTGTTAATCTGCAGCACGTTCATGCCCTGCTCGGCGCGGCGGGTCAGATAGTAGTCCCAGTCGGCCTCGGGGATGCTGGTAAACGCACTCCAGCACGTATCGGCAAACCAAAAGAACGGCTTGCCCTCGCACAAAAAACCGTCCTGACGACCGTTGACGGTCAGTTTTCCCAAACTCATCTGCATGTCCTTTCGCTCGATAAAGGAATTGCGAACCGGCAGAAGCTTTCGCGGTAACCCCTGATGCGAAAGCCCCCGCCGTTTAACAAACCCCTGCGGGCGGACACCACTTGCCCACTCCAGTCTACCTTGCAAGAAGGGCCCCGCCGGGCTTGCGCCTGACGGGGCCCTGTCGTGTAGGTAAGGTCGTATGCGACCGAATGGCTTGGCCTTAGGCCTCCATCTCGGCGAGCTCCTCCTTGGAGAAGCCGGCGACGAAGACGACGGCAGCGGCGATGACAAAGGAGATTGCCATACCGACGATAGCCCAGACGGTGTTCATCTGGCCACCCTGCAGGTAGTTGGTGAAGACCAGGAAGTTGGAGGCACCACCGGCGAGGTAATAGGTAACGCCCATGAGGCCGGAGAACACAGCGCCGATGGCACCGCCGATGAACATACCGAACATGGTGCGACGGAAGCGCATGAGGATACCGAAGAGTGCGGGCTCGGTGACGCCGCCGGCGATGGCGGAGATGACGTAGCCCAGGGCAAGACCCTTCTCGTCGGGGTTCTTCATCTTGAGGAAGGCACCGAAGGCGCAGCCCCAGACAGCGGCCATAGCGCAGTTGGTGGAAACGAAGACGAAGGGATCGTAGCCGGCAGCGATGATCTGAACCTGAGCGAGCAGGATGACGGGCATGTGCATACCGCAGACCACGAAGAGCTGCCAGAAGGCGCCGAGGACGGCCATGACGAGCAGGATACCGATGCCACCCATGTCAGCAAGACCAAAGAGGGCGTTAGCGATGAGGCTGCCGATCTCGTTACCGAGCGGGGCGAGGACGATGAAGGCGATGGGGATGGTAACGATCATGGTGCAGAACGGCGTGAAGACCGTGGAGAGCACGTCGGGCATGACCTTCTTAAAGAACTTCTCGACGAAGTAGAGGACAGGCACCGAAAGGATAATCGGCAGGACGGACTGCTGATAGTTGGCAGCGGCGATCTGAATGCCATAGACGGAGATGATTCCGCCACCATCCTGGGTCGCGACACTCACGACGGACGGGGCCATGAGGGCGCCGCCGAGGAGCATGCCCAGAACCGGGGAGGCGCCGAGCTTCTTAGCGGCGGCATAGCCCAGGTAGATGGGGATAAAGGTGAACGTGGCCTCGTACAGGGTGGTGTAGAGGAACGTGTAGGTCGGATCGGTGTCAGAGAGAACGCCGAGCATGGTGGGACCGAGGACCGCAGCGATGGTGCGGAACAGACCGCCGGCCATGAGCAGCGGGATCAGCTGGGTCATGGAGCCCGACAGATAGTCGAGGATGATGTTTGGCAGGTTCTTGAGCTCGAACTTCTCCTTAGGAGTGTCGAGATTCTCGTCGACCGCGGCACCCTGCTTAACACCGGAGATGGCGACGAACTCGGCGAGCACCTTGGGCACGTTCTGGCCAATGATGACCTGGAGCTGGCTGCCGGCGAACTGGCAACCCAGAACACCCTTGACCTTCTTGATCTTCTCCACGTCGGCCTTGCTGTTGTCCTTGAGCGTCAGACGCAGGCGCGTCATGCAGTTGGTGGCGACGGAAACATTCTCCGCACCGCCCACGAGCTCGAGGACATCGGTGGCAATCTGCTTGTTATCTACTGCCATGGGACCCCTCCCCATATCATCGTGTGCCTACTCGTTTGGGCGTAGGCACGCCTTTGGCTCGGCGACTATAACCCCTTACGGCTACCGAACCCTTGGATACGCTGTCGTAAACAATGTGTTTACTGAACGTTTACGGGCTTAAGTTTACACGGAACGTCTAATTTGTGGCAATTTTGCCGTCCGTAGTCCGGTGAACGGTAGGAAATCGGGGGTGAACGTACTTGAACGGTAAGGGATTGTCTATTTGACGCTCTGCTACTAAATGCCTATTTACGTGGTCTTTTAATTTGGTAAACACCTCTATTCTTTGTTGACCCATCAACAAAAGCCCTGCTAAATGGTGATAAACGAATGTTTAGTAATTTGTTGAGTGTTCATTTTGACCGTTTACCGAGTTCATCTGCCTGTTCTGTAGCTCTGCATTAAACTAAACATGTTTAAGTTGTATTGCCGCTGATGTTTACCACTCGCGGCGCAGAGGAGGCAGCTCATGGAACTCAAATCGTGCACCTACGCAACCGTCACCACGCTGGGAGACTTTGGCCCCTGGATCAGCAAAGTCGTGCTCGACCTGCCGTGCACCGTTCGCGCCAACGATATCGATGCGCGCACCTTCCATATATATGTAGAGCGCCATGAACGCACGGGCGAGATCCTGATGCGCAAAGAGCGCGGCGCCGACCACGCCGCACCTTCCGTAGGCTATGTCGACGTCCTCGCCGCCCATCCGTGCGATGAGTGCGGACGCAAGCTCGCCTTTGGCACCCATGTGGCGCTCGAGATCGCCGAGCAGCGCCTGACCAAGAAGATCGAGGGCAGCGTGATGGGCTCGCGCTTGCTCGACGACCAGCTGCGCATCACGCAGCTCGCGGCCCTTCCCGGCAATGACGGTGACGATCCAACCTGCGGCCTGGTCTTTGACACCTGCCGCGGCGACATCTGCCCCGCGCTCAAGGGCTGGAGCAATGCCACGCAAAAGACCGCCGTCAACGGCATCGCGCTCGAGTACGGCTTCTTTGAGCCCAGCTTTAAGGCCGAGGACTCCGCCTGCTTCAACCCCTTCGCGCCCGAAACGACAGTCGTGCCCCAGAAGGCCCCGCTCGTGGTGTACCTGCACGGCGCTGGCGAGGGCAAGGGCGCTACGCAAGGCGAGGGCGCCACGCGCGCTTATATCGGCAACCGCGTGACGGCCATCAGCCAGGCGCAGATCCAGCGCTACTTTGGCGGCTTTGCCTGGGTTCTCGTGCCGCAGTCGCCCACGTTTTGGATGGACAACGGCACTGAGCAGCTCGGCCACTCCAACCAGAGCATCTACTCCCCCGTCATTAAGGCGCTCATCGACGAGTTTGTCGCCGAGCATGCCGACCGCATCGACACCGACCGCATCGTGGTCGCTGGCCTTTCCAACGGCGGCTTTATGACGCTGCGCCTGTGCGCCGACTACCCCGAGTTCTTCGCCGCGGGCCTTCCCTGCTGCGCGCCGTGGTACAACGCCACGGACGAGGACGTTGCTGCCCTTGCCAAGACACCGCTGTGGTTTACGCACTCCAAGGGCGATGAGCTCGTGATACCGCAGGAGACCGTGCTGCCGCTCACGGCTCGCCTGCGCGCTGCCGGCGCCAACGTGCATCTCACCTACTTTAGCCATGTCGAGGACCTGACCGGGCGCTACCGCGAGGCCGACGGCTCGCCCAAGAAGACGTTCAACCATGGCGTGTGGATCCACCAATTCAACGACATGTGTTATCAAGACTTCGACGGGGGCAACGTACTTATCGACGGCGAGCCGGTGGGCTGCTGGGAGTGGTCGGCAAGGGTCGACAGGTAATCTATCCCATCACGGGGCCGAGGGCTTACCTCTGAAAATGTCCTCGGGCATGCGGCCCGGTTGCACCACGCGCTTCGCGCTGTGCAACCGGGCCGCCGGGTTGACGGCGATGGGGACGTGGGTCCCGTCTTGCCTTGCGCGTAACTGGCTGAAATGATTTTGGTTGGAGCTTTCTTATGACTCGCGATTTAACTCGGGTGATTGTTACTACTGATATGGAAGTCGATGATATGAACTCGCTCGTTCATTTGGCTCTGTATCTCAACTTGCTCGATGTTCAGGCTGTGGTGTATACGGCTTCGCAGTATCACTTTCTTGGGGATGGCGTGCATACGCTCGGTGAGGTGAATCCGCATTGGCGGACTAAAGGGCGTCGCTCTTATGAATGGGATGTTGTGCCTCATGAGCCTGATCCGCTTGCTGGGGAGCTTCGTGAGTATCGACCGTTTCCTGAGCATTGGATCGAGAGCCTCTGGAGCAATGAGTATGCCCAGGCCTGGCCTCAGCTGCAGGCTAATGCGGCCGCTGCCGGCGAGTCTCCGTTTCCCTCGCCTGCTCAGATGATTGAGCGTACGTTTGTGGGCAATGTTGCCTTTGAAGGCGATGTGCGTGAGGAGTCTGAGGGTTCGCGCGTGATTGCTCAGGCGATTTTGGATGATGACCCGCGCACGCTTTGGCTGCTCAGTTGGGGCGGTATGAATACGATCGTTCGCGCCCTGATGAGCATTGCCGAGCGCTATCGCGCCACACCCGAATGGCCTTCTGTGCAACAGTGTGTCTATCAGAAGGTACGCGTGATGGGCGTTGCCGATGGTGTGGGGCAGGACAATTCTTGGCTCGACCATGGGCATGAGCTCTTCCCCGATCTCATCTTTTGGTGTGTGCCCTATATGTATGGCGGCTATGTCGATGCCAAGATGGCTCAGCCCGATACGCTGCCGCTCTTTCAGGCTCCCTGGCCCGAGCAAAATCTCACGCAGGGCAACGGTCCCCTTATGGCGCGCTATATGCTCTATGGCGATGGCAAGGTGTACGAAAACGAGCCCGAGAGGTTCCAGTTTGGCAAGCATGCCCGCTTGGATTGGGGCTTAGAAGGCATGCCCGCGATGCAATTTGAGCGCGGCGATTTTATGGCCGAGGGCGACTCGATGACCTATATTCCGCTGCTGCCGTTTGGCCTGCGCGGCATCGATAACCGCGACTTTGACACGTTGCTCGGCCGCATGTTCCTTGACGGGCATCCCCACTCAGATGCGCCTGCCGGTTTTGCTGCCATAGGTACGCCGGTGGACGGCAACCCCAACCCCTATCTGCGCGCCTACCAGGAAGACTTCGCCGCTCGCGCGCAGTGGTGCGCCCATGAGCCCGCGGCCTGCTCGCATCCGGCGTATGTTGCCGAGGTCACGGGCGACATGAGCGCCGCGGCCGGCGAGCGCGTTGCTCTTGCAGCGACCATCGTCGACCCCGATGGCAGGGGCTTCGATGCTCATTGGAATGTCACCATGGGACCGTCGCGCTATGCAGGCGCTCAAGATCTGTCGCTATGGCAGGAATGCGCGACGGACGCCACGTTCACCGTACCCGCCGACGCGCAGCCCGGTGACCGCTTCGTGCTCACCTTCAGCGTTAAAACCCGCGCCGAGCGCCCCTGCACCCGCTACGCCCAGGTCGCCGTGACCGTGGCATAACAAGGACGGCGCCCACATTCGGCATGGAGTGTCCCCAACTGCTACTCATTTAAGTACGTCCCCGATGACTACCCAGAAGTTGCGGTGGAATAGTTCCTGTTTGGCCTTCTATGGCCCACATTTAGGAACTATTTCACCGCAAGTTATTTGGGGATGAAAAATGGGCCATGTGTCCCAGTTGTGGAGACTCCTTGAGCCGTCTGGGTATCGCGAAGGATCGCGCACTCCCCCATCATCAAAAGTGACACACGCTACCAGTTGATGGGAGGCAACCATGGGCTTCTTTGACAAGATGTTCGAGAAGAAAGAGTGCGCGATTTGCGGTACCGAGCTGGGACTTCTAGGTAAGACAAAAATCAATGAAGGCTACCTGTGCAAAGAGTGCGCCGGCAAGCTCTCCCCCTACTTTCACGGCTATCGCTCCAGCACCGCGGACGACATCCGCGAGCAACTCGCCTACCGCGAGGCCAACGCCGAGCGCCTGGCCTCGTTCAACCCCACGCGCACGCTTTCTGCCGGGCGCACCAATATTATGCTCGATGAGGACGCGGGCCTGTTGATCATCACTTCGCAGAGCCGCTGGCGCGACGCCAATCCCGACATCATCGAGTTCTCGCAGGTACTCGGCTGCGATATGGATATCGACGAGCATCGCACCGAGATCTATCGCGAGACCAAGGACGGCGAGCGCGAGAGCTACAATCCGCCGCGCTATGACCTGGATTACGACTTTAACCTGACCATTCACGTCAACACGCCGTACTTTACCGAGATCAACCTGCGCGTGAACGACTCCACCATCGATCAGCGCGGCTCCATCGAATACCGCGAGGCCAAGCGCCAGGCAACCGAGGTCCGCGACGCGCTGGTGCAGCTGCGCCAGGAGACGCGCGATAGCGTCGTGGCCGCCAAGGCCCCCAAGACCGCGGTCACCTGCCCCTTCTGCGGAGCCACCACCATTCCCGATGCCAGCGGGCGCTGCGAATACTGCGGCGGCGCCATCGGCGCATAGCCTCCGGCAGCGAAAGGACCGATCATGGCCTTCGAGAGCGTCAACTATCAATGCCCCGCGTGTGGCGGCCCCCTTCACTTTGCCAGTGCCGAGCAAAAGCTCGTCTGCGACTACTGTGACTCGCGCTTTGAAGTCGAAGAAGTCGAGGCCCTCTATCGCGAGCGCCAGGACAAGGCCGACGCCAAAGCCGATGCGGCAGCCGCAACGCCCAAGCCCGTCGCCGACGACGCGGTGCAGGAGCTCGCCCAAAACGCCGGCTACATCTGCTCGTCGTGCGGCGCCGAGCTCGTGTCCGACGGCACCGTCGCCGTCACCACCTGCCCGTACTGCGGCAACTCCGCCGTGGCGCCCGGCCAGCTCTCGGGCGACTTCTCGCCCGACCTAGTAATTCCGTTTAAGCTCGGGCGCGATGACGTCACGGCCGCACTCAAGGAACACTACAAGGGCAAGATCTTGCTGCCCAAGAGCTTTGTCACCGGCAACCACATCGACGAGGTCCAAGGTGTCTACGTGCCGTTTTGGCTCTACGGCGCCCGCGTTGACGGCGAAGTGTACTTTGACGCGACCAACGAGACCGTGACCGAGGAATCCGACCGCACCGTCACGACCACCGACCACTACGATGCCTATCGCAAGGGCAATATCTCGTTTAAGCGCGTGCCCGTCGACGGATCGTCCAAGATGCCCGACGGCCACATGGACGCCATCGAGCCGTTTGACTACGACGCGCTGCGCCCGTTCTCGGTCGCATATATGCCCGGCTACATCGCCAACCGTTACGACGAGGACTGCGAGACCTGCAAGGCGCGCGCCGAACGCCGTATGGAAGAAAGCACAATCTCGGCCCTGCGCGAGACCGTCGTCGACGAATACGACGATGCCACGGTCGAAAGCAAGCAGCTCGACTACACCTGGGAAGACAGCGACTACGCCCTGTTCCCCGTCTGGATGCTCTCCACCTCGTGGAACGGCAAGAGCTACCTGTTTGCCATGAACGGCCAGACCGGCCGCTTGGTCGGCGAGCTCCCCTGCTCCAAGCCCAAGCTCGCCATCGCCTCGGTGCTGTTCTTTGTGATCGGATTTATCCTCTCCCAGATTCTCTTTATGGGGGAATACGCCTTCGATCCAGATTACCTCACCTTTGATATCGAGGGCATCCTCATCAACGTCATCGCGCCGCTGATCATCGTGATTATCGGAGACGTGCTACTGGTAGGCCAGCTCAAGACGGCCAACGAGGCCACCCACGCCGACGAGTACTGCGGCGAGCTCGACCTGACCGAGAAGCACGACACCTTCAGCCACACCGAGACCACCGTTGTCATGAAAGACGACAAGGACGACTAAGCAATCCAACCAATACCACCCGGCCTTTGACGAGAAAGGAAGATTACCATGGGACTCTTGAAAGCTGGATTGGGAGCTGCCGGCGGCGTCATGGCCGACCAGTGGAAGGAATTTATCTATTGCGAATCGATGCCTGCTGACGTCTTGGCCTGCAAGGGCAGCAAACGCACCGGTGGCCGCAGCTCCAACACGCGCGGCGAGGACAACGTCATCTCCAACGGCTCGGTCATCGCCGTCAACGACGGCCAGGGCATGCTCGTGGTGCAAAACGGCAAGATCATCGAAGTCGCGCTGGAGCCCGGTGAGTTCGTCTTCGATACCGGCAGCGAGCCGAGCGTCTTTAGCGGCAACCTGGGCGACTCCATCAAGGAGACCTTCGCCAATATCGGCAGCCGCTTTACCTTTGGCGGCGACGCGGGCAAGGACCAGCGCGTCTACTTCATCAACACCAAGGAGATCATCGGCAACAAGTACGGCACCGCCTCGCCCGTGCCCTTCCGCGTGGTCGATAACAACATTGGCCTGGACGTCGACATCTCCGTGCGCTGCAACGGCGAGTATTCGTATCGCATCACCAACCCGCTGCTGTTCTACACCAACGTGTGCGGCAACGTGACCGATAGCTATACGCGCGACAAGATCGACAGCCAGCTTAAGTCCGAGCTGCTCACCGCCCTGCAGCCCGCCTTTGCCAAGATTTCGGAGATGGGCATCCGCTACAGCGCCATCCCCGGCCACACCACCGAGCTCGCCCGTGCGCTCAACGAGGTCCTCTCTGCCGACTGGCGCGACCTGCGTGGCGTCGAGATCGTGAGCTTTGGCGTCAACTCCATCGCCGCCTCGCAAGAGGACGAGCAGATGATCAAGGACCTGCAGAAAGCCGCGGTCATGCTCGATCCCACTATGGCGGCAGCCAACATTGCCAGCGCCCAGAGCGACGCAATGCGCGCGGCAGCCGCCAACCCCAACGGCGCGATGGCGGGCTTTATGGGCATGGGCATGGCAGGCGGCATGGGCGGTATGAACGCCAGCCAGCTGTTCGCCGCCGGCCAGGCGCAGCAGCAGGCCGCCCCGCAGCCGGCTCCGGCACCCGCTCCCGCACCGGCTCCCGCCGCACCTGCGGCCGACACATGGACCTGCAGCTGCGGCGCCACCAACACCGGCAAGTTCTGCTCCGAGTGCGGCAGCCCCGCGCCCGTCCCGGCACCGACCAAGTGGTTCTGTCCCAACTGCGGCAACGAAAACGGCGGCAAGTTCTGCAGCAACTGCGGAACGCCCAGGCCCTAGCCCCTCTATCTGGTAATTGGCGGGGGATCCGCCACCCCCGCATTTGCTTCTATGGGTTTCGTTCGATAAAGGAGGACACCATGAAGACAACGTTCAAAAAGTCCGTACTCGCATTTCTGACATGCGTCCTGGCGCTCGCCTTTGCCCTGACGGGCTGCAGCGGCGGCGGCAAAGACCCCAAGGCCAACTTCGTCGGCAGCTGGGAACTCTCGGGTGGAACCATGGAGGGCGAAGAGCTGACCGATGAGTACATGAAGATGCTCGAGGATTGGGGTGTCCACTGCATCCTGATTCTCGATGAGGACGGTACAGGCGCCCTCGACCTGTTCCTTGAAGTCGTCGACCTTAAATGGGAGGCAAAGGACGCCACCACCGTAACCATCACCGCCGAAGACGAGTCGCATGACATGAAGCTCAAGGACGGAAAACTCATCCTCGAAGAAGATGATGGCAATCTTGTCTTTACCAAGTCCGACAAGGACCTGTCCGGTACGGTGAAGAAGGATCGCGAGGCGGCCGAGAAGGAAGAGGAGATCGATGAGGCCGTCGAAGACGAAGATGTCCAGAGCGTCGAAATCTCCCCCGCCGTCACCGTCGCCGATGACGATCTGTGCACCATCACCATCACCGAGAAGTTCAAGGACGACTGGGGCGACATCGGCTTTGTCGTCAACATCACCAACAAGAGCGACAAGGACCTGACCTTCTACGCCCCCACCGGCAAGACCAACGTCAACGGCACCATGAAGGAAGCCTGGTTCTCGGCTCACCTGATGCCCGGCACCAACGCCACCGAAGAGTTCACCTTCTCGAACGGCACACTCGATAGCCTTGACGACCTCGTCAACACGACCATCGGCATCGATGCCTACCTGACCGATTCCTACGAGGACGTCGCCTCCTACAGCGCAACCATCGCGTAACGGCAGACACCGATAGCCACGGATTGGCGGACACATCCGCGCACATGCCAGGCGGGGCCGCAGGAGTTGATCCTGCGGCCCCGCCGCTTTATGCCGATGCGTAACGAGCGCTAGCGCTCCATGTTGGGAACGATGCTGCCCTCCGTTACTGCGCGCACGGCCAAGCGCATGATGTTGTCGTAGCCGGTCTTATTGAGAATCTCCGAGATGCGGCGTTTGATGGTGCCCTCGCTCATAAACAGCTCGGCCGCGATCTCGCGGCGGCTTTTACCCTCGCAGGCAAGGCGCAAGATCGACAGCTCGACATCGTCGAGGGCCGCCGTGCCCGAGAAGATGCTCTCGGGCGGCTTGGGAAACGTGCAGTAACCCGCCAGCGTGGAGCGCATCACGGCGAATAGCTCGTCGATACCAACGTTCTTGTACACAAAGCTGTCGACGCCCGCCTCGCGCGCCTGGTCCACAAAGGTGATTTCGGGCATACCCGTCATGATAATGACGCGGCACTCGGGCAGTTGTTCTTTGATGCGCGCCGCCGCCACGATGCCGTTGGAATCATGCTCGGTACATACGTCCATCAGTATCATGTCCGGGCGCTCCTTAAGCACAACGTCCAAGGCATCCGAGGCGTCGGCGATCGCGGCAACAACCGTAATGTCGGGCTGGTCACCGACGGAGCGCGCGAGGCTCTCGCGCAAGATAGCCTGGTCTTCGACGATTAACACGCGAATCATGAACTTCTCCTTTGGACCGTGGCGCTGGAGGCGAGCGGGATGGACACCGTAAGCGTGAAGGGCGGGGCGGTGTGGACTTCCAGGCTGCCGCCCAGATTCTGTGCGACATGCCTCATACCTGGGATACCCGTTCCCTCGCGATACGATACGGGTGCAGGCGCGCCGTCGTTAGAAACGACCATCCGCGCGACAGCGTCGTCTTCCGTCCCCTCCTGCCACAGGCGCACATGGACCTGATGGGCCTGTGCATGCTTGGTGGCATTGGTCGAGGCTTCGCGGATAATCTGCAAAAATGCTGCGGCGACACGCGCGTCGTTTGGCAGCTCGCCCTCCACATCGATCTGCACGCTCACCAGGCCAAAGGCATGGACGATATCGCCCAATTGCTCTGCCGGTTCGGTGTCGCCCCCGCTGCGCAGATCGGCAGCGATTGAGCGCAGCAGCGGGTCAATCTGCTCGAGCGACTCGTCATCCAGACGCCCCTCTTCCAGATATCGATGAAGGATGGACAGGCGCTGGCCGATCACATCGTGCACGCGGGCACGCATGCGCAGGTAGGCCGCATTGTCGGCAACCTTTTTGACTTCTTCGATCTGGGCCTGGAGCTCTTGACCCGCAAGCTCAAGCAGGTGATTGGCCTGCGCCAGACGGTCGTGGGCATGCGCGTACTCCGTCACGTCCAAGCCAATAATGCGCTCAAAGGGACGGCCCGAAACCATAACCTCATCACATGCGAACAGACGAATCTCGGAGGAGGAAACCTCGACCACCGCACGCGACTCCCCAAAGCGGTCCAGGTCGATTCGAACGCGATTTTTGCTGCTCTCGGGCATCTGCGCACTGAGTTTTCGAAGGCCGTTCCACGTATCGCTCATGTCGTGCAGGTCGGTGGGCATGTGAAGCTCCACGAGGTTCCTGCGCATGCAGCGGTTCATGAGCAACGGGCGGCCTTTCGAATCCAGATACAGAATGCCGACGGGGATCACGTTAATGGTCTCGATTGTCGAAAACGCCGTGATGTCCTCCTGGCGGTTGCGCACGTCCATCAAAAGCGCCGCGATGGAGCGGAACAGGAAGAACGCGCCCTCCGCGATAAGGACTGCAGGCCATGTCGAGCCCATGACGCAAACAACCGGCGGCGTCACGGCGGCAACAAGCAGCAGCTCAGCCATCATAACGGGACGGCGATAATGCACCATAAGGACTACGCCATAGGCGGCAATCGCGGCGTTGAGCCATAGCAGCGCGCCCGCCGCCTCGGCGACGACATAGAGCGGCGCCACCAGATGCGACCCGCTCGACGCGAACAAGATGACGGCCGAGATAATCAAGTGCAGCACAAGGCTCGCCTCGTAGACGCAAATCACTTTGCGGTTGTAAGACGAACGACGCGATGCGATGAGCGGAACATGGATGGTCTGCAGGCATGCCACCAAGGCAAAGAGCACATCGAGCGCAACGATCTGGGGAAGGATAAGCGGCATCTGCATCATCACTCACCCGCCCGCGGCATCAGCACGATCATACGCAGCTGACCGGCCTCGCCCTCAAGACGATACGCCACGTTACGCCCCTGCAGTGCAACCTCGAGCTCGTGCGCGGCGGGCGTCTGCGACAAGTCTTCCTCGTCGTTGGAAAAGAGTGTGGCACGCAGCTCCACGCTGCACGAATCGTGTTCGCTCAGATGGTACATGAGTGCCGGATGATCGGTGGTGTAGGCGAAAAACGCAAAGTCATACACGCAGTCGTACAGCGCGCTTACCGTACTGGCATGCATCGGACGCTGTATGGCGATGATCGAAGCGCAGTCGACATCGATGGTGCGCAAGTCACTTGCCAGCTCGTTGGCAATGAGTTGGATGCGATCGCGGTTAAATCCGCTTTCCCCATGCTGCGCCAACGTGAGCGAGCCCTTGCGTTTGCAATAGGCGACGAGCATCTTGGCACATTGCAGCATGCGATAGCGCTCGTGCGAGGATGCCTCATCGGTTAACGGCGGCAGCGAGCTCAGCAGCCCATACATCTCATCGAGCGCGCGGGCAAGCGCCTGGTCAACATCTTTGATCAGCAAGGCCTCGGCCTCCTGGTCGGCAAGATGCGTCTTAAGATCGTAGTCGGCCGTAAGCAGTTCGTTTTGGCGCTGCAATTCCATGCGCCGGTACGCCAGCTCGCGATTGAGCTCGTTGAGCTCCGATACGTCTTGGGCGAGCAATGCCGATCCGCCCAGCAGTGGAAAGGCGCGGTACATCACATCGGGATCGGACGCCACGGTAAAGGCGTGGGAATGCCCGTGCTCCTGAATGCGCAGCTCTTCACGCACGCCTGCCGGAATCGGCTTTGATACCGGCGTGGCATAGACTTCCTGCAGGTCGCGCGTTATAACCTTCAGATCGAGCGGCAGGGTGTCGAAAATGTTGGCAATACCGTGGTACGACGGTATAACGCCGCAATCGAGGCAAATCTCGAGCGTCACCACGCACAGCACGCAGTAGACGAGCGAAAAGTTGAGCTTCCATGCCCAAGGCACGCGCAGGGCGTACGAAATGGCAAAGAACGCGCCGCCCAGCAGCACGAGTGCCGCCGTGCTCGAAAAACGTTGGATACGGAAGGACGAGGAGCGCCCCACCAAAATGAAAAAGGCCACGAAGTTAAAGGCCGTCCATATCAGAACGGCAAAATAACCCCAGCCGTACGTGTAGTCGTTGCTCCAGGTGTCGCTTGTGCGGTCAAAGTGGAATACCTGCCGGTGGAAATCGTTGGTGAGCACAAACCCAATGAGCAGGATGGCCGCGATCCACAGGGCCGTGCGGTAGCGGCGACCCGCACGATGATGCTCCAACCCCGCAAGGCGCAGGCCGCACAGCTGGTAGAGGAGCGGAATGAGCGTCATGGGCACATAGTACAGGTACCACAGCACGGTGGCATAGAACGGCGTGAACGACTTGTACTTGAGGATGACCTCGATCATCCACAGGGCGCTGATGGTGGCAACGGCAACGAGGCGCCGGCGCAAGACGTAATCCAGACAGCGCAGATAGACCAGCACACCCCAGATTGAGAACGCGACGGCAGCGAGGAGCAGCGGAATCGAGCTCGAATGGATAAGCCCGTCCACGACTTCTTTGGACACCTCGTTATAGATGGGCACTGTGTTGGAGAGCTTGGGATCGGAAGCGAATGACGCCGGCAAGACCGCCAAAAGCAGAAGAAACAGTGCGGTTATGACGCCGGCAATGACGAAGGCGCGACGACGGTACACCAGGTGCGTTATGCCAACGAGGAATCGCGGCATGGCGAAGAGCCTGCCGCCCCTGGGATCCGCTACCGGCGCGGATCGGGCGGCCGCATGGCCGATATGTCGCTCGCGGGTACCCATAGTGCTTTTAGTGTACCGACAGGCGGGCTCAAAAAACGGGCCGCATGTCCCAAAATCCGCGGACGGCAAAACGCCCGGCAAGCACAAACTGCTCGCCGGGCGCTTTGGTTAGGAGACTATGAGGTTGGGGGCTCGGTGCCCTTAGGACAGGTCCTCGCCATTCGAAGCAATAACTTTCTTGTACCAGTCGAAGCTCTTCTTCTTGGAGCGCTTGAGGGTACCGTTGCCGGCATCGTCGCGGTCGACGTAGATGAAGCCGTAGCGCTTGGACATCTCGCCCGTGCCGGCCGAGACCAGGTCGATCGGGCCCCAGGTGGTGTAGCCCAGCAGGTCGACACCGTCCTCAGTCACCGCGTCGCGCATCGCAGCGATGTGCTGGCGCAGGTAGTCGATACGATAGTCGTCGTTGATGGAGCCGTCCTCCTCCACAACGTCCTTGGCGCCCAGGCCGTTCTCGACCACGAACAGCGGCTTCTGATAGCGGTCGTACAGGTCGTTGAGGGTAATGCGGAAGCCCAGCGGATCGATGGCCCAGCCCCACTGGCTCTGCTGCAGGTAGGGGTTCTTGGCACCGGCGAAGGCGTTGCCCTGGGTCTTCTCGACATCGGGATTGTCGGCGCCCGCGGAGCAGCGGGTGGAGTAGTAGCTAAAGCTGATGAAGTCGACGGTGTTGTCGGCCAGGATCTCGCGGTCCTCGTCGGTCATGCCCACATCGATACCCAGACGCTCGAGCTTCTTGACGGCATAGGCCGGGTAATAGCCGCGGCTCTGGACGTCGACGAAGAAGTAGTTGTCCTGGTTGTCGAGCTGTGCCTGGCGCACGTCGCCCGGACGGCAGCTGTAGGGATAGTAGCTACCGGCGGCGAGCATGCAGCCGATCTTGACCTCGGGGTCGATCTCGTGGGCGATCTTGGTGGCCCAAGCGCTGGCGACGAGCTCGTTGTGGGCGGCCAGGTACTCGACGGCCTCCTTGTTCTCGCCCTCCTCAAAGACCAGGCCGGCACCCATAAACGGCAGGTGCAGAATCATATTGATCTCGTTAAAGGTGAGCCAGTACTTCACCAGGCCCTTGTAGCGAGTGAAGATCGTGGTCGCGAGGTTCTTGTAGAAGTCGATGAGCTTGCGGTTGCGCCAGCCGCCGTATTCCTTGATGAGGTGAATCGGGCAGTCGAAGTGCGTGATGGTCACGAGCGGCTCGATGCCGTGCGCCTGGCACTCGCGGAACACGTCCTCGTAGAAGGCCAGGCCGGCCTCGTTGGGCTCGGTCTCATCACCGTTGGGGAAGATACGGGTCCATGCCAGGCTCATGCGGAAGGTCTTAAAGCCCATCTCGGCAAAGAGGGCGATGTCCTCCTTGTAGTGATGGTAAAAATCGATGCCGGTCTGCGCGGGATAGTAGTAGCCGTCCTCGAAGTCGAGCATCTTGCGCTGGCCGGAGACCACCGCGAAGCGCTCGGAGCCGTGCGGGGCCACGTCCACGTTGGCCAGGCCGCGGCCGTCCACGTTGTAGGCGCCCTCGCACTGGTTGGCAGCCGTCGCGCCGCCCCACAGGAAGTCATTACGGAAAGCCATACATCGATCCTTTCACACGCTGTTTGTCATAGGCTCAGTATCTCTATAAACGGCACGTCGCTCAACGGCAACGGCGCAGGTCGACACTTCTTTTCGCTCCCGCATATCGGCAGACGGTGCGCTCCTGACACTTTTTGATACCTCGCGTGCACGAAAAAGCACCCGCCCACACGCCGCGAACGTCAAGTGAGTAGACTTTTTGGCAAAACTCAACCAGACCCGCCTTTGACGCCATCAAAACCGACGCTTACCTGGCATGTTCCGGCGTGGTCAGACTAAGCCAAAAAGTCTACTCACTTGCAAAAAAGGGCGCCTCCACAACAGCGAAGGCGCCCTCGGGTGGCAGACCATTTGACTGAATAGGAAAGAAAGGAAAAAATAGGAAAGAAAGGAAAGGAGACTTATGACTGAAACCATCTTCTCCCCCTCATTTGGAAATCGCCCATCCTATCTCGTCGGGCGCGAAACTGTAATTTCGACATTCATATCCGGCCTTGAGCAGGAACCGGGCAATCGCGACCGAGCCATGCTCATGCTTGGACAGCGAGGCAGCGGCAAGACAGTTCTTCTGTGGGAACTTGCCGACCGCGCACGCAAGCTCGGCTTTGTTGTCGCCACGCCTACCGTAGCCTCCGAGGATATGCTCGAGCGCATTGTCGAGAAAATCCAAGAAGCAGGCAAACCTTACGTCAACAAACGCCGCCTTCCCAAACTCGCGAGCGGCAGCCTAAGTGTTTTCGGGCTCTCGGCAGGCCTCGAGTTCACACGAGACGTGCAGGAGACCAAGAGCTTTCAGTTCAAGCTCACGCAGCTCGCGCGCAAACTGACCGAGCAGGGGCACGGCATCCTCATCCTCATCGACGAGCTCCAAGCAAATTCACCCGAGATCAGACAGCTCGTCACCGCCTATCAAGAGCTGGTCGGCGAACGACTCAACGTCGCGCTCGTCATGGCGGGCCTTCCGGGAGCCGTCTGCGCAACACTCAATGACCGTGTGCTGACATTTCTCAACCGCGCTCGAAAGGTCACGCTCGAGCCACTTTCGGTCGGAGATGTCGATACCTATTACCAGCGGGCTTTCGATGAGCTCGGCCTTGATATTCCAAGCGATCTTCGCCTCCGTGCCGCTCGCGCAACCCAAGGCTCGCCCTATATGCTGCAACTCATCGGCTATAACATCGCCAATCGCTGCAGGACAGGCGAACGTGCGACGCAAGGGTTAATCGACGGAGCCATCGAGGCGTCGAAAGTCGATTTCGAAAACGATGTGTGCGAAACGACGCTCGCCGCGCTGTCAGACCAAGACGTCGCGTTTCTCTCCGCAATGACTGATGACGAAGACGCTGTGTCTCGCATTTCTGATGTTGCGAAGCGCATGTCAGTCACACCCGACTATGCGCAAAAGTATCGCCGGCGCCTCATCGACGCCGGCGTTATCGAGCAGGCGCGCCGCGGCTACGTGCGCTTCGCCGTCCCCTATATGGCCGATTACCTGCGCAGCCAGCTCTAGGCAACCACCGCAAAGGGGGCAGGCACCTTTGTGGTGGGTTGGGCCCGCTTGTCTCGATCTGTAACAGTTAGGCCGTCAAAACCGGGCTTGGCGTTACAGATTGAGATTGTTCGGGCGGCCCCCGTGGTTCGTCTTGATCTGTAACAGATAGAGACGATTTAGCGCGCCAACTGTTACAGATTGAGACGGAAGACCCTAGTCCACGGTGATGTCGAGGTTCTTGCCGACGAGACCTACGTAGCCGCCCTCGGCAGCCTTGGGACTATCTGCGTGGCAGAGAACCCACTTGTCGGCCTTCCAGTAGCAGTAGCTATCACCGGCCGCGGGCATGTCGGCCGCAGCCTCGGGGCGCGGACCGTTGGTGCCGGCGGGCAGCGCAACCATCACCTGGAAGCCACCGTCGTCGACCATGCACGGCGTGTAGTGCAACGTGGTGGCGTAGACCTCGACGAGCGTGCCGGCGGGCGCGCGGAACGCCTTGACCTGCGCGGTGTCGAGCTTGCCGTCGACAATCTGCTCACGCTTGGCGAGCAGCAGAATAAAGTCGCGAGCACCCAGGTTGAACTCGCTCGCGCGGTGATACTCCAAGCAGTTGAGCTTCGTGTTGTGGCCGTTGCACCAGCCCAGCTGGAACGGACGGCCGCCATACATGAGCAGGCCGAGCGCATCGGCGCCCTCGACCTGCTCCAGCTCAGGCGCGGAGGCCACGTACTTGCTGCCCTCGGGGATGGGCGTTGCGGAGAGCGCCTCGACGAGCGGGGCGGTCAGGCTGGACGGGACGTCATCCCACACGCGGCCATAGGGTTTGAATTCGGGGTCGGTAACAGAGTAGATATGCATGTTCGCTCCTGTTCGTTTGTGTGATATTACGAACATTCTAGAACAATCACGCGCGGTTTTAAACGTCCGCCATGTCCGCTCAACAAAAAGGCACCCCCGCATAAGCGAAGGCGCCCAGTGAACTCATTTTGAGCGACGAAACCTTTACGCCTGCTGATAGTGCAGGTGTGCCTCATCGATATCGATCAGATCGCGGTCGAGATAGCGACGCGCGAGCCAATTTGCCATAGGGAGATTCTGGTCCAGGTAGTTACCGCACTCTTCGGGAGCGGCACCGGGGACATCGCCCTCGAAGCCAGCAACAAACTCGAACAACTCGCGCACGAGCGGCAAGATCTCCTCACTCGTCACCTCGCCAAACACAACCAGGTAAAAGCCCGTGCGGCAGCCCATAGGGCCAAAGTAGACAATACGGCTCGACCACTCGGCATGGTTGCGAAGGAACGTCGCGCCCAGATGCTCGATGGTGTGGCACTCGGCCGTGTTCATAACCGGTTCTTTGTTGGGCGTGGTCAAGCGCAGGTCAAAGGTGGTGACGGCGGCACCGGTCGCCGGATCGCGGTCGACGCGGCTCACATACACGCCGGGCTCAAGCAGCAGATGGTCAACGGAAAAACTCGCGATGCGCTCCATGGCAGATCCTCTCGGTAGTCAATTTGGGACAGGGCTCTTTTAGCTGGTCGCAACAATCCCACCCATGATAGCAGTCAAAAAAGCCCCGTCCCAAATGACTACTTTGGGACGGGGCGCCGCGCAGCCGATAATATCGACCGTTCAGCATCTAGTTTTCTGACCCCTCACCTATTGATGCTGCGTCGTCCGCAATGCAGAGCGTGCGAGCAGCTCAACAGCCAAAAACCCGGCAGCGACTGTAATCGCCACCAGACCAATAGATGGCCTGCACTTACAGCACCTGCAAACAAGTTGCGACGGCACCGTAGATATTGGCGTCGTTACCCAGCTGCGCCGAGACCACGTGCGGACGAGGCATATCTTTCAGAAAACCAGTGTAGTGCGCCATGACGTCATCCATCTTACGGTCGAGCGCCTCGAACAGCGCGGGATGGCAGCTGATGCCACCACCAATCGCGAAGACTGCCGGGTCGATGACGCACTGCAGATTCACAAGCACACGATCAAACAGCTCAGCATAGGCATCCAATCCGCGCTGCACGGCGGCGACTTCGGACGCGCTCCCGTGCTCCAGTAGCTCGAAGATCCGTCGGCCATCGAGGGCCTCCAGTTCAGCTTCATCCGAAATGCCAAGTTCGACTGCCACGAGATTCTGCAGGCCGTGCCATCCGCTCGAAGTCGCGAACGTATCACGATGATCAAGCGGTTCGCTTACGTTGTTGGACAGGAAGCTGAACTCGCCCGCGAAGCCGCCCGCACCTGTCAGCACCCGGCCGTCAACCACGATGCCTCCGCCGATGCCCGTACCGATTACCGCCACGCAACCCACGTCCACGCCGCGCAACGCGCCGGCAGCGTACTCGCCAAGCGCACAGCTTTTGCCGTCGTTGACAACGGTCACGGGCAGCCCCAGCCGTTCGCGCAGCGCTCGGCCAAGCGGAAACCCGTCCATGTACGGCAGCGCACCACCGCGATGGATCGTCCCGTCTGGATCGACCTCGTAACCGAAGATGCCACCTGGGGCCGAGATGCCCACGCCTACAACCTGTCCGCGATACGGCCCTACGAGTGCCGCGAGCGCGTCGACCAGCTGATCGGCCGAGACGAACGCCGTCGGAATCGAACCACGGTCACCAAACTCGTAGCTCTCATTCACAATCGCCCATTTGACGCTCGTTCCGCCGATATCAATTCCAAACAGCTGCCTCATGGCCGCTCCCCTCTCGCTCAATGCGTCTACATGCTCGCAGGCTCTTCCATAAAGGCCATGAGCCTGCGGTTGAGCAGACGACCCCAAAACGTGCAGATACCGCCCGCCAGGAGCGCGGCGGCTACGGTGCCGATACCGATGCCCACCGCAGCACCCGTACGCACAAGCCCGTAGACCAGTGAGATGCCCACACAGCTCCCGTCAAAGAAATACTTCGCCTTACCAAATTCACAGTGAAACACCTGGGAGAGCGTCTGCACCATGCCGTCGGGCGCAACGGGAACGAGCCGCGCAGAGACGCCCAGCGTCACGCCGAGCGCTGTGCGTGCATTCATTACAACGCCGCAGCTCAGGAATAGAATCCCACATACGTAGACCATCATTCGACGCGTTGGACTCTACCGCATCACATCACTCTCTCGTTCGCATCTTCACCTATCGGCACGAATAGCGCTCCGTAACATCGCCCCAAGGCGTCACTCGTACGCAATCGTCGCCTCGACGGCATGGCGCCAGCCGGCGATCTTTTTGGCTCGCTCGTCAGCGGGCATCGACGGCTCCACGATGCCACGGGCGCCGTAGACGTCGACGACATCGCGCGTATACATGCCCAGCGCGATACCGCAGGCCCAAGCCGCGCCCAGACCGCTCATCTCGTCGTTGCTCGCAATGCGGATGGGCGAGCCGACCAAATCGCTCTCAAACTGCATCAGGTACGCATCGCGCGTGGGACCGCCGTCAACACGAAGCTCGGCCAGCGCTGCGCCCGAATCCTCGACCATCGCATCGATCACGTCGAAGATCTGATAGGCGATCGACTCGTCGGCAGCCTTTACGAACTCCGCGCGGCCCGTGGTGCGTGTCATACCAAAAACGCATCCCTCGGCATCACTTGCCCAGTGCGGCGCACCCAGGCCGGTAAACGCCGGCACAAAGTAAACATGGCTCGCCGGGTTGGCGGCGTAGCACAGGTCGGTGACCTCCTCGGGGTTGTTGATGAGCTCCAGGTCGTCGCGCAGCCAGGTCTTGACGGCGCCGGCGTAGCTCACGTTGCCCTCGAGTACATACTCGGTCACGCCATCCATACGCCACGCAAGCGAGCTCGAAAGCCCGTGCGAGCTGGCGACAAACTCGTTGCCGACGTTCATCATGACCGAGCTACCGGTGCCATAGGTCGCTTTGGCCATGCCGCGGCTGTGGCAACCCTGCGCAAACAGGGCCGCATGGCTGTCGCCCAGCACGCCGTGTACCGGCACGGGTGCGGGCAAAAAGCCATCCAGGTCCGTTGTGCCAAACAGACCGTCGGAATCGGTCACCTGCGGCAGGCAGGCCGGATCGATGCCAAAGGCCTCGCACACCGGCTCGCTCCAGCAGCCACGGCGCAGGTCGAAGAGCTGCGTGCGGCTGGCATTGGACCAGTCACAGCGAAACTCCGCGCCGCCCGTAAGCGTCCAGACCACCCAGGCGTCAATCGTGCCAAGGCAAAGCTCGCCCGCCGCCGCGGCCTTAGCAGCCGCCGGCACGTTTGCGAGAATCCAGGCCATCTTGCCCGCCGGATAGTAAGGCGAGAGCACCAGGCCCGTCGTGTCGCGCACCAGCTCGGTCACGCCTTCGCGCGCCGCAAGCTCGTCACACAGCTCGCGGGCGCGGGCACACTGCCACACCACGGCGTCGCACAGCGGCTCGCCCGTCGTGCGGTTCCAGGCAACGGTGGTCTCGCGCTGGTTGGAAATGCCGATGCCGGCGACATCGGCCGGATCGACCCCGGTCTCCTCCACCACAGCGCGCGCCACGGCCAGCACGTTGGCGGCGATCTCGGCCGGATCATGGCTCACCCAGCCGGCCTCGTTGATGATCTGGCGGTGTGCGCGGTCGGCACGATGAATCAGATGGCCGCCCTCGTCCACCAGCAGCGCCTTAGTGCCCTGCGTAGACTGATCGATTCCGATGATGTATTTGCTCATGTACTCTCCCATTCCTTCCGCCAAAGCAAAGACAGCCTGGCGGACAAGGAGCGAGCGGCCGCCAAGTGCCGCAGATTGCCGTGAAAGAGGAGCGCCGCGTACTTTGTGTACGCAAGCGACGGTTTGAACGGCAAGGTGCGGTGCTTGGCGGCCGCGCAGCGTCTGTGTCTACTAGTTGCCGAGGAACTCGGCAACGGTCTTGGCAATGCCTTCGCCGGTGAGGCCGTAGTGTGCGAAGACCTCGGGCGAGGTGCCGGTGATGACCGGCGCGTCGGGCAGGCTCAGGCACTTGACCGGACGCGGACAATGCTCGCCCACGACCTGCGCGACCATGGAACCCAAGCCGCCAAAGGGGCTGTGCTCCTCGACGGTCACGACGGCGCGCGTGGCACTGGCGGCCTCGATCACGGCCTCGGCGTCGAGCGGCTTGACGCAGTACATGTCGAGCACCGTTGCCGAAATACCCCGCTCGGCCAGCAGGTCGGCGGCGTCCACGGCGTGGCGGACCATCTCGCCGGTGGCGACGATCGTCACATCGGTGCCGCGGCGCACCCAGGTAGCGCGGTCCATCTGGAACGGGCACTCATCCTCGGCGTACACGTCCTCGACCGGGTTGCGGCCCACGCGGATGTAGGCCGGCTTGTTGTCGGCGACCAAGGCGCGCACGAGCTCGGCGGTCTGGAAGCGGTCGCTCGGCAGATACACTCGCATGTTGGGGATCGCGCTCATGGCGGCGATATCCTGAGCGGAATGGTGGCTCATACCCAGGGCGCCGTAGGACACGCCGCCCGAGATGCCGATGAGCTTGACGTTGGTGTTGGAGTACGAAACGTCGACCTTGCACTGCTCATACGAACGCGTGGTCACAAAGGACGCCGGCGAGGCGGCCCAGGCCTTCTTGCCGCACGAAGCCATACCGGCGGCGATGCTCACCAGGTCCTGTTCGGCAATGCCGACCTCAACGGACTGCTGGGGATACTGATCGAAGAACGGCGTGAGCGACGCGGAGCCGCGGGAGTCGGAGCACAGGACGACGATGTCCTTATCGGTCGCGGCGGCCTCGAGCAGCGTGTCGCAGATAACCTTGCGGTTGGCGATCTTGTTAGCCATTGATGGCCTCCTTATGGGCAGCGAAATCGGCGATGATCTGGGCATATTCCTCGTCGTTGGGCAGGTGGTGGTGCCAGCCGGCCTTGTCCTCCATGACGGGCGAGCCATAGCCCTTCACCGTGTTGAGGATGATGACCGTGGGCTTTCCGCTGGTCTCGGCCGCAAGCGTCAGCGCAGCGTCGATGGCCTGGACGTCGTTGCCCGGAATGGACAGCACGTTCCAACCGAAGGCGGCCCAGCGCTCCTCCTGCGAGTCCTGCTTCATGACGTCCTCAGTGCTGCCGCTGATCTGCAGGCGGTTGCGGTCCACGAGCGCGCACAGGTTATCGAGCTGGTAGTTGCCGCCGCTCATGGCGCCTTCCCAGACCGAGCCCTCGGCAAGCTCGCCGTCGCCCATGATGGTGTAGACGCGGTAGTCGCGGCCGTCCATCTTGCCGGCAAGCGCCATGCCGACGGCCACGGGCAGGCCATGGCCCAGCGAGCCGGAGTTCATCTCGATGCCCTTGAGCTTGTTGTTGGGATGGCCGATGTAGGGGCTGCCGAACTTGGAGAAGCGGGCCTTGACGTCGTCGAGATCCAGATAGCCCTCGTGACACAGCACCGCGTAGTAGGCTTCCATGGCGTGGCCCTTGGAGAGCACGAAGCGATCGCGGTTGGGATCGTCGACGGTCTCGGGCGAAATGTTCAGATGGTTGGCGTAGAGGGTCATGAGCGCGTCGATGACCGACATGTCGCCGCCGATGTGGCCGCCGGCGCCGGCCATGATGATGTCGACGCAATCGCGGCGAAGGTCCCAGCGCAGGGACTCAAGCTCTTCAATCGTTGCCATTTCTACTCTCCTCGCAGGTAGGCTTTGACGTCTTCTTCGATGGGGTCATATAGATCGGGGGCGATGCCGATGTACTTGCACGCCTCGTAGAGCACCGGCACCACGTTGGCGTGGATGGCCACGCAGTGGTGGATGTAGGGGCCCTCGACGATCTTGGCCTCGAGGCGCTTGAGGTTCTCGACCTCGACCCACAGGTAGGTGCCCATGCCGGCAGGGCCGTCGATGCCGCGGGCGTTGCCCAGCAGCAGCGAGTACTCACCGTTGTCGCCGTCAAAGCGGGCAAGGGTGAGATCGCCGTGCTTGGCCTCGGCCGTTAGCGCGCCGGGGTGATCGAAGGCCAGCGGATAGGTGAGCTTGGGCTTGACGGCCGCGCAGCTGCAGGGCCAGGGGCCGCAGTGCTGCAACAGCTCGCCGTTCTCGTTGTCGGGATGGCGGACGGTCCAGTCGGCGAACATGCCGCGGTGACGGCCAAGATCGGCGGCCTCGACCATGAGCGCGGTGATGGCGCCGTGGATGTCGGTCTCGCAGACGACGGGGATACCCATCTCGTTGAGGATGGCGTTGGCGGCGCAGGGCATAATGCCCAGCTCGTCCTGCAGGGCGTTCCAGCACTGGATGGCGCCGGCGTTGCAGCCGTACTTCTCGACCAGACGCTTCATGGCGATGGCGAGTCCTGCGACCGCGGGGACCTTGTCCTCGGGGATGCAGATCTCAAAGCTGTCGGCGATGTGGGCGAGCATGGCGGCCATGGCTTGCTCGTCGGCCTGGGCGTCGCGCACGGCCTGAACAAGCTCGGTCATGGGGATGGGCGAAAGCTGGATGTTGAACTTCTCGAGCAGCTCGCCCTCGTTGCACATGGTCGACCAGAAGTCGAACGGGCGGGTGGCCATCTGCAGGATGCGGGTGTGCTTGAAGGTCTTAACGACGTTGCACACGGCCAGGAAGTCCCAGACGCCGCGCTCGAACTCGGGATCGGTCAGGCGGCAGTTGGTCATATAGGTAAAGGGAACCTGGAAGCGGCGCAGAACCTTGCCGGTGGCGAACAGGCCGCACTGGCTATCGCGCAGGCGGGTGCCGTCGGGCTCGGGGCGCTCGTCGCGCGGGCCCCACAGCAGCACAGGCAGACCGAGCTCGCGGGCAAGGCGGGCGCAAACGTACTCGGTGCCAAAGTTGGCGTGGCACAGCATGATGCCGTCGACGCCCTCGGCGCGGAACTTCTTGACGATAGGCTCGATATGGCTGTCGTCAAACAGCAGGCCCTCGTCATTAATGTCGTCGATGTCCACGATGTCGACGCCGATCTCGCGCAGGCGATCAGCCGTCAAGCCGCGATACTTGATCGCGTCCGGCGCGCTAAAGATACTGCGGCGCGTGGGCACAAAACCGAGCTTGATCTTATCCATGTACGTCCTCCCCTAGTCACATGTTCAGTAAACAGACGCATGTTTCGTTTTGTTCTGTTTACTAGATGTTTTACTCTTTTGTTTAAAAGTTTAGCGCGAAAGTCTCGTAAACGGTAGAGAAATCAGCCTAAACGGTATGTAAACAATCTGAACATACAAGGGCAATCAGAACCACCCTTAAAAAGGGTGGTTTGCTCTTAGGGTATAACCCACGGGCCCCGGGCTCGCGTCTAAAGGCGCGGGCCCGGACTTCGTCCAGGCCTAGTGCATCTTGACCCGTGGCGTGCCGGTCAAACCGGCGGGGTCACCTCCTCTTGAAGGGGTCCTCGTACTCCTTCACGCCCAGCTTGTCCAGCGCGATGTCGTGGGACTCCTGCTCCCTGATGTACTTGGCGACCGTCGCCTCGTTCAGGCCGACGGTGGACACGTAGTAGCCCTCCGCCCAGAACTTCCTGTTGCCGAACTTGTACTTGAGGTTGGCGTGCCTGTCGAATATCATCAGCGAGCTCTTCCCCTTCAGGTAGCCCATGACGCTCGCGACGCTGTACTTCGGCGGGATCGCCAGCAGCACGTGCACGTGGTCGGGCATCAGGTGCCCCTCGATTATCTCGATCCCCTTGTACTCGCACAGCTTCCTGAGGATCTCCCCTATGTCGCTCCTGATTTGGTTGTAGATCACTTTGCGCCTATACTTCGGCGTGAACACGATGTGGTACTTGCACATCCACTTCGTGTGGGAAAGGCTGTAGGCCTTCTGGGCCATGGCGACCACCCCTTCGACTCGAATTCTTGACGGCCTGAACAATCGTCAATATCGGTCGGAGGGGTGGCTTTGTAAAGCCGTTTGTCTCCACCCGCATAGCGGGTGGTTTAAAGCTGGCCGCTGCGCGGCCAGCAGACTAAAGTCTTGAACAAAAAGAGGGCCCCGAAGGACCCTCTTTTGAATAGCGCTATGTTAACTGCCCTAGCGAGCTTTGGCACGCTGCAGGCGATGCCGTCTCCGCCTAGATTTCGCGCACGCTCTGGCGCTCGACAAAATAGGTCGAGACGGCCGTTTTGCAGGTATAGCTCTTGGGATTGCGGATGTTGCCCACCAGACGGCGCACCGCGATCTCGCCCACCTCGTGCTTGGGAACATGCACCGTGGTGAGCGGCGGATTGGAGAACGCGCCCACGGACAGGTCGTCGAAGCCGATCATCGACACATCGTCGGGCACGCGCACGCCATGCTCGTTGAGGGCACGCATGGCACCAACGGCGAGTACGTCGTTTTCGGCAAAGAAGGCCGTCGGCAGGTCGTCGCGCGAGACGGTGTCGAGCCAGGCACCCATGTCGTGATAAGCGCCCTCGAGTGTGGTGCCCAGGGTGACATGCCATGCCGGATTGGGCTCAAGGCCCGCATCCTCAAGCGCTTGACGGTAGCCGCGCTCACGGTCCTTAAAGTTGCGGATACGCAGGTCGCCCGCTAGATAGCCAATCTGCTTGTGACCTTTCTCGATAAGATGGTCAACGGCGCGCAGCACCGAATCGGTATTGGCGATGACCACGGCATCGAAGTACTGGCGATCGCTCCAGCCATCGAGCACGATCAGGTGGGCAGCAGCGTTGGCAAACAGGGCGTAGTCCTCCTCGCCCAGCTCGGTACCCATCAGCACGATAGCGGCTGACGGATCGGCGATCAGGCCCTCGACCTGCGGGCGCACGGCGTCCAGGTCGCTAAAGTCGAGCGAGACAAAGCTCGTACTCATGCCGTGGCGGCGTGCTTGGCGCTCCACGCCCTCGATGACCGCAGGGTGGAAGGTGCTCTCGTCCAGGATGGCACCCGTCTTGCGCGCGAGCACAAACTGGATGCTCTCGAGCTGCGTCGACTGCTGGTAGCCGAGCGACTGCGCACACTCCAGGATGACCTTGGCGGTCTCCTCGCTCACGCTGCGCTTGCGGTTGAGTGCGTTGGACACGGTTGCGGGCGAGAAGCCGGTAATGCGGCTGATCTCGCGGACGCTTGCTTTAGCCATCGTTCCCCCTAGCAACGGTCGCGGCCGAGCATCGTGGCTTGACCGCCCGTGGCTCGGCAACTAAACGACCGCAAATTCAATCTAAACAGAATAGTAAATTTTTATTAGCTAGTTTAGCCTGTTGTCAAGCGAAGCGGCACAACTATTCCCCCAACGGGCGCATTTACTCGGTAGCTAAAAAAGCCCCGTCCCAAATTGACTACATGGGACGGGGCGTGAAAATCATTTAGCCCAGGACGCGGGCCATGCGCGTCTTAAACTCCGCGAGGAAACGTGGGGCGTCCACGGTGAGCGCCACGAGCGCGCTCTTGTCGGGGTCGGCCACACGGCGCTCATCGCAGATGGTGCGGCCGCGGTACTCGCCCAGCAAGTCAACGCGCAGGTTACAGCCGAGCGCACCCACGAGCGTGGGATCAATCGCCACGGCAACCGCCAGCGGATCGTGCAGCGCGCAGCCGCCCAGGTAGGGCGCGTTCATTTCGTACGAACCGATATAGTGCTCGACCATGCTCGTAAACGCGCAGCCAGCCATAGTGCCCGAGCCCGTCCAGCCGGCAACGTCGCGGCGCGTGAGCACCACGCGATGCGTCACATCCAGGCCCACCATGGTGAGCTTGCGGCCCGAGCGCAGCACGGCATCGGCCGCCTCGGGATCGCTTGCCATGTTGGCCTCGGCGCCCGCACTCACGTTTCCGGGCACGGTCAGGGCGCCGCCCATCACGACCACGCGACCGATAGACATCATCGCCGCCGCATCGCGCTCCAAGGCAAGTGCCAGGTTGGAGAGCGGACCGGTCGCCACGTAGATCAGATCGGAGCCATAGGTGCGCGCGGCATCGATCAGATAATCGACCGCCGCGTTGCCATCAGCCGACGTCGCCCCCACCGGCTCGTACGGCGACGCGGGCACGCTCGCCCCGCCAATGCCGTTCTTGCCGTGGATGAGCGTGGTGGACGCCGGCGGTGTATAGGGCTCAGTCGCCTTAATGGGACGATCGGCGCCCAGGTACACCGGAATCTCGGGGCGACCCAGCAGATCGAGCACTGCCAGACAGTTGTGCGCCGATTGCTCGACGCGCACGTTGCCAAAGCACGTGGTGATGCCGACGAGCTCCACCTCGGGGCTCGCGATGGCATAGGCCAGCGCCATCGCATCGTCAACACCCATATCCAGATCAAGGATCAGCTTCTTGATTGCCATTGTTCTACTCCGCTTCTCCGTCTTTATCGTTTAACCAAACCAATGTTCAACTTCGGCGCGCATGGGAATCGATTGCTGAGCGCCCAGGCGCGACACCGTCACTGCCGAGGCGCGAGCACCCGCGGCCATGCACTCAAAGAGCGGCAAGCCCTCTAGGCGAGCCGCCGCCAACGCGCCGATAAACGTATCGCCGGCGGCCGTGGTATCGACTACCGTACTCGAAAGTGCCGGCATGCGCAGCAGCTCACCGCCATCGCCGAGCGAAACCGAGCCGGCACCGCCCAACGTGATGACCGCAGCCCCGGCACCCTTGTCGAGCAGCGCATTGAGCGCGGTGACGCAACTCGCGTCATCCGTGGGCAGAATGCCCGTCAGCACCTGGCACTCGGTCTCGTTGGGACAGACCAGGTCGACCGCAGGCCAGACCTCCGCAGGCAGCTCGCAGGCGGGCGCTGGATTAAAGACCGTATAGAACCCCAGCTCGTGAGCGCAAACAAGCGCCTCGGCCGTCGCCGCAAGGTCGCATTCGCCCTGGGCGATAAAGACGCTTCCGGCAGCCGGGGCAATCTCGCTGGCGCCGCCGTCGAGCTCATGGGCCACCAGACGCCTCAGCGCGCAGGCAACGTCCGCGCCCGCAAGCGCATGGTTGGCGCCCGGTGACAGTATGATGCGGTTGTCGCCCTCGCAGCGAATGATGGTCGCCGTTCCCGTCTCCACGTCATCGCGATGCACTACAAAGTCACAGTCCACGCCGGCGCCTTGGAGCCCCGCCACGAGCGACGCGCCGAACGCATCGCGACCGACCGCGCCGATCATGTGCGTGCACGCGCCCATACGCGCGGCAGCTACGGCCTGATTGGCGCCCTTGCCGCCGGCGTTGGTGATAAACCCGCTGCCGCCGACGGTCTCGCCCGCACGCGGTATGCGCTCGCACGCCACCGAAAGGTCCATGTTCATGCTGCCGAACACCGCAACGATGCCGCGATCTGCCATGGAAACCTCCTCATCTGCGGGCTTTGCACCCACCGTCGACCGTCGATTGCGCGCCTTCGCACCTCTATAACTTTAGTTCACTTTGATGTGAACGCACCCTTGAGGTTGCGCCAGCAGCAAGCATTCACAGGAGCAGGCAGCTACAATGAATACGTGCTGATTATTCTCGTCATTGGATGATGTTTTATGGAACAATTCTCGCAATCGGGCTCGCGCGGTCGACGCCGCACGGGCAACGAGCCGGCGCCGCACGAACGCGTGAAGAGCGAACGCCGTGCCAACGAGCCGCGACGCACCACGAGCCCCCATCGCGCTTCTGCCAACAACGCGGGCCGCGCCAACACTCCCGCCGCGGAGCAGACGCCTGCTCGCCCCAAGTCCCGCTACATCCCTGCCCTTGACGGCCTGCGCACGCTTGCCGTCGTCGCGGTGGTGCTCTATCACCTCAACCTCACGTGGGCGCAGGGCGGTCTGCTCGGCGTCACGATCTTCTTTGTGCTTTCGGGCTATCTGATCACGCGCTTGCTGCTCAACGAAGTCGCTAAGACCGGCCGCATCGACCTCAAGAGCTTCTGGATCCGCCGCATCCGTCGCCTAGTCCCCGCCGTGGTAACGGTAGTGTTTGTAACCTGCGCGCTGTGCACTATCTTTAACCACGTGATGCTCACCAAGATGCGCCCCGACATCCTGCCGTCGCTGCTGTTCTTCAACAACTGGTGGCAGATTGCCCAAAACGTCTCGTACTTCAATGCTCTGGGCGACCCCTCGCCGCTCACGCACTTTTGGTCGCTTGCCATCGAGGAACAGTTCTACCTGATTTGGCCGCCACTGCTGTTTGCCATGGTATCCATGCATGTGAGCAAACCCAACACGCGCCGCGTGGTTCTGGGCCTTGCCGCGGTATCTGCCCTCGCCATGATGGTGCTTTACAACCCTGCCGCCGACCCCAGCCGCGTGTACTACGGCACCGACACCCGCGTGTTCTCGCTGCTGCTGGGTGCCTGGATGGCCTTTATCCCCGATCGCGACCTGGCGCCGGTGCGTCTCGCTCGTCGTTTGGGGCTCAATCGCCTGGCTGGCGCCTCCAAGCACGGCAAGAACGCCGAGGGCAAGCCTGGCGAGAAGGCCGACGAATCAGCCGAGACCGCCCCGGCACAGCCGAGCGCCCTCGTGCGTTTTTGGTCCTCGCCCGCATCCATCGATGTGTTGGGCGTCGTGGGTCTGGTTGGCCTTGCCGCCATGGTCGCGCTCACCAACGGCTACACCGCGTTCCAGTATCGCGGCGGCACGCTGTTATGCTCGATCCTCACGCTCATGGTCATCGCGGCCTGCGTGCAGCCCCAGGGAATGGTTGCCCGCGCGCTGTCCGCCGAGCCGCTCGTGTGGGTTGGCAAGCGCTCGTACAGCATCTACCTGTGGCACTATCCGCTGCTGCTCCTCATGAACCCGGTCGCCAACATCAACGATACGCCCTGGTGGCAATACATTTTGCAGGTGCTGTTGGTGGTCGCCGTGGCCGAATGCTCATATCGCTTTATCGAGACGCCGTTTAGAAAGGGCGCCTTTGGGCGCACCGTATCCGAGTTCCGCGACGGCACCGCCACGCCCGCCAACTGGGTGCGCGCGCACGTCCCTGCCTGCGCAGCCTGCGCTGTCGTGTTGGTCGTTGCACTGGGCGGCCTGATCTTTGTGCCGGAGACCTCCGCACTGAGCGGCGAGGGCGCCGAAGTTCTGAACAAGGAAGCCAAAAACACCGCACCCACCGACCAGCAGGCGGCCGACGACACCGACAAGGACAACGATGGCTTCCCCGATGGCTCCTACGATCTGCTTATGATCGGCGACTCCGTGTCGCTGCGTGCCGTGGACACTTTTGACGGCGTGTTTCCGCACAGCCATATCGATGCCGAAAAGGGCCGCCAGTTTGATGCGGGCCGCGCGACATTTGAGGGCTATATCCAGCAGAACCTTGCCGGCAAGATCGTGGTCTTTGCGCTGGGCACCAACGGTTTGGTAACGGATGACCAAATCGACGCCATCATGGCCGATGCAGGAGATAAGCGTATTGTGGTGTTTGTGAACACGCGCAGCCCGCAGCCGTGGGTTGGCTCTACCAACCAGGCCATCGCCAACGCCGCTACGCGCTACAAGAACGTACGCGTTATCGACTGGTACGGATACAGTGCCAACCGCAACGACCTGTTCGATGGCGATGGCACGCATCTATCGACCACTGGCGTGACTGAGTACCTCGACTTGATCCACGATGCCGTCAAGAAGGACCTGCCCGTGCATCCCGAGGATCACGTCAACGATCCGCAGCCGGCAGCCGTCAAGTCTGCCACCGACGCACTCGTCAATGCGCTCGCTCTCAAGCCGCACAAGCTGGGCACCGACAAGTAACCTGCAGCACAAACTTCCCACATCCGGAAAGGGGGGGGCGCCTGCCACGGCAGACGCCCCCCCTTCCGGTAGTTGGGGACGTTCCTTATGTGCCGGCACCTAGGGACAACTCCTGACACAGCCGAGGAAGACCTCTACGGATGAATTCCGGGCCGCTCCGTCGCTCCAGACATCGTTTCCGCGCCTCGTGCCTGCCCCAAACAATCAAAACAAGCCCTTTTCGCCGCACCCTCAAAGGTCTGTGGGCAAAAAAGGGCAAATATGAGTACTGTTACCATTTTAGTAGCAAGCAAAACCACCCAAAATGACGTCCGAGCGACCCCTACAACCCCCTAAAGCAGCCAACCTGACTGGTTTAAGGCGTATTGGAGCCAATTTTAATGAACATACTAAAGGCTATGTTCATTATCTTTTAGGATGTAAATGCTATTCGCTTAGCAACAGTACTCTTATTTGGCATTTTTTGTCCATTGCTATATAACTAACACCCTATAGCAGACAAAAAACAGGCCGCAGCCCATCGCTGCGGCCTGTTCGGAAGCAAAAGTGGGCGTTAAGCGCTGTAGCCCATCGCTTGCAGCACAAACATGACGACTGTCAGCACCGTAATCACGGCGATAGTCGCCCAAGTGAGCACGTTCCACACGCGGCCATTGCGGTTGGCACCCATGATGTGACGGTCGGCGGCGATAACCACCTGGAACACCAGAACCACGGGCAGTAGCACGCCATTGATGACCTGCGAGGTCATCATAATCTGGAACAGATCGACGCCGGGCATAAGCACCAGCACGGCAGAGATACCGATGATGGCCGTAATGATGCCGCGGTAAACCGGGGCCTCGTCCCAGCTGCGGTCGGCACCGCGCTCCCAGCCAAATGCCTCGCAGATAGCGCTCGACGTAACGCCCGGCAGCACGCAGGCGGCCAAGAAGCTCGCCGCGACCAGGCCCGAGGCAAACAGTACCGTGGACCACTGGCCCGCGATGGGCTCCAGTGCGCGGGCGGCATCGGCGGCATCGCTAATCTGAATGCCCGCCGGGAACAACACCGTACCGGTCGTGATGATAATAAAGCCGGCAATGACATCGGCGGCAAGCGAGCCGCTCACGGTATCAATACGCTGCAACACGATGTCGTCCTCGCCCGCATTCTTATCGACCACGTTGTTCTGAGCCAAGAAGATCATCCACGGTGCGATGGTGGTACCGATCGTTGCGACCACGAGCGACACGTAGCTGGGATCGTTCTGAATATTGGGGACGACCAAGTCGACCGCGACCTCGCCCCAGTTGGGGCCGGCCATAAACGCGGCGACGATGTAGGTCACGAACACGCAGCTTACCAGCAGCAGAATCTTCTCGATGCGCTGGAAACTGCCCGACATGGTAAGCATCCACACCAGCAGCGCCACGAGCGGCACCGAGATGCTCGCCGGAACGCCAAACAGAGCAAGGCCGCTCGCGATACCCGCGAACTCCGAGATGGTCACCGCCGTGTTGGCGATCAACAGCGCTGCCATGGCCAGCACGCTCTTGCGCACGCCAAAGCGCTCGCGAATGAGCGACGCCAGGCCCTTACCCGTGACGCATCCGCAGCGCGCCGCGGTCTCCTGCGTCACGATAAGCAGCACGGTCATGACGGGAAGCATCCAGAGCATCTTATAGCCATAGCTGGCGCCCGCGCTGGAATACGTGGCGATGCCGCCAGCGTCATTGCCCGAAAGCGCCGCCAGAAGACCGGGGCCCATGGCGCCAAAGATGGCCGCGATGGTCAGCTTTTGCTTGGCGCTCGGCTTTTGCTTCGTATTTTGCACGCGACCACCTACCCCATGACCGACATGGTGAGCAGCACCGCGGCGATGCAGTACGCCACACACGAGATCATGACGGCGATGACGTTCATGGCGGTACCCGACGTATTAAGGTCGTGCTCATCGCGCCAGAACAGCACCATCAGGTAAATCACGGCGCTCATGTTGCCCACCAGGCAGATGATGGCCGCGATGTTAAAGCAGCCGGTAAAGAGCTGCTCCTCAAACATAGGGGCATCGAGGAACGCGGCAGTGCGCACCAGCTGCGCGCACAGGTAAGTAACAAGCGAAAGGATCAGGCCCATACCCGTGCTCTGGAAGAAGAATCCCAGGTACGGTTTGGGCTCGTCGTCGTGACCGTCGTACTCGAGGAAGTAGTTCTTGACGAACGACACCATGCGCGAGGCCGCCAGCAGCACGAGCGGCATGGCGCACATGGGGAACACCACCAGATGCGCGGAGCCCAGCGCCGTCCCCAGCACCGTCGCCATAATGCACGAGGCGATGCCCCACACGACGACCCAGTACTGACGATGCACGAACCAGCTGAGCACGTTCGTCGAGTCGTCCGACGCGCTATCGCCCGAGCCGACACCGGCGATCTGCAGGTCCTCCTGATGCTCCTCGGCGATAACGTCCATGGCGTCGTCGAAGGTCACGATACCCAGGATATGACGGTTCTCGTCGCAGACAGGGATGGCAACCAGGTCGTACTTGGTCATCTCGTCCGTCACGTCTTCCTGGTCCTCGTCGGGCGACACGTAGACCAGGTCGCGATAGGCGAGCTGGCCCAGCGTGGCATCGCGGTCGGCCACGATCAACGTGCGCAGCGAGAGCACGCCGGTGAGCATGCCGCTCGGATCCTCGGTATAGACGTAATAGACACTCTCGAAGTCCTCATCGAGTTTGCGAATCGCCTCGATGGCATCGCCGACCGTCGCCGTGGCGGGCAGCGAGACAAACTCCGAGGTCATGATGCGGCCGGCGGTGTTGTCCTCATAGCCCAGCAGGTTACGAATCGCCTTCTCCTCCTTGACGCCCATCAGGCGCAGGAGCTTCTCGGCCTTCTCGTAATCGAGCTCGTCGATCAGGTCGGCGGCGTCGTCCGGGTCCATCATGGCCAGCATCGACGATGCGTCCGTATCGGACAGGCCCTCGAGCATCTCGGTCATAAGCTCGTCGTCATCGAACTCCGAGATGGCCTCGGCGGCCTGGGCAGTATCGAGCTGCGCAAACACCTGCGCACGTAGGCGCGGGTCGAGCTGCTCGATAATGTCGGCGATGTCGGCAGGGTGTAGCTCGCCGAGCGTCTTATGCGACACCGAGAGTTGAATGTTCTTGGTCGAGCGGTCGAGCAGGTCCATGTAGGACCAAGCGATGATGTCCTCACTGAGCGGCTTGCCCAGGTGCTTCATAAAGCCCTCGACGACATGCTCGAGTGTGGGGCTGATCGCGCGCAGCAGACCGCGGGCGCCAACTTCGGCACCCAGTAGGCGCAGCTGATTTTCGCCCGACATGGAAAACTTGATGTCGTTTACGCGCACGACCTTCATGCCCTGCGTGTCGACAATTTGCTTGTTAAGCACGTCGCGGGCGAGTAAGAGTTCGGTCGGCTGCAGGTACGAAAAGCGAATTTCGGTAGCCGACGTCTTAAGGTGTACGCCCGTCTCGTCGATACGGTCGACCCATTTGCGCCAGCTGATCATAAACGGCGTCTTGCCGGGTCCGCGGAACGCGAGCGACGTCACGTGCGGAAAAACTTCGCCGGTAGCAATACCAAAATCGTTGACCACGCCGAGCTTTTCGCCGTCGACGTCCAAGACCGGCAATTTGAGCATCTCACTCAGATAATTCAATGGTGCTCCCCATCATTATTCCTCCGGACGCGGCCGCGCGTGCGGCGTCCGGGGGCTTCTGGATATGTATACGCATGCGCGGGCGGCACGCCGCTCGACGCTTACACCCCGTGCATGCGCAAAAAGCACCTGCATGGGGTCATCGACTGTATGGTCGAGGTTTGGATTTCACCTGTAACCTTTCTCTTGACCCTCATTAACCGCAGTAACTATAGCATCAGCATCGCCCTGCGGCATCGAATTTATGCGCTGCACATTGCAGGCATACCAAACGCTGACGCACCCGTGACATAGTCATTGGGGACGTTCTTAAATGACTACCCAATAACTACCCTGTGGTGTCATTGTCCTCAGCAAGTTGGGGGAGCACGGCGTCCTTGGGCATGGTGACCTTCGTCAGCGAGGTGAGCTTTTTGCTCAGCGACGTGTCCGTCTTGACCAGGTCGCTGAGCGTCACGATTTTGTAGCCGTCGGCGATGAGGCCGTCGATAATCTGCGGCAGCGCCTCGAGCGTCTGCTCGGCGCATTCGTCTCTATCGGTGAGCAGCACGATATTGCCCGGCGTCACCGAATCGAGCACCGTCGAGACCTGCTCGTCGGCACCGTTGAGCAGCCAGTCGCCCGAGTCGATATTCCACGAGACCACGGCGGAGACCAGGTCCATCGCATCAATCCAGTTTTGCTCGTCAAAGGCAGCGTAGGGAGCACGCAACAGCATCGTCTTTACGCCGGTCGCCGACTTAATCGCATCGGTGCCTTTCGTGATCTGTTCGCGTACCGCGTCACGGTCCTGACCCTTGAGCGAATCGTCGCTGTAGCTGTTGGATCCGATCTCGCACCCGGCATCGACAATCGCCTTGGCCGTGGCAGGCGAGGCCTCGGCCGCATCGCCCGAAATGAAGAACGTCGCGGTGACGCCCTTTTCCTTGAGCACCTGCAAGATCTGTTTGGTGGCGCCGCTCGGACCCTCGTCAAACGTCAGCGCCACGTACTTTTTGTTGCCCTTGGGCGCCACGCTGGCGCACGCAACAACGCAATCGGTGGCGGGCACAACCTCGCCGCGGTCTTGCGTCTTGCCCGACTGCTCACCAACCCACACCTCGGAGCGGCCCTGGACACCCCACGTCTGCACATACTCGATAGCGCCCGTACCCTCGACCTTGAGCTTGGGCTCGATAACCGTAGCCTGAACCTCGTGCTTCTCGTAGGTGTTACGGCCATCCTTGACCGTCACCTTCTCGCCGCCCTCAAGTTCGCGGCCATCCCATTTGCCCTGCTTCACGCGCTTACCGTCGACCTTCACCGACAGCTTTTCGCCACCATGGCGCTTGAGCACGCTGTCATCGACGGCCAGCAGGTCGCCTGCGTCGTAGGTGTCAGTCAAATCCTGTTCGTCGATGAGATTCTGCAGCGTAGAGCCCACGCGCACCGCGGTCTTCTGGCCGTTGAGCTCCACGTCCACGCTGCGGTTGACGTAGCCCACGACGGCAGCGATAAACAGCACGAGTGCGCAACCCACGGCGATGAGCGCATAGGGCAGGCGAGACGAACGACGGGGTGTGCGGCTGTTGCCGATGCGCGCACTGCGATCGCTAAAGCCGCGGCTATGGTTGAGATACATCGCGCCGGGCTTACGGTGACGCTTGCGCTGACCGCTGGGCAGCTGCCCCAGGTCGCGGCGCGCCGTCGGACGCGCACCCGAACGCCCGTTTAAGTTGGATCCGTTTTGGCGCATATGCCCTCCCCCATAAACACAGCAAGCCGGAGCAACAGGTCTCCGGCTTGCCTCCCATCATTTGGTACGTCGCTATTTTGTAGCTTTTGACGAGCCTCCGCTCGCCTTTTGGTATTCGTCCTTAAAGGCCTTGAACATGCCGCGCGTCTTGCCGAGCTGCTTGCCCAGTGCGCGACTGCCCTTGTCCACGGCAACCGATCCCTTGTCGTCGAGCACCTTGGCGCCCTTTTTGACCTTGTCGCCCACCACGACGCTGGCCTCGGCGGCCTTGGCAGCCGCACCGCCCGAATACCCGAGCGACTTGACCTCGTCCGAGACGACCATCGCGCCGTTCTCATAGCCGCGCAGCATCGTCGGCGGCACCTGCGTGTCACCAACCAAAACACTCGAAGCAGCACCGGCGGTCACATAGAATGCCTGCACGATGCCCGAACGCGGCTTGAACTCCACATCCGAGCAATAGCCCACGACGTCGCCCGATTCCGTGCGCACGTCCATACCGACCCAGATGATGCAATCGTCCAAGTTGATGTCGAGGCGCTTGGCGGCAGCGGCATCGTACGTGTCCTTGACGTCATCGACCGCAATGGCGCCCTCGTAGACACCAATGGCGTCGAGCGCCACGAATCGGTCGGGACGCTCGATCATGCCCGCGATATCGGACTGGCGGACCATAAAGCCGACCACGCGCGTACCGCCCGGGGTAAAGACCGGAAAGTGAATCTTTCCGAGCTTTTTAGGGCTGCGCGGCGTGCCGTCCTTTTTGGTGCGCTTGTCCTCGGTAGGCTTGCGATAGATCTTGGCGCCGACAAAATCCCCGGCGCGCATTATGCCTCGGTCGAGGGCTCCGCAGCCTCGGTATCAGCCTCGACGGCGTTCTCGACCACGACGTCGGCGGCAGGCGTCACGTTGCCGCCCGAAATGGCGTCGTTGAGCTGCTCGCGCAGCTGGTCCATGCGCTCGCGGGCCAGGTCGACCTTGGCGCGCAGGTCGTCGGTCTTGGCGTCGACCATCGGGCCAAAGTCATTCACCGCAGCACGGGCCTCCTCGGCGCTGTGCTCGTAGGTGTCGCGCATATTGTCCCAGGCGTCGTTGGCGATATCGGCAGCCATGGCGCGGGTCTCGGCGCCCGAGCGCGGGGCCAGAGCAACGCCGACAATAGCGCCGGCAGCGGCACCAAAAAGTGCGCCGGAGACAAAGCTGAAAGTCTTACCCATGATCATTCCTCTCCTGCGGGCACGTCGGTGCCCACCGTTTGAATGCTGTCCATTATACCCGCAGCGCATCACTTGCCGCTCCGCTCATCTGCGTACGGCAAAGGCGCAGGTACGTGATGGTGATAAACGCGTAGGCCTACTCCTGGGGCATAGCCGGCATGGCCACCGTGGCACCCGGGTCCTCGCCGGCGCCGTCCACGAGCGGCAGGCCGCCCTCATGCGCAGGTCCTGCCGGAACCGTCGCAGCACCGCCAAAGACGGCAGCGGAGGCCTCGTGGTTCTCGGCAACCGCGCCCTCGGTATCAATCGCCACCTGGGGCTCGTCGTCAAAGTTGGGGACGCCCTGGGGCTCGGTGGGAACAGGCTCGGCGGTCGCATCGGCAACGGGCTCGGCGTCGGCCGGCACATCGCCCTCGTCAGCGCCCTCGTCCTCGGCAGCATCTTCGCCGTTCGCAGCGGCGACGGCCTCGTGAGGATCCTTGCCCTCGGCCTCGGCGCGCATGCCCAGCACCAGGTTGCGCAGGCCCGCGACCGTGCCTTCCACGTCGGGGGCAGGCTGGTCGGCGTGCAGGTACGCCCAGTCCATCATAAAAGTGGCCGAAGACAGCGCACCGATGGCCAGCGCGTCGTCGGGGCACGAAAGCTCAACCTCAAAGACGCGCTCGTCGTGCTCACTTACGCGCGTGCGGCCGCACGAGATGCTACCGGCAAGACCGGTCTCGTTCATGAGCTCGACCGTCACGTGCTCCAGCAGATGGCAAAGCTCGGTCTGGCCCATGCAGTCCTGGAACTCGCGACCGGAATCACCCAGGCACAGGTGCTTGGCAATCGCCGGCACCAGGTAATACACGCGCGCCGTGGCCTCGATATCCTCCGAGGTCATGAGCGGCATGCCGGGGTTCACCAGCACATGCGCGCAGATCTTGTCCTCGCTGACGGTGACCTTAAGGATGTTGAACAGGCCTGCCATAACTCTCCCCTACTCTTCCTTGTCCTACTCGTCGCCGTCGTGCGGATTCGCGGAACCCGCACCCGACGCCGCCGGCTTCTCTGCCGAAGACTCGGAATCCTTCTTATCGGTTTCGGCCGGAGCGATCACGCGAATGAGCGAGATGCGCTGGCCACGCATCGACTGAACTTTAAACTTGTACCCCGCGACCTCAAACACCTCTCCGATGTCGGGCACCGAGTCGCAAAGCTCCAAAATCCAGCCGGCGATGGTCTCATAATCATCGCTTTCCTCGAGCGGCCAACCAAGCTCAATCGCGTCATCGCACGAAAAACGCCCATCGACGAGCCACTCGCGGCGCGAAAGGCGCGTGAGGTACTTGTTATCGGGGTCGAACTCGTCCTCGATCTCGCCCACGATCTCCTCGACGATGTCCTCGATGGTGATGATGCCGGCCGTACCACCGTACTCGTCCACGACCACTACGATCTGGTCATGCGAGGTCTGCATCTCGGACAGCAGCGGCAGGATGTCCTTGGTGTCGGGCACAAAGGTGGCGTCGCGCAAAAAGTCGGCGATGGGCTGGTCGCCCTTGCCGTCGAGCGAAGGCTGAATCAGGTCCTTGATGTGCGCGATGCCGGCGACGTTGTCGGGATCCTCGTGATAGACGGGGATGCGGCTAAAGCCGGTCTGGCGCATGGCGGACAGCACGTCGGCGACCGTCTCGTCGTCCTCGCACATGGTGGTGTCCACGCGCGGCACCATAACCTCGCGGGCAACGGTGTCGCCCAGGTCGAAGATCTCGTGGATCATGCGCTTTTCCTCGTCGAGCAGGTCATCCTGCTCCGAGACCATGTACTTGATCTCTTCCTCCGAGACATTCTGGCGGTCGTCGGCGCTCTTGATGCGCAGGATGCGGGCCAAGCCGTCGGAGCAGGCGCCGGTCAGCCACACGAGCGGACGGGCGATCTTTTGGAAAAACGACAGCGGGCCCACAACCTGCTTGGACACGCCCTCGGCATTTGCCAGGCCGATGCGCTTGGGCACGAGCTCGCCGATCACGATGGACACGAAGGCGACCGCGACGGTGATGATGACCGGCGCCAGGCCGCGCGCGATAGCGGAGAGCGGCGCGATGCCAAAGCTCATGAGCCACGTGGCGAGCGGGTCGGACAGGCTCGTCGAGGCGACGGCGGACGAGGCAAAGCCCACGAGCGTGATGGCAACCTGGATGGTGGCGAGCAGCTCGTCGGAATCGGCGGCCAGCTTAATGGCGCGCTCGGCGCGCCTGTCGCCCTCCTCGGCCTCGTGCTCCAGCACGGCGCGCTTGGCCGTGGTGAGCGCCATCTCGGACATAGAGAAGTAGCCATTGATGAGGGTCAAAACAAGGGTGGTGATAAGGGAGATGGTTATGTCCATCGGGAGTTTCTCGAACCTCCAAGATTCGGGACGTCAGGTTAAAACGTTGATGGCGGATACGGCAATTGCACCGGCGCCCAAACGAGAACGCGGGCGCGCAGGCGTGGTCGCTAGATTACGAAGAGGATCACCGCCATGAACTGGAAGATGCTGCCGGCGAGCACCCACAGGTGAAACACGCTGTGCAGATAGCGCACGTTTTTGGCGATATAGAACGGCACGCCCGCGGTGTAGCACACGCCGCCGACGGCGAGCAGGGCAAGTGCCACGGGGTTGAGCAGCGCAACAAGTTCGGGCAGCTTAAAGACAACGAGCCAGCCCATCAGCAGGTAGACCAGGCCGCTTACCCAATGCGGCTGGCGCTCGCGTAGGAAGCACTCGAGGGCGATGCCGATGATGGCGATGGCCCATACGGCAAAGAACAGCACAGCGCCGCCGTCGTTTGCGAGCGTGATGAGGCAAAACGGCGTATAGCTGCCGGCTATGAGCAGGTAGATGCAGCTGTGGTCGATGATGCGAAACACGCGCTTGGCGCGCGCGGGCTGAATCGCGTGGTAGAGCGTGGAGGCTAGGTATTCGAGGATAATGCTGACGCCATAGACAATCGCCGCAGCCATATGGGCCGGGCCTCCGCCGCGCAGGGCGGCGAATACGATCAGGAGCACCAGGCCCGCGATACCCAGCAGGCAGCCGACACCATGGGTGACGGAGTTCATGATCTCCTCGCCCACTGTGTAGTGTGGAACGGCCGCGGTCTTGGGTCGCGGCTTAGAACTGTCGCTCGAATCGGACATGCCGGTTACATCCTCCAACGTAAAGAGTTCTCAACACTATATCAAAGCGTCTGGGTACGTGCGAAATTTGCACTATACGTGACCCTTTGTTTACCCATTCTTTGCCTGTTGACGCATCAACGGCGAACGTCCATAATGCGCTTGCATTAAATGTTGATGTATTAACATCTTATAGGAGAATACCGCATGTCTCAAAACGCACGTTCCCATCGAAAGCTCAAGATAGCCGGCATTGTTGCACTGGTGACTGTCGTTGCGCTGCTCGGATTTGCCGGCAACTTTCTGTTTGACTTCGCGCTGAATCCCCAAGCGCCGTACACCATGAAGATGATGCAGGATGGCAAGGACGCCGAAAAGGGCGAGCAGATGGACGCCGAGGAGGGCGAGGCACGGGCGTGGTTTAAGGAAAACCGCGAGAGCAGCAGCCTCACCGCGAACGACGGGACCGAGCTTGCCGCCTGGTATTTTGCTGCGTCGGAGAGCACACACGACTACGCCGTCTGCCTGCATGGATATACCAACGAGCCCATCGGTATGGCCCGATACGCCAAACGCTTCCACGACCGCGGCATGAACGTACTCGCACCCGCCGCCCGCGCCCACGAGCGCTCCGGCGGCGACTATATCGGCATGGGATGGCCCGAGCGCCTCGACATCGTCGCATGGATTGGGCGGATCGTTCAGGCTGACCCCGAGGCGCGCATCCTGGTCTTTGGCGAGTCGATGGGCGCGGCAACCGCCATGAACGTCGCGGGGGAACCTCTGCCCGCAAACGTGAAATGCATTATCGAGGACTGCGGTTATACGAGTGTTTGGGACGAGTTTTCCCTACAGCTCAAGGACGTGTTCGGCCTGCCCAGCTTTCCCTTGCTCGATGTAGCAAACTTGGTGTGCAACGTGCGCGCGGGTTACGACTTTCATAAGGCGAGCAGTGTGGAGCAACTCAAACACGCGACGGTTCCCATGCTGTTTATCCACGGCGACCAGGACACCTTTGTGCCGTACAGCATGCTCGACCAAAACTACGACGCGTGCGCTAGCAAGGTCAAGCAAAAGCTCACCATCCATGGCGCCACCCACGCCAAGAGCGCGCAGGTCGACCCCGAACTCTACTGGGACACGGTCGACAACTTCCTCGACAAGAATTTTTAGGCAAAAAGCAACGTCTGGGGTTTTGTTGCCAAAAAACGGTTTGTGGTCCGCGCTATTCGATTTTTCACCGCACTTCTGAAAAGCCGCCCGCGAGCGTTGTGCTCGTGGGCGGCTTTTACTCAACTAACGCCACAAAGGCGCTTGGTTCGTCCAATAGGACGACGCTACTTGACCTCGATGAGCTCGTACTCGCTCGTGCCCAGGCCGATCTTCTCGGCGTGCGCGATGCACACGCGCCAGTCGGTGTCGGGATGCGTGATGCAGAAGGGGTCCTTGGCCTGCTCGCCCTCCAGATGCTCGTGGTTGTGCTCCATCTTGGCCGCGCTATCGGTGAGCTCGGTGTTGGGCAGCGGCTCGGATGCCATGACGGCATCGGCGCAGGCCTGGTCGATGGCGACCGGGTCGAAGCTCGCGAACATGCCGATATCGTTGACGATAGGCGTGTCGTTTTCGGGATGGCAGTCGCAGTTGGGACTGATGTCCATGGCAAGCGAGATGTGGAAGCTCGGGCGGCCGTCGACGACGGCCTTCGTATACTCGGCGATCTTGCAGTTGAGCACGTCGGCCGCGGCCTCATAGCCGGGCTTGATGGCGTCCTGGTTGCACACGCCGATGCAGCGGCCGCAGCCCACGCAGCGATCGTGGTCGATGGCGGCCACGTGCACCGTGCGGGTGTTGCCGTTGGCAAGCTCGCGCTCGCGGGTATCGTCAAACGAAATGGCGTTGTGCGCGCAAATCTTTTCGCAGGCACGGCAGCCAATGCAGTGCTCGGCCGCGACGTTCGGCTTGCCGGCGGCATGCTGCTCCATCTTGCCGGCGCGACTGCCGCCGCCCATGCCCAGGTTCTTCATGGCACCGCCAAAGCCGGCCTGCTCATGACCCTTAAAGTGGGTGAGGCTGATCACGATATCGGCATCCATGAGCGCCTGACCGATCTTGGCCTCGTGCACGTACTCGCCGCCCTCGACCGGGACAAGCGCCTCGTCGGTGCCCTTGAGGCCGTCGGCGATGATGATCTGGCAACCCGTAGCATACGGGGTAAAGCCGTTCTGGTAGGCGGTATCAATGTGCTCGAGCGCGTTTTTGCGGCTACCCACATAGAGCGTGTTGCAGTCGGTGAGGAAGGGCTTGCCACCCAGCTCCTTCACGACATCCGCGACGGCGCGGGCGTAGTTGGGACGCAAAAAGCTCAGGTTGCCCAGCTCGCCAAAGTGAATCTTAATGGCGACGAACTTGTTCTCAAAGTCGATCTGCTCAATTCCGGCGTGACGGATGAGGCGCTTGAGCTTGTCGAGCTGGCTCTCGCGAGCATGCGTGCGCAGGTTGGTGAAGTACACCTTAGCGGGTGCTGCGGGTGCAGTTGCGGTCATAGATCTATCCCCTCGGTCTATATGGCGTTACAGACATAGAGGATGGTACCAGTTAAAGCAGAGTTAAAGTCAAGTACGGAACCTAGTCATTGGGGACGTTCTTAAATGACCAGTCGCAAGGGACACTCTTTCGCCGCCCGGCAGTTAGGGACAGTCCTTGCCAGCCGGCCGGCGAGCCGACGAATGGCAAGGACTGTCCCCGATGGCTACTCCTGCACTTTGAGGGCTTCGGCCAAGCTGACGCGCTTGATGGAGCGCGTGTGCAGCAGTGCCACGACCAGGTAGGTCGCAAAGCCGATTCCTGCGCACGCCGCCATGGACCAAGCGGGCACGTAGATCTCGATATTGCCGTTGTAGGCGAGCAACATCGAGCGGAAGATGGCCGTGAGCGAGCCAATAATGACCGGCAGGCTCAGCACGAGTGACGCTGCCACGCACAATGTGATCGAGCGGATGTACAGATGCGAAATCTCGCTATCGCGATAGCCAAAGACTTTCATGTAGCTGATCGAACGGGCGCTGTGGTCGATCACAGCCTTGGTCAGCAGGTACATAAACAGCAAGAAGATGAACACCGCAAGCCCAACCATCATGCCGATCATTTTGCTCATCATGCCGATGAACTGGTCGCCCACGGCGCGCATGTCGTCGGGCGTGGTGTCGCCGGCAAAGTAACGAGCATCGAGGTCGAGCTTCTTGTTGCTCGCATAGCCGTTAAAGTAGGTGGCGTCGTTGTCGAACAGCTCATTAAAGTCGTCGATACTCATATAGATATTCATGTCCGACTTGGAGCCCCAGGCACAGTCCTTGCCCGCGTACTCAAGGGAATAATACTCACCCTCGTACTTGTCGCTGAGCGTGACCTTCTGGCCCTCGCTCCAGCCAAACTTGTCGAGCAAGCCACCGCCAAAGACAACGCGTCCGTTGCCGACGTCCAGCCCTTTCCAGTAGCGCGAATCGGGCGAGATGCCGTAGATGGAAATCGTCTCCTCGCCATTTCCGCCACCGCGGTCGTATTGCAGCTGGTAGACGGCGTATTTCTCAGCCTGTGCGATTGCGCCCGCGCCGTTATCGGTCGTATTGACCGGGTGGATATCGTCGTTGTCGGTGTCAATCTTAGAGGCCTTGCCGATCAGGTCGATAGCCTCATCGCGGTCGCAGCCGAGAGCATCGGCAAGGTCATCGAGGCGCGCATAAAGCGCATCCTTCTTGTCCTGGACCTTGGCGAGCGCGTCCTGCGCTGCGGCCAGGCTCTCGGCAGACGGAGATGCGGTCGCGGCATCGGCTGCCGCCTGCGCCGCATCGGCCGCGTCGTCAAGCTCGTCATCGGCATCTTGGGCGGCAGAAAGCAGTGCGCCGTCAACCGACTGCAAGCGCTCGAGTGCCGACCACTGTTCGCGCTCCTCGGCGGTGCCCTCGAGCTCCAGCGGAGCCTTGAGCGTGTACTGGTGCTCGGCGACCAGGCTTGTCTCGAGGTTGTCGGCGTAGTGCGTCATCGTGGGCAGAATCGCCAGGCCAAAGAGCAGCAGCAGCGAGGCAAACGCAATGCCCACGAAGAGCGTGGCGAAGTTGCCCAGGTTGCGCAGGAAGATACGCAGGCGGAAGCGCGAGACAAAGCCCATTCGCTCCGGCAGCCGCAGGCCGCGCTTGGTGCCAGACTTGCCGCTCGCCTCGTGGCGAAGAAACTGCAACGGCGTCTTGCCCATTTTGCGAAGCAGGCCCACCAGCGTGATGAGAATGAGCGCGGCGGCGGGAACCACGGCGCACTTCACAAAGATCTCCCAGCTCCAGTACACCTGGAAGGGCGGCAGGCTGTACGAGTCGTAATAGAGGCTGCGCATGGGCTCGGTAAAGAACACGACGCCGAGCGCAGTGCCCAAAAGCGCCGCGACCACGCCCGCGATGGCGGGAAGCGCAAGGTAGTGCAGCACGATCTCGCGTCGACGATAGCCGCTGGCAAGCAGCGTGCCGATGATGGCGCTCTCCTCCTCGATGGTGGCGTCGGTAAGGACCACAAAGACGAACGCCATGATCACGATGATGATGTCGAGCAGCGTCATCCACATCATGGAGTCGCCGTCTACGTCGTCGCGCGCGTAGCCAATGCCCTGGTTGGAATCGGCATCGATCAGGTCGTCGACGCACGCATCGGCATCGGTCAGCGCCTCGACCATATCCTGCTCGGCATCGATGCGGTCTGCAGTGGAGAGATCGCGATCGGCAAAGGTGAAGGAGTAGGTGTAGTCAGGCGCGCCGCCGGCATCCTCGAGCGCGGCAAAGCCGGCGTCGGTGACCTCGGCAACACCATAGGTGATGGTGTTCACCGTAAAGTCCGAATTGTTGAGGAACAGCGCCTGGCTATCGGGCTGGGTCATGATGCCGCAGATGGTGTAGGTGCGGCCCTCAAGCTCGACCTTATCGCCCACGGCGAGGTCGTTGTTGGTGGCGAAGACACGGTCGATTGCCACCTCATCGTCCGCCTTGGGTTCCCTGCCCTCACAGTAGGACGCGATATCGACCTTGGTGCGGTGCGCATAGGTGCGCAGCGTGCGCTTGGTGCCGTCGTCGCCGGCGGTCTTTTTGATGATGGCGTCGATGGAGAAATTCTTGTAGAGCGTGACGCCGCCGACATCGCCGGCCGCGTCCTCGGCAGCCTTGAGCTGGTCTTTGGTGGCCTCGAAGGAGGTGGTCACGCGGCCGTCCTCGATCGTGTACGCATCGCGCATGTCGTCGATAAGGCAACCGATGGAGTGGGCCGCGAGCAAAAAGCCCGAGGTGAGGGCGATGCTTCCGCACATAAGAAGAAAGATGCCCAGGTACTTGCCGATATTGCGGCGCAGCTCGCGCGGGAGACGTTTTGCGAGAGGTGTCATGGCGCCGCCTACCAATCGAGCTCGGCGGCCGCGACGGGCGACTCGTTGAGCTCATCCTCGACGATGCGTCCGTCGCGCAGGCGCAGCACGCGGTTGGCCATGCGGGCGATGGCGGCGTTGTGCGTGACGATGATGATGGTGCAGCCGTACTCGTGATTGACATCCTCCATGAGCTGCAGGATTTCCTTGGACGTCTTGTAGTCGAGCGCGCCCGTGGGCTCGTCGCACAGCAACAGACCCGGGTTCTTGACGAGCGCACGGCCGATGGCGCAGCGCTGCTGTTGGCCGCCCGAAACCTGACGCGGGAACTTGTTGCGGTGCTCGTAGAGGCCCAGCGAACGCAGCAGGTCGTCGACATTGAGCGGGTTTTTGGACAGGTGCGCCGTGACCTCGATGTTTTCCTTGATGGTGAGGTCGGGCACCAGGTTGTAGAACTGAAAGACAAAGCCCAGCTCGCGGCGGCGGTACTCACCCAGGTCGGCGGGCTTGAGCACCGTGAGGTCGCAGCCGTCCACCATGATGGAGCCGGCGTCGGCATCCTCCAGGCCACCGATCAGGTTAAGAAACGTGGACTTGCCCGAGCCCGAGGGCCCCAGCATGACGCAGATCTCGCCGCGATTGATGGACGTGTCGATGCCGTCGAGCACCGTCAGGCGCGCATCACCGTCGCCGTAGTGCTTTTTGAGATCCTTAACCTGGACATAGGCTTCCTGCGTTGCCATGGTATCCCCCGTTGTTAGCCTCGTACTACTTTATGAGCGTAATAGTAAACCATGGCGAACTATTTTGGAGCGAGGCCTGGATTTTATTTCAGACTAGTCATTGGGGACGTTCTTAAATGACTAGCTGTTAGGGACACTCTTTCGCCACCCGGCAGTTGGGGACGTTCCTTTCCTACCGGCAGTTGGGGACAGTCTTTGCCAACCCAGCCGGCAAAACAGCCGATCGGCAAAGACTGTCCCCAATGACTAGTCGTTTAAGTCTGTCCCCAATGACCACTCTTGGTCGTTTAAGTCTGTCCCCAATGAGTACCCGATGACTAGGTGACTAGGCGCGGGATTTGGTGCGTGAGAGGGCCAGGCCTGCGGCGGCGATGGCCACGGCAAAGAGCACGGTGACGCCCAGGTCGCAGGCGATGTCGCCCAACATGGCAGACGTCAGGTCCGACGCGAGCGCCTTGCCGATCGCGTCGTTCACCCAATATGTCGGCACAAAGTGCGCCACGGTCTGCACGGCCGGGCCCATCAGCGACAGCGGCATCCAAGCGCCGCCCAAAAACGTCATGAGCATGCCGAGCAGGTTGCCCACGCCATTGAGCAGCTCCTCGCGCGCACCCAGGCCCGAAAGGGCAAAGCCAACGGCCAGCGGCGTGCACGCCAGGGCAAACGTCGCCGCCAGTGCCAGGCACACACGGCCCACGCCGACCTCGGCGACCGCGCCGGCAAAGCCCACGACGCCCATCATGCTCGACACAAACCAGATGCAGACGGTGAGCACGGCGGCGGCGGCAAACACGGCAAGCGAACGTTGGCGCTCGGAGATTGGGCCGGCATCCATACGACGCACGCGCTCGGGCTCGTTCATGCCCGAGAACACCAACCCCACCGATACGATGACCGACGAGATAATCGCGTACGCGCCAAAGTTGAAGTACGACTCGAGCGTGGCGGCAGCAGCCGAGTCGACCTTGACCCGCTCGATCTGGACCTCCGCGCGCTTTGCAGCGGCATGTTCGGCGGCCTTGGCAACGTCGCCGTTGGAGGCAGTGGGCTCAAGTGCGGCTGCAGCGCCCGCGAGCGAGATCCAGCGCGAAGCCTCGGCAGACGAAAGCGCCGCCGCCATGGTGCCGGCACCGTAGGTCACATCGAGCTTGGGCAGGGACTCCCCCGCGCGGGCAGCCGCGACCAGGTCGTCCTCGAACCCCTCCGGGATAAAGAACACGCAGTCGGCGCTGCCCTTGGCGCTGTTGCTCTTGGAGAGCGCGTCCGCAAGGTCGTACGTGTCATCGCCGACGCCCGTGACCAGGTCAAACCGCGAACCTAGGTGCTTGGTGAGCGCAAGTGAAAGATCACTGCCATCGCGGTCGACCACGATCACGTTGGCGTCGTAGGGCTTGTACTCGGTGAGCTGCGACGAGTTCCAGCTCACAGATGCCGCGATGAATACGCCCATCAGCGAAATGAACACCGTATAGATGAGCAGGTAGAACGGGTGCGCCAGCGCCATGCGAAGCGCGGTCTTAAAGGTGCTCATAGCGGCTCCTTCCAAAAATCAGCGTGGCGGCGGCAACAAACACCAGCGTCATGAGGACCAGCGCGCCCGCGCGAACGGCAAAAGGCCCCAAGTCTTCAAAGAAATTCAGGCGGTTGAACATGTCGCAGATAAGCTTGACGGGGTTGAGCCAGCACTCGGCCGGGCAGGCGCGGGCGACGTCGTCGGCAAGCGCCATCGCTGGCTCGCCGTAGAGGCCGGCGAACAGGGCGCACGTAGTGGCAAAGCCCGTGAGGATGCCAGACTTGGACGCCTTGCCGCCCTTAACGGGAAGCGTGCCCACAAAGAGTCCCAAGCCCGTGGCGGCAAGCGCGGAAGCGGCGCCGCCCACCAAACACAGCCCCTCGCGCCCGCCAAAGTCGACGCCCACGACCAGACGCACGTAGCCGATCGCGATCGCCATCGAGGCAAAGGAGACCAGCCACGAGCCCACAAAGATACCGGCCAGCGACGCCGTTTTGGAAAGACCGCCCACGCAGCGACGCGCGCCAAGACCCGACAGATTGGGCTGCAGGTCGATGACGCTCAAGGCGGCAAACTCGGCAGACATCATCGCGACCAGGCCAAAGAGCGCGTAATAGTAGATGACCGTGCCGTCGGGTGTGGTGCGTGTCAGGCTTACGCGGCGGGTGCCGCCCTCGAGCGACAGGGCGCGCGCAACCGCCTCGGGGTCGGCGAGCGCCGCCGGGTTGTCCTGGGCAATCTGGGACATGAGCTCGGCATTTTGTGTATACGAGCTTGCCACCGTCTCCAGGATGCTGCGATCGGTGAGCACCGATGATGCGCGCGAGCTGTCGTAGCTCGATAGCAGCGTGAGCTTGGGCGTGCCCGCAGCGTCGACCGTATAGATACCCGCGACCTCACCGGCCTTGAGCGCACGGTTCGCATCGGCTGCGTCGTCGAGCTCGTGGATCTCGAGCAGCTGGTCGTCGCCTTCCTTGGCAAGCGACGTCGCCACATCCTTAAAGGTCGAAGCGTCCCAGACCTTGTCCGCCACGACGGCAACCGGCACCGGGTCGACCGTGCCGTCGGAGCTCAGGTTCGCAAACATAAACATGAACATCGTGGAAAGCGCGATGGGAAAGAGGGCGCCCCAGACCCACGTGCTCGGCCGGCGCAGCAGCGTTTTGACCGTGATGATAATGGTGTTGAACATGGCTGCCCCCTAGTCGCGCAGCTCGCGGCCGGTGATCTCGAGGAACACGTCGTTGAGGGTCGGCGGCTCGCTCCACACGCGGCCGAGCGCCACATCGGCGGCGCGCAGCGTGTCGAGGATGTCGACCAAATTGTGCGGGCTCGCTTCGCAGGTGCAGACGAGCTCGCCGCCGGACAACTCAACCGAAAGCACGTGCTCGAGGGCGCGCAGCCGCTCGACCGTGGCGGTCTCTACGGCGCTGACCTCGACTGTCACGCGCTCGCCCATTTGAATCATGCGTTTGAGCTCGTCATTGGTGCCCTGCGCCAGCACACGTCCGCCGTCCATGATCATGATGCGGCTGCAAATCTGCTCGACTTCCTCCATGTAATGGCTGGTATACACCACCGTGGCGCCCTCGTCGCGCAGGCGGCAGATGCCCTCCAGGATGGCGTTGCGGCTCTGCGGGTCGACCGCCACCGTGGGCTCGTCAAAGAAGATGAGCTCGGGCTTGTGCGCGATACCGCAGGCGATGTTGAGGCGACGCGCCAGGCCGCCCGAGAGCTTGCCGGGGCGAAACTTGGTAAAGTCGCCCAGCCCGACAAAGTCGATCGCCTCGTCCACCAGCGCGCGGCGGCGCTTGCGGTCGTTGACGTAAAGGCTGCAGAAATAGTCGATGTTCTCGCGCACCGTAAGCTCGTCAAACACCGCCACCTGCTGCGGCACCACACCGATGCGGCGCTTGAGGTCGTAGCGGGCGGGCGTCATGGGCTCGCCGAACAGCTCGATGGTGCCTTTGTCGTAGGCGAGCAGCTGCAGAATGCAGTTGATGGACGTGGTCTTGCCCGAGCCGTTGGGGCCCAGCAGGCCAAAGATCTCGCCGGGGGCGATGCTCAGGCTAAAGTGGTCGAGCGCGATAAGGTCGTCGTAGCGCTTGACGAGGTTTTCGACGTGGACGATGTCTGTCATGAGGCGGCCCTTCTGTTGATTGCGGCCCGGTACGATTGCATCATCGCAGGAGCAAGCGGCGCGCACCAGTGAGCTTTGTCACGAGTGCGGAGCTTGGCCGTGCGGCCTGCCGACGTCCCCGCTTTGCCGCGTGGGAGGAATGTCACGGTTGCGCAGGCGGTCCCTCCACCACGCGCGGCTTCGCGTACAATACCCGTATGAACAGGCTTTTCGACAAATCGATCGTGCTGGCTTGCTGCATCGCAGCCGCCACGGGCCTTGCTGTGGACGCTCGCCTGGTCGCGGCGTTTTGCCTTGGTGTTATTGCCACCTCGCTGGCCGAGCTCGCGCAGAAGGAACGCACGCGCCGCACAAGCGAGGCCGCGAGCTGCGCTTACATCATCGCGGCCGTCTTCGTGCCGCCGTTTGTGCCGTTTGCGCCTCTCGCCCTCTATGACATCGCACGACGCGTGCACCGTGAGCGTGCCTGGATCGCACTGAGCATTGGCTCCGTCTTTGCTTTTGCGCTCATTGCGGACCTACGCGCCGACGCGCTCACCGCCCGAACGTTTCTACTGACCGCCATCCTTTCAGTTGCCGCCACCTTGCTATCGCTACGTACCGCCCAGTTGGAGCGCGAGCAGCAGCGCATGCGCCGCATCCGCGACGAGCTGCAGGAACGAGCTCTCGCGCTCGAAGCGCGCAACCGCGACCTTGCCGATCGTCAGGACTACGAAGTCGAGCTCGCGACACTCGCCGAACGCGCCCGTATCGCGCGCGAGATCCACGATAACGTCGGCCACCAGCTCACGCGCGCCTCGCTGCAGACCGAGGCCCTGCGCGTCGTGCACGCCGACGAGCCCAGGGTTGCCGCCGATTTCGCCGACGTCAAACGCACGGTTGACGAGGCGCTCCAGCTTGTGCGCACCAGCGTCCACGCGCTCAACGACAACGCCATCGACCTTTCCGTACAGCTCGAACGCATTGTCGAAGGCGCGCGCTCGGACGGCGGTCCGCAGATTGAGCTTGAAGTTATGGCCGAGCATGCACCCGCAAACGTCGCCAACTGCTTTGCGGCGGTCCTGCGCGAGGCGCTCTCCAACACCATGCGCCACGCTTGCGCCCATGCTGTCACTGTACGATGTATGGAGCATCCGTCGTTTTACCAGCTCATCATTGCCGACGACGGCACGGGCGGGGTTCAAGCAAGCGGCCGCGGCGCCGCGGAGGGCATGGGGCTCGCCTCCATGCGCGAGCGCATCGAGGCGCTTGGCGGCACCTTCACCGCCGGCCCGCGCACCGGCGCCGGCGGCTGGCGCGTGTTTGCCACCGTTCCCAAACAGCAAGGAGATGAGGACCGATGAGGCTCATCGTTGTCGACGACGACCGCTTGGTGGTCGATTCGCTCAAGATCATCCTGGGCGCCCAGCCGCAAATCGAGGTAGTGGGCACCGGCGCCAATGGCGACGACGCGGTCGCGCTCTACGCTGAGCACGCGCCCGATATCGCGCTGCTCGACATTCAGATGCCGGGGCGCGACGGACTTTCGGCGGCACGCGAGATCCTTGAGCGTGATCCTGCAGCACGCGTGGTGTTTCTGACGACGTTCTCGGATGACGAGTACATTGTGTCGGCGCTCAAACTGGGTGCCCGCGGCTACCTGATCAAGACCGATATCGCCGCCATTCCGCCAGCATTGACGCAGGTCATGGATGGCAAACGCGTGCTCGAGGGCAAGGCGATCGAGGATATCGATTTTGATGGGGTGGGCATCGCGGCGAGCATGCCCCGACGGCCCGCGGCTTTTGCCGGCCTGACCGACCGCGAGTTCGAAGTCGCCGAGCTCATCGCCCGCGGCCTCGACAACAAGGAGATCGCCGCCACGGCATACATGGGCGAAGGCACCGTGCGCAACCACATCAGCTCGATCCTGGCAAAGATGGGCCTGCGCAACCGCACGCAGATTGCCATCGCCTACCTGCGAGGGTAATTGCCCAACGACCGACCGCCCCGGCATAGCAAAATGGCTGTAACCGATTTAATACCATTTCAAAACTATGCCGGATTACTACGATGAATCGCCCACCTTCGACCACAGCAAATTGCGTGCTTGCAAAACCGCAGGTAGAACGCCTGCAATATTTAGAAAAATGCAGTCATGGTCGGAAATGTCGAATTCATCGTAGTAAACCGACATAGTTTTGTTCGGGCGGCCCTGCACGAGTGCCTCCGCAAGCCTCACGGGACCAAAATGATCCGTTTTCTTCCGCCCGCGGAGATCGGCTGACGGCGCCCGCCACGAAATCGGCCCATCTACTACGTTTGACTCGATACCCCCGACCATACCCGCTTTTCATGAAAAACCGCAGGCGTTCTACCTGCGGTTTTTATTTCGCATTACTTGCCATGGTTGAGGGTAGCGGCTTAAACGTAGTAGATGGGCCCATTTCGTGGCAAACGGGTCACGCGATGGCCCTCGCGAGGCCAAAATGATCCGTTTTCCTCCGTCCCCAAGGGATCAGGGGCTGGTACTGATATGGTGTCATTTCAAAACTGTGTCGGATTACGGGGCTAAAGTCGGGACCCTCATCCATACCTCCATTTTTTGAAAAACGGCAGGTTATCTACCTGCGGTTTTGTTTTTGCAATTTTCTGTATGGTCGGAGGTTCGCAATCCAGCCCCGTATTCCGGCATAGTTTTGTTCGCGGAGGCTTAGCCGCGCGTTCACGCGCGGGGCCGATGGGGCATTTTTGCCCCGCCGGCCCCTATTCCAGCTCAATTCCAGCGCTACTCCGGCTTAGTTTCTACCGTGGGAGCCTTGTTCGCCGCGACTGGAGTGCGGGCGGTATCCATAGTCAGGCAGTGCTTGGGGCAGCTTTCGATGCACTCGCCGCACACCACGCAGGCATACGGGTCGATCGACCACGTTCCGCCTTTGCGATCGACCGCAAGCGCGCCCGCCGGGCAACGACGCGCGCACATGCCGCAGCAAATGCAGACGTCCATGTCATTGACGATATGCCCGCGCAGGCGCTCGGGCGCCGCGAGCTTCTCCTGCGGATAGCACACCGTTACCGGCTGCTTGACCATAGAGCCCAAGGCCGTCTTGGCAAATGTCAGCAAACTCATGCCGCGCCTACCTTTCCGTGCAGCTAATGCAGGGGTCGATGGTCAGGATAATCATGGGCACGTTGGCAAGAAGCACGCCCTGCAGCGCATGCGTCAGACCCGCCAGGTTCTGCGACGTCGGCGTGCGCACGCGGAAGCGGTCCAGGTTCTTGGTGCCGTTGCCGCGCACATAGTAGTACGCCTCGCCGCGCGGCTGCTCAATCACAACCTCGCCGCGCGCGCCGTCGGCCGGCGTAAGCTTGGTACGCCCGCCGATACCGTCGTGCGGGATCTTGCCGACAAGCTCCTTGATGATGTCCATGGCCTGCGTGACCTCGGCACAACGCACCTGGCAGCGGGCATAGCAGTCGCCATCGCTAGCAACGATGGGCTCAAACGCAGACAGGTCCGCATAGGCACCGTCACCGAACATGCGCACGTCATAGTCCACGCCCGAGGCACGACCGAACGGGCCGACCATCGAAAGGTCCAGCGCGTCCTTCTTGCTGATCACGCCCACGCCATGCAGGCGCTCGCCGCAGCTATTGTCGTCCAAAAACGTATGCACCAGGGCCTCGTAGTCGGGACGCATGGCATCGAGCGTCTGGACAATGCCTGCCAGCTCGGAGTCCTCAATGTCGTGCTTAAGGCCGCCGATCTCGTTAATCGACAGAATCACGCGGCCGCCGCAGGTACTCTCGAAGATCTTGAGGATCTGCTCGCGCAGGGTCCACGAACGATAGAACAGCGCCTCGAAGCCAAAGGCATCGGCGAGCAAGCCCAGCCACAGCAGGTGCGAGTGAATGCGCGAAAGCTCGTGCAAAATGGTGCGGATATACTGCACGCGGCCGGGCACCTCGATGTCGAGCATGCGCTCGCAGGCGTTGGCATAGCCATAGCTATGGCCCACGGCGCAGATGCCGCAGATGCGCTCGGCGATGTAGCCAAACTGGTGCATGTCGCGCTTTTCGGTGAGCTTCTCGAGTCCGCGGTGCACAAAGCCGATCTGCGGAATTGCCTCGATGACGCGGTCGTCATCGATCACCAGGTCCAGATGAAGCGGCTCGGGCAGCACCGGGTGCTGCGGGCCAAACGGAATAACGGAGCGATGTGCCATGGACCTTACGCCTCCTTTTTCTGCTTGTCGCGGGCGGCCTTGGCGGCAAGCGCCGCGCGGACCTTGGCCGCTTTCTCGGGATCCATGGCGGCGAGCTTTGCCTCCATCTCGGCGGCCTTGAGCGCAGCCTTCGCAGCAGCTTCATCGTGCTGAGCATCGGAGCCGGCAGCCGCATCGGGCTGAGCGGCAGCCTCCCCCGCAGCATCGCCAGCGCCCGTGGCAGCCTCCCCCGCAGCGGCCGCGGCAGCGGCGGCCTTTTCGGCCGCAGCCTTGCGCGCCTTGGCCTCGGCGGCGGCACGGACCTTCATGGCCTTCTCGCGCGCGACCTTAACCTCGGGCGTGATAACGCTCATGGGCTCGGCAGTCGAGACCTGGTAGAAAAAGCCCTTAAAGTCGATCTGCATGTCGGTAATGGCAAGACCAAATAGGTCGTGCGCCTCGTTCTCAAACGGGAACACCGCCGGATAATACGAGCTGATGGACGGAATCTCCTGGTACTGGTCGATGCCCTCAACCACCAGGTTCTCGATCGCATAGCTGCCGTCCTGCGCAATATGCTCCTGAGCAGCACGAACGTTGATAAACGTATAGAGCAGGCGATACGAGCCGTCGTCGACGTTGCGCTCGGCGTGCATTTGCACAAAGCGCGCGCCGACGCCCTTGAGCGCCTGGACATGCGACAGGAGCTCATCGATCCCGACGGTTGTATAGATAGCCTTTTGCATTACTCGGCCTCCTTTGCAGCGACGGACGCGGTGGGCGTCTCAACAGGTGCGTCGTCAGCGACGGACGCGGCGGGCGTCCCGGCAGGCGCGTCGCCGGCCCCAGCCCCAGCCACAAACCCGTCCTCGCCCAGCTCAACGCCACCGTCCCAGGTAGCGGCGCCGCCCACGGTGAGCGGATCGCCGCCGGCGCGCATCACGGCCTCCTTCTGGTCCAGGATGCCGCACGCCTCCACGATGGCATCGATCACCGTCTCGGGGCGAATGGCGCACCCGGGCGCGTACACGTCCACGGGAATCGCGCGGTCCACGCCGCCGATCACGTTGTAGGCATCGCGGAACACGCCGCCCGAACACGCGCAGATACCGCAGGCCACCACGCACTTGGGCTCGAGCATCTGGTTGTAGATCTGGCGCACGACGGGCAGGTTCTGGGCATTGACCGACCCCGTCACCAAAAAGATATCCGCATGCTTGGGGTTGCCGGTGTTGACCACGCCAAAGCGCTCCGCATCGAACAGCGGCGTGAGCGAGGCCAGCACCTCGATATCGCATCCGTTGCAGCTCGAGCCGTCGTAATGAATAACCCACGGCGAGCGCGACATTTTATGATCCATGGATGCCGCCTCCTAAATAAATACGTCGACGAGGATGGGCATAAGGTTGAGCAGGCCAAACACCAGCGCCACGCCCCATCCGAGCTTAAAGCAGCTGCGCCAGGTGCTGCGGGCAAAGGTGTTGTCGATCAGCACCTCGACAAAATACGTCGCAGCCATCACGACCAGGGCTACGACCCAGCTCACCGGGTTGTCCCAAACAAAGAACATGCCCACCCACATCAAAAACAGCACGGTCTCGCACCAGTGCATAAGGGTCATCTTGGCCAGCGTGCCGCCGCTCATCTCGGTGGCGACGCCCTGGACGATCTCCTGATGCGCGTGATGTGAGTACGAAAGGTCAAACGGCGACTTGCGCAGCTTGATGGTGAGCACCGCGAGCAGCGCGAGGAAAATGGGCGCGCTGTACACGATGATGGGGGCCGACTGCCCCGTCACGGCGATGGAATCGAAGCTATCGGTGGCAAGGTACAAGCCCACGCTCATCAGCAGAACGGCGGGCTCGTAGCTCATAACCTGCAGCAACTCACGATCGGCGCCGACCTGGGCAAACGGGCTTTGCGTCGAGGCGGACGCCAGCACCACAAAGATCGCGGCGAGCGTCACCATAAAGGCGCACAGCAGCGTGTTGGAGCCCGACACAAAGATGCCGCCGCCCACCACGGTAAAGATGAGCGCACACGCCATGTAGGTATCGTCCATGGTGTTTACGCTGGCGGGGGCCTTGCGCAGCAGCTTGGCAACGTCGTAGAAGGGCTGCAGCAAGCGCGGGCCCACGCGGCCCTGCATGCGAGCCGAAAGCTTACGGTCAAGACCGTCAATCAGGCCGCCCACAAGCGGCGCCAGCAAGGCAAACGCCACGGTACCAATAAATATGCCCACGACGCCCGAGCCTTCGAAATACTTGCCGCGCAGCACCGAGGGCGCGCTCATGGCAAGTCTCTCGGGCCCAATCCACGCGCAACACAGCAGCGCAAACAAGATAATGCTGCAGCACACGACGCTACCCGCGGGGCCAATACGCTTCTCGCCAAGGGCGTCCTCCGAGTACCAATTGCGCTTTTCGGCCTTCACCTCGCGTCCCATCGAGCCGCGGAAATGGCGGTAATTGTCGGTTCCCACACCCGAAAGATATACGTTTACGTGCGGTTTGTTGCTCACGCGGAATGAAGTCAGCAGCACCACGGCGATAAACGCCACGATAACGACCATTAGATACATGGCGTCCTTGCCGATAACGTACGGCACGCGGCCAAACACCATGGCCAAGTAAGGCGACACCAGGCCGCTCGAGATAACCGGGAACGCCACGCAGCACAGAATCAGCAGCGCGGCGATGGTGTTGAGCGCCATCCATTCGGTCTTATGGACATTGACCTCAACGTTTTGAGCCGTGGGGTCGACGCCCGAAAGCTTGGCAAGCCACTTGCCCCAGAAGTAAAACGTCGCGGCCGAGCCAAAGGCCAGCACCATGATCATGAGCACGTTGCCGGTCTGCGCAAACGCCACCAGGGCGCCCCACTTGGACACGAGCATGCCAAACGGCGCCACAAACATGCCCATGATGCCCAGCATCATCAGACGCGTCAGGTGCGGCATGCGGCTGAACATACCGTCCATGTCCTCGATGTTGCGGCTGCCGATATGATGCTCGGCCGTGCCCACGCACAGGAACAGCAGCGACTTTGCCACTGTGTGGAACAGGATCAGGAAGATGGCCGCCCACACGGCCTCGGGTGCGCCGACACCCAAGCAGGCACTGATGAGGCCCAGGTTGGAAATGGTGGAGTACGCGAGCACTCGTTTGGCGTTGCTCTGCGAGATGGCCATGAGGGCAGCGAGCAAAAACGTGATGGCACCCACACTCGTGACCATAAAGCCGGTCACGGGATAGATGGCATAGAGCGGGCTCAGCTTGACCATCAGGAACACGCCGGCTTTGACCATGGTTGACGAGTGCAGCAGGGCGCTCGTGGGAGTGGGTGCAACCATAGCACCGAGCAGCCAGGTATGGAACGGCATCTGCGCGGCCTTGGTAAGGGCGGCGAGCGACAGCAGAACGACCGGCATCACCAGCAGCGCGGACTGCGCGGTACCGGCGCCGGAAAGCTCGATCATGCCCGAGATGGTCAGCGGCATGCCGTTAACGTGCAGGTACATGAGTCCGGCCAAAAACGCGATACCGCCCAGCATGTTGAGGATGATCTGGGTAAAGGCGTTCTTGATGGCCTCGGGCGTGCGCGTGTAGCCAATCATAAGGAACGAGCACACGGTGGTGATTTCCCAGCCGCAGAACAGCCACTCGAGGTTGTCGCTCGTCACGATGACGAACATGGCTGAGAGGAACAGGAACATAAGCGCCAGGAACTGCGGGCGACGGTCGGGCGCGGTCTGCCCGCGCAGCGCAGCCTCGTGCTCATCGTGCGCTTGGAAGTCCTTCATGTAGCCCAAGGCATACACGCAGATTAGGCTGCCGACAATGCCGACGGCGAGGACCATGATCACGCTCATGTAGTCTAGGTAGAGCGGCGTTGCCGTGACGGCTTCGGTCGTGGGCAGCGTCATAGCTGCAAAGGCGAGCGAGCCCACCAGCTGCACCACGCCGAGCGCCGTGGTGAGCGTGCTCTTATATTTACGCGCGTTGTACAGGATGACGGCGCACAGAATTACGTCGATGACGGAGCTGATGATCGAGAGCACATGCGAGGTGCCGGGGGCGACCTCAAAGCTCTGCGGACCCGTGCCAAAAAACATGACGGCGACTACAACTGTCACCGCCATAATAATGCCGGAGCCTACAAGCCCTACCGCATCGCGGGCGCGGTCACCGCGCGCGAGCAGCATGCCCAGCGCCGGTACCAGCGGAAACAGGGTAAGGAAATACAGTAGCGTCATACCATCACTCCCCCATGCAAAAACGCTGCAATTGTTTAACGTTATAGCTCAGTTGAGGAGTAGCGGCGGCGGGTTTTCGGTCAACTGGGGAGTTTTAGGCGTACGGGGTAAGGAGTCTGTCCTCATTGGAGTAGAGGGGCAACGTTTCCTTACCGCGGCGACAGGCGCGCGGGCCGCTGCGCGGTTTATTGGCCACGTTGGAGAATGTCCCGATAGGCTCGCACCGGTCCAAAAAGTTGGCGCGGCAAGAAAAATGCGCCCCTGTGGGCGCACCATCCCGTTTGCTATTTCGCCTTTTTAACGCGCGGCTTGCGACCGCGCGGCTTATCGACCAGTGCGGACTCACCGCTCTCGCGGTACTGACGGCACCAAGCCTTGACCGAAGACTCGCTGGGAATCTTGTGCTTGATCATGGCCTCGCGAACCGTTAAGCCGTTTTCCAAGCGGTCCTTGACCACGGCGAGCTTAACTTCGTACGAATAGGTGTGATGATGCGAACCGGCGTTGAGAACGGCGTCGGCACCGCCCACAGCATACGCGCGGGCCCACTGACGAGCTGTGGCCTGGGGAATGCCAAGCTCCGCGGCGAGGGCGCGATGGCCGACCCCCTCTTGGAGGATCTCGACGGCGCGCTGCCTAACCTCGGGCGCATGCGTGCGAGTCCTAGTTGCTTCCGACATACCTGCCACTTCTTAGCCTTAACCGTTAATCTGCTTTCTTACGTGCAAGTTAGATAGTAGCATTTTACTGTTTGCTCAAAGCAGTTAATTAAAATAGACGCGGCGTTATCTGGGCATTTGGCACCAAATTACGACATTTCTTTATCGATTATTTACGCTGGTAGCTGACTCGCAGCTAATCGTCATTCGCTTGTCAACAAAATTGACATCTCTTTATGTCCTTTGGTATAGAGGATATAGTTATTAACCCCTCCCACAATAATTTTGAGTGATCTGCAATGCAGTAGACGTCCTCACTCCTCATGATTACCGCGCATTGCCATCCACTGGAGCAAAACAAAAAGGGCGGGACCTGCTGCGCTTGCAGGCCCCGCACCGGTTGACACCCGACGGGACACAGCCGGGCGAGACGGATCCGTGCTACCGCCCCGCCTGGCCGCGATGTCCAACTACAGCTCGTTGGCCGCGTGATACGCCGTGCGAATGGCGCTCGCAATGTCGGCGGTGCGCTCGCCCGAGCAGTCGCCCACGCAGGTCACGGGCACCGTCACGCCATCCAGGTCAAACGCGTTGGCCTTGGAGCCCACGGCCATCACCACGTAATCGCAGGCGATCTTCACCGGCTCCTCGGCGCCGTCCTCGGCGGTGCGAACGGCCTCCACGCCCTCGTCAGTAATGGCGGTCAGGCGGGTCTTCACGTGCTGCTCCACGTTGTGCTCGGCAAAGTCGCTCATAATCAGCGGCAGAATGGTCTCAGACTCGCCCGCGGCAATCTTGTCGAGCATCTCCACGATCGCCACCTCGCAGCCGTGCTGCAGCAGATACTCGGCAGTCTCGGTGCCCACCAGGCCACCGCCAATGACGGCGACGCGGCCGCTGAGCTCCACCTTGCCGGCCAGCACGTCCCAGCTCGAGACGACCTTGTCCGAGTCGGCACCCGGAACGGGGATGACCACGTCGTGCGCGCCCACGGCCACAATCGCGGCGTCGGCGGCGTTGAGGTCCGCGGGGCTAGCGACGTGGTTGAGCTCAACCTTCACGCCCAGGCCAGGCAGAATCTTCTCGTAATACTCGACCGAGCGCATGATCTCGTCCTTGCGCGGGGGCGCGGCCGCCAGCACAATCTGGCCGCCCAGATGATCGCTCGCCTCGTAGACGGTCACGTTGTAGCCGCGCTTGGCTGCCACGCGCGCGGCCTCCAGGCCGGCAATACCGCCGCCCACCACGGCGATCTTCTTGTCGCCCTCGCCCGGCTTGATGGCGATGGTCGCCTCGTCGCCGTTCTCGGCATTGAGCACGCACGAGATGTACTTGCGGTTTTGAATCGCGTCGACGCAGCCCTTGTTGCAATTGAGGCACTCGCGAATGGGCTCACCCGTGGCGGCCTTCAGCGCAATGTCGGGGTCGCACATGAGCGAGCGGCCGTACGCGATGATATCGGCCGAACCGTCTTCCAGAATCTTCTCGCCGGCCTCGACCGAAACCACGCGGCCGACGGTTGCCACCGGCACGGAGACCAGAGCCTTGACGCGCTCGGCCACGGGCAGCGTCCAGTTGTAGGGCATGGCGCCCATGGGCGGAATGGTGTCGCCCATGTTGCCGGTGTGGTTTGCCTGCGCGACCTGGATCATGTCGATGCCGGCGCCCTCGAGCAGCTTGGCAAACTCGCAGGCCTCGTCGGGCTGCAGACCACCCTTGCCGCGCGGCGTGCCGTCGGGGTTCTCCATGATCACGGGAAGCTTGTACTCCACCATCAGCTGCGGCGCGGCCTCCTTAATGGCGGCGACGACCTCCAGCGCGTAGCGAACGCGGTTCTGGAACGAGCCGCCGTACTCGTCGGTGCGCTGGTTGAGGATGGCCGAGCACAGCGAACCCACCAGGCGGTCGCCGTGAACCTCGATGGCGTCGATGCCGGCCTGCTGCGCGCGGGCGGCCGAGGCGGCGATGGCCTCCTTAATCTGGGTGAGCTGCTCAACGCTCGCCTCGTTCACAAAGTGCTGCATGTCGTGGTGCAGCTTGGCGTAGGCCTGCTTACGAATCTCGTTGGACTCGACCATCTTGGCGGCAAAGGTCTCCTCGTCGCCGGCGGCCTTGGCCTCCTGCGCTGCCTTGGCGGCGGCCATGGAACCCATGACCATGCGGCCGACGCCGGGCACATCGTACTCGGGGTGGAACAGCTGCAGCGCGACCTTGGCGCCGTGCTTGTGGACGGCGTCGGCCAGTGCCTTAAACGTAGGGATCTGAGCGTCGGTCGCCAACTTGGGCGTGGGGCTCGCGGTCATAACGGGAGCGACGTCGCCGATGACGATGTAGCTCACGCCGCCACGGGCCAGGCGCTCGTAAAAAGCCAGGCTGCGCTCGCCAATGGAACCGTCGCGCTCCTCGTAACCGGTGGTAAGCGGCGGGAACATAATGCGGTTCTTGAGCTCAAGGGGGCCAACCGTAATGGGCTGGAGCAGCTTAGTTGCAGGTGTGGTCATGGATATTCCTCTCTTGTAGGCGCGGCGGCGATGATGCCGCGTAGTTGTCTAGAGGATATGGCATGGGGGTACAGCGGCACAACGAAAATCGGCGAATATCAGGTGGCGGCAGGTGGATGGGGGTGGGCGGGGCGGCCCTTCGGTTTGTCTCAATCTGTAACAGTTACGCGGCAAAACTGGGTCTTACTGTTACAGATCGAGACAAACCAAACCCGCCTGCTAGAAAATCTCAATCTGTAACACCTAGCCGCCCAAATCGGGTCTAGATGTTACAGATCGAGATTTTGTTTGAGAGGCCGAGAATTGAACCGAAAACACGGTCCCGAAATAAATCAGAACCACCCTTAAAAAGGGTGGTTTGCTCTTAGGGTATAACCCACGGGCTCCGGGCTCGCGTCTAAAGGCG